>PAZC01000025.1 GCA_002716045.1 Opitutia bacterium
GAAACGGCTCGGCACAAGGTGGAGTCCGCTAATTCGACGGAGGAAGCGGAGTCCTTGCTGACTCGTGGCAATTACGACCTCGTGTTACTGGACGTCCTTATGCCGGATACAAACGGATATGAATTCCTAAAGCGGCATTCGGAGGCATTTCTTCGGGCCAACGTTCCAGTGATCATGGTTTCCTCATTGGATGAAACCGACACCATTTATCGTTGCCTGGAGGCAGGGGCGCAGGATTACGTGACCAAACCCTACAATTTTATAACCCTCAATGGTCGCATCAACTCGGCCTTGGAACGCAAAGTGTTGAAAGACAGGGAAAAGGAATATTCAAGAGCCATTGAGGAGGAAAAGGGGAAGTCGGAAAAACTACTCTTGAACATTCTGCCCGAACTAATTGCCGAGAGATTGAAAGATCACGAATTGACCATAGCGGACAATTTTCCCGCATGCAGTGTGTTGTTCGCTGACATCGTAGGATTCACTACCTTGTCCACGAAGCTGAAAGCAAAGCAATTGGTCGATTTGTTAAATGAAATTTTCTCGGCTTTCGATGAATTTACGGAAGAGTTGGGCTTGGAAAAGATCAAGACGATTGGTGACAGTTACATGGTGGCTGCAGGCATACCCGAACCACATGCGGACCACGCCAATGCGATGGTCGAGATGGCTATCCGCATGTTACGATACTTCGAGGAAATGAAAGCGTGCGAAGGAGAAAAAATCTCGATTCGAATTGGCATACACAGTGGGCCAGTGGTTGCCGGCGTGATCGGCAGAAAAAAGTTTATTTACGACTTGTGGGGAGACACCGTGAACACGGCGGCAAGAATGGAATCTCACGGAGTTCCCGGGTTCATACATCTCTCCACCGCGACAGCGGAATTGATCCGAGAAAATCATCCTCTAGAATCGAGAGGCATCTCCGAAATAAAGGGGAAGGGTCCGATGGAAACCTACTTGTTGAAGCCGTAGTACCCAAGAGAGGGAAGAAAATCAATTAACTGGAAACCTTCAGCCATCCCTTGCAATAAGGGATTTGGTTGGGCGAAATTTATTCTTCGACGGAGAGTGGTAAAAAGATAAAAAAGGTGGTTCCCACACCTTGTTCCGTTTCGAAAGTCAGTCTGCCATTATGTTTTTTCACAATGACGGAATGAGCAAGAGCCAGGCCTTGACCAGTGCCTTTGCCTAATCCCTTGGTCGTGAAGAAGGGTTCGAACATGCGTTCTTGAATATGCTGGGAATGCCACCTCCATCATCCTAGGTCGCAATTTGTATTTCATTTTAAACTTGAGAGGTGCTTATGGTAATGTTGCCCAAAACTCCCTTTTCGTGAAAATCGTTGATGGCATGAGTGGCGTTGATGATAAGGTTGAGAATCACTTGATTGACCTCACCCAAAAGACAGGAAACAACTGGCAGATCGGATTTTAGTTCGGTTGTAACTTGGGCGTGGTTCTTCCATTGATTGCGGGATACGGCCAAGGAATCCAAAACGGCTTGGTTAATGTCTGCAGGATGCTTTTCATTGTCATGTTCACGATGAGAGAAACGCCTCATGGAGGCCACGATTTCGCCGATGCGCTTGACCCCCTCGATGGAATTTTCGATCGCCATGGGCAGATTGTCGCGAAGAAAGTCAGACAAAGCGACTTGTGCTTGCTCAGGGTCAATAATCTCCTCGATGGATTCCTTTACAAATTGCAAATGATCGCAAATTAATTGAGCGGGCGTGTTAATTTCGTGAGCGATTCCGGCAGCCAGTTTTCCAAGGGCCTCCACCTTCTGTGAATTCGCAAGTTGGATCTCCAAATCCTTGCGCAACTTAATTTCCTCGTGCAGGGAAAGCAGGTTTTTCTTCAGCTTTTGATTCTCGGTAGTAAGCTTTTCGATCAACCTGCGATTCACCTGAACCGAGAGTTCGACTTCCCTGTCAGAACTAGATCGAGATTACATCAAAAAGAGGGACTGGAGATTAATAAAAGGTTAGAACAAAAGAAGGAATCACGGGGCATCCGTTAAGGATTCCATTAATTGCACGTGATCTAAAACCTCCGCGTAGATTGGGAAGATATCATTGCAGTAAAAATCCTGCTCGATCATCGTACGGCCAGTCGTGCAATCGGAAAGAACACTCACCTTGAAACCTCTCTCGTATGCAGCCCGAGCACTGGAATCTATGCAAACCGAAGTGACGGCACCGGCAAAAACTATGTTCTTGATTTCATTTTGACGCAAGAGCTCATCCAATTGCGTGTTGGAAAAAGCATTCAAACCACGCTTGCCGGGAACCTCCTTGATGCGGTCGCCAAACTCATTGAAGGCCTGGATGGTCTCAGAGCCTTTGGAATTGGCGCAAAATGCCTTGGTGTCCTTTACCACCTTCAAAATCCCAACCGGATCCTGCAACTCGGAGTAATCCTCGGTGAAAATGATCGGGGTCGAGATTATCAAGGCATTGGAACCAGCCAAACCACGAATCAAGCTGAGTGTATTGTCCAGAACATGGTTAACCCTTTCGACTTCCTCGATGACGCCATGCAAAATGCCATCATCGGAAAAGTAATCGTTTTGGTAGCCAATGAGAATCAAGGCCGTGGTTTTGGGATCTCTGGTTTTCATGTCGCTTGGATTGTATATTCTTTGTCTTCGGGTGATTCTTCCACTTTCCCTTTGATGGGCAATCGAACCGTGAAAACAGTTCCTTTGCCCAGTTCGGCCTCAAAAGTTAATTCAACTCCGTGCTTTGTCACAATGACAGAATGCGAAATAGCCAAACCTTGTCCAGAACCCACTCCAACCGCCTTGGTCGTGAAAAAAGGCTCAAAATTTTGTCGGAAAAAATTTTATGAACAAAAGGCATTCAAATTGTTTTAGCTTTGCCGAAAAATGATTAAATTGAAATCTCATGTCATGAATTACTTGTGCCTTAAAATTTGCATGGTCTGTATATTGACCTTTTTTCAAAACCTAGCAGTAAGCGCTCAATCCACCGCAAAATGGATTTGGGATGCCAAGGGGGACCGCCCGAAAACGCCGCTTTATTTTTCCAAGACAGTGGAATTGGACAAAGCGCCGCAAACAGCGCGGATCATATTTACCTGCGATAATAAAAGCGAAGTCTTCGTGAATGGTAAATCGGTGGACAAAAGCAGTGAGTGGAACACGGCAATATCCAAGGATATCAAGAAGTTGCTAAAATCTGGCTCAAACGTAATTGCGGCGGTGGCTCGAAACGAAGGTGGACCGGCCGGATTCGTCCTGCAACTAGAGGTCACTCTTGATGATGGCAAAAAGCTCATCGTCGTGACCGATGATTCCTGGAAATTCGTGTCAAAGAACCCCCAGCAGCTTCCCGATGAATCCGCTGACTGGATGACGAAAGGTTTGGCCATTGGAAAGAAGCCTGTCGTGGTAGGCAAAATGGGAGATGGTCCTTGGGGCAACGTATTCGGTGGAGGAAGTGGCACCCGCAGGCGATCCGGCATAACCAACAATACTCTTCGTAACACGGAAGGCTTCAAGGTAGAGATGATCTATGATGTCCCTCGTTCACAAGGTTCATGGGTTAGTCTCGCAGTCGATGACAAAGGAAGAATCTATGCATCTGACCAAGGACGGGCAGGGCTTTACCGCATAACGCTGCCAAAAGACGGAGAAGATATATCCGTAGAAAAAATGGCGGTCAAGGCAACGAGCGGTCAAGGCATGGTCTGGGCCTTCGATAGCCTCTATTTCTGTGCCAATGGCGGACCTGGAAGTGGGCTTTATCGTCTTCGGGACACAACGGGAGACGACCAATTTGACAAGATGGACAAACTGCGGGCTTTGCCCGGAGGTGGAGAACATGGTCCTCATGACCTGGAACTGAGTCCTGATGGAAAACAGCTTTACGTGGTGGCTGGCAACATGACTCGCCTGCCCTCCCCAGAAGGTTCTTTGGTCCCCCGAGTGTGGCAAGAGGATCAGTTGCTTCCTCGGATGCCCGATGCCAGAGGTCATGCCCGAGGGACGATGGCGCCCGGAGGATGGATTTGCCGCACGGATCCGGAAGGCAAGGCATGGGAACTGGTCAGCGCCGGATTTCGCAACACCTATGGGATAGCCTTTAACCAAGACGGTGAATTATTCGGGTTCGATTCCGACATGGAATGGGATGCAGGAACACCGTGGTATCGGCCAACTAGAATCTGTCATGCCATGAATGGCAGCGAGTTCGGCTGGCGGAATGGTTCGGGAAAGTTCCCCTCTTACTACGAGGACACCTTGCCCGCAGTTGTGGATATTGGTCCGGGATCACCGACTGGAGTGATTTCAGGGGCTGGATCAAAATTTCCAGCCAAGTATCAATCCGCCATCTACGCTCTGGATTGGACCTATGGCTCGATTTGGGCAATTCACTTGCAACCAAAAGGCAGCAGCTACGTTGCCTCACGAGAAGAATTCATAGGCGGAAAGCCCCTGCCCGTAACAGATGCGGTGATACACCCTCATGACGGTGCCATGTATTTCGCGGTGGGCGGAAGAGGCTCCAAATCCTTTCTCTACAAGGTGACTTACGAGGGAAAAGAATCCACTGCAACCGTCACCGGAAAGAATATGCTGGGCAGTAAGGAACGTTCGCTAAGACATGAAATTGAGGCTTTGCAAAGACCGGGCGACAAAAGAGATCTATCCATAATTTGGAAAGCTTTGGGTCAGGAAGATCGTTTCATCCGGAACGCTGCTCGTATTTCGCTGGAACATCAACCCGTGAAAACTTGGGCCGAAAAAGCTCTGGCCGAAAAAGATTCCCAAACCTTGCTGACAGCAATAACTGCATTGTCCCGACAAGGTTTCACAGGACAAAGAGATGCAATTCTGGATGCATTGGGGCGATTGAACTGGAAGGAACTAAGCGAAGCTCAAAAATTGCACATGTTGCGGAACTATGGCTTGACGATGGCTCGACTGGGCAAACCCGATCCAAAAGTTGTATCTTCCATTGTGGCCAAACTAGATCCTCACTATCCTGCAGGAAGTGATGCCCTGAATCGCGAACTTTGCTTGGTGCTCACTTACTTGGAAGCACCCTCCGTGCCTGCAAAAACCATCCCCATGCTGACGCAAAATCGCAATGAACAAGATGATTATCTAGATACGGAACTCTTGGTTAGAAGCGGTTATGGCAAAGCTTTTCTAGCCACCATCGATTCTCGACCGGAAAAGCAACAAATCCACTATGCCTATTGCTTGCGCGTAGCCACTGCAGGTTGGACGCCAGCCTTAAGGAAGAAATTCTTCAGCTGGTTCAACAATGCAAAACGGTTTCGGGGGGGCAATAGTTTCGGGGGGTTCATAAATAATATACGAAACGACGCACTGAAGAAGGTACCTGAACAAGAACGAGCGGCCTTGCAATCATTGAGCGAAGAACTCACCTCCACTATTACCTCGGATTTGCCACGCCCTAAAGGTCCTGGTCGTATCTGGACTGTCGAAGCCGTGACGAAACTGGCCAAGGACAAAGGATTGAATGACCGCGATATCAAGAACGGTCATGTCATGTTTAGAGCAGGCTTGTGTGCAAATTGCCATAGATTCGGAAACGAAGGTGGACTGGGTGGGCCGGACTTGACAGGCGTTGGAGGGCGCTTCACCACCCGCGACTTGGCTGACGCCATAATCAACCCGAACAAAGTTATATCGGACCAATATCACAACAGCGTGGTTTTCAAAATAGATGGGACTGAACAATTTGGGCGTATTCTCGGGGATGAGAACGGGCAACTGTTAGTCATGCCTACCCCCATGGCTCCCGAACACGTGCTACGCATACCTAAAAAGGAAGTCAGGGCGACGAAACCCTCCAAGCTATCCGCCATGATGCCTGGTCTTATCAATTCAATGAATGCAGACGAGGTACTGGACCTCCTTGCTTTCCTGCGAAGCGGGATAAAATAAAAAAGAGGCAACTTGGGAGTCGCCGTACAAGTCACCCCTTGGGGCGCTCGATGACCTCGATTTCATAACCTTCGGGAGCATCTACGAAAGCGAAGGTGGAACCAGAGGAGCTTTGAGTGGGACCATCGCTGAACTCCACGCCGAGGGAGTGAATGTGATCACCAAAAGCCTCCATGCTTTCGACCTCGAAGGCAAGATGCATCAAGTCTTCCTGAACCTGAACGGGTCCTGATCCCGGAAAATAAGTAATTTCAATTTCCTCGTCGCTATTCGGGACTGCCAGAAAAACCAATTTGGAACCGCGGGGTGACTCGTGACGTTTAGTAACTTCTAACCCAAACACTTGTTGATAGAAGGTGATGGTGCGATCAAGATCATCCACACGCATGCGCGTATGCAAAAACTTCGTTACAATGGGTTTCGTCACGGTAGAAGAGTTTAACTCAGGACAAAATTGGTCCTAGAAGACAAACGTTATGCGTTTGACGCCAGCCAAACCACAGGCGTTTAGGACACTGACGGTCGACTGGTGCTCAGCTCCGGGATGGGATTCTATTTCAACGACGAGCTCCGCTTCTTCCTTGGTGGCTCGACCTGTTCGGATCATGGCATCACGGCCTTCGCGCTCCTCCTTTAGGAGAGCGGCGAGTTCCTTCATCTGAATATCGGAACCATCCTCGATGAGAGAGCCTCCGTTGATGTAAACGTCTCCCAATTCCTCAATCATCACCTTGTAACGAGGCATGACCTTGATGTTAGCCCCGGGCTTGGGCTTGCCGGGCAATTGAATGGCTAATTCGGCCTCCGGTTGCTTGAGCATGGTGGTGACCATGAAATAAATGAGCAAAAGAAAGGTGACGTCGATCATGGGCGTGAGGTCGACGGTATCTTCCTCGCTGAGGATTTTCTTTAATGCGCTCATGGTCTACAAAATAGTTTCCAAGGTACTTGTATCATCCGCCGCCGGATTGAAAAACTCCGAAAATAACGTCAACTTGGCCCCCTTCGCCAATTTCCCGCATAACTTCCTGCACGACACCATGGGTAACACGCTGATCCACGCGAAGAAAAACCTTCTGCTTCTCGTTCTTCGCCACGTAAGCGCTCACGTCGGCCAAATAAATCTCCATCTCACCCCAATAATATTTGGGGCCGTCCTCGGTTTGCTTAATCGATATGATAGTACGCGGAGGGGGCGATTCCTTGACCTCAGCCATCTTGGCCACGGCTAATTTCTCAATCTCGATGAACTGTTCTGACATGCGTTGGGCAACTACCAAAAAGAAGACGATCAAGAGGAACACGACATCGATCATCGGAGTGAGATCGGGAGTGTCGTTGCTTTCCTCTGGTTCCCAGCGTTTCATGGCAATTCCAACTCAAACAAAAAGAGCGAGACAAGCTTGCAGACTCAAGCGGGGGGAGGACCAGGAGGAGGAAGCGCTTCGGGGCCCGGAGGAGGTAAATTCCCTTCCGGTGCTGGGGCTAACCCTACTTCCTCTTCAACGTAAGCAGATTCTTCCTCGGCAAAAGCCTCTGGGTTACGGGCAGCTCGTACCAAAGTAAAAACCATTTCGCCCGACAAACGATTCACTTCGGCCACGATGGTACCGAATTTAGTCTTGTAGATGAAATAAGAGATAAGCGTTGGAATCGCTGTGATCAGGCCTGCTGCAGTGGTCCAAAGAGCACTGGAAATATCACCTGCCATTTGCTTGCTGGAGTCACCGCCCATGCCTTGGTCGGTCAACACGTTAAAAGCACCGATCATACCGGTCACCGTACCTAGCAGACCAATCATCGGTGCGATGGACCCAATTGTATTAAGCATGTTGATCCAAGTAAACGGTTTGGCCAATTCCACCGACGAAGCCTCTTCCAAACCTTTCTCGATGGAGTCGGTATCCAGTTCATCGTCTTGGATTCGGTCCAGACCTGCCTTGAGGATATTGGTGGCAGGCATCTTGTATTGATCACAAAGCTCACGGGCGCCATCGATGTTAAGGCGGCCAACCTCGGCGATGATGGGTTCGACGACCTCATCCTTAACAAAAGCCTGCTTTCGGATCGCAATGCCATTATATATCATAAGGGCGAGCCCGCCCAGAATCATAATAATAAAGGCATAAAGGAAAATTCCCAGTGATTCGACCATCTTGCCGCCGAAGGAGGTGGGTGCGTCCTGCGCAAGAGCAGAAGCAACGAAACCTTGGGGAGCCAGAAAGATCCAACCAACCACCAGATGAAAGAGGTAGGAAAACGAACGGATATTGCCGATTTTCATATTTTTAGGAGATTATCTTATGAGCGATAGGTAGGTACTAAGGAAAAGGAGGTCAAATCGTAAAAATCAAGCATCAGGGGGCTGTGCCCAGTCGTTTGTTGGCAATGGTGGCCCAATTGGTGCCTTTGTAAAACACCGTCATTTGACGATAAATGTTTTTCGCAGAATCAGCGGCTTCCAGTTTCTCGTAGCCATGAGCAGCCATGAGTAGCGCTTCAGGCAACCAATCCAATCCTACGCGGGAAGACACGATACCTTCGGTCACCTCGATGACTGACTGGTTGTAATAGGATTCGGCAGCTTCGGATGCGCCACGTTGTTCCTGAATGCGGGCATAATTCAGATAGAGTATTGCGCGCAAGAGTTTGTAGAGGGAGAATTCGTTGGCAGAACGCAAAGGTGGTTTCTTGTCGATGGCGGCAAGATAAGAGCGGGCCGCATTGAGATATTGCGAGGCCGCTTTCTGGGAGGCTGCGTCAGGTTTCTTGGAATAAGCCGAATAGACCTTGAAATAACAGTAGACAGGCCAAAGGCGGGTGCGTTCCTTGATCGGGGAAGCCGGAAGCGGAGCCATGATGGTAGCCAAACGATTGTAGACTTGGATGGCATAGCTAAATTGATTTAATTTCCTGAGGCTATCCCCAAGTTCACTCATGGCCTCGTGGTCGTTGCCATTGTTGGCGCGAACGTTGACCTTGGCTAACAATTTGAGGGCTGGAGCAACATAAGCCGGATTGATGGAAATGACTTTTGCAACCAATTCAAGGGCGACGTCGGAAAATTCTCGATAACCAACTTTTTCAAGAGCGTTCAAGTTAATCGTACCAAGCACCATGAGAACTTCGGGGTATTGTTTTTTCGCAACAAGTAAACGTACGAAGGCGAGACATTGTTCATGCACGTTGAAGTACTTGTTGGGAACCTCGAGATAGTTCAGCAAAGGATACATGATCGGACGAACGTCCTTGGCCATGATCTCCTCGGGTATTTTGTCGTATTGCTCGTCCGCTGCCAGCATGAGCGCTTGTCGCGTGCGCTTGGGCCAAGTGTAATCAAAGCGTTGCACCTTCTGGTCGGCGAGGCGGCTCAACTCATAATTAACCTGTCCCACCTCCGGAATGTTACAAAACAGTTTACCGAGCTTGGGATCGATAGATAGCAATTGCATCGGTTTTGGAGTGGACCCCACTCTCTGCGCGACAACAGCTACCTTACTGCCATACTGTTTGAAATAGTTCGGCTGCTGGGCGGAGGCTGACAATGCCATGCCCAGAAAAACTGATACAAAAAGAAATGCTTTCGAGATTGTCTTCATTCTCCTAGAAATTTGCGTTTCCATGCTTCTTTCCTCAACTCAAGCTTGGATTGGGAATCCGAATCACCCAAACGTTTGGCGCAATCAATGGCTCGATTGTATGCTTTCTCGGCCCATTCCACCGCACCGGGAAACCCATTGTATACTTGGCGATAATAATCGCTTGCCCCAACGTAATTCCTTCGCTCAAAGCGGGTTTCGCCCATTTTGAACATGGCTTCCGCTCGAATTACCATATCGAGCTCCTCGTTTTCCATGACAGTGCCAAAGGATTCCTCAGCCGCCACCAACTTTTCCGTGCTATTTTCGGTCTTGCCGATGGCTAGGCGTGTATCACCTAGCTTGAGAAGAGCATCGGAAGCTCGTGGATTGAAGGCAAAGTCATTGTAAGCTTGGGCGTAATAACGCTCTGCTTGACGATTGTTACCATCACCAGACTGTAAATCCCCCAGTAAAACAAGAGCGTCAAAAACGAATTCACCGGAATCGGAATAAACCGTTACGAGGCGTTGGAGGGCCCCATTCGCAACTGGAGAATCACCGGCGTCATTAGCGGTACGTCCCATCCACAACAAAACACTGGGACTGGCGGCCCCAAAGTCACTGGACTTAGGAGAATAACCATCGTTGATGCCGGATCCGATGTCATCCAAAATCCAACGCATCCGGAAAGCCAAGGTACTTTTGCCCTGAGCGGTTGCCTCGCGGAAAAGAGCTGTGAATTTCTCCTTGGGCGCCAAGTCCGATGGAAACTTTGCCAAAAGTTTTTTAAAACGGGTGCGCGTTGCATTGATCCAGTTCTGCTTAATGCCGGTACGATAGTTAACTACCTCGGCCCGGGCTTTTTGATCCATCCCCTCGAACACGACGTTAAGCCATGGGATTAGGTAGCGGCGATTCTTCAATGCCTCACCCACAGTGGTATTAATTTCTTTGACGCCGGCGCGAGTGGTCATCGAGAAATTAACGGATTGGTCGCGATTCTCAATCGCATCAAGCAAAGCGAGGGTACGGGTGTACTTCTTGTAATAGAGATCATATTTGGAGGAATAGACCTTAAGGATTTCGTCGGCTCCGACACTGGTCGGATCATTGCCAAACTCGTTAATTGCATCATAATAAACCCTCAGCATATCCTCTGGCTTGCCTTGCTTCTCGTAGGCGATGCCTATCTTGTGGGTGGCTCGGGATAATTGAGCTCCCTCGAGATTGGCGTTATCGACTTTGTACTTTTCGTAAAGCTCGCCCATGTCCTTGTAATAAAGCAAGGAGAGGAGGTCGAAAACTTCACCGAAATCGACTTTTTCGTCACCATTAAGGTTGGCTGATTCATAGGAAATGCTCTGAAAACGAGAATACCCGCGGTACTCAATCTTGGAGAGGTCGCCGCTTTCATCCTTGTCAGCGGCAGTCATGGCTTCCTCGGCAACACCTTCGGGGTTGCTTGCAACTCGTTCGAGGACATCCCCCTCATTGAAAGTGGAATCGTTAACGAGCTTGGCTTCTCGACTCAACTCCCGAACTTTTGCATAATATTGGCGAGATTCCTCGATATCCGCAAAAGTAGGTTGGCTTTCGGAATCAATGCGGCTGATCACAATATCGCCTAGGCTGAGATAGCAATCGGCTACCAGCTTGTCCTCTGGGAATTTCTTAACGAAATCAGAAAACATCTGGTAGGCATTGGGGAAATCCGAAGTTCCTTGATAAGCGACTGCGAGCCGAAAAGAAGCATCCTTGAGGTAAGCTTCCTCGGGATGCCTCATGGCAGATCCAGAAGTCCAGCGATTGTTGATTTTTGCATCACGACTGGAGGCAAAAACAGTACCTCCGCCCTGTTTGTCCGACAGGTTCCAATTCTTTTCACCAAACCAGAGGAAAAAGCCGTCGGCGTCCTTGTACACGGGATTGCCGTTAAGAGTTTCTCCGGTAGCCAAATAGAAACCGTTCGGATCAAGTGGCTCAGATTCCTCCTCGATCACTGGCTCGACGGGCGAGGGAGTGGCTTCCGGGGTCGGAGTAGCAACTTCTTCCTGTGTCTTGGCTGCTTCCTTGGCTTTTTCTTCTTCCGCGTCATCGCCGCACCCAACAAGAAAGAGTGCTCCGCAAAGAAGGACACTGGTTATGCTCTTGCTCATTCGGGGGCAGGGGAAGGTTCAGGGACCGGAGGTTCTTCAGGTGGCGTTGGAGTCGGAGCCGGTGGGGCAACTTCACCAACTGGGGACAAGGGTATTCCTTGTACGCTAACACCAACTATAGACTCCAGATACGGCTTGGAGCCCTCGAAGTCACCATTCACCAAATGAGCGATTCCAACGTAATAGGAGCAGGCTCCCAAGGCGGGGCATTCCTTGAAAAGGTCTGCATTTAGATAGCCCGTGGAAGAATCTTTCTGTCCGTCACGGATACCTGCGAACTTCCATAGAAGATCATCGTACTTTTCACGATTGAGGTAAGTCGATCCCATCATGTTCACAATGTTCTTGGTATATTCGTGAGCGGGAAGGTCGGTCATGAAGGTATCGCAAAGGGAGAAGAATTTACCGTAGTTCAACTCACGTTTCTTCTCGTATTCGGCACGCTCAGTGTGATGAGCCTTGGGATCCTTGGCGAGTTTGTCGAACTTGACTGCTTCCTCCCGGTAGGCATTCGCTAGGATGTAAGTAACGTCGGTCTGAAACCTTTTCCAAGACTTGTTATCTATATAAGCAGAGCCCAATTCGATAACCATTGGGCTGTGCTTGACCTTGTTGGCAGAAGCAAAGGCTGCATAAAGGAAATTTTCCGCCATCTCGTGTTTCGGGAAGTCATTGTATAGCCAATAGAAAGCCCAAAATGCCTCCCAGTTTCGCTCGACGTCCTGAAAGTTCTCCGCCTTGCGCCAACGCAAGGTGGTGGTATATGATTTCATGGCCTTGACTGCAGCCAAGTGGCCTTTGGCGACGTTGATCTTGACCGCAACGTCGTTGAGGCGTTCCTGGTAAACGCCGAGACGACTGTAAGGGACGGTGGCCCCATAGCGCTTGAGGAAATTCTCCATCTCCGCCTCCTGAGAATTGAGGCGCTTGACACGCTCCGCGTAGAAATCCCGAATTTCTTCGGTGGTCATGGTGAGAGCAAGCAACAGGGAGGCATCGACAAAACGCATGTCATCCTTGAAAATCATGGCTCCCTTGAAGAGATTGACGTTGAGGCGGAGGTCGTAACGAGCAGGGGTTTCCCCCGAAAGGTATGGTAGCAAGGGGAAAACGTTCTCGAGTCGCTTGCGATCCTTCTCCGCTTGCGTAATGTACATTTCGGTCAGGCAGGAAACGGCATAGGCAAGATAATCCTCGTGTTCAGACTTTTCGGATTCTTCCTTGAGCTTGGCGAAAGCCGGTTCTCCCTTGGTCCATTCCTGTTTAATGTGATAGCACTGAGCCAAGCCATAGCGTAGGTCGAGTATTTGGCTACGTTTCTTGAGTTGCTTGAAATATGGTCCGTTTGCATCGAGTAATTTCTCGATGTCCTTGGCTGCCTTCAGGAACTCGTGCAGGGCTCGCAGGCAAACAGTGCGTTTCTCCAGAGCAATGACTGCCTTGGGATCCTCCGGAAATCTCTCCGCGAAATCACCGAATGCCTTGGCTGCCTTGGCTAGATCCGCCTTGTCGTTCGATTTGGAAAAAACCTGTAAAAAGGCAACGCCGCGTATAAAGCCGAACTTTTGCAGGACGGCTAGAATTTTTTTATCCTTGGATCCCTCGAAGCGATCCTCGAGCTCGGTGAGATAAGGAGCTACTTCAGCAAATTTGCTCTCCGCAATGAGGGCTTCGGTCTTTTCCACGATGAATCGAAGAGGCATGTCCTGCAACCTTTGACCATAGGAGAAGGACCCGAGGAGGAAGACCATCACCGGAAGGAGGTGGGTCAATCGGAAAAAGCAAGGGAACTTATTGGGCGATAATCCTAGCATGGAAGCTAAATGGATAAAGGGAACAAGGTAGTAATCAAAGACTTGGGAGTCGGTTGCGGCAAGCCTTTTTTCAGGCGATTTAAAGTTCGAAGCAGCTTCCTCACTCAACGCAACAGGGGCAATCGGAAACCCAGTGTCCGGGGGCAATTTCCTTTAGCGCAATTTCACACTCCATGCTTTTTTTGTATTGGGGTGCAGAGACGCGATGACCGAAGGCGCAACCGGGAGGCGGATCAATGGGAGAAGGAACGTCCCCCTCTATGGGTTGATGTTCACGATCTACGGTGGGATCGGGAACGGGAATGGCGGAAATCAAAGCCTTGGTGTAAGCGTGACGCGGGTTGTCATAGAGTTCATCGGCTGGGGCCAGTTCCATAATCTTGCCAAGGTACATGACGGCAATGCGGTCGGAAACGTGTTTAACTACCGCAAGATCATGTGAAATGAACAAGTAGGATAAACCCAGTTCGCCTTGCAGATCCATCAGCAGGTTAAGCACTTGGCTTTGGACCGATACGTCGAGAGCGGAAACCGGTTCGTCAAGCACCAGGAGGTCGGGATTTACGGCGAGCGAGCGGGCGATGCCGATTCTTTGGCGTTGACCGCCGGAAAACTCGAAGGAAAACCTGCGAGCTGCGGACTGCGGCATGCCGACCAAGTCCAGAAGTTCATCCACGCGTTTCTTTCTATCTTCGCGAGTGCCGATTTTCTGTATCACCATCGGTTCCGCAATTAGTTCGCCAACTGACATGCGGGCATCCAAGGATTCCGCGGGATCCTGGAAAACCATCTGAAAATCTTGTCGGTAAGGCCGCAAAGCCGACTGTTTGAGATGGGTGAGGTCAGTTCCCTTGAAAACCACTTGTCCAGCAGTGGGACTCAAAAGACGCACGATGCATTTGCCCAAGGTGGATTTGCCGCAACCGGATTCCCCAACCAAGCCAAGGGTTTCTCCTTTGCCAATGGACAAATCGACGCCATCGACCGCCTTTACCGAACCCGTTTGCCGATAAAGGACACCTCCCCGCACGGGAAAGTGCATCTTCAAGCCTTCCACTTTGAGAATTTCGCCTTCGATTGCAGGATCAGCCATCATGGTTCAAGTACATTCGGGGCAGTTTTCAAGAAAGCGGGCGGAGTCGACTTTTTCGTAGGCCGGGCGAGTGATCAAGGTATCGCCCTCACGTTCCATGCGTTGACAAAAACGGCACCCCGAAACGAATTCTTGAATGGAGGCAACCTGTCCCGGGATAGTTCGCAGTTTGCTTTTTCTTTCGTTGGAAAGGCGTGGGATGGATGCCAGCAAACCCTTGGTGTAGGCATGCTTCGGTTTGGCGAAAAGTTCCTTAACGGGTGCCCTTTCCACGATCCGACCCGCGTACATCACGATAACCTCGTCGCATTGCTCGGCGATGACCCCAAGGTCATGCGTGATGAGCAAAGTGGCCATGCCACGATCCTTCTGCATCTTGCCCATCAGGTCGAGGATTTGAGCCTGCACCGTGACGTCGAGGGCCGTGGTCGGTTCGTCGGCAATGAGCAAGTCGGGGTCACAACAAAGGGCGATCGCAATCATGACCCTTTGGCGCATTCCCCCCGACAATTGGTGGGGATAATCGGAAATACGCATGTCAGGCGACGGAATGCCGACGGCATCCAACAAATCGATCGCCTTGATGAGAGCCTCTTGCTTACTTATTTCTTTGTGCAGCAGAAGGGACTCCGTGATTTGCTTGCCGACGCGCTGGACAGGATTCAAGGCCGCCATCGGTTCCTGAAAGATCACGCCGATGTCATTGCCCCGCACATCATACATCACTTCGGGCTCGGCACCACGCAACTCACGCCCCATGAAACGAATGTTTCCGTTCAAGACTTGTCCCGCAGGTTTTGGCAAGAGATCGACGATGGACATGGCCGTCACTGTCTTGCCGCAACCGGACTCACCCACGATACCAAGGGTACGACCCTTTTCCAGTTCGAAGGATACGCCATCCACCGCCCGAACAAGACCAGCTTCGGTATCAAAGCCGGACTCGAGGGAATCGATCTCCAACAGTTTACTCACTGGCTTCCCCTTTTGATTCGGATTTGATCCGATACCTTTGCTTGACCACCTGTACTTCGGAAAACTTTTGACCTGAACGTTTGGCCGCCTGCGTTTGTTTCTGCATGTCCTCATCTATCCAGTAGACATAGCTCTCGAAGGGAACATAGACTCGCGGTGGGCAAAATTCGGTGTTTTCGCAATCGGGCCAACGCACCCAGCGCCAACAACCAATCCGAACGAACTCAGTCATGTAACCGGGCACATAGACACCTGAATCGTGGATTATCTGCTGCATTTCATGGGCAGTTTCCTCCAATTCGTCCTCGGTACGGGCATTGCGGAAAGCCACCGCGAGCTGATCCATACGCTCATCTGAAAAGGAAAACACGTTGTTGGTGTTATGCTTGAGGTTTCCCTTGTCGTCATAGGCATTATTGGAATGAAAGTATTCGTAGTAACGCGGATAAGGTGGCTGGAACCCCCATCCGGAAAAGACAGCCTGATGATTCTTCTGCATTTGCTTTTTGTAGGTCACGGTATGGTCGAGGCCATCCATGATGAACTTAAGGCCTGCCTTGAGGGCCTCTTCCTTTATGATGCCCATCATCTTGGCCCGAACAGGGACGTTGGAGAAAGTCAGCGCTACCTCCAGGCGTTCCCCGTTCTGCTTCATCAAGATGCCGTTTTCGTCCTCTTTGACATAACCTGCCTTGGCAAAGTGCTCGCGGGCCTTGCTGATGGAAAAGGGACGGGCGCTTATCTCGGGGTTGTCGAACCGACCGTAGCCCTTGGTCCATCCGGGCAAGCGGGAAGCATCGCCCCGAAATACGACGTCGATCACTTTTTGCCAATTGGTTGCAAAGCAAATGCCTAACCGTATGTCATGGTTGTCGAGGGGAGGCTTGGCCGAGTTCAAGTAAAGAGACCATGGAATGCGCGGAAACTGGTTGTACCAAGTGTATCGCTCGACGTAACCATTGAAGACGGGAGGCATTTCCGACTTTTGGTACCAGTATTCAGGAAGGGTAATGGGAAAATAATCGATTTCACCCGCACGAAAAAGTTCCCATGCCTTGGCGCGATCCCTAACCACGGAGTAGCGGATGCGGTCCGCATTGTAACGGAAACGGAAGAATTTCTTGTCATTGGCCCACCAATCGTCGACACGACTCAAGGTGATCGAGACCCCTTTGACCAAGTCCTCGGGTTTTACGGTATAGGCAGCGGTGGTGGGTGGCACTCTCCACTGGTAGCGTTCCTTGTAATCCGGGCCATACTCCTTGTAGAAATGAGGGGCCGAAGGAGGCACGCTGGCAAAATAAGGCAGTTTTGGCTTTGGTTCGGGAAGAGAGATAGCGATCAGGTCTTCTGCGTAGAGAGTGAACTGGGCCAATTGTTCGCGAAGGTACTGCTTGAACCAAGGAGTCACCACGTTGTCCGATGCCCGAATATATACCCACCACATGAAATCGATCGCCTTGACCGGCACACCGTCGTTATACTTGGCATCTGGATCGAGGCGGAAGAANACGGTCTTGCCTTCTTTGCCAACGGCCCACTCCTTGGCAATCCCTGGCATAATTTCACCCGTCTCCGGGTGCAGCTCGACCAAGGAAACCTCGACGTTGTCATAAAGCTCGCCTCGGAAGGAGTTGTTCGAATTAGGGCCAAAGGGCCGAATGGTCGGAGGGAAGGAAGATATGAAGTAGCGGAAAGTCCCGCCTTTTCTGGAAGCCGGGTCACCTATCTCAGGTTGTTCCAAACCATTGCTCCAAACGAGGTCGGGCGGAAGCTCCGCCTCCGTCTTGAACTGAAAGTAGTCGCCCATGCCGAGCCGCGAGCGCATCCGCGCAAGTAAGTTTGTTTTCGCTACCCGAGTAGTTTCCAACTTCTTCTCTCGATCTTCGTCTTCCTCGGCAGCGAGATCCTCTTCCAGTTTCTTTAGTTCGCCTTCGATTTCACCAATTTGTTTGGTCAACCAATCACGAATGTAACGGTTGTATTGAGGGTACCATTTATCGAAGTCCGCCTCGTTTGCCAGATCCTCCTCCGGAGCTTGGCATCCCGAAAAAAACAGCAAAGTCAAAAAAGCAGCCAGTATGTGGAGGTAAAATCTCATGGCATCAACGATAGTAGCTGAATTTCTTGGGATCGAAGGCTTCCCGGACAGCTTCGCCNACAAAGGTTATCAAGATGAGCAAGCCAACTAGAACAAGGAATGCGGAGGTAACCAACCAAGGGGACGACAGGTTATCGAGACCATCCCGAAGCAACTGTCCCCAAGTGGCGTATTTTGCAGGCAACCCGAAGCCTAGATAATCGAGCGAGGTGAGGGCGAGAACGAGGCTGGATATGGAGAAAGGCACCAAGGTCACGATGATTGCAATGGAGTTTGGCAACAAGTGGCGAAAGAGGATTCTCGGAGTGGAGGCGCCGATGACCCGACTTGCGGCAATGTAATCACGGGCCTTTTCCTTAAGAGCAGCCGTACGCATGAGATAAGTCATGCCCATCCAGCCGAACAACAGGAGGATGGCTATTATGATCCAGAGGCCAGCGGTTTCCTTCAGACCCTCGGGAATCGCCGTGCTGGCAATCATCACGACGAAGAGAAAAGGAATGTTGGAGAGAATTTCGATGAGCCGTTGGATGATGAGGTCGAAGGCTCCCCCGAAAAAACCCATCAGGAGACCGATCGATATGCCCAATGCATATACTAGGGGAATATAAACCAAGGCCGCCTTGAAGTTAACCTGCAAACCACCAAACAGGTAGGCCAAGACATCGTAGCCTTTCGAGCTAGTCCCAAGGATATGAGTTTGGCCATCTTCAAAAGTAGGGGGCGAGGGAGGAAAGTGAACTTGTCGCAGGCCACTGGAATTTTGGTCAAGGAAAGTCTTGAGCTCGCCTTTTCCGTTCCAAGACTCCGACCCAACGACCAGTTTTCCCTTGGAATAGTCGGCTCCATAAATGCGGTTGCGTTTTTCGTCCCACCCATCCACCGGACCATCCTTGCGACCATCGCGAAAACGAAACCGCAAATGCATGCGCTCGGGTTGCGTCAATTCATAAACTTTCGCCGCCAATCCCGAGAACGGTTGGCCGCCTACTTTGGCGAAGCCGTCTTGGGAAACCTTGAGTTTCGTCGACACCGCGGTAATGGTATCACCGGTGGGAGCATAGGGCAAAAGTGGCATCATGACCCAATCATCCCCCTCTCTGCCGGCAAACTGTCTTTGCAAATCACGATAATTGGGCGGGCTTTCGCCATCGTCACCCTGCAAGCCGAAGACTTTTCCTTTTTCCGTCGCTCGACTAAAGGCAGGCCAATGCCAGTTTCCGTCATACTTGACGAACAGGGCCTCGTGCCCGACCAAGAGATGATCCAAGGAGGCCACGGTAGCCAAAACGAATATCACGATAAGGGAATAGTAGCCACGCTTGATCGACTTGAAGCGCTCGATTCTGCGTAGGGTGATCGGAGTGAAAGAAAAGCCTTTGACAAACATTCGCTCGGTGAAAAAGCCCAACACCAAAAAGAGGATTGTCACAAGCCAACCAAACCAAGGAAACACTCCGCCACCCTCAAGATCGAAATGGAGAAAACCGATTTCCCTGCTCAAGGTAAAAGGAAACCGCACGGTGGGGAATTCGATCTCTAACCATTCACCCAAGGCCCCAAGAAGAGACCCCAGCAAAAACAACCTGCCAATTAACCTGAGCATGGCCAAATCAATTGAACTTCACGCGTGGATCCACCATAGCCACGATGAGATCGGATAATATATTGCCCAATACGAGCAAGAAAGCCGCTATGGTCAAGGTGCCCATGATCACTGTCTGGTCCCTGCCGAGCAATGCCTGGTATTGGAGCAAGCCGAACCCTTGGATATCGAAAACGGATTCGATGAGTATGCTGCCGCTGACCAAAATGGTGATCAATTGGCCCAAGGTAGAGGCAATGGGGATGAACGAATTGCGAAAAGCGTGCTTGAAAACAGCGCTGCGAAAAGAAACTCCTTTGGAAACCGCCGTCCTGACATAGTCGGCCGCCAAGTTATCCATGAGGTTGTTTTTCATCATCATAGTCAACCAAGCGAACCCTCCCACCACGTAACAGAGAAGGGGCAAGGCGGTGTGATGCGCAAGGTCAACGAATTGATCCCACAACCCCATGTCGTCGAAATTCGGGTCAGTCAAACCGAACAAGGGGAACCATCCGCCTCTGGCCCCGAGATAAACGAGCATCAACGCACCAAGGGCAAAGCCAGGAATCGCATACCCCACGAAGATGAAAATCGAGGTGATGTTGTCGATCGTGGTACGATGCTTGATTGCCTTGAGTATACCCAAGGGCAAACACACGCCATAAGTGATCAAGGCTGTCAGTATACCGAAATAGAGGGCTACCGGAATGCGTCCTTTGATCAAGCTCCAGACAGGGTCACCGAAATCAGTGGATCGTCCCAGATCACCCTGCAACAAACCAGCGTAGCGGGTTTTGTAGACGATTGCCCGGTCATCGTAATTTGTGGGTGCCTTCGAGATATCCTCTCCCGAACGCCGAACCCATCGCTCCTTTCGGTCTCCGACAGTCTCGATTCGGGCTTCCCAGCCGTCCTCGGCAATTGATTGATTATTGTCCGAATAGGTCGCCGAAATCACTTCGCTTCCATTGAAGTCACGTACGATTTTTGCCTGCCTGCCGCTACCCTTGAGAAGAACCAAAGTTTCCGTGTCAGGATTCGCCACCAAAGACTCGCCCACCTTGTCCGCGCCCAAGGGCCTGAACTCCGCCTTGCTAGAGCGACGCTCGCGAGGCAAGACTCCTAACCATTGCAGGTAGGCTTGGAGGATGGGTTTGTCGAAACCATATTCTTCCTCCAGTTGCTCGACCTGCTCCTCGCTCATGCCGCCGCCGATCTGGCCGCTCGTGGACCCACCTCCCTCGGTCGCCATCTGGGCTTCCTGCAAGGCTCGTTCCATCGGGCCACCGGGCACGAAACGAGTAATAACGAAGACGAGCAAGGTGACACCTAGCAAAGTAGGCGGTATCAAGAGAAATCGGCGTATGAAATATTCGCGCACAGCAAGGCGAAAAGTTAACTTCTTACTATATGTTGAAACGGGAAGATAGGCCAACGGTTAGGGCAAACAAGTACCTAAAGCCAATCTTTTTCTAGTCGGCCAAAGCGAAGCAAACATTCCCTTTTGCTTGCCAAGCCAAGCCTTGCGCCCACTTTTCGACGAATCGAAAACAACCAAGGCAAACGAAAAAAACAAATTCCATGGAAGGCATGGGTTCTTTCCCTGCTAAGCTTGTGGTGGCTCTCTGGTTGCGCCGGAGAAAGTAACGTGGAGCGTGCCTTGGAGGAACAAATCCTGCACTTTGGCCTCGGAGCGGAACCTCAATCCATCGATCCCCATCTCGCAAACAGTGTTTCGGCTCACAACATACTCACCGCTCTGATGGAAGGATTGGTCAGCGAAGACCCAAAAACTCTCAAGCCGGTCCCTGGGGTAGCCGAGAGATGGGATATCTCGGAAGATGGAACCGAGTACGTCTTTCACTTTCGGGAGGATGCCAAATGGAGCAACGGTGATACAGTCACGGCTCCCGATTTTGTTTATTCTTACAAGCGCATACTGGATCCAGAGCTAGGCTCTGAATACGCTTCCATGCTCCATATTCTAAAAAATGCAAAAGTCTATGGTGAGGGAAAGAAGTCTTGGGAAGAAGCCAATGTGGGAGTTGAGGCTCTGGACGACCATACCTTGAAACTAAGTTTGGAAAATCCAGTGCCCTATTTCCTTGAGCAACTCAATCATTTCACTTGGTTTCCAGTTCATCCGCCTACTATCGAAAGCTTTGGAGCCCGCCTAAAACGTGGCACCAAGTGGACGCGAGCCGGTAACTACGTAGGAAACGGACCATTCATCCTGACCGAGCATCACGTAAACTCCGTCATCATGGTGGAACGCAATCCAGAGTATTGGGACGCCGCCAAGGTTCGCTTGAACGGGATACGCTTTTACCCGATCGAAAGCGTCGATACCGAGGAACGCGCCTTTCATTCGGGTTTCCTTCATCTTACCCAAACCGTTTCGGCCGACCGGATAGACTCCCTTAAAAAGGAGATGCCCGAACTGATCCACTTCGAACCTTATCTCGGGACTTACTTCTATCGGTTCAACGTCGATGAACCACCCTTTGACGATGTCCGCGTCCGCAAGGCCATGAATCTAGCAATCGATCGTGAATCACTGGTCAAAAACGTGACGAAAGGTGGCCAGCAACCGGCAATAAGCTTTACGCCGACCGACACGGGCGGGTTCATCGCCAAACCACGCTTCAAGTATGACGTGGAGGAAGCCAAGAGGTTGATCAAGGAATACTTGGCCGACAAAGGTTTGGAGAAACTGCCGCCAATTGAATTAAAATACAACACTTCCGAAGGGCACAAGAAGCTCGCCGTAGCCATGCAAGGCATGTGGAAAAAACATCTGGGTATAGAGATCAAGCTCCTGAACATGGAATGGAAGGTGTTCCTTGCGACCACATACAAGAGAGATTTCATCTTGGCCCGGGGCGGTTGGATTGGGGACTACGTGGATGCAAACACCTTCCTCCACATGTGGCGGACGGACGACGGACACAACAACACGGGATGGTCCAATGNCCGCTATGACGAACTGTTGGATTTGGCAGCCAAGGAAAAGAACCAAGAAATGCGCTTCGAGTACTTTCAGGAATGTGAGGCTATCCTGGCCGAGGAAATGCCCGTGATGCCCATTTATTTCTACGTTCACGTTACGCTTCGCGACCCCTCGGTAAAAGGATGGTACCCGACGTTGCTCGATCATCATCCCTACCAATACGTCTATCTCGAGGAAGATTGAACCAAGGCCATGGCGAAATTCATTCTCGGCAGGATATTGCAGGCGATTCCCACCCTGTTGGTAATCGCTACCCTTACCTTCTTCATGACCCGCATGGCCCCCGGGGGTCCCTTTGACGGAGAAAAACCGATTCCTGAGGAAATCAAGGAACGCATCGAGGCTCATTACGGCTTGAACGAACCATTGCACGAGCAATTCCTCCTCTACCTGAGCAACTTGTTGCAAGGCGACTTGGGACCTTCTTTCAAATACATCGGCTGGGAAGTTTCCGAGCTCATCGCCCAAGCCTTTCCCGTTTCGGCTCAACTGGGACTTTGTTCTCTCGCGATTGCCCTGACCCTTGGATTGCCCGCTGGCATAGTGGCCGCGCTAAGAAAGAATTCACCTTGGGACTACGTACCCATGTCGATCGCGATGGTCGGCATTTGTCTTCCCACCTTCGTGCTTGGCCCTGCTCTCATCCTTCTGTTTTCAAGCAAGCTCGGATGGTTTTCACCCATGGGATGGTATTCCATTTCAGATATTGTCCTACCCTCCCTAACCTTGGGCCTTTTTTATGCAGCTTACATCGCTCGACTGACTCGAGCGGGCATGCTGGAAACCCTGAACCAAGACTATATTCGCACGGCCCGGGCAAAGGGCGCCCCACCCTCTCAGGTTGTAACCAAACATGCTTTGCGGGGAGGATTGCTTCCGGTGGTTACCTTTCTAGGCCCCGCCTTTGCCGGACTCATTAGCGGCTCATTTATTATCGAAAGCATTTTTTTTATTCCCGGATTGGGGCGTTTCTTTGTCACCGCCGCCTTCAATCGCGACTACACCATGGTCCTCGGCACAGTGCTGTTCTATGCCACCCTGATCATTTTGTTGAATCTCTTGGTCGACGTCATCCAGGCAGCCCTTGACCCCAAGGCCAGAACACAATGAGCGACGAAACCATTGATGACATTCGGGGAAATTCCGCTCAACCAGTGGAAGCATCCTCCCTTTGGCGGGATGCCTGGCTTAGACTTAAAGCCAATCGCATGGCGGTGGCCGGTTTCGTATTCTTCGTATTCGTCACCCTGCTAAGCATAATCGGTCCGATAATTTCCAGTTACGATTATGATCAACAGGATCTTGAAAATACTTTTTCCCCTCCTAGTTCCGAACATTGGTTTGGCACCGATAACTTGGGACGCGACTTGTTTTCACGAGTTCTATCGGGAGGTCGCATCTCGCTTGCGGTGGGTTTCCTCGCCACGGCGGTCTCACTTGTAATCGGTGTGAGTTACGGGATGACAGCCGGCTACGTCGGAGGAAAACTAGACGCATTCATGATGCGGTTCGTCGACATCCTGTACTCTCTTCCCTTCGTGATCTTCGTCATCCTTCTGATGGTGCTGTTCGGACGGAATTTCATTCTCCTGTTCGTCGCCATCGGCGCCATCGAATGGCTTACCATGGCACGCATTACACGTGCCCAGACACTCAACCTCAAGCAATCCGAATTCGTGGAAGCAGCCAAGGCTCTCGGTTATTCAAACGGACGAATCCTCTTCCGCCACCTGCTACCCAATCTCTTGGGACCAGTTATTGTTTACGCCACGCTCACAGTGCCCGCGGTCATGTTGCTGGAAGCCGTCCTCAGTTTCCTCGGACTTGGGGTACAACCGCCCATGAGTTCATGGGGTAGCTTGATCAAGGAAGGTTCTGAAAAAATGGATTTGTATCCATGGCTTATCGCCTTCCCCGCCCTTTTCTTTTCCCTCACCCTTTTCGCTCTGAACTTCCTCGGCGACGGCCTCCGCGACGCCCTTGATCCCAAGGCCTCCAAGGATTGATCCATGAGTTTGCTCGAGATAAAGAACCTGAAGACCTACTTCCATACCCGAACTGGTACCACCCGGGCGGTGGACGATGTCTCATTTTCACTGGAAAAAGGAGAAGTAGTCGGCGTGGTCGGTGAATCCGGTTCCGGCAAGTCGGTTACCTGCCATAGTGTATTGGGGCTACTTCCTCAACCTCCCGCAAAAATCGAGGGAGGCTCGATTACCTTGGATGNCGAGCAATTGATCGATTTGCCGGCTCCCTTGATGAGGGCATTGCGAGGCAAACGCATCTCCATGGTCTTCCAGGATCCCATGAGTTGCCTGAACCCTTACCTGACAATACTCGATCAAGTAGCCGAACCTATTCTGATCCATGAAGAAGTCAGTAAGGAGGAAGCGGAGCAGCGAGCCATAGAAATGATGAAAAAAGTGGGCATCCGTGACGCGGCGAGCCGAGCGCAATCCTATCCACATGAATTTTCCGGAGGAATGCGCCAGCGAGCCATGATCGCCATGGCTCTAGTCACGAATCCGGACATCCTTCTAGCGGACGAACCCACCACCGCCCTCGACGTCACCGTGCAGGCCCGCATTCTCCATTTGCTGCGTGACCTGCGTGATGATCTGGGAGTGGGTGTCGTCTTCGTGTCGCACGACTTGGGTGTCATCTCGGAGGTAGCAGACCGCGTCGTTGTCATGTACCAAGGAAAGGTTGTCGAGCAAGGCGACGTATTGTCCATTTTCGAGAATCCTAGCCACCCCTACGTAAAGGGACTGTTGGCTTGCCGCCCTACTTTCGAAACAAAATTTCGAATTCTGCCCACTGTCGAAGATTACTTGGAGACGATAGAGGAAGCAGACGGCAGCTTGACGTTGAGGGAGCGCCCCGGAGCGACGGAACGCATCGCCGCCTTGCAGCGGGAACCGGAAACCAAAGATGAGAAAATGGGCTCTCCGGATCCCTTGCTCGAGACGAGAGATCTTAAAGTTCATTTTCCCGTGGTAGGTGGTTTCTTCGGCAAACCCCGCGAATGGGTAAAGGCAGTGGACGGCGTGACCCTTACAGCTCGCCACGGACAAACCTTGGGGTTGGTGGGCGAATCCGGATGTGGCAAAACCACCATTGGCCGGGCCATTCTGCGATTGGTCAAACCCAACGGGGGATCCGTTCGTTACAATGGAACCGAATTATCCGATTTGCCTGCCGCCGAACTACTCCCCTATCGCAAGCGGATGCAAATCATCTTTCAGGATCCCTATGCATCGCTCAATCCCCGCCTCACCATAGAGCAAGCCCTGACTGAACCGATGACTGTTCATGGCTTGGGCAGCAATCATTCGGAACGGAGAGACAAAGTAGTCGAACTATTGGAGGAGGTCGGCCTTTCCTCCGATCATTTGCTTCGATATCCCCACGAATTCTCAGGAGGACAGCGACAACGCCTATGCGTAGCGAGAGCCCTCGCCGTGGAACCCGAATTCATTGTCTGCGACGAGTGCGTCAGCGCCATGGACGTGTCAGTCCAAGCACAGGTGCTTAACCTTCTACGCGAACTCCAGCAAAATCGTGGCCTGACTTACTTGTTCATTTCCCACGACTTGGGTGTGGTGAAATTCATGTCAGATGAAGTCGCCGTGATGCAAGCTGGCAAAATCGTGGAAGAAGGAGATGCGGAAGAAATCTATCTCAACCCCAAGAAAAGTTATACTCGGAAACTACTCGAAGCAGTTCCCAGAGGGGATTTGGAAACCCTCAAGGCTCGACTTGGGGGATAACTGCCCCTTCACCGAGCCTTTTTACGTTCGGAGGAAAAGAGGAACTGTTGGGCCAAGCCAGCATACCTACCAAAATGAATGCGCCCAAAAGTGGCAAGTTGAGAGAGGTTCCAATCCTTGAGACCNTAGCGAGCGGACAAGGCCTTCGCAATCCAAGTATCGACTGGAAAGGCCTCCAACTTGCCTGCGCCAAACAACAAGGCACAGTCTGCCACCTTGCCACCTACGCCAGGTAGTTCCATCAGCAGGGCGCGGGCTTTCTCATAAGGAGCCTCTTCNACAATTGAAAGAAAATCGGGTTCCTTGGCCAANCGGCANGCGGTATCGCTAACGTATTTCGCCCGGTAACCGAANTTCAANTTCCTGAGATCTGCTTCCGGCACCTTGGCCAATTGGCTCCAAGTCGGCAAAGCATGGACTCCCGGAACTATCTCGTCACCATATTTCCGAGCAGTGATCTGACAGAGTTCCTTGATCTGGGGTATGGTCTTGACCGAGCTCAAGAGGAAAGCGAACAATGTTTCGCCAAGAGGTTGCTTCAATATACGCAAGCCACGAAAGCATTGAATCGCATCCTCTAACACTGGATCACTGCGCCAAGGGAGGGCATCAATGACAGACTGATAAGTTGTATCAACGGCAAGGTAACTGATAACTTCCTCTCGGGGAACGGATAGATCGTGCGGGGATCGCCATTGCAGGAGATCGTCATTCAGTCGAAGCTGAATCAGGCAAGAATTCCAAACCCCCTGCCAGAGACCNCTTTCATTTGTCTCCCAACGAAAGGATTGCCCACCGTTCAAGGTTTCAGCTAGGGAATGCTCGGTGAAACTACTTTGGCGACCGAGGCTCCGCCAAGGGCTAAATAAGGTGCTTCCGCAAAGGGTATCCAAAACCAAGAAATTTGGTTAGGGACGTTCCCATAAAAAGCTCTTTCGCTCGAAAATCACTTTGCCGTCGGATGTCTCCAGAGAAAACTTCCAGGCAACGGGTCTTGCCTTGGGATCCGGCCAATCGGCACCTGTCAAACCAACGAAAAGGTCTTTTCCTCGAGTGCGATCGTTTGGCACTACGATGCGATGCTCCACGGGATTCGGTGATTTCGATGATATCACTTGCCAGCGAGCAAAAAGATCTTGCGGCAGATTGCGGGTAGATTCCTTCAGTGAAACAATCACGTAGAGGCCTGCTCGGGCATCAGGGCGCGAACGGCAAATGAGGCGGTTGCCCGCATTTTCCTGGCCATCGAAATATTCGGAAATTCGCAGAAAAGCCTGCTTTTCAAGGTAACGAATCGAAACAAACCGGGCTTCAGGAGCACCGATGGAAAAGGAATGAACGAAAAGAATGCAGAAAAAAGAGAGGTTTCGAAGATTCAGCATTGGACGCCTTACTCCTTGTCCTCTTCTTCCTTGGTTTTTTCTTCNTCATCCTNAGCGGCATCATCCGCGTTATCCTCGGATTCCGCCTCTTTTTCCGCGGCGGACTCGTCATCAGTGGATTCAGCAGACTCTTCGGCCTCTTCCTTGGCTGCGGCCTCGGGCTCCTCCTTGGAGTCTTCCGTGCCTTCTTCGGCTGCGGGCTCCTCGTCGGTGGATTCAGCAGACTCTTCGGCCTCTTCCTCGGCTGCGGCCTCGGGCTCCTCCTTGGAGTCTTTCGCGCCTTCTTCGGCTGCGGGTTCCTCGTCGGTGTATTCGGGAGCTTCTTCCTCTGCAGGTGCCTCGGTTTCAACTTCGGGTTCCTTGGCAGCTTTTCCACCCAGAACTTCCTCCGCCTTGGCGGCCTTTTGCTTCTTGGCCTTCGGGGCATCCTTGGAGACTTTCTTCTCCTCAACCACTTCTTCCTCTTTCTTTGGAGCAGCTTTTTTCTTGGAACGCGAGGCTGTCGCCTTGCGAGTGCGTTTGGATTTCGGCATGGACTCTAGCAAACGAGCCTTGCGGCGGGCGAGGAGTGCCTTGCGACGCTTTCTTTTTTCTACTTTGTTATATTGCTTTCCCATGAAAACGGAGGGGGTTCTAAAAAAGGGAAGTCATAAGGAATAGCGCTCTTTAGGCGAATGACAAGCCAAGAACCCTCACCAAGCGTATTGCCAGCCCAACGTCCAAATCGAATCGATTTTCATTTGCACGCCATCGAAGTCTTCCTTGATGGGAGTCTCCCATTCCACGGCAAAGCGATGGCCATTCAGTTGACCCTTGCGAACGTAATAGTTCAAACCAAGACCAAAGTTAACTTCTTCGCGGCCACGAGAATTCGGATCGAAGGAGGGACTGTCCATCATGCCTGCAAGGCGAGCGGCGATATCAGCATCTTCTCCATCTATATTGCTTGAATTGACGCTTTTTAGTCGGACGGAAATACCGAGTGAATCGGATATTTTCCGCGCTCCCCAAATGGTGGCAGCAAAACTGTCGCCAAGNGCATAATTGCGATCGTTATCCCCGATGCGAATGANACCGGAAGCTTGAGCCCCGTACGAATAATCGCCTGATTGGCCAAGGTAAGTAATTCCTGGCAAAAGATCCCAAGTACCCGAGCCCAGTTGCATCGGATAACCCAAGACATTACCGCTGGAATCTCTTTCGTCGATATCCCCAGTTGGCAAACTGAGACCCAAGTTGAGATGCATGCGACGGTCGTGATCCCATGTCTTGAGATCGTAAAGACCCGAGATCTTGAGGTCGCCCAAGCCGTTGCTCTCAGCCGAGGCGGTCATGCCGGCCATCATTAACATGTCCATGTCATTCTCGAGATAGTTGAACATGCCCATCAGAGTCCATTTGTCGGAAACCGCATGCATGACGCCAAACATATGCATGTCCATGGTCATCTTGGTCGGAACCATCCCATACTTCATCATGCCAAGCTGGCTGGCAGAAGTGACGTCGGTGGTGCCGGATCGCAGACCTTCCATGTCCATGGACATGTAACGGTAAGAGGCCATCCATTCGCCCTTGGCGTGCATGTGGTCACCCATTACGCCGAGCGGAGCATGACCGTCTGGTCGATCGGCGGTCCAAGGGTGGGCGGAAAGAAAAGTGCCGATGGAAATGAGAAAGAGAATTGTGATAATTTTTGTTTTCATGATCTTTTGTCTATTATTTTAAAGAGATTGTAGTGTGTTATACCCGCAGGAAGACTCGCAAAGGCAACAGCCTGAAGTGCAAAAAAGGGTTGGACGGGGCAAACCCCGCGCCAAGCATGCGTAATCCTAGTATGGATCAGCTTACACGCGGAGGCGGTGTAAGAACATATACTGCTTCGCTATGCAGAAGCGGTACGGCAGGAGAAATCTCCCCAATCAGCGTGGGATTCCGAATGACCGGTTTCTCGACCACAAAATGAGCCAACTTCACCTTGATGTAACTCGGACCGACAAGGGAAAGTTCCGATTTTCCTCCATCACCTAATTGGTCGCTTACGAAATCGCAAACTCCACAAGGATGTTGGCCATCAAAAGTCCGATCCAAAGAGGTCTCCACCGATCCGGTTTCAACCATGTGATCACTAAACATGCCAATCCAAGCACACATTTGGACAAAGCCCAATGGCAGTTGGGTCGTAGCAACGGCGGAAACCAGAGCCAGACATATGCAAAACTTGCGGAACATAATCAAGGACACACAGAAAAGACTCCAAACGGAAACATGTTCAACGAAAAAAACTTTAAAAGAAAAGACGCTCCAGACGCTCCACTGTCCAATAGGCACCGACAATGGCAATGGCAACGGATCCCGGGATGACAACAAACTTTCTGTAGTCTTCCTCTACTTTGATAAATACGGTTAAAGCAAAAGCAATGAAAAGAACGGCCAACTGCCCAGCTTCCACTCCAAGGTTAAAGCCAAATAATCCAGCAACAAGGCTAGTCGGGTGAAGTTCGAATTCGCTCAAGGCTCCGGCAAAACCGAGACCATGAATAAGGCCGAACACAAAAACAATGATCAGGCGACGAGGCTTGTAGCCGGGGAAGAATATATTTTCCAAGGCGACCACGGAAATGCTCGCGGCGATCAACGGTTCGACGATCGAGGATTCAAGGGTAACGAAGCCGAGAGTAGCCAGCCCAAGGGTAATGGTGTGGGCGACCGTAAACATTGTGACTTGAAGTAAGAGCGGTATCCATTTTCTGGATAACAAGAAGAGTCCAAGCACGAAAAGAATGTGATCAACACCCAAGGGCACAACATGCACGAACCCTTGCCGAAGGAATGACAGAAAGGTACTTAAGGTATCAGCTCGATCGCTGCTTTTGTCTTTTGCGGTAATTTTCGAAGATGCAGAATCACGGAAAAAAGACGCCAAGTCCAAGATGAAGCTTTTTTCACCCGGCCAAAGAACATGAACCCTCTTTTGGCGCTTTCCATTGAGCACATTGGTGAACACAAGATCGTACCGAGCCTCTTCTTGAGCGTGAATTTGATATGAAGTGACATTGCCATCCGCCTCATGTTGGTATGTCCCTCGAATAAAGAATACATTCTCTTCCACCTCGAATTCCTCGGAACTTTTACTTACAAATTCATAGCGAAATTCAGGAAGAAACCAGACACCTTGGTTAAAACGGACTCTCAAGGCCTGTTCCACAAGGTTGCCTGCGTTCCCCACCAGAGACTTGCGCTCAGCGTCATCCAATCCTTCAAATGCTGCTCGCTGAAGATAGGGTTCCTCTTCCGGGTCCTCCGCAAAGCTTCTCGGATCAATTTCGACCCTGATGGACATGCTGCCATTTGAATCGAATGAACTCAGGATGGGAATATCGGGAATCGGATGCGCCTGAACAAAACAAACGCTACATGCAAACGAGATTAATAATACTGCGATGTTTCTCATTGTAAGTTACTGAAAATAGAAGATTAGGTTACCAAAAAAATTAAAAAAATAATGCCAATTCTTACTTGAGTAATCGTAAAACCAATATTTATTAAAAAAATCCTAACACTACTAAAATCAAAGGTATACCCAATATGAANAAANTATTCATTTTTGTAACTTCTATAATGTTTGCTGGAGCCGTTTTCGCGGGTTGTCCGTCCAAAGCCTTCAAGGCAAAGCTGATCAGCTTCGACAAGGAAGCGAAGACTCTTAGCCTTTCGGTCAAAAAAAAGGAATACAAGGTAAAGGTCGGCAGCAAGACCGAGATGGCCGGTTTCGAATGCCCAACCAAGCTTACCGAAGGGGCCATGCTTGAAATTCACGGATGCAACTGCGCTACCAAGAAGGGCAAGGTTCAGGAAGCTACCAAAATAGCTGTTGTAGAAAAGAAGAAGGGCAAGAAGAAGGAAGACTCCTAATTTCCTTTCATTTAACTTTAAAAGCCTCCGGGAAACCGGAGGCTTTTTTTTTGGAGAGAACAACAGCCATCCAAGGCATCAATCTCATCATCCGGGGACAGAACCGGTAGTTGGTCCAGGCTGATCCCGGGGAAGAATGGAGCGAGTGGAACATTGCCAAATCAACCCGCCGTTTGGGCCGAAAAGCCAAGCCGTGACAAAAAGACCGCCTGCAACCACAACCATGGCTCCGGCTATCGAGCAATCAAGCCAAGTAGCCAAATGAAAGCCACCTAGCGCATAGGAAAGAGCCAACGCAGGGACTGACCAAAGAAGAAAAGGCATGCGCTCAAAAAAGAATCCCGCCGTGACAGCCGGAAAGATAATCATTGCAATGACTAACACTACGCCCACTGCCTCGAATGAAGCCACAATAGTCAAAGCCAAGGCAATCATAAGCCCATGATGGGTTGCCTTGACAGGCATACCCAGGGAACGAGCGAGCCCCGCATCGAAGGATGTCACCAATAGCTGCTTATAAAAAATCACCACTAGCAGCAGATCGATCAGGGCAACGACCCCCATGGTGACGAGGGGTCTGGGACCAAGACTAAAACCGCCAATGAAGATCGACTCGTGAAGTGGCACGAAACCAATTTCACCGTAGAGAACACAATCCGGATCCAAATGAACCTTGTCCAACCACAAGCTAATCACCACCACGCCAATGGCAAAAAAAGTAGTGAAGACAATGCCAATGGCAGCATCAGGTTTCACTCGAGATTGACGTTGTATGAACTCAATCAGAAGAGTTGTCGCCACTCCGGCTATGGCAGCTCCTATGAACATGGCGGTTACTGAACGGGAAGCCATGAAAATGAACGCTATGGCAATTCCTGGCAAGAGACTGTGACTGATGGCATCACCTACCAAGGCGAGCCGCCTAGCAACCACGAAATTGCCGATCAATCCACAGCCAAGGGAAACAAAGAATCCCATTAGAACGATCTGGAAACTACCTTCGAACTGACTTGTCCACGGTTCCGCAAAAACAGACTGAAAATCAAGGGGTGGGAAGAATTCCTGTCTCATCAGATTCAGTTTTGTTTCAAATACCCGGTTGAGGAATCAGGAGAAGGCCTTATGCCAAAACCGGTTTGGATATCCTCGAGACTGGGGATGAGCTTGCCATGAGGGTCATGCCGGGGNTTCTCCAGAATGCGTTCTAGTTGACGGACCACGTCTTCTCCCAGGACATGTTCTATCTTTTCGGCGTCGTCATGCACGTGATCGGGTTCATAGCGTGCCTCGTTGGTTAAGTATAGTTCCCAAAGACGATGGTTCCGTACGATTTGGCAAGCTCTCTCCCAACCTTCGGGAGTAAGTGTGAGAAAACCGTTCTGGGAAAGACGGGGGAGATCATCGACAAATGTAAGCGTGGCATGGCGGGAAGACACCAAGTCTTCAGCCTCACGGCTGGCTTCGGCAACATTGATGCGACGCCGATCAGCCAACTCACCGACGGTGATGGATTGCTTGGTGAATTCACCCTGCTCAAGCACTTGATAGACGGCCTTCATCGTATTTTCCAAACGAACTTGGCGAACGCGATTGCGACGACGCAACCAACGCGCAGCCAGACCATGGCGAGAGCCGAANAGGAAAGCCGTTGCAAAGATCAAGGAACAGGCCAAGACGATAAAAGGTCCGGTGGGGAGATTGCTTTGCAAAAACGAACCAAATACACCAACACTGCTTGAGAGAACTCCAAAAAGAACCGAAAGAACCAAGAGATTGTTCATGCGATCCGTCAATAGGTAGGCAGAAGCTGCCGGAGTGATAAGCAAAGCCGAAACAAGCACGACGCCAACTGCCTGCAAAGAGGTCACTACCGCAAAGGTGAGACCTAGCAGCAAGAGATAGCGAACCAACTCCACCGGGATTCCGACACTTCGAGCAAATCCTTCATCAAAGCTTGTCACGAGCAATTCCTTTCGGAACAAGATAACCAGAGCCAAAGCCCCCAAGGCCACGATCCCCATCAGGTGAACGTCTTCAGGTGAAAGGGCCGCGGCTTGCCCGAAAAGGAACTTGTCGATTCCGGACTGGTTGCCGAAGTTCATTTTCTGGATAACCGTCAGCAGGCAAATACCCAGCGCATAAAACCCAGAAAGAACCAATCCAAGGGCACTGTCTTCCTTGACTCGAGTAGTTTTGCCAATCCAAGCCACCACCATGGTGCCCAATAAACCGGCAATGGTCGCTCCTATGAGAATCACGAATGGATCCTTCGAATGGCTCCAGAGAAACCCCAATGCCACTCCCGGCAGAACGGCATGAGATAAGGTGTCCCCGAAAAGGGACATACGACGAGCAACCACATAACCGCCGAAAAGTCCGCAACTGATTCCCATGAATACAGCTCCCAAAGCGGCATTGCGTACAGTGGTGTCACGCAAACTGAGAAAGCGGATGGCTTGCTCTTTCCAATCCAGTTCGGTGATATCTCCTATACGAGCGGCATGAGCCGAGGCAGGCCAACTCATCCAGAGGTAAAATAAAAGCAAAAAACCAATCGGCTTCTGCCATCTGCGGTCATAATTATCGAAAATCCTAATCCCCATCAACAGCCTGCCCCTCCCTCTCGTATTCCGCTCGCCCCGCAGTTGCTCCAGCCACCTCGGAAAGTACCGTCAGGCGTCCCCCATAGGTCTTCTGGAGAAGCTCGGGAGTAAAGGTTTCTTCGACCGGACCGCAGGCCACCAACCTCATGTTCAGCAAAATGAGTTGATCGAAATATTCACGGGCAGTGGAAAGATCATGGTGTACCACAACCATCGTCTTTCCCCTATCCTTCAGCTCACGAAGTAGCTCGACGATGGCTGTCTCGGTAGCGGCATCGACACCTGCAAAGGGTTNGTCCATTAGATAGAGATCACTCTCCTGGGCAAGGGCTCTCGCCAAAAAAACGCGTTGTTGTTGCCCCCCCGACAAATTGCCAATCTGCCTGCCGGTAAAAGCCTCCATGTTTACCTTCTTCAAGCATTCGAGAGCGATTTCACGATCTCGCTTGCTCACCCGGCGCAGGAAACCAGCATGACCGTATCTGCCCATCAGCACGACATCCATGACAGTAACCGGGAAATCCCAATCGACTGATTCGCGTTGCGGGACGTAGCCCACCCGGGTAACCGCCTTTTCATAAGGCTGACCAAAGATCTTAACCCATCCTCCATTGGGAGGGACGATCCCCATAATGGTTTTTATGAGGGTTGTCTTGCCGGCGCCATTGGGTCCAACCACTCCCACCAAAGAGCCAGAACCTATGGTCAGATCTACGCCGTATAAAACGGGTTTTCGCCGATAGGAAACCGTGAGATCATGGACCTCCAAAGGGGTAGAGGCATTCATGAGATTATTTCAATCCCTCCACGATAACGTTCAGGTTATGTTTCATCATGCCTGTCCAAGTTGAAACGTCATAGACTTCCCCATCAGGCCCTTTTGTTTGACCGGATTCACCCATGGCGTCCGAAAACAGTTCGCCTCCTACCTTAACACCCGCTTCGCTAGCAATCTCCTGGATGATGGCTGGATTGACGCTGGATTCCACGAAAATGGCCTTCACTTCATGACTTTTGACATAGTCCACCATGGCAGCGCGATCAGCCAATCCAGCTTCCGTTGCAGTGGAAATTCCCTGCACCGCAATCACCTCAAAGTCAAAGGCCCGCCCAAAATAATTGAAGGCATCATGACTGGTAATCAGTTTACGGTCTTCCTCGGGAATGGCAGTTAGGCGACTCTTTGCCCAGTCATGGATCGCAAGATATTCGGCTCGCAATGATTCTGCATTGGTTTGGTAAAACTCCGCCTCTTGAGGATCATGTGCGACAAGGCCCTCCCTGACCACTTCTATGCATGAGGCCCAAATCAATGGATCAAACCAAACGTGAGGATCCCAATGCCCTTCGAATTCCTCGGGCTCAAGCAACCTTTCCTGAGGCACCTTTTCAGTTACGGCATATGCTTGAACACCCGAACGGGCGGCCTTAGCGAAAAGGTCCGCCATGCGACCTTCCAGCATCAAGCCACTGTAAAACACCAAGTCCGCCTTGGCCAAAGCCGCCGCATCGCGAGCAGAAGGCTTGTAGAGATGCGGGTCTACGCGGGGACCCATCAAGGCAAGGAGCTCAATGCGATCTCCTGCCACCGACCTTACCATGTCAGCGACGTGAGTTGTCGTGGCCACAACAATTAGTTTCGTTCTTTCATCATCATGACCGAAATTTCCTTCGGTTTCCTTACCACAACCCACAAAAAGGAATGGGCTAAGAGCCATCACTCCCAGAAGGCAAGTGGCAAGCGTTCGAACATGCAGAGGATCTGCGGGGTTGACATTTTTCATAGTGAAAGTTTGATTTTTGACTAATCAAAATAAATTTGCAAAAACCAACATGTCAACCCCTTATAAACTCTTGCACATACCTCTGATATGCCAAGCGCCACAGTAGAAAATTACGTAAAAGCGATCCTAGCCCTCTCTTTGGAAAAGGAAGGGGAAGAGGTGGGCATGGGAGAAATTGCCACGNGCCTGAAGGTTGCCCCAGGAACGGCAACTGCCATGACGAAAACTCTCGAGCGGGAAAAATTTGTTCGCTATAAGGCAAGGCGAGGCGTGACGCTAACCGCAAAAGGAAAGAAGCTCGGGATGGGCATGCTGAGGCGTCATCGGCTCGTCGAAACTTTCCTAGTGGAAGCACTCGGATTGGATTGGACGGAAATCCATCGCGAGGCGGAGGAACTGGAGCACGCCATATCCGAAAAGGTGCTCAACAGGCTCGATAAATTTCTAGGGCGTCCAGAGTTTGATCCACACGGCGATCCCATTCCAACCAAGGATGGAAAAATCGCTGTGAGTAAAGTACGTAACTTGCTGGAATGTCGACGAGGCGTCTCCCGCACCGTGAAACTGGTCACCGATCAAGGTTCAGAGTTCCTTAATTTCGCTCGGCGCAGAGGCCTAGTTCCCGGGGCTACCATTGAAGTGATCTCACGGGACTTGGTATCCGATGCCGTCGAACTTCGGATAGGCAAAACAAAGCCATTCACGATCGGCTCAAAAGCCGCCCGGAAAATATTGGTGGCTTCTTAGGAAGTCTTCGGGCAAACAAGCCCGAATTGTGAGCAACCCATTGAATAAGTTTGGGAGCAAGACATAGACAACCCTGTGAGCAACTTGTGCATTGTTAATAAAAAAGGCTTTGCAGGGTGCGCTTTTTTTCTCAATATGTTCGACCCTTTTCTCCACGCCAACAGGCAAAACCCTTCAAATTGTTACCCGATCATGGCACGACCCGTCACCTTGTTCACCGGCCAGTGGGCCGATCTTTCTCTCCCTGACCTAGCCGCCAAAGCAGCTGAAATGGGGTACCAAGGACTTGAGCTCGCCTGTTGGGGAGATCATTTCGAGGTGGATAAAGCAGCCATCTCCAAAAAGTACTGTCAGGAGCGATGGGAAATCTTGAGTGATCATGGATTGACCTGCTTCGCAATATCGAGCCATCTTGTCGGGCAGGCTATTTGTGACCTGATCGATGAACGTCATAAAGCCATTTTGCCAGAAGACGTTTGGGGTGAAGGCGATCCTGAGAAAGTTCGTCGGAGGGCAGCGAAAAAAATGATGAAGACGGCCAAGGCATGCCGCAAATTCATCGACTGCAAGCCCGGACGCGGTAAAAAGGATGACTTCCCTGCAGTCGTGAACGGATTCACTGGCTCCAGTATCTGGCATTCCATTTACGCTTTCCCGCCAACCGACCAAGATTACTGGAACAAGGGATTTGAGGACTTTGCGAAGCGCTTCGGTCCCATCATGGACGCATTCGACAAGCAAAACGTAAACTTCGGACTAGAGGTTCATCCCACCGAGATAGCCTTCGACATTGCCTCCGCGGAACGAGCNATNGATGCNCTGAAGGGACATAAGCGTTTTGGTTTTAATTACGATCCGTCTCATCTAGGATATCAGGGAGTTGATTACGTGAAATTCATCCGCACCTTCGCCAAACGGATTTATCATGTTCACGTGAAAGACGCATGGTGGGGGCACGGTGATGGTTCAGTGGGCGTNTTCGGCGGGCACACCACCTTTGCCGATCCGCGCCGTTTTTGGGACTTTCGCTCGGTCGGTCGAGGAGACGTCGACTTCGAAGAAATCATAGTGGCCTTGAACGACATCCAGTACGCTGGCCCACTCTCGGTCGAATGGGAAGATAGTCGGATGGATCGATTCCATGGCGCCGAAGAGTCCTGTGAGTTCGTCAAGGACCTCGACTTCAAGCCAAACGCAATGGCTTTCGATTCCGCCTTCGACTCAGACAACCAATAATTTTGCCCACCCCAAAACTAAAGAAATGAAAAGAAAATTGAAGATGGGAATGGTTGGCGGCGGCCGTGGCGCCTTCATCGGAGGCGTCCACCGCCGTGCTGCCAACCTAGATGGAGAAATCGAATTGGTCGCCGGAGCCTTTTCATCGGACCCGAAGAAATCCAAGCAGTCCGGCAAGGACTTCCACTTGGATTCGAAGCGAGTCTACGGTAGTTATCAGGAAATGGCTAAACTGGAAGCCGCCCTGCCCGAAGGTGAGCGCATCGACTTCGTCACCATCGTTGTGCAAAATTATTTGCATTTCGACGTGGCCAAGACCTTCCTTGAGGCTGGTTTCAACGTTATTTGCGACAAGCCGGTGACCTATGACTTGGAGCAGGCTCGGGAACTCCGCAAGATCATCAAGAAGAGCAAGAAGGTGTTCGCCCTGACTCACAATTACACTGGTTACCCCATGGTCAAGCTTGCCCGGGACATGGTCAAAAAAGGCAAATTGGGTGAAATCATAAAGGTCGTCTGCGAATACCCCCAAGGCTACGCCATAACCGCCCTGACCGGTGAGGACAAGGCCATCGCCAATTGGCGAGCCAACCCGAAGATTGCAGGAATCTCGAATTGCATGGGAGACATCGGAACCCATGCCGAGAATCTCGTTCATTACATTACTGGCCTGGAAATCGACAAACTTTGCGCTGATCTTTCCGTTAANATNCCNGGANGNGTGCTNGANGATGACGGCAACGTTCTGGTNCGCTTCAAGGGCGGTGCAAGGGGNATTATCTATGCCTCCCAAGTCTCCAATGGGGATGAAAATGATTTGAACATCCGTGTCTACGGGAAAAAGAAATCTCTCGAATGGCATCAGGAGGATCCCAACGAACTGTTGATCAAGGATGCCAGGACACCTCGTGAAATCTATCGGCGAGGAAATGATTACGTGGGTGGTGCCGCAGCAGCCAACACTCGAATTCCCTTTGGACACCCGGAAGGGTTCATCGAAGCATTTGCTAACGTGTATAACGCCGCCGCTGTCGCCATACGCGATGAGATTGCGGGCAAATACCCCCGCAAGAGTGGTTACGATTTCCCTGACATTCGTGACGGCATAATTGGAATGGCCTTCATCGAGACCGTGGTGAAAAGCTCCAAATCCAAGGAAAAGTGGGTGAAATTCCCGAGAATATAATATTATGGCTACCAAAGCAGGAATCATAGGCGCAGGCGGTATGCTTCAATACCATGCCGCGGGTTTCAGGGAAGCAGGCGCAGACATTATCGCGGTTTGTGACCTCAACAAGGACGCAGCTGCTAAAGCGGCTGAAGAATATAACGTCGAGAACGTCTTCGGGGACGTCGCGGAAATGTTGGAGAAGTTACCTGAACTGGAAGCGGTCAGTGTAATCACACCCAACCGTTTCCACAAACCAGTTGCCGTTCAGTTACTGGAAGCCGGCAAACACGTCTTCTGCGAAAAACCGCCTGCTCTCAATGCAGCTGAAGTCGCGAAAATGAAGGATGCCGCGGAAACTGCGGACAAAATTTTGATGTTTGATTTCAACAACCGCGCTCGTCCTGAGTCCTACGCACTCATGGACTACGTTCGATCCGGTGACGTTGGACGGATAAACTCCGCCCAAGCCAAATGGATTCGTCGAACCGGAATCCCTGGTTTCGGGGGATGGTTCACCAACAAGGAAATGTCTGGCGGCGGCCCCTTGATCGATTTGCTCCACATGGTCGACCTCGCCCTCTATTACATGGACTATCCGGAGCCGCGTCACGTCCTTGCTCAAACCTTTGATGATTTCATTCAAGACAAGTCCTTCAAGGGCCCTTGGGGCATTCCGGACGTGGCGGACGGCGTAACGGACGTCGAGAGCGCCGCCCATGGTTTTGTAAGCTTCGCCACCGGCCAAGTGTTATCCTTTCAAGTTTCCTGGGCGGAGATGAACAAACGTGAAGAAGTTTCAGTTACCTTCCAAGGCACCCAGGCAGGCGGTATGATCCGTCGCCTCTTCGGGACAGATGGTCTTGATGAGACCGCGATCGACGATTGTGAGCTTTACGTTCAAGAAAACGGGCGATCCGTGAACCNGAGCATCATAACGGAACCGAACGAGGACATGGGCCGTATACGAGCAGCTCAAAACTTCATCGCCAGCATAGAAGGAGCCGAGCAACCACTTAACACCCCGGCTCAAGCACTAGCCTTGATGAAGATAATAGATGCCACCTACGAATCCGCGCGGACAGGACAACCCGTCGCCATTGCCTAAGAAATTTTAAGGCCTACCCCAAGCTATCTAAAGGGATCGTCGACCGAAAGGTTGACGGTCCTTTTTTATTGCTTGGAAAGAATTGAATGATCTCCAAAGAAGAACCATTTAAGATTGGTTCATGAAATGGAACCACGAATAAATCGGAAGGGATAATCAAACGATTGTGTTCGGGGGCAACTGGAAGGAAGTCGATGGTTCCTCTGGTTCGGAAGTTTCAGAGCTTTCTTCGCCTTCGGAAGACTGGCTTGATTGAAGCAAGGGATCTTGTTTCGGGGCATTCCCTTGATTAGCCTGCAGGAAAGGATCACCCCCCTTGGATTGCGATTCCTTGCTTTGGCCATCCTCGGGCTTGGGAGCAGTGGATCCCTTTAAGTGCTCGAAGAAACGCGTGTTGCCCGTTGCCTCGTCCTTGTATCGATCCTGGCTGGCATNACTCGCTTTGACATTGTTGAGAAATTGGGTGTGGTTGAAGTTCTCGATGGCCTCCTTTTCCATGTCGCATTGCTTCAACAGAATCCTCAACTCGGAAATTGCTTCCTGAATCTCGGTCTTCTTTGCTTCGTCATCGGTCTCGATGGCCTTTAGTTCATTTAATTCNTCCTTTAGGGCNGCAGTCTTTTTTCGCAATTCTATCCTGTGCTCCCTGCGATCCTTGAACATGGGACCTTTGCCCGACTTGGACTTACTATCCGAGGGGCGGGGCGGGCGATTATCCGAGGGGCGGGGCGGGCGATTATCGGAGGGTTTCGGAGGTTTCGAATCCATGTCTTATAAGCAACGGCGAGTCCCTTCATTTGTCAAATATGAATAAGGACCATCCAATCGTGTTTTAATTAGATATAAACCCCAGTCATTACCCCTAAATAAAACTCTTATTAATAGTGGAAAGATCGTTGAAACTTAAGGAGATTCCTGACAGTTTATGCATGTAATCAATCGTAATCTCGATATGAAAACAGCGATTAAAGGCATATTATACTTCTCGCTCTCCATCTCCANGGTGGTGAATACGCTTTTGGGCAATGGGCGTGTCCTTGAAGAAGAAACACCAACCGAGGTTGGTCAAGCAAGGCCGATGAAAGAAATGCTTGAAGAAGCCAAGGCGATCGATGCCATACTCTCCAAGGGCTACGCGAAGCACAAGGTGAAACCACTCCCAATGATCGATGATGCCACTTTTGTCCGTCGCGCTTATCTACAAGTTGGCGGTCGCATACCCACTTATGGTGAAACCGTGGGTTTCATTGAAAACAAAGNCCCTCTCAAGCGAGCCACTTTGATCGACCGAATTCTTGATTCAGAAGCTTACGACAGCCACACCTTCAACTGGTGGGCGGATTTGCTCAGAATCCAATCNCCGTCAAGAAGCGGTGGAGCCAACAACGTGGGGGGCGGAGTCAGTTATGCCCTCTGGATGATGGGGCAAATTCAGCAAAACACCTCCTTCGACGAGATCGCCCGCAAACTGATAACCGCCAAAGGATACCCTTGGAACAATGGCGCCGTGGGCTATTACATGCGAGATGCGGGTATGCCTTTGGACAACATGTCCAATACCACCCAAGTGTTTCTCGGCACCCAGATGGTATGCGCCCAGTGCCACAACCATCCCTTCGACAAATGGACGCAGATGGAGTATTACCAAATGGCAGCCTACACCTATGGTGTGCAAGCAAGGATGGGCGGCGACAAGAACAAAGAAATCCAAGCTGCTTTTTTCGGCCAATTCAAAGGTGGCGATGCTGAAAAACGAAAAAATGCTTACAAGTCAAAGGAGGGTCAGCTCTTGCGCCGAGCGGCCAGCGAAATCATGCGACCACTTCGCTACGGGGCTTCCCACACCCAACGAAAGTTGCAACTTCCCCACGATTACCAATATGACGACGCCAAGCCCAAGGCTCTGATCACAGGAGCCCCTATCTTCGGGGAAAGCGATGACATTGAAAAGGAAGACCCGCTGGAAGGCTATGCCGATTGGATGACTTCCCCGGAAAATCCTCGTTTCACCAAAGTGATAGCCAACCGGATGTGGAAACGTGTCTTCGGGGTTGGTGTGATAGAGCCGGTCGATGATATTCGCGAGGACACTGTCCCCTCCAANCCCAAGCTGATGGCTCACTTGGAGCAATTGATGGTAAGTCTCGACTACGACCTCAAGCAATTCCTGAGGATATTGTATAACGTGAAAGCCTTCCAACAAGAAGCATCGACTCAAGAAATCATAGCCGGCAAACCCTATCACTTCCCTGGGCCAATTTTGCAGCGAATGAGCGCCGAACAGCTTTGGGATTCCTTGGTCACCTTGTCTATTCCTTACGTCGACGAAAGGAAGGCGGACTTAAGTCGCCACGAGTACCGAGTCCAAGAACTGGCCAAATACGAAGAAAAAGTCTATGATTTGGAAGGTAAGGAAATGATCGGCATCGCCAAAAAAGGCACCCGCTTGTCCAAGGAATCCAACGACGAGATGCTTGCTGTCCAGAAGCAGTTGCAGGTTGCCCAAGAAAAAGGCGACCTTCAAGCAGCTGCTCGCCTGCGACGAGAGTACGGTCAACTGCGAAACAAGCAGCGAGCCTCTTACGCATCGCTCATCATGGGGAAAGGTTATGACGGTCGGGCGTTGTACGGCCGAGTTCCGAGCGGTCAAAAAACAAAGGACACAAGAGATCGGTGGAACGGATACTCGAAGCAATTGATCCGGGCTTCCTACATGCAATCACCGGCGCCGGCAGGCCATTTCCTGAGGGAATTCGGGCAGTCCGATCGTGAGGTCATCGAAAACTCCAGTCGGGAAGCATCGGTACCCCAGGCCCTTAGTCTGCTGAACGGGCCGATTTACAACTCCCTCTTGAAGCATCCAGCTTCTCCTTTTGTACAAGACCTGGCAGGAGCGAAAAGCATGGAAGAAAAAGTTGAAGTTCTTTTTCTTTCCATTCTCAACCGAAAACCAACCGAGGAAGAAAAGAATACCTGCCTCGCCGAAATCCGTCAGGCTCAAGAAAAAACTCCTGATTTCTCATCAAGGATTCCGGCTGACGCTTCCCCTGAAAAAAGAAAGCAATTGTTGAAGTATTATGCCGAGCGGGCCAAAAAGAAGGGCTATGTTACAAAGTCGGACAGGGTAATGACNCCAAGCTTTCAAGGGCTGGCTTGGACCTTGCTNAATACAAGGCAATTTTCATTCATTCAATAGGTAATCATCACCCTCTGGTAAGCCATGGAAAACACATTAGNACAAGCCGACGAATTTTCACGCCGTCGATTCGTAACNCAAGCCGCCAAGACTTTCCTTGGAGTAAGCATTCTACCGTGGGCAGTTTCTCCAAATTCCCAAGCTGCCGGCCTAGGACTGAATCGCCCCCTCAATCATGCCCCCAAAGCCCGCAACGTCATCTATCTCTACATGTCGGGCGGCATGACTCACATCGATACTTTCGATCCGAAACCAGGTACGGAAACAGGTGGNCCCACANAAGCAATCAAAACAAAGGCGGACGGCGTNCAACTCGCGGAAAACCTTCCTCTGCTCGCTAACCANGCAGACAAAATCGCCGTTGTTCGTGGCATGACCTCGACCAAGGGAGCTCATGCTCAAGGCAACTACTTCATGCATACCAGTTATGCTCAACGGTCGACTATCCGCCACCCCAGCATGGGTGCTTGGATGACTCGGCTCGCCGAACGTTCCAATCCCACCTTGCCTGGTGCCGTGGTGGTGAGCGGAGGTCCCCAACATCCGTTGGCGGGATTTCTGCCTTCCTCCCACCAACCTCTTGCCATCGGCAAACCAGACGCAGGGCTCCGCAACAGCAAAATGCTTTCCGGAGTGACCGAAGAAGACTTCAAGAAACGCCTCTCCCTCGCCGATCAATTCGACAAGGGCTTTCGCGATAAATATGACCTGAAGAAAGTCCGGGCCTATTCGGACATGTACGCGGATGCCGTTCGCCTCATGAAAAGCGGAGACCTAGAGGCCNTCGACATAAACAAGGAAAGTGAGGCAACTCGCGAAGCCTATGGAGAAGAAACTTTCGGCCAAGGCGTATTGTTGGCCCGACGCTTGGTGGAACGCCAAGTCCGCTTCGTGGAAGTACAACTTGGAGGGTGGGACACCCACCAGCTCAACTTCGAGCGAGCACCAGAACGATGTGGTATCCTCGACCAAGCACTTTCCGCCTTGTTAAACGATCTCGACCAGCGTGGCATGCTCGACGAAACCCTCGTGGTATTGGCTACGGAATTCGGCCGCACGCCAAACATCAACGTGAACCAAGGGCGTGACCATTACCCGAAGGCTTTTTCCTGCATGCTCGCCGGCGGAGGCATACAAGGTGGACAAGTCTGGGGGAAAACCGATCCCGAAGGCCGTGAAGTGGTCGAGCAGCGAGTCGAGATACCTGACTTCAACGCCACCATAGCCTATGCTTTGGGCTTACCGCTGGACGAGATCGTCNACTCCCCTACCCGCCGTCCATTTACCTTGGCCGACAAAGGGCAACCGTTAACAAAATTGCTCTAAAAAACCTTGCGCCAAATCAGGGGAAACCTTTCCCAAGTCCCATGAAGGTGCTAGTTACCGGAGCGACCGGAAAGGTCGGCCAAGTTTTCCTGTCGAGGTTATTTGCCGACGAAGAATTCAAGGGAGCAACAGCTCGGGCTCTTTGCCACAATCGCCTGCTGGAGACAACGGACCGCCTCGAAGTCATCCAAGGAAGCATCTCCGATCGATCGCTGGTAGCCAAAGCTTTGCGGGACGTAACCCACGTTCTTCACCTTGCCACCTGCAAGGAAACTCCAGAGAACGTAATGGACGTAACGGTCAAGGGCTTGTTCTGGTTGCTGGAGGAATGCCACGCAAGTTCCACCTTCGAGCAATTTGTATTGATCGGGGGAGATGCCGGCATGGGACATTTCTTTTATCCTCATCCGGCACCAGTGACGGAATCCCAAGAACGCTCAGCCTATCCGGGTTGTTACGCCCTATCCAAGGTCTTGGAGGAAGTCATGCTGGAGCAATATTACCTGCAGTATGATCTCAACGGATGTTGTTTGCGGGCTCCCTGGATCATGGAGAAGGATGATTTCAAATACACCCTGTCCTTTGGTGACGACGTTTTCGGCGGACCCATCTGGAAAGACTTGGTGTCCGAGGACGACGCAAGGCGCTACCAGGAAACGCAAACGATTCCTGTGATGCTCGATCCCGAGGGAAAGCCCGTGCAACGCAACTTCGTGCACGTGGAAGACCTCGTGTCTGCCATATTGTCAGCGATTGGCAACCCAAAGGCTCGGCAGGAATTATTCAACGTCTGCATGGACGAACCCGTGCACTACGGCGAAGTTGCGGCTTACCTCGAGGAAACCAGAAACCTGCCTCAGGTGGAGGTGAAAACACCGTATCACAGCACATGGCTAGACAACGCCAAGGCGAAGTTCCTTCTCGACTGGAAGCCCGAATATGATTTGAAACGATTGATTGACGAATCCTGGGACTACCAACGACCACCCGATGACCCCCGAAAAATCTGGTATCCAGGTTGAGTTCCCATTCTTTCTTTCACTCACCACTAAACAAAAAAACAACCATGAAGAAGATACTCGCGCTAGCCGCGTTCATCCTTCCCATCGCCATGACAGAAGCCCAAAAAAAGGCCGATCTAGATCCTGAAAACACCTTGCTAATAGACCTTAAGGACGGGCAAGTCGTTATTGAATTGTATTCAGACACAGCGCCCAAGCATGTCGCTCGCATCAAGGAACTAGCCCGTGCCGGGCAATATGACGGCGTTGCTTTTCACCGTGTCATAGAGGGCTTCATGGCACAGACTGGTGACGTAAAGTTCGGCAACGCAAAAAACTTCAATGCGGGGCGTGTGGGCACCGGAGGTTCCGACAAACCAGATCTGCCGGCTGAGTTTAACAAACGCAAACACCAGAGAGGCACCTGCTCGATGGCTCGCTCAAGTCTGCCCAACAGCGCCAACAGTCAATTCTTCATCTGCTTCAAGGATGCCGGCTTTTTGGACGGCCAATACACCGTATGGGGTCAAGTCGTCGAAGGCATGGATCACGTCGACAAAATAAAGCGTGGCGCTCCCGGCAGTGGTTCCGTAACCAATCCTGATCACATGGAAAAGGTCTCGGTGGCCGCCGACGCCAAAAAGAAAGAGGATCCCAAGGAAGACGAAGACGAGAAGTGATCGATGCATTTTTCAGTCTTCTCGTTTCGGTCAGTAAGGCTGGCTCGCAGGCTTGACCACAACCGATAAACAATATCAGTTGGAAGTCCCCATGAATGCAGGAATAAGCCGGATAGCGTTGTTGATTCTAGCGATTTGTTCAGCGGCCGAGGCCTGTCAGGTACCTGTTTTTCGCTATGCCTTGGAGCGGTGGCGACCCGATCCTTATGAACTTGTTATCGTCCATGAAGGTCCCTTGACCGATGAACACAAACCTAGCCTGGTTTATCTTGAGGAAAGCTTGGTTGGACCGAAAGGGCCCCTCGTAAATCTGCGATATGAAACCATTGACCTGACCAAGGAAAAGACACAAGTCGACCACTGGAAGAAGTTGCATGGCAAATCAAAGGTTCCAACGGCTCATCTTTTTTATCCGCATGAGGCGTATGAGAAGGATTCGCGCCCCATTTGGAATGGAAAATTCAACAACAAGAGCGTGGATGCCATCTTGGACTCCCCGGTCCGCCAACAAGTGGTAAAGCGAATCTTGGCCGGCGATTCCGCAGTCTGGCTTCTTCTGGAAAGTGGGAACGAGAAAGAGGATGACAAGGCGTTCAAGGCACTGCAAGGCTATGCCAAGAAAGCCGGCAAGGAGATCGAGATCCCCAAGGGAGTTATCCAAAAAAGCGCCTTGGAGGACCCGAATCTTGTCCTTGGGCCAAGCGATGCTGAAAATATTTTGGAATCTTCCGTTCCGCTGAAGATCGCTTTTTCCATTCATCGCCTGTCGCGAAAGGATCCCGAGGAAGCCATATTGCGCGCCATGCTCCTGCATCTCGAAGAAGATCTGCTAGACAAGAATCTTTCGAGCAAACCGATGGTTTTTCCGGCCTTCGGCAAAGGACGCGTCCTGCCTCCACTCATTGGAAAGGGTATCAATGAGGAAAACGTCTTGGGAGACTGCGGTTACCTTTGCGGACCATGCTCGTGCCAAGTGAAGAACCAAAACCCTGGCATGGATCTTCTGGTTAAGACTGACTGGTGGACTGCCCTCGAGGGAAGCTCAGTCATAGTGGAAAAAGAATTGCCGCCCCTGACTGGGGTGGAGGATTTGATCAGGGCCGTGAAATCCGAAATCGAAAAAAAAGGCGAAGACGAAAAAAAGGGACCCGAACAGAAAGAGTAAGCGTGTCACGACAAGCGATCACGAGGGTTTGATCGCCAAAGCAAGTTCTTCCGTTTTCAATAAAGGACAATAAAAAGTGAATCTAGGGCGACTCATCTGGCGGGAAATCTTGCACCGAAAATTAAGTTTCGGGCTATCCGTTGCCACAGTTGCCGCGGCCGTAGGATGCCTCGTTGCAGTAGCCGCACTATTGGGTGCCCATGACCTACGCACCTCCGATATGCTAAAGGAGATGAATGAGGAGACCTTGCGGATGCAGGTCCAGTTCGAGGAAGAAGTTCTTGAGCATGACAAACGTACCTCCGAAATGCTTCGGGACATGAACGTAACGGCCGCTCAAATGGAAGCCAAGTTGGCCAAGGAAATGAAAGCTTATGAGGACAGCGTACGGAAAAACATGAAAGGATTGGGCTTCAATGTATACATTTTTCCAGAAGGGCAGGAATTGAGCGAAGTGTATTCCCAGGGCTTTGCCTCAAAGACCATGCCCGAGGAATACGTCAACACTCTAGCCAACAGTAAGATCGTTACGGTCAACCATCTGCTTCCCAGCCTGACTCGCAAACTGAAATGGCCCGAGGAGGAACGTACCATAATACTGATCGGAATACGCGGTGAAGTGCCTTTGGCTCACAAGGATCCTAAAAAACCGCTCATCGATCCAGTCAAGAAGGGCCATTTGGTAATTGGGCACGAATTACACAAGTCTCTGGAATTAAGCGAAGGTGACACCACAAAGTTTATGGGGCGTGAATTCAAGATCGAGAAATGTCACGCGGAACGTGGATCGAAAGACGACATCACCATCTGGATGCATTTGGGCGAATGCCAGGAACTTCTCGAGGAAAAAGGGCGTATCAATGCAATCAAGGCACTTGAATGCAATTGTGCCAGCATTGATCGCCTGGGAGAGATAAGAAAAGAAATCGAAGGCATTTTGCCCGGCACGAAAGTCATCGAGACGGAAAGCAAGGCATTGGTGCGGGCAGAGGCGCGAAACAAGGCCAAGAAGTTTGCCCAAGACAGCATCGATGCCAAGCGAGCGGAAACCATTCAGATGNAAACCGACAGGGCCAAACTGCGAAAGGAAACCGAAAAACGGGGAAAGGATAGTACAGTGGCTAAAAAAGCGGAGGCTACCAAGTTGCGAGAAGATCGCGTCGCCCTTCGATCGGAAAACAAGAAAAATTACAGTTATCTCCTGACAGTTGTCTCTGTGGCAGCAATTGTTTCCATTAGCTTTCTGGCATTCACAAATGCCCGTGAACGCCAAGCGGAAATTGGCATTCTCCGGGCAATGGGAACTCCCACCGGATCAGTCTTGGGCGCCCTGCTTGGCCGCGCTTTCCTGATCGGCCTGCTTGGCGTCGGATTCACTCTGTTGCTCACCGCTGTGCTAAGCGAAAGTTTACAAACAGGTCTTCTCAACGGTTTCGACCTTCACTCCCTCCGGGAGCACCTCCCCACCCTTCTCATATCCGTCCCAATCTTAACTTGCGTCGCTTCTTGGTTTCCCGCTGTTCACGCCGCAAATCGCGATCCCGCCACCATATTGAGAAATGACTGAATTGATTCTCAAGGCAACGAAGGTTCACAAGACTTTCGCAGGATCGAATGGTTCAACGATCAAAGCGGTGGATGGGGTTGACCTGAAAGTTGAACAGGGGGATTTCATCGCTTTGCGCGGCCCAAGTGGTTGCGGAAAATCAACCTTGCTCCTGATGGTCGGCGGTTTGCTGCAACCTGACCAAGGTGAAGTGGAAATAGCAGGCGAAAACCTCTACCAGCAAGATTCCGGAAAGCGGGCCACCATTCGGGCCAGTCAAGTCGGCTTCGTTTTCCAGCAATTTCACTTGGTACCTTATCTCAATGCCTTGGAGAACGTGCTATCCCCTACCTTGGCCCGGGCCATTCCTGACGCTACCCAAAAAGCGGATAGCTTGCTGGAAAAATTCGGTCTTTCCGAAAGACGGGGTCACGTGCCATCTGCTCTCAGTGTCGGGGAACAGCAACGCGTGGCGCTCGCCCGCGCCTTGCTTTTGGAACCCAAGCTCCTACTGGCCGACGAACCGACCGGCAACTTGGATCCGGAGAACGCCGAAGCCATTTTGTCCCGCCTTGCCGCATTCGCTGAAGATGGAGGTGCGGTAATCATGGTCACACACGATGACAGAGCTGCCGAAAGCGCCTCCCGTTCCCTACTGATGGACCAAGGGCGATTGAAGTAACCGGACCCATGAAAGTTACCTTTCGGTATACTTCGCAGTTGGCTACCGCCGCAGGATCTTCCGAGGAAGTAGTGGAAACCGAATCAGGTTCGGCCTTGCTAGGATTGCTCCGTGACCTTGCCGACAAACATGGACCCGACTTCGCCAAGTTCGTGGTAGATGTTGACGGCAACGTGGTTTCCACCTTGGTCATGGCCGTGAATGGCACCCAAGTATCAGTGGAGGAACTGATTTCCTTGGACTCGGATTCCGAGGTGATGCTCATCACACCAATGTCAGGCGGTTGACTTTCGTTATGAACGGCTTGAGTGAGCTCGACCGGGCCATCTACGAATGGCAACTCGATGTGCCCGATTTCGGGGAGGAAGGGCAGTGCAAACTGAGGCAGTCAACCGCCTTGGTTTCTCGCATCGGTGGATTGGGTGGCGCCTTGGCCTTTCAGTTGGCGGCGGCGGGTATTGGTAAACTAATAATTGTCCACGCGGGCAACCTGAGGAAGGATGACCTGAATCGACAAATTTTGATGCGATGGGACGGTATCGGCAAACCCCGAGTGGAAAGCGCCGCNCAAACCCTCTCTGCATTCAATCCAAACATAGAGGTGGAAACGGTGAATGAAAATTTCTCCGAGGGAAACGCGGAGGCGTTGGTCGCCCGGGCGAACATCGTGTTCGACTGCGCCCCGCTTTTCGAGGAACGTTTCCTGATGAACAGGGAATGCATTCGCCAGAGCAAACCACTCATTGATTGCGCCATGTACAATTTGGAGGGACATGTATTTCCCATAGTGGCGGGACAAACACCCTGTCTTGCTTGCCTCTTTCCGGAAACCCCTCCGCACTGGAAACGTCGCTTCCCGGTGATCGGCGCGGTTTCCGCCTTGATCGCAAACCTCGGAGCCATCGAAGGGCTGAAGTTATTGGCAGACTTTGGTGAATCCAACTTGGGAAAAATGATACACTTGGATGCATCCTCCATGGAAATGAGGAAAATCGAAGTGAAACCAAGACCCAACTGCCAAGTCTGCGGATAACACCTCGTTTGGGGTTGATCACAGCCCCTCCCCTACTACTCTGACGCCAATGATCAAGCCCTTCGACCCCTCNAAATACGAACCCAAACGCTCATTCTGGCGCAATGGGATCACCTTGTCCTTGGTTGGCATTGTCGTGTTGATGGCCCTGATCAAGGTAATGACCACCTTGAAGGTCCCTAGTCCCGGCGATCTCAACGTCTACTGCGCCGCGGGTTTGCGCAAGCCGATCATGGATGCAGCCACCGCATTTGAAGAAGAATTCAACGTGGACGTCAAATTTGACTTCGCTTCCAGCGGCGGAATGGAAGCCAAACTGGAGCTGGATGCAGATCGAGGCCGGGCCTACGCCGACTTGTTCATACCAGCGGATATTTTCTATGCCAACAGGACGCGGAACAAGGGATTCACCACCGAATCCATTCCCTTGGCTTCCTTTCGTTTGGTAGTGGCTTCCAATCCTTCGGCAAATCTAGAGATTTCGTCCTTGAACGACATCATTGATAAGAAAATATCCTTTGCCATTTGCGATCCAGAGGCAGCTGCAGGGAAAACCACCATGCGCGCTCTTCAAAACGCGGACCAATGGAACAACTTCTTCCAAGCCAAGAAAGCTTCCTTTCCCACCGTCCTCGAAACCGGGGCTGCGGTGCAAGCCTCGGACGTCGTGCAAGCGGGCTTTGTCTGGAACACAACGGCAAAGCAATACGGTCTCAAGATCCATGACTTGCCCGAATTGGCTGAAGTCCGTTCCAGTATAACCGCAAATGTTGTGGCCACGACCAAGAAACCTACCCAAGCCCTGCTTTTCGCGCGCTATTTGGCAGCTGCTGAAAAGGGGCAGCCTTTCTTCGTCAAACATCACTTCACTTCCCTTGAAGGAGATCCTTGGGCAAGAGTTCCGGAGCTGAACCTTTACTGCGGAGGGGTCAATCAATTGGCACTCGAGGAAACCATCAAGGCTTTTGAGAAAAGAGAAGGATGTAGAGTCTCGGTCCAATATTCGGGCTGCGGCACCTTGGTGTCCGGCATCCGAGCAATCAAGGATGGCAATGGCAAAGGTGTCATGCCCGATGCCTTCATGACCTGCGACGTATCCTACATGAACAAGGTAGCGGAATTGTTTGGCAAAGCGAGCGACGTCTCCGCCACCGACGTGGTCCTCCTCGTTCGCAAGGAAAACCCCAAGACGAAAAACGTCAGCACCATCGACCATCTCACTCAGCCCGACCTCTTGATCGGTACAACGGATCCCACGAAAAGTACTTTGGGAGACTTGAGCTGGCAACTTCTGGAAGGCTGGGGCGCCGCCGACATCCTCAAGGAAAACAAAAATTTTCGCACTTGGCCCACGGCCCATGAACTAATCGGCGCCATGAGCGCCAGTTCGAAACTGGACGTGGCGATGGTCTATGCGGCCAACTGCCAAAATTTGCCCGAGGACGAATTCAAGACGATTGTAATCAATGATACTTTGGCACAGGCGATACAAAACGTGGCGGTGGCGAAAGTCAGTCGGTATCCGCAATTGACGGAACGTTTGATCGAGGCAATTACTTCTGCCGAATCAAAGGAACGCTTTCAGAAAGCAGGCTTCCGATGGAAAGCCAGCCAAGACTCAAACGAGTCGAGTCAGCCTTGACTTCGGCATGAGCGAAGAGACGAAAGGCTTGGCCCCGCCCTATCGTCCGGGCTCGGACAAACCCTTTCTATGGGGCTTGATTATTCTCGGCGGATCTTACGCGCTCATCATCACCTTGATGATTGCAGCGGACGTGGCCTACGTGGATGCCGATTCCATGTTGGAAGCTCTTCGTAGTCCGGAAATACAGTATTCCATTATATTGAGCTTGGTATCCTGTACGCTCTCCACGATTTTTTCCCTCTGGGTCGCGGTGCCCTTGGGTTATCTCACTTCACGTTTCGATTTCCCAGGCAAACGATGGCTCGACGTCGTGATGGACATTCCGATCGTGTTGCCCCCTTTGGTCATAGGCATTTCCTTGCTCGCCTTGTTCAACTATCCACCTTTTTCGTGGATAAGCGATTACGTGGTGTTCGAAGTACCTGCAGTCATTTTGGCTCAGTTCATGGTCGCAGCGGCGTTCGCCTATCGGGCCATGCGAATTGCCTTTGATCAAATACCGGTCCGCTACGAAAAGGTAGCTCTGACCTTGGGATGTCACCGCGGTCAAGCCTTTTGGCGTGTAGTCATGCCACAAGCCAAGGCTGGAATGGTAGCAGCCGGCACATTGGCATGGGCGAGATCCTTGGGTGAATTCGGGCCCATCCTCGTGTTCGCTGGGTCCACCCGCATGAGGACCGAAGTATTGCCGACCTCCGTGTTCCTTGAAATGCAGGCCGGTAACCTAAAGGGGATGTTGGCCATTTCCATGATCATGATCATCGCGGCCGCCATGGTCTTGGTACTTTCTCGATTTTTCGGCATGCAAAGGCTCTAGATCATGATACGGGTCGAACAATTGGGGTTAAGGCAGGGCGATTTTACGATCGATGAATTGTCGTTCGAGATTCCCGATGGTCAGTACGGCTTGCTCGTTGGAAAGAGCGGCTGCGGAAAAACCACCGTGCTGGAAGCGATCTGCGGACTACGTGAAGCCGACAGTGGAAAAATATTTTTGGGGACTAATGAAGTTACCTCGTTCAGGCCATGCGAACGAGGCGTTGGATACGTGCCACAGGACGGGGCCTTGTTTCCTACGCTGACAATTCGCGAACAATTGGCCTTTGCCCTGCAATTGNGAAANGTGGAACCANTAACNATTGCGNNANGAATCGAGGAATTGGCGGAACGGTTGNCCATCGAACAATTNCTCGACCGTATGCCGGAGGGGCTAAGTGGAGGAGAACGCCAACGGGTTGCTCTCGGACGCGCCTTGTCCATTCGCCCGAAATTCCTTTGTCTGGACGAACCGTTGAGCGCCTTGGACGATGAAACACATGACGAGATCTGCGAGTTGCTGATCGACACGGTGAAAGGAACCGGTGTCACCGTCCTTCACGTCACCCATAACAAAAGCGAAACCGAACGCTTGGCTGACCTAGTGTTTCGTTTCGAAGATGGAAAAGTTTGCTCCTGAGGCTGAGCCAAGGATGGAAACATGACCTCATCCAAACGCATTTTCATCATCGACGACGAAAGTGACTTGACCGATTTGCTTCGCTATCAACTCGAACGCGAAGGATTCAAGGTGGAAGCCAGAAATGATCCCTTTTCCGCTCTCAGCGCAGCTCGCGACTTTGGCCCCGACCTCATCGTACTCGACGTCATGATGCCCGACCTGGACGGTTACCAGTTGCTGCGTATGTTTCGCTCCGACAACCTGTTGAGCGAAGTGCCCGTTGTCATGCTAACGGCCCGGACAGGCGTGGAAGATCGCATCAAGGGGCTAGAGAGCGGAGCCGACGATTACTTGGGCAAACCATTCGATGCCAAGGAACTTGTCTTGCGCATTCGAGCCATCCTCAAGCGATTGAAGGAACACGCCAAGTCTCCGGATAATAGAATCGCCTTGGGCAACGTAATNATGAACAAGGATAATCATAAGGTCAGAATCGGTGGCGAGGAGGTTCCATTGACTGTTACCGAGTTCAAGTTGCTTGACTATTTCCTGAAACGAAAAGACAGGGTGCAAACGAGGGAGAACTTACTCTTTAGCGTATGGAAATTCGATACCGAGATCGAAACCCGCACGGTTGACGTACATATCCGACGCCTAAGGAAAAAGATGAAGGATGCCAAATTGAAGATCGAGACAGTGCGGGGAGTTGGGTATCGTTTGGTGGAGAAAGCGGGGTAGATCGGCTTGTATATCGATTCATGGGTTTTGGCGGTGGTGCTCCTCGGTTTTTCGGGGATAGTTTTATCTCTTTTGAGAACCCGTCGAAAGAGGGAACAAAAGGAGATAGATGTTTTTTCCGCGGTTGACTCCGAAACCACATCCGAAATGGAAGCAGATGCGCAATCAGAGGGTATCCGTAGGGACTTTGTGGCCAACGTATCTCATGAATTGCGAACTCCGGTTGCCATCGTCAAGGGTTTCGCGGAAACCTTGGACGAGGACTACGAAGAACTCTCGGGGAAAAAACGGCGCGAATTCATTGGCAAGATACNCAAGAACTCCGATCGCCTATGCTCCTTGGTCGAAGACCTTCTCAAGTTGGCGGAACTGGAATCGCCTTCGCATTCGCTAAATCTGAATGACGGCAAACTGGCAATGGTGGCTGAGGCAGTTGCGGAAAGGTTCGAGGAACAGCTCGATGAAACTCAATCCGTCCAACTGGAACTTGCCGAGGAGAAGAAAACCATTCGCTTTGATCCCGTGAAGATCGAGCGTGTCATCGAGAACCTCCTGGACAACGCCCTACGCTATGCGCGTGGCTTTTCCATCATTACAATTCGTACGATCATCGACCGAGAGAAAAATGAAATGCATTGCGAAGTGGAAGATGACGGCAGTGGCATTCCAGAAAAGGATCTGCCCCACCTTTTCGAGAGATTCTACCGGGTCGATAAAGGGCGCTCTCGAGAAAGCGGCGGTACGGGGTTGGGGCTTAGCATCGTCAAACACGTCGTCGAACTACACGGCGGATCAGTTACAGTTCGGAGCGAACTGGAAAAGGGAACTACCTTTTCATTCAGCCTCCCTTATCGGGCTTAATTCAAAACGCCTAGGGATACCTTTCTGTTCGGTCAGAAGGTTGGGGGGGGATTTTGTAACGTAAACGTAACGTAATATTCCCAAATACGTAATGAATTCGTGCTATTTTCAAAATGCAATCTTCACTCAATCAAAAGATGAAAAACCTAGGAATTGTGCTATCGATAATGCTTTGTGGATTTTCCTTTACCCTTCATGGAGCCGATCAACAGTTACTCGACCTATTGGTCAAGAAAGGTCTAATCACCCAAGCGGAAACGGACACTCTGCAAAAACAGCCATCCAGCACCGACAAAGCGCTATTGGATCTATTGGTAAGCAAAGGACACATTACACAAGGAGAAGCCAGTGGCTTGGACGTTGCAAAAGCGAAAGAAGCAGAAGCTCCTAAGGTATTCGTTAGTCCCAAAAGCAAAAAAGTAACTTCGTTGAAGTTTTCTGGACGCGTACAAGCGCAATACGACAATTACGCTGGCGTGGGATCAGGCGAATCCGATCGCGGACAATTTTATTTTCGCCGTCTCTTCCTTGGCGGTCACGCCAAATTGGGTGACCATTGGGGAGGTGACCTCGTAATGGACTTCGCCGATGAAAAAGCTTTTCTCGAAGGGGCTTCCGCATGGTATCAGGCAAGCGACGCAATCCGCATCGACGTTGGACAACTGAAGGTGCCTTTTGGACTGGAGGAAACAACCTCGTCCTCAAAGACCAAAGCCATAGAGCGGTCGGCCGTGAACCGACAGTTTGCCGAAACAATCAAGTTCAATGCCCGCCACACAGGAATATTTGCCAAGGGAAAACTGGAGAACGGATTGTCCTACGGACTCGCATACGCCAATGCTGGCCAAAACAACAATTCCAAGGCGAGTAGCCTGAAAAAGGGCGCTTACGAGTACGAAAATGAAGCCCAAGGTTGGTGGGCTCGCCTCCGTTATGACGGATCCAATGATTCATACGAGTATTTCGGCGGTGTTGAGTACGGCAACATGCCCATGGGGGGTGCCTTTGCAGGCGGAGACTTCACTGCTTACAACCTGTTTGGTAATCTTAGCTTTGGAAAGCTTAACCTAGAGGGCGAATATATGAACGGGGAAGCCGAAATATCCGGAGCAGCAAATCAAGAGCACGCCGGTTACATGGTACAAAGCTCCTACGACCTAGATGGTTCNTGGCAATTGGTCTACCGCTTCTCGAACGTCAATGCCGCCGATGACACGGTGAACGCCAAGGAGATCATACGGCGAGCCAACGTCGGTGATGATACGGTCGATGAAATGGACCAACACTACATCGGCCTGAACTATCTTTTCCAAGGACACGACACCAAGCTGATGCTCGGGTACGAAATAAACGAACTGGAAGACACTTCCGGAGATGGTGGATNAGACGTCGACGCAAATGGATTGCGCGCTCAATTGCAAATTCTCTTCTAGAGCCACGAAACCGAAAATTCCCAAATTTGATCTAAACAATGGAACATATAAGCTTAGGTACATTCGTGATGGGACTCCTCTACGTGTTGGGGGCGTTGGGTATCTTCCTCTTCGGTATGAAGGTGATGAGCGAGGGCATTCAGAAAGTCGCCGGCGAGGGCATGCGGCGGATCATGGCGACGATGACCCAAAATCGTTTCTTTGGCCTCATGACGGGCGTGTTGGTCACTTGCCTCGTACAATCCTCCTCTGCCACCACCGTGATGGTGGTGAGTTTCGTGAACGCCCAACTACTTACCTTGATGGAATCGATTGGTGTCATCATGGGGGCAAACCTCGGCACCACCCTGACCGGCTGGATCATTGCCACGGTGGGAAAGTTCAGTTTGTCCAAGATCGCTTTACCTATAATAGGCGTGGGCTTGCCGATGATCTTTGTCAGCAAACCGAGGATCAAAAATTTGGGTGAAGTATTGGTCGGGTTTGGTTTGCTCTTCTTCGGACTGAGCGAATTGAAGGAGGCGGTTCCTGACGTCAAATCCCTGCTCAAGAGCACCGAGCCAGCGGACAAATTACTGGTCCAGGATGTTCAGGCCTTGATCGAGCAACTCAACAGTCACGGCTTCGGGTCAGTCCTGATCTTCCTCGTGATAGGGGTTTTCTTGACGCTTCTAGTTCAATCTTCCTCCGCTGCCATGGGAATCACCATCATAGTAGCTATTAACGGATGGATTAATTTCGAGATCGCCGCTGCCATCGTGTTGGGTGAAAATATTGGGACCACAGTCACCGCATGGCTCGCTTCGTTAGGAGCCAATCTCAACGCCAAGCGAGCAGCCCGAGCTCACTTTATTTTCAACGTGGTAGGAGTATTATGGATGCTTGCCGCATTTTATCCTTTCATTGCCATGGTGGATTCCGTCATGCCCGGTTCCATACATCAAACCGATATCACGCAGGAGGAATTTCAAGCCTATATCAAAGCAAACCCAGAAAGCGAAAACAGTGAAGCAAGCAAGATAAAGAAAGCGATCGTGGACGTGAACATCCCACTCCATCTATCGCTTTTCCATACCCTGTTCAACCTTGCCAACATCTGCCTTCTTATCGGTTTCGCTCCGCATTTGGGCAGATTGGTCGAGANGATGGTCNAACCAGAANNCGCCAAGGAGGANGANGACGAGGAGGAACCACAGGAAAGCCTCGCTGCAATCCATTACGAAGGATCTGGGATTCTCCCAAAAATGGGAGAACTCAATCTTGCCTTGGTCGAAGTCGAAGTCGATCGCTTGGCCGCCATTACGCGCTATATGTTCGAGGGGTTCGTCGATGTATTCGAACACCCCGACGAAGACAGGGGGAAACTAATCAACGAGCTTCTTGAATTAGAGAACAAATGCGACGAACTAACGTTCGAGATCACCCAAACCCTCATTCATTGCACAACTGACAGCCTCGCTGGAGAAAGCGCCCTACACGTCACCGCCCTGCTCAGGGTAACCGCAGAATTGGAGGATATCGGTGACTGTTGCCACCGCTTGATCCAACTAGCCCACCGCAAATACAGGAAAGACCGTATACTGCCCGACAAAACCAAGAAGGAAATAAAGATCTTCTCGGAACAAATTCTCGACTTCATGGAACTTTACCAAACGCACCTGAAGGACAAGGCCAATATGCCCGACATGGAAGATGCTGCGCAAATCGAGGCACGCATCGACGCTTCCAGAAAGATGCTGCGCAAAGGAGCCGTCAAACGGATGAAGGAAGCAGTCAACGTGAAAGCCGAAATGATCTACGTCGACATACTCAATGAAATGGAACGGATTGGCAACGATGCCCTAAACATCGTTCATGCCCTCAACCACAAAGTCTGAAGACAACCATTTCTTGATTCGCGACTGAATCAGATCCCGCACCTCGCGCGAGCGTTCAAGCCGATCCTCGAAGGAACCTTCGAAAGACGAGGGATCAGGAAATCCCCAATGGAGACGCATAACCTCGCCAGGGAAAGTGGGGCAACGCTCGGCAGCCGTTTCATCACAGACCGTAATCACATAGGAGAACTCCCCTGCCCGAGGTAAAAAATCATCAATCGAGTCGCAGCCATTGCCCGAAAGGTCCAGCCCGACCTCTTGCATGACCTCGACCACAACAGGATTTAGTTCGCCGGGTTCCAAGCCTGCGCTTTCGGCCAAGAATCGGTCTTCTCCCAACTGGTTGAGGAAAGCCTCAGCCATTTGCGAACGGGCGCTATTGTGAATGCAGACAAAAAGAACTTTTTCCACGGGGCTATCGATACTATTAATGCATGGTTCGTCAAGTGGATGAGAAAATAAGGAGTTTAATTTAATAGAAACAGGCTTTCCTTTGTTCTCGTCAAAGAATCTCCTGTCTTTCTAGGATATAACTTTTAGGAAAATTGACCCATGGCCTTTCTGAACGTCGAACACCTGCGCAAGAGCTTTGTTTCGCCTGATGGCGACGAAGTTCCAGTGGTGGATGTCAGGGAATTCAGCTTGAGCGAAGGCAAGCAACTTGGGTTACGCGGAGCCAGTGGTTCCGGCAAAACAACCTTTCTGCACTTGATCGCTGGCATATTGCGACCCGACGAAGGGTCTATTTTCTTTGACGGCGAAGTGATCGCTGACGTCAAGGGACACCGGGCGGACGGCCTTTCAGAAGGAGAGCGTGATCGCCTTCGGGCCAATGCCATCGGTTACGTGTTCCAGTCCTTCAATCTCTTGCAGGGCTACACCTGTTTGGAAAATCTCTTGTTGCCCATGGCGTTTTCGGATTACGTCGATAAAAAGCGGGCAGAGGAGTTGCTCAAGCAAGTGGGGCTCGGGCACCGCATGCGGCACTATCCGCGCCAACTATCCGTCGGACAGCAACAACGAGTGGCCGTGGCAAGGGCTCTCGTGAATCAACCCAAGTTGGTGCTTGCCGACGAACCAACGGGCAACTTGGACCCAACCAATGCAAGCCAAGCTCTCGACCTGCTTCGCGAACTCTGCGCTGAAACCAACGCCGCCCTGCTACTCGTCAGCCACGATCATGCCATCGTGAAGTCATTCGACGAAAACCTCGACTGGAGAGAGCTAAACGAGGCCTTCGACCAAGTGACTGGAAAAACCTGAACCATGCTGCGTCCCGGTCCATTCATCATCCTCTTCCTCGCATGGCGCGGGCTTCGCCAGTACGGGCTTTCCAGTCTCGTAGCCGCCTTCGCAATCGCATTGGCCGGCGGATTGTTTCTTTCCACCTGGAAAATCAAGGAGGAGACGCAAAAAGCCTTCAACTTGTACGACGGGGGGTTCGATGCAGTCCTCGGGGTGAAAGGATCGCGCATTGAATTGGTGCTCAATTCCGTGTTCCACATGGGCAATGGTCCGGACAAGCCCTTGACGGAGGAGCAATACAATGTAATTCGTGACACGGAAGGAGTGATGGAAGCCATTCCCCTAAGCGTAGGGGACAACTACAAGGGGTACCGTATTGTGGGCACCTTACGCGAATTGTTTGAGAAACATGAGTGGCGCAAGGGAAGGAAATATGAACTGGCGGCTGGCAAATGGTTTGCAGACAATCGGCAAGAAGCCGTCGTAGGGTTTTACGCAGCCCGAAAACTGGGGATCAAGGTTGGGCAAATCATTCACCCGTATCATGGCCTTGATTACGCCGGTGAGGACTCCAGGCATGACAACGAATTCGTCGTAACGGGTATCATGAAGCCTACGGGCACCCCAACGGATCGAGTTATCTGGATACCGATCCTCGGAGCCCTCAACTTGCCAGGTCATGATAGCCTAGGGTTTGCTCCATCGTCGGTGTTGGTGAAATTCCATCCCAGAGCTTACCAAGTTCGCATTAATTTGCCGAGAGATTATGACAAAAGATCCAAGGAGCTCATGATGCCACTGATCCTAAAGACGGTCGGACCACTCTTTGAAAAATTCAAGGCTTTCGAGTTGGCATTGGCCGCAATTGCCGCCCTTGTGGCCGCCACCTCCGCAGGCGTTATTCTCTCCACCTTGCGTAATGCCATGAACGAAAAGCGAAGGGAAATCGCCATCTTGCGCAGCTTGGGGGCAAGACGCGTCACGGTGACTGCATCCATTCTCACTCATGCCGGCTTAATCACGCTGCTTGGCATCATCGGCGCCTTCGCTCTTTTTGCNGTGGTNGGNAGCTACGCCGCCACAGTGATTCGCGAGGAAGCGGGCGTTGTGATTGAACTTTTTAGTTATGATCCTATCTTTCTTTACGTACCGGGCGGCATGCTTGCCCTTGGTCTGGCCAGCGGAATACTACCCGCGATCCAGGCTTACGGCTCTGACGTTGCCAACAACTTAACACCCACCTCCTGAAAATGATCATGAAAAAAACAACCGTATCCTTACTTTCAATCGCTTTGTCCTTTTTCCTGTCTTCTTGTGGCGACGATCACAATCATAAAGGACATGAAGGAGGCCATCATCACGAACCTCCGCATGGCGGTGTCTTGGTGGAACTGGGAGAGCACGGAACAGGGTTTAACCTGGAAGTGGTTCATGATAGCGAAACTGGGGACTTGGGAGTATACGTGTTAGGCGGTCATGCCACCAATCCAGTCCGCATCGAGGCAGTGAACATTGATTTGTCGATCACAGCGGAAGGCGAACAAAAGGACATTGCTTTATCCGCTGTGGCCAATCCTGCCTTCGAGGAAAGCGTTGGCGACACTTCCTTTTTTCAAGCCAAGGCCGCACTCCCTGGAGCAGATCACTTCGAGGGCTCGGTGAAAACTGTCACAATCAAAGGAAGAACCTTTGACAACGTCTCTTTCAGTTACCCTGCGAAAGATGACAATCACGGACATTAAGTGGATTTCGAAGTTAACGAACGCTTGCAAATCAGCATAGAGGGCGCTTGGTTTACGTACTGGTAAGGCTTATGTTGAATACTTTGTCAGGTTTTCTTTTTCCCTTGGTAATTGCCTTGGTTTTAACCGCATGTTCCGGGGAGGATTACGATCCTTCGGCATCAGAAACAGCACCCACAAAGACCCAAGGGAAAGCAATTCAGGGCAAAGTCATCGCGGGCAATGTCAATGCGGGCAATGTCAACGCGGACAAAGCAGACTCAAGTCCCAATCAAGAAAACAACGGCACAACCGATTTGGCGGACAATTTGATTGGCCAAGAACTCCCATCGATTGAATCGGAGTCCATCGAGGACAGCAATGATTCACTGGCCGCTCAATCAGCCCTACTTCCTCCCCTTCCGGAAAACAGCCCCTACAGGGAAGTCAGTTTTCGCTCCATCTCGAGTTTCCCTTACGAAGTTGAATGGGAAGACGATGGCAAAGAACCCGATCCCACCGCTTTCCTCGAGAGGGTTCCCCGGGAAGTACGCCACCTTAGTGGAGTCAAGGTGGCAGTGGAAGGCTTCATGATACCAACGATGGTCAACGAGGAGAACAAAGTGACGGAGTTCCTTCTCTTACCCGACCAAATGAGCTGTTGTTATGGCAAAAGCCCCGCCGCCAACGGGTGGGTTGTGGTCACTTCTGATGGAACTGACATCATGATGGACCAAATCATTCGCGTGACTGGCTCCATGGTGGTGGAAGAGCGCTGGGACGAGGAATTTTTCGTTGGTCTATACCACGTGTCCTGCGATGACATTACAGGACCCGCCTTGTGACGAAGGGTTTCGTGCAATCAACCATCACGGACGAACCATTTTTCGTTGGTCCATACCACGTGTCCTGCGATGACATTACAGGACCCGCCTTGTGAATTGTCTTACCATCCCCGAAAAAAAATTATTCGAGAGAAATTAAGAATAACGGTTTGCACCGCGGAAAAAGGGTCGTAACTTGAATACAATATGAAGAAAAACTACCTCCAGTCACTAAACCCCATGAGAGTAATGAGGTTTACGGGAGCTATAGCGCTGACCTTGCAAATCGGCGGTTTGGCCTTGGCCGACGTCGTAGACAAGCCCAAGGCCTGGGATAAGGATGTACCTGAAAGCAAGGCTGACCTGCTAGCAATACAAGCCAAGTTGCAGGNGGTCCTGGCAAAGGCCAAGACCGCGGTGGTGGCAGTGCAGAGCGGTGGTGGAGCAGGCAGTGGAGTCATTGTGAGTGAAGACGGTATCGTGCTGACTGCAGGGCATGTTTCCGGTCGAGCCGGACGCAACGTAACAATCGTCTTGCCTGATGGTCGCAAAGTACCGGCTGTTACGATGGGCGGTTCTGAAATCTCGGATTCCGGAATATGCAAGATCAAGGAGGAAGGCGATTGGCCCTTTGTTCCGATGGCGAAGAAAGGTGAATCAAAGGTGGGCGACTGGTGCTTTGCCGTCGGCCATCCCGGAGGATTCATGGAAAAGCGAGGCATGGTGACTAGAATCGGTCGAGTCATTAACAAGGGAGATGCCACCCTGCGCACGGATTGCCGCCTTCTTGGTGGAGACTCCGGAGGTCCGCTCTTCAACCTCAATGGCGAAGTAATTGGTATCCACAGCCGCATCGCGATGGCAGATGACGCAAACTTTCATGCTCCCATTGAAAGCTACCTNGAGCATTGGGAACTGTTTCTGGAAGGTAAAATGATTTCCCGCAGTGACCTACAAAAAGGAGGTTTTCTAGGTGTCGGTAGTGAAGAAACTGACGATGGCTTGAAAATTCTTCGCGTTGTTCGNGGATCAGCTGCCGATGATGGAGGAATCCAAGTGGGAGACCTTGTCACGGCCATCGATGGAGAACCAATAGATAGCCGCGAGGAACTCTCCATAGTGGTTGGGTCCAAGAAACCAGGTGATGAAGTGGTAGTCGATCTACTGCGAGGGGAAAAGGAGCTAACTATCAGCCTCGAATTGGGCAAACGCCCCGAATAAAAATGAAAATTCTCTCGGATTCACTTTCCAACAACAGCCTGACGATAAGTCTGCTTGTTGCCGTTGTCTTTCTCTCGCCCCAACTTGGGGCCGTCGATCGCTTGCCCGAGGATCAACGTAGAAACGGGAAGTCCACCTTGGAAGCTTTTGCAGAATCCTCCGAAGCCAGTCTTGCCTCCACCGTGCGACTTGTTCGCAATGGTCGCCCCCTTTCATTAGGTACGATCATGACCAAGCAGGGGCTTGTGATAACGAAGGCAAGCGTATGCATTGGCGCCCAAAAGGCTATCTTGTCGGATGGAACTAGTTATCCCGTTCGCATACGTAGGCGAGACAAGGATACCGACTTGGCCTTGTTCAAGATAAAGGGAGCTAAAGATCTGACACCCGTTTCATGGGCGAAGGAGGTGGACCCGAAAGAAGGCGACTGGTTGGTGTCAGCCGACCCCACGCTTAAAAAATTAAAAGTGGGTGTGGTGGGAGCGAAAACAAGGCCCATTGACCGTGTCGGTGGAGTCATCGGAGTGATTCTAGGACGTGACGGTGAAGAAGTCGGGGGCGTCATGATTGAACAGGTGGTGGAACGCTCGGCAGGCGCTGCCGCCGGCCTCAAGAAAGGAGATATCTTGACTACCGTGAATGGCACCAAGTCCACTTCGCGTGAAAAAGTGATCGAGCTTGTCGGGGCGAATGACCCGGGAGACGTCGTGGCGGTACAAGTCAAACGCGGCGAACGCAACCTCTCGTTCCGCGTAACGCTTGGCCATCGCTCGGTGACCTTTGACATGTTTGATCGAAATGCCCGTATGAGCGGAGCGGTTTCCAAGCGAAAGGATAATTTTCCCATGATTATCCAACATGACGTTTCCTTGCCACCCAGCGCCATGGGAGGACCCGTGCTGGACTTGAACGGCAAATCCTTGGGTATAAACGTTGCCCGAGTGGATCGGGTAACCACTTTTGCGCTGCCAGCCAAGGTAGTCCGTGAAACATTTGAAAAGCTCAAGCAGGCCGGACGCTCCACCGAATAAGATCTACTAGCTTTCAATCCATCTGATTAAACTAACTCACAAGGAGACTATCCTCATGAAAAAACGTCTCGCTCTTGGCCTCGCCACGCTCTTGGCCATTTCATTCTCTCTATCTGCAGCTCCCAAGAAATTTGCTGGTACCTATACCGACAGCAAAGACCCCAACCTGCCCGCTGATTACCAATACCAAGGGGAATACGCAGGCAAGGGCATGGGCGCCCAAGTAATTGCACTCGACAAAGGAGCCTTTCAGGCAGTGCTATATCCGGGTGGCCTTCCAGGAGCCGGATGGGACGGCAAGAACAAGATTTTGTTGGATGGCAAACTTGAGGGTGATTCCGTCATCCTGCACGCAGCCAAGGGAAAGAAGCGATATCTTGGCAATTCACCGGCCGAGTTCAGTGCCACACGAAAATTCCCACCCGACGGTCATAAGGAATACTCCGGAGTAATCAGCGACGGCAAACTGCAAGGCCTGACCGACAAGAAGAAGAAGTTCTCGCTCGCTAAAGCAAATCGCGTCAGTCCCACCATGGGAAAAAAAGCTCCCAAAGGCGCCATCGTGTTGTTCGACGGTTCCAACAAGGATGAATGGCAAGGAGGACGGGTCGATGAAAAGACCAAGTTGCTGAATACCGACGGGAGCGACATACGCACCAAGAGAAAGTTTAACGACTACCACATGCACCTCGAATTCCTGCTCCCCTATCGACCCGCTGCCCGTGGTCAAGGGCGCGGCAACAGCGGATTCTACCAAGTAGACCACTACGAGATGCAAATTCTCGACTCCTTTGGACTCGAGGGACTAAACAATGAATGCGGTGGAATTTACTCGAAGAAGGCATCGGACGTGAACGGTTGCTTCCCTCCTCTCAGTTGGCAAACCTACGACGTAGAGTTCACCAACGCCAAATCGAAGGACGGCAAGAAAACCAAGAATGCCTTGTTCACAGCGCGCCTCAATGGCATCTTGATCCACGACAAGTACGAAATTCCAGGTAAAACCGGTGGTTCCCGACGCGAACCAGAAGGAACTCCCGGTCCCATGAAGCTACAAGGACACGGCAATCCACTGCAGTTCCGCAATATCTGGATAGTCGAAAAGTAAGAGCGAACCGCTTTATTTCAGCGGATTCTCATACCAGACGACGTTCTGGCTGAGCTGACCTGCAATAAGCAGGTCGAGATCTTTGTCTCCATCCATGTCAACTGCCCGGATGTCGTAAGCTGCTTGGTCACTGGAGACCACGTGGGTGGTGAAATTACCTTTGCCGTCGTTCTCAAACCAAGCGGCCACTTTACTGACGTAGGCGCAGGTGGCGGCATCCATGTCACCGTCACCGTCCATGTCCGCGACCTGAAGGCAATGCGGAGACAGCAGTTTTGTGTTCACGTCGTGGATTTTCCATGTCGGGTTCTCGAACCAAATCAGCCCTTTGCCGTGACCTCGAGAGGCTATGAGGTCGAGTTTGCCATCCCCATTAACGTCGGCGGGCTGAATATTGGTTGCGCCGGGGTGCTTGCCGGGAAGCAAATGTTTCTTGAAAGGTTTTGTCGGATCCTTTGGTGCCTCCCACCACGCAAACCATTCGCCCTTGCCCGATTTGTCGCTCGGACCGCCCTTGGCCGCAAGAGTGATGTCCACTCGACCATCTCCGTTCAGATCGCCATATCCAAGGTAGTGACTGAGGCCAGGCGCATCCTTGTCGGCGAAAATGAAGCGTTCCCAACGCTGTGCCTTGCGAGGATTTTTCGGCACCTTCAACCAAGCAGCTGAATTGGGAAATTTGCCAATGGGTTGGCCACTATTAGCCAAGAGATCAAGTTGCCCATCACCGTCCACGTCTGCTTTCAGAACGCCATGGATACCATTCAATTCGTCATCCGCCACCCTCATGTTCCATTCATCCTTCAATGGGTTTGCGGGACACTCGTACCAAGCCACCAAGCCCGGCTTGTAGCGTGCCCCGATGAAGTCGGGATCACCGTCCCCGTCGACGTCGAAAGTTTCTCCATGAATGAAGCTGCGGCCTTCGTTCTCTCCAATCACCACGATCTTCCAGTCGGGCGCCACGAACAATCGTGTCTTGCCGCCGCTGCTGGCAATTACGTCCACCTTGCCGTCGCCCGTGAAATCGGCTGCCACCGCAACGTTAGCACGCTCGCCTTTGTGGATCAGGTGCTTCTTCCAACCTTCTGCGGCGAGGGAAACCGACAGAGCAAGAACAAGTGAAACAGGGGAAAAAAACAATTTCATGCAATTAGGAGGTAGGTAAAAAAAAGGCTTGGGCAAGGGCGAATCCGTAAAATGAGAACAAGGAGACCGAGTCGCTGTTGACTTAAGGCAAAGTGTTTGAATTAAGCTGAAAGGTTAAATTCAAAAAAAGAACATGAAAACAATACGGTTCATTTGCTTCGGTTGGAGCGCGTTTTGCCTGGCTTTGCTTTCTGCGCAAGAAAAGGAAATGGCTTCCTTTCAGCCTTATTTCTCTTACTTGGCGGAAGGATGGAGCATCGTGGACGGCGGCTACAAGACAGGTGAACGTTATCTTGGATTAACGATCGTTGGTTTTGATTGGTCTCCGGGGGCCATGGGGAGAGGAAAACTTCACATGGAAGCTCAATCAATGCACGGTCGCAGTCCGACCAATTACGCGGGAGACTTCAACACCATCTCCAATTCGGATTTCAATTCGGGGACGAGACTGTTTCAGATATGGTATGGGATAGAGGCGGATTGGGGAGAATGGAAAATCGGACAGTTGGCTCTGGACGACGATTTCATGACATCCGATTACGCTGACCTCTTCATCAACGCAGGATTTGGTCCCATGCCCACACAGTCAGCCAACGTAGCGGCTCCTATCTGGCCCATCGGCGGACTGGGGGCGCACGCTAGTGTGGGCATATCCCAAACATCCTCGTTGCAATTTGGCCTATATGACGGTGATGCCGGAAATTTCGCCTCCAACGACGATGGCCTCAACAATTCCCTCGACCCTAGAGTTGGTTACATGTTGGTAATCGAATACGCTAGGTCCACCGATGCCCTAGGGGGCCAAACAGTTTGGAAGCTAGGCGGTTACCACCACACAGGCAAGGAATTCCTCCATCAACAAAACGGGGCAAAGAAAAGAGGTTTGAGTTCCCTTTACACGGTGATCGATCACAATTTCTCCAAAACATTTGGCCTTTGGGTTCGCTTTGGCGCCTCTCAAAATGAAGAAATTTCCACGGTGTCCTCCCATGTCGATGGTGGCATGGTGTTCTCGGGTCCATTTCCCAGTCGTCCTGACGACCATATCGGTATCGGTCTCCTAAGGACAAAATTCAGTGACGATTATCTGAATGGCACACCCAATGTCTCTGACCACGAATCAGTTATGGAGTTGACCTATCATGCGCCCCTTTACGAAAACTTTCATATCCAACCTGATATCCAGTGGATTTTCAACTCGCACGAAAGTAAGGATGATGTCTTCGTTCTCGGCCTACGGTTTGGAATCGAATATTAAATGCAGTCAACATGACCCCTTTTCTTCGCATCTCAATCATCGCCGTTGCTGCATCAGGATTGAGGTTCGCATTTGCCAAGGATGCTCCCCTTCCAAAACCTAACCAAGTGGACAAGCCCGAAATGATTCAATTCATCAAACCGGACCCCAAGGCTCTTCCGGGCATCGTGGTGGATGACGTGGATGCGAAATTGGTCGGCAAATGGAAGCATTCCGTGCATACCCCTCCATTCGTGGGAACTAGTTATATTCACGACATGAAGGAGAATAAGGGGGGGAAATCCGCCACCTTCACGCCCGATCTGCCCGAGGCGGGTCAGTACGAGGTGCGCATGTCCCATAATTCTAATGTTAGAAGAGCCAACGGTGTGCCTATCACGATCAAGCACGCCGACGGGGAAACTGTGGTGAAGGTNAATGAGAGGGAACATGCCCCCATCGAAAAACTTTTTCGTTCGCTCGGGATATTTCGTTTTGAAAAAGGCAAGGCGGGATCAGTCACAATCCGCACTCAAGGCACTGAGGGCAAATACGTCATTGTCGACTCCATCCAGTTTCTTCCCGTCAAAAAAGATAAATGAAAAAGTTGAGTTCAACTGTTCTAAAGTTGGATGGACAGCAGGAACACTACGGCAAAGTATTTCCTCTGGCGTATGATTTTTCGTCGGAAGAACTAGACATAGGAAAAGCCACCGCATGGGCTTCCAAACAAAGCGATGCAATTAATTCGCAAGCTGCCGAACATGGAGCGGTTCTGCTTCGTGGACTACCCTTGTCCACTGCCGAAGATTTCGATGCCATGGTGGAGGCCTTCGGGTTATCTGGTTTCTCCTATGACGAGTCCCTCTCGAACGCCTACCGAATCAACTATACCAAGCGGGTTTTTTCAGCCAACGAAGCGCCACCGGAAGCCACCATTGCTCTCCATCATGAAATGGCTCAGACTCCGATCTATCCAAGCAAATTGTTTTTCTTCTGTCAGGTAGCTCCCGAAATCGGTGGAGCCACCCCAATCTGTCGGTCGGACGTATTGTGGGAAAAGTTGGTGGAAAAGCGACCGATCTTTGCAAATGACTGTAGAGATAAAGGGTTGCGGTATTCAAATGTCATGGCGGCCGAGGCGGACAAGGCATCCAGCATGGGACGGAGTTGGCAAAGTACTTTCAACGCGGATTCAAGAGAAGGGGCCGAGGCTCGCATGCTCTCTTTGGGGTACACATGGGAATGGCTCCCGAACGGGGATCTCCGGGCAACCACCCCGATTCTTCCCGCCGTACGAGATCTTGGCAACGGGAGATGTAGTTTCTTCAACCAGTTGATTGCCGCTTTCTCGGGCTGGAAGGACGCCCGCAACGATCCCAGTAAGGCGATCTCGTTCGGCGACGGTTCATCGTTGAATCCCTCCGACGTGGAAAGGGCCAGTTCCTTGGCTGATGAATTAATCTTCGACGTTCCCTGGCAAGCAGGAGACCTGGTCTTGGTCGACAACTACGTCGCCATGCACGGAAGACATTCCTTCACTGGTACCCGCAAGGTGATGGCTTCCTTGGTCGCCTCCTGATATCGAGGTCAGTCGATTGGCTTCATCGGGAAGTGCGGGGAGGGCACGTGTTGCTCGGCCATAAGCTTGGCCAAGCGTTTCACGACCTCCGGGTTCTTGGCTGCAAGGTCCTTGCTTTCGGAAGGATCCGCTTCCAAGTCATATAGTTCGATTTTGAGCGGATCGTGATTCTTCCCTTTGCGCAGCATTTTTTGGCGCACTCCTTTCCACTTTCCCATCCAAACGGCTTGCTGGCCACCGTAACCGGAAAACTCGCGATAAAGGAACTTTCGCTTGGCTTGTTTTTTGCCCAACAAGGTGGGGGCAATGCTTATTCCGTCTCGATCGTCGGGCAACAGGTCCTTGGCATCGATCAAATCAAGTATGGTGGCCATCCAGTCCTCCAGACCAGTCACAAAATCGGATTGTGAACCTGCTTGCACCTTGCCTGGCCATTTCACGATGAGTGGCACGCGAATGCCTCCCTCGTACAAGGACCCCTTAAGACCCCGCAGTTTGTCCACACTGTTGAAGAAATCGTAGTCGACCTCCAGCTTGAGATGGGTGGTACCATTGTCCGAAGTGAATACCACGACGGTATCGTCGGTCAGACCCAATTCCTCGATCAAGTCGAGGACGCGGCCGATATAGGTGTCCATGCGGGTGATCATGGCGGCATAAGCGGCTCGCGGAGTGAAATGAGGAGTGTAGCCATAGCCTTGGTGCCTGGAAAACGGCGGATCATTCCATTTCTGGGCCAAGTAAGGCTTCAGTTCCTCGTCTGGCACGTGCAAGGCCACGTGGGGGATAACAGTCGGATAATAAAGATAGAACGGTTTGTCCTTGTTCTTGCGGATGAAAGCAAGAGCCTGTTCGTTGATGCGATCAGGAGCATAGTCTTTGCCCTTGAAAACGTCGTAACTGCGGGGATCGGCGGGATCAGCGCCTTTCGGCAAGCTGGCGTGCCCTGGAACGGGAGGCTCGTTGTCGAGGGCAATGCGCTTGCGGTCGCTCCACAGGTAATTCGGGTAATAACTGTGGGCATGACGNTGGCAATTGTAACCGAAGAAGCGATCGAACCCTTGATTAACGGGATCACCCTCAGTACCAGGTCCGCCAAGGCCCCACTTGCCAAAGGCACCGGTGGCATAACCTTCCTTCTTGAGCAACTCCGCAATCGTGATTTCTCCCTTGGGGATAGGACGCTGCCCTTCCGGTTTCACTTCACCGTTATTGCGAATAAAAGCATGTCCGGGATGTTTGCCGGTCATGAGGACGCAACGAGACGGGGCGCAGACGGCGTTGCCGGAATAATTGCGCGTGAAACGCATGCCATCTTTGGCCAATTTGTCGAGCCGGGGTGTTTTGATCTTCGTTTGTCCATAGCTTCCAAGCTCGGCATATCCAAGATCGTCAGCCATGACGTATATTACGTTCGGTTTCCTTGCCAGTAAGCTTGAAAGGAGGGCAAGGTATAGGAAGAGGGCGAAAGTAATCTTTTTCATGCCTTTATTCGTGAAGATAGAAACCGAAGGAAACAAGCGGAAAGGTAACTTCATTTGGTTTGCCCACAGCCAAGGTTTCAACAATTTCTAATACGGAATGAGAACTATCCTAGCCTATCCAGTAGTTTGCCTGGCGTGTTCCGTCCTTGGCAAATCACCGGACTATTGGGCTATAGAAAATGCAGAGGTTCGGGCAAAACTTCCCCTCTACAAAACCATTCCTGCAGCCAAAGCAGAGGAAATGACGCCCGCCACACAATGGCCCGAAAAACAAGATTACTTAGACTGGCGACGCTCCCATGGCGACGCTGCCTCCTCTCGTTACTCCCTGCTCGAACAAATCAATTTGGAAAACATAGGAGACCTAGAGGTGGCATGGACCTACCGAAGCAACGATGGCAAAGCAAACATACAGGCCAACCCAATCGTAGTGAATGGGGTATTGGTTACACCCACTCCGGGCAAACATGTGGTGGGACTTGACGCAAGCACGGGCAAGGAACTATGGCGTTTTCAGCCGAAAGACGGGGAACCCGCATTCCGCGGAATGGTGCATTGGCAAGGCGATGATAAACATAAAGGTCATATTATCTTCACCGCAGGCGAAACACTTTATGCTCTCCGTCCAAAGGACGGAAAAATTATTTTTTCAAATCCCGCACCCGCAGTAAGAGCCGCTGGAGCCATATACAAGAACGTCCTCGTGCTGGCTGGGTTCCGGAAGGATGTCTTCGGTTTCGATGTCCGCACCGGAAAAAAACTTTGGACCTTTCACACCATTCCGAAAGAGGGAGAGTTTGGGCATGACACTTGGGATGAACCGGAAAACGGGGCCAACTGTTGGGGGGGGATGTCGCTCGACGAGGGGCGAGGCATTGCTTACGTCAGCACCGGTTCGCCCAAACCCAACTTCATCGGCAACACCCACCGCGGAATCAACCTCTTCGCGAATTGCGTNATCGCCATCAATGCCCTCACCGGCAAACGCATTTGGCACTTTCAGGAAATTCGTCACGACATATGGGACTTGGACATTCCCTGTGGACCCAATCTCGTCACCGTGACTCGCAATGGGCGCAAGATAGACGCCGTCGCCCAAGTCACCAAGATGGGCAACACGCTAGTACTGGATAGAGTGACCGGCAAACCACTCTTTCCATTACGCCTGAAAAGAGCTCCTACCTCCCCCACCCCGGGAGAATTCACTTCGGCCTACCAACCGGCGCCCGAGCTTCCTGAGCCTTTCATTCGACAAGTGTTCACCGAGGACGATATCCCCGACTCCTCGCCAGAGGCTCGAGCGCATGTCTTGAAACAGATCGAAGGCATGCGGTTCGGATTCTACCAAACCCATGGTCCGGGCATGCCCATCGTCATGTTGCCTGGCACCCATGGTGGGGCGGAGTGGACGGGCGCTTGTTTCGACCCGGAAAGCGAACTGCTCTACGTCAGCGCCACCGAATTGCCATCAATCGTTAAGATTACCCGTAACAACAGGCCTGTAGTGGATGAGACCAAGTTGCCCAGTACGCCCGGACGCAAGGTATACGAAACATTCTGCATCGCCTGCCATGGTCCCAACCGGCAAGGAGTGGGCGTGGCCCCTTCGTTGCTCGGCTTGTCTTCACGCCTGAAAGACCAAGAAATTCGAACACTCATACCCAAAGGTCGCGGCGCCATGCCGCCGCTTCCCGTGCTCAACGAGAAGCAAACCGACGATCTTCTGGAATACCTCTTCGACCGCGACCGAAAGTACCCCAAACCGCTCGAAAGGCCCGAGCGGCCCAGTTATGCCTTCGGTGGGTTCCCCAAACTCTACGACCATGAAGGGTATCCNGGCATCAAGCCTCCTTGGGGCATTCTAGCCGCCATCAACCTGAACAGCGGGCAACTGGCATGGAAAATCCCCTATGGGGAATACGAAGAATTGACTGCCCGAGGTGTACCGCCGACCGGATCTCGCAACTTCGGCGGACCGCTCGTCACCAAGGGTGGACTCGTCTTTTGCTCTGGTACCGCTGACAACAAGATACGGGCATTCGACAAGGCAACGGGCAAGGAGCTATGGGCCGCCCGATTACCTTTCGTTGGTTCCGCTCCCCCCGCCACCTACTCCGTCAAAGGACGCCAATATATTGTAATACCTTCGACCGGCAACGTTCGCGTAGCTGGCCCAAAGGGTGATGCATGGGTCGCCTTCGCGTTGCCCGGTAAATAAATTTCTCCCTGGCTTATGCATCCCGACGACATACCGAACCCCACGGACAAGCAACTGCAAGCACTTGATCGGGAGGTTCGTTTCGTGCCATCGGAAAACGACGACCCGCAAGTACTCTCTTCGGAACAAATCAATCACTACAACGAGTTCGGTTACCTGATGCCTTTCGATGGATTGGACGGAGGCGAGATTCGGGACCTGCGCAATTTTTTCGAAGGCGCCTTGGAGGCATTTAGAAACCTAGGGCGAGACAGTTACTCGATCAGCACCGCCCACCTACGTTTCGCCCGCATCCATCAATTGCTTAGCCATCCAGCCATCCTCGGACCGGTATCCGATCTGCTGGGCAAAAACCTTGTGGGCTGGGGAGCTCACTTCTTCTGCAAGCTCCCCAAAGATGGAAAAGTGGTGCCTTGGCATCAGGACGCAATCTATTGGCCGATCACTCCCACCCGCACAGTCACGGTGTGGCTGGCTATCGATGGCGCCGACCCCGAAAACGCAAACATGCGGTTCATTCCACGATCGCACCTCCACGGCACGATGGATTACCAGCGGATGGATGACCCAAACGCAGTACTAAATCTTAAGACCGAAAATCCCGAGAGCTACGGTGATCCACCAGTCGACGTCACCCTGCAAGCCGGACAGTTTTCCATGCATTGCGACCTGCTACTGCACGGGTCGGAGCCCAATGAGTCGAATCGAAGGCGTTGCGGACTGACCCTGCGTTATGCGGCCGCAGAGGTAAAAGCCTACCATGATTGGCACCACAAGGGTGTCTTGGTTCGCGGCCAAGACCCGAACAACAACTGGGCAAATCCANCGAAGCCAAAATAGACCCGCTCTTGACACACCCCTTTGCAAAAGCTGAAAACCTATGTGTCTTTCAGCCAATCCCCAATCATCGCGCTCCATGAACAAAATATCTTTCCTTTTCTTCTCCTTGGCCTTGCTCTGTTCCGCTGCCGCTGAACAAAAAGCGAAGATCGTTTTTCTGCATGGCGGACGCAGTCACGCCTCCGGGGACCACGAGTTCAAGGCGGGATCGCATCTTTTGGCCAAACACCTCAACAAGCAATCCGCAGTGGCCGTCAATGCAGTCGTCCATGCCGGTTGGCCCAAGGACGAAGCCCTCATTGAGGATGCTGACACCGTGGTGATCTATGCGGACGGCACCTCGGTGATCCGTTCTGGATGGGAAAAAATGGATCAACTAGTGGGCTCGGGCACGGGACTGGTGTTGATGCACTATGCCGTCCATCCGGGAATCAAGGAAGGNGAAAAATATTTCACCCCGTGGATTGGTGGCTACTTCAAGAACGGGTATTCCGTGAACCCCTTCTGGCGAGCCAAGATCGAGGCCCTCAAAGGCCATGAAACCGCCCGCGGCGTAGGGAAAATCGATGCGGTGGACGAGTTTTACTTCAACATTCAATACCACAACAAAATGATCCCCCTGGGCTCCGCTACGCCGACCGAGAAAAACCTGCATCACATCAATAATTTGTGGACCCAGACAGGGTATGAATCCAAAGGCAAGTCGCAGGCATTGCTTTGGGGCATCGAGCGGCCCGANGGTAGTAGAGGCGCCGGATTTACGGGCGGGCATCACCACCGCAACTGGGCCCTGGACGGTTATCGGCAACTTATTCTCAACACCATCGTCTGGACCGCAGGTAAAGAGGTTCCGAAAAACGGGGTACCGACTTATACCGTGACCGAGGATGAATTGAATGAAAACCTAGACGACTACGGGGCCAAGACAAGGCGAGTTAAACTCCCCACCGANGCAGACGTAACCTTCACNCCCGGCAAATGGATGACACCGCAGGAGCATGCCGACATGCGGGCCAAGCGCCGCCGCCCGAAAAAGTGATCGCGAGACAACGCTGGTCATGAACGAAAGGCGAATTGCCTTCGCCATGATCTTGGCTGGTTGCTTGGCCAACGGCGCAGGCTTGGGAAACCTGCTTTGGGCCAAGGTAGACTATTCTCCCCGTATGGAGTGGTTGCGTGGCCACGGAACCAATCAGGGTGAGCATGTTTTCGAGGGTCAACAGACACGGGACGGTGGTTTCATAGCAGTGGGAAAGACGAGGGAGCGAGGAGGTCGAAACGGCGATGCCTTGGTCGTGAAGACTGATGGCCAAGGAAAATTGCAATGGCAACGCACCATAGGCAAACGAGGGCGCCACGAGGAAGGGCGTTGCATTATCGAGAGTCCGGCCGGCTACTACGTGGGTGGCGTCTTCACCGATGAGGAAAAAACCGGCCCTGGCATGGTGATGCTGGATGCCAGGGGGATAGAGGTTTGGAGAAAAGTTTACCCGCAGGCAAGGCATGGAGCTATTCGCGGCATCGATTTGGCGGAGGGTGGAATCGTCGTCACGGGATACGTCGATTATGCGGAAAAAGAAGTTCCTTTCATCGCGGACGAAGGCAAAGGGTTCGTCATGAAAACCGATGCCCGCGGAAAACCTCTCTGGCGAAAGGAACTGGACCTGCCTCAAGGGACCAAGGTGAAAGCCGACAAACAGGGAGGGTTCCTTGTTTGCTCGACTGTGTGGAGATTCTCGGGCGGCAAGGATCATCAAGATGCCTGTCTCCTGAAGCTAGGCCCCGCTGGAAATTTGGAATGGAAGAAAACTTTCGGGGGAACAGGAGACGACCAATGCTTCGACATGGACCTGACACCTGACGGCTATGTCTTGGCCGGGCACACCACCAGCTACGGCAAAGGCGGATGGGACGCTTGGCTGGTCAAGGTCGACCACAAGGGAAACCTGCAATGGCAAAAATCCTTCGGACAACCTCTCGGTGGAAGCCCGAGGCTGATTTACGATGAGTGCTATGGTGTCAAGGCAACCGCGGACGGAGGATTCGTACTCGCCTGTGGATCGGGAATCGAACCGAAAAACAGAAAGGATAGAAAAGACCCTCGGAATACTTGGGCTGCCTACCTGGTTCGCACCGACCACAAAGGAAACCTCTTGTGGGAATACACCTACCACAATCCAAAGGAAGGTCACAACGCGGCCGAGTACGTCACCATTTGCAAGGATGGCGGCTACCTGCTTTTCCTCGACTCGGACACGACTGGCAACATGGGGGAGGAAAACATCGGCTTCCTCAAGTTATCTGCCAACGGGGCGGGCAAATGAGCAAACACGTTGCCCTGTAGTCCATTTTTTTATTTTTTCCATTCCCCAACCCTCGCCTTGCCAAAGCAAGACAAAACGCCCAAGTTTGAACAACACCCTTTCATTCACCCATCAAAACATCGCATGAAGAAGCACCGNATTCTCACCTCCGCCTTGGCTATAATGATCGGTTCGCACGCTTACGCCGACCACCACGCCAAGAAATTCGTTTCCATCTTTGACGGCAAAACCCTCGAGGGCTGGATCCAAAAGAACGGAACCGCCAGCTACGTCGTCAAGGACGGGGCAATCCTTGGTACGACAAATGAGGGTAGCCCGAATTCCTTCCTTTGCTCGAACAAGCTTTATGGGGATTTCGAGCTCCTGTTCGAAGTCAAGCTGATCAACAACGAGCTCAACTCGGGCGTGCAAATTCGCTCTCAGACCAAGCCATTGAACAACAAGGAAAAGCAGAGAGGAGACAAGTTTGGCCGGGTCAATGGCCCACAGGTCGAGATTGAGGCAACCAAAGGAAAAGGAGCCGAGTCCGGATACATATACGGAGAAGCCTGCGGCGGATGGATGACCCCAAAGGACAAGCTCAAGCCGCACAAGCACTTCAAGGATGGCGAATGGAACAAGTACCGTGTGCTCGCCGAGGGAGCCCGCATCCAGACTTGGATCAATGGCAAACAGGTATCCGATCTCGTGGACGAGGAAAAGCTGAAGACGCACCCCAAGGGATTCATCGGTCTGCAGGTTCACGGAGTCAGAAAAGGAAGCGGTCCCTACAGCGTAACTTGGCGCAACATCAAGATTCGCGTCATCAAAAAAAAGAAATAACCCGCCAAGCCCACTCCAATTATGAAGAAAGTCATTCTCAGCTTCATCGGGGCAGCTCTGCTGGCCCTTCCCGTTCTGGGAAAACATCACAAAAAAGGTAAGGATGGTTTCGTCAGCCTGTTCGACGGCAAGGATCTCTCTCACTGGAACACCACTGGGAACTGGCTCCCCCAAAAAGATGGCTCCCTGCTCATTCAGCCCCGCAAGGGAGAAAGAGGTTGGCAACGATACAATGCCTACCTGATTTCCAAAAAGAAATACAAGGACTTCATCCTCGAGGTGGAGTACAAGTATCCAAAGGGAGGTAACAGTGGCGTGTTCTTCCGTATCGGGAACCCAAAGGATCCAGTCAAGACGGGCATTGAGTGTCAAATTCTCGATTCCACCGGAAAGCCGGACGACAAGATGGGTCACCATGACCACGGCGGCATCATACGCACCGTCGGGGCGACCAAGAACATGTCCAGGAAACCTGGTGAATGGAACCGTATGGTCATCACCTGCAAGGGTCCTCACCTGCAAGTCGAACTCAATGGCGAGAAGATCATCGATCACCAACTCGACAAAAAAGGCGAAGGTAAACTTTCGGGTGCCTCGCATTGTCCTCCCGAAGGACACGTAGGCCTTCAGGACCACGGAGAGCCGAATAACTTGTACTTCCGAAACATTCGGATCAANGAACTGTAATTCGAGGCAGGCAAAGGCATGAGCCTTCGAGGAATCATTGCGCTTCCGCTGATTCTCTGTTTGGCAGCAATCAACCTTCCGGCACCACCGGAAAAGGGTTCACCGCGCCACACGCCAATTGTGCGCGTGGTACAGAAAACGGAACATGCGGTAGCTGCCCTCTTTAGCCAGCAAGGCAATGTTCTCAATATGGGAAGCGGTAGCCTGATCCACAGTGATGGCTACGTATTGACCAATGACCATGTCATAGGCGGAAACCCGGGTGTCGTTCTTTTCAAGGATCAAGATCCCATCAACTACTCCATCGTCGGTCGCATACCGGAAAAGGATCTCTGCCTCTTGCGGGCGAAGCCTCCAAAGGCAACCAAACCTCTGCGGCTCGGGCGAAGCAACGATCTCGTCACCGGAGAACCCATTCTATGCGCAGGCAATCCCGGGGGCAGAGGCATCGTCTATTCCAGCGGCATAATCAGCTCACCCAATTTCATGCTGACCGCTCCCAACGCACTGGCCGTGCATTACCTTCGCCATGACGTCAGGGACCGTTTCATTCAATTCGACGCTGCCAGCAACCAAGGTAATTCAGGAGGTGCCCTGATCAACGCCTTGGGCGAACAGATCGGCGTTGTGTCCAACAAGAGCCCCGGCGAGGAAAACATAAACTTTGCCATTCCCATCGATCGGGTGCGGCAAAATCTGGTTGAGCTCTTTTCGCCCGAAATTCGCAAAGGATTCGAGACTGGTATCTCCATGGATCCGCTTGCCAGAAAAGTGAAGGTGATCAAGGTGGAAGAAAGTGGCCCCGCCGCCAAGGCGGGCATACAAGTTGATGATCTCATCTTGGTCATAAACGGAAAAGTTCTCCAAGGCCCCATCGACTGGATGGCCACTTTGCTGGATCACAAAGTCGGGGACGAACTGAAGCTCACCTTGGATGGCGAAAATGGAAAGCGTGAGGCCACGCTCAAATTGACCCCCTACCGAGAACCTGAAACTATCGAACTGAAAAACCCGCAAGCTGGGTTGCGCTTCAAGGTATGCTTCGGCAGTTTCGTCAAGGTACCCGACATGGCGGAACAGAAAGTGGCAAAGGAAGGGATCGCCAGAGCGTTGGACATCGTGGCCATGGCGGAACCCAAGACAGATGACTACGCCATCTCACTGAAAGGATTTCTCAAGATACCCAAAGACGGCACCTACCGCTTGATAATCAACTCGGACGACGGCGGGGTCGTTCGCATCGGAGACGAAATCGTGTTGGACAACGATGGCCTACATCCCGCTCAGGACGCCGGGCGCCTCTTCCGTTTCAGCAAAGGGTTTGTACCTATCCGCATAGACTATTTCGAAGCCCAGGGCGATGCCGCCCTCAGCTTCGACATCGAGTTCGCTGGAGAGGAACGCCAATCAGCTGCCCCATTATTTTTTCACGACGGGGATTAGTTAATTCGATCCACTAGTAAACGGCCAAGATGCCCTTCATGACGCGCCAATGGCCGGGGAAGGTGCAAAGGAAAGGATACCGCCCTGGCTCCTTCGGGACAATGAAGTCCAGTTCAACTTTTTGGTTGGCATTAACCAGCGGGGTGGACCAAACGACCTTGTCACTGTCCGGCACGAAATGTTTGGCGAAGGCATCNGGGTTTTGAGCCATTTGGTCAGCGAGGGAACCCNCCTCGTCGGCCGAGCCGGGCTTCACGATGACCAAATTGTGGATTTGAATATCCGGGTTGTCGAAAGTCAGTTTCACTTTGCCACCTGCTGGAAGGCGAAACTCAGTCGNCGCAAAAGCCAACTGGTTGGGCACCGCGCTGATGCGAACTTCTCCCTCGCTCAGACCATGTTCTTTGTCGTAGGCAGTGGCTAGAATCTTGAGAGACGCTTCGTCCTTGGAAGTTTCCATATTCTCGAGGGCTTGTCCCAAGGGATCGAACAAATAAACCGGGGCATAACCCCTCGCTCCCCTCCCCTTGACGTATTTCGCCTCGATCTGGTTCACCCCGGCCCGTAGGTCCACTTGAACGTTCCAGTCGGAACTCCACCAATTTGCGGAAGAGATGACGGGGACGCCGTTCAAGAAAACTTTCACGTAACTGTGGCGGATTGAGAGAATGGCCCGCCTCGCATTGGGTGAACGCACAAAGGTGCGCATCGAACCGAAGGACCCTGCCCTGCTGTCGATTTGATGAACGCGCTCGGGTGTTTCACCTTCCTTGAGGAACCAATGGGTCAACTTTCCCGACTGCGGTTTTTCCATGACGGGGATCTCGGGGCCTTGACCCGACTTAATACCGTGACTGGCGTCCTCCAGAATAGTCTGCAAGGAACGATCCCCTTCCACCTTCACTTGTCCAAGCAAGGAAGCATAGGCAGGATCCTTGCGTTGCAAATGAGAGANCACCTGAATGACCTCTGTCCGCACCCGCTTNTNAGGGTCCTTGGCCATTTTCTTGAGCATAGCCAAAGGATTCTTGAGCTGGTCCGCCTGGAAACGAATCAAATGGGTGGCGGCGGCCCGAATGCGGGCATCGGAGGATCCCAGAAGTTTCTCCAAGAAGCTCTGACGAGCCTCCCCTTGGTCCTGAAAGATCCATAAGGCCTCCAAGAGCGGATCGTCCTTGTCGACGGTCTTCATCCAGCGGTCGAGGATTGGGACAATGCCCGTGGTATGCCTTAACTTCCGACGGGCATGATCACGCACCAAGTCTTGGGGATGGTGGAGCAAATCGAGTAGTTCGCTGGTTGATGCTCCCTCAATTTTCGGCCATTCCTTGACCACCGGTTTGCCTGTATGGACAATCCGCCAAACTCGTCCACACTGAGGATCCCAACGCGGGTCACGCATCGAGTTCTGGGCATGCCCTATGATGCGGGAACAAAAATCGGAAACATACATTGCCCCATCGAGGCCAAAGGCAATGTCCACCGGACGGAACAATTGATTCGGGGAAGACAAAACGTCCAAGCGGTCGCTAGCCTTGAAGTAAGCNCCGTCCGCCTTGTGATTGGAGATGGACACGAAGCATTTGCGCAACAAGACAGCCGAGGCCATGCCCTGTTGGTACTCGTCAGGAAAATTGGGGCTGGATATGACGGCGGCGGCCGAACCTTTTCCATAGGCCACGCTTATGGCTCGTCGAAATGGATGGTAGACGCCGAAAGGAGTCCAGGGAATGGCATGACTATCCTGCACGAAGCCGTCGCCATACATTTGGAACAAGTTCCCCCAGCGGTCCCATGTGATCTTCCAAGGATTCGGAGTCAGGGTTTGGTATTCACGCTCAACGGTGCCCTTGCGCAGATCGAGGCGATAAGTGGTTGCGTCCACACCTCTGGTGACGCCATGTGGGGTCTCCAGTTGGGAGCGATGAAACACCCCGTCGCAAAACATGACGTTTCCCATCGGACCCATCGCAATCATGCCGCCATGATGAGCATCCGTGACGTCGATGCCTCGCATGATCTCCTGGCGCAGGTCGGCTTTGCCGTCGCCAGTGGTGTCCTTCATAAAGACAAGGCGTGGTTGATGGGAAATGATCACACCGTCCTTGTAGAAGGCCAAACCGTCGGGAACGTTCAGTTGGTCGGCGAAGATGGTCGACTTGTCCGCCTTGCCGTCGCGATCGGTATCTTCGAGCACGATGATTTTGTCATGGGGAACGTCTCCGGGAACGGTGCTGGGNAAGGAGGGCATTGTGACCACCCAAAGGCGCCCGCGGGCATCGAAGGCAATCTGTTCGGGATTGCGTAATTCGGGAAATTCCTGCTCCGAGGCGAAAAGGTTCACCTTGTAGCCATCGGCCACCTGAAAGGACTTCAACATCTCGGTTGGAGAGGGCAAAACGGCAGGTTCCCTTTTGACTAGCGGCTCCAAGGTCAAGGGAGTAGCATCGAAAGCGAGCTTGGCATCTTTGCACATGGCATGGGTAACGGCATCGGCTTTCGCAGCCAAGGCATGGTAGCGAGGCATGTCGGCGTTGTATTCATTGGCTCGCCCACGAACACCAAAGTAGAGCACTGTGTTAACGGGTCGAACGATGGTCGCCACGTAGCCCGCCTTGCGTGCCACTGCCTTGGCCACCTCCGCTATCCGACTTGGTTCCACCTTGGCATAAGCCGACTCTCCCAATATTTCGCGGGCCAAATGGGCGGCAATCCATTTGTGACCGGCATCATTGAGATGAATACCGTTGTCGGTCAGCGGCTCGTCATGTCGGGCATAAGCCTCCGTGCTTGGTGTGTGGAGGTCGACGAATCCTACCTTTCGCTCAACCGCCAATTCGGCCATGACATCGAGGTACTTCTTTATTTCCGCATTTCGCTTTTGCGGATCGGGATAGTGGGGATGCTTCAGGTCTTCCGTGGCAATGGGAGAAAGAAGGATGATTTTTGCACTGGGATGCCGCCTGTTGATTTCCTTGAGGTACCCCGTCAAATCAGACCGAAACTTGGCTAATCCCTGTTCACCGGCAAAAGACTCGTTCAGGCCGAAACCAAGAATCACCATGTTGGCCGGCCATTGGTCGAGCAACTTCTTGAGGTGGTTGACATAGCGCTCGGGCCGCAAGCGGTATCCCACTTCGTCTCCCGTCCAAGCCAAACTGCGAAACTGGAGGGCTTTTTCAGGGTGAGCCAATTGCAGCGACGCTTCAAAGTTCCCGTCTTCCTGCAGGCGCTCGACGAAAGAGTTGCCGTACAGAAGTATGCGATCCCCTTTGTTGAACTCCACTTGGGCATGCATGCCCTGAGCCCAAAGAAGCAAAAGGACCAATAAGCCCGTCCCGTAAACTGGAAACTTTCCGGTGCCTAAAAACATGGCAAGCTACTTGCCAGTCTTGCGAATCTCAGAGATCTTGACCGGGCGTCCTTTGGCGGCGGATAGATCGGCCGCAAAGATTATCTCGTGCGAAAGAACTGCCTCGTCGAGACTGGTATGAGGCATGCATTTCCCCTTGTTCATGGCATCGAAGAAGGCTTCGAACTGGGTCTGGTAGGGGTGNTCAGCGACATCGCCCGAGTCCACCAGTTTCATGGAAAGCTCGCTCCATTCGGTCTTGTCCGACTTGAGGTCCTCGGAATGCAGTTTGTTGTCGAGCAAACTCCCCTTGCTGCCAACCAAATGGGTATGGAAATAGTAAGGTTGCAGACAGTCGAGAACGGAAGCCGTCTTGCCCACGCGCCCGTCCTTGAACTTCATGATGGTGACGGTAGTGGTCGGGTACTCGTATTTCTTGAAGTACTTGTGTTTCGACTGGGTGGCGTAGCTGCTGACTTCAACCACTTCACCTTCCATGCATCCGCGCAGGGCATCCATGGCATGGCATCCGGCGGACAAGAGGCTACTGCCACCAGCCCGTTTCTTTATGTTCCAACGATACTGACCATACCAGGGACCNACTCCATGATAGTAATCGATTTCGCCGTAATGGATGGATCCGAGCAAGCCCTTGTCGATGATGGCCTTGGTCGATTGAAACTGGTTCGAGAACCACGCCTCGAAACAAACGCAGGTTCCCACGCCGGCTTTCTTGGCCGCCTTTTGCATCGCATAGACGTCCTTCAACGAAAGCGCCAAGGGTTTCTCCACGATGAGGTGCTTGCCCGCCTGGGCCGCCGCAATCGCTTGCTTGGCGTGCTGGTAAGGGTAACTGCAAATGTCCACCACGTTGACGTTTTCGTCAGCGATCAACTTCTTGACGTCGCGGTAAGGCGTAATGTCGGACCCGTAGCGTTGCTTCAATTCGTCTTTGTCGAGCGGACGAGATGAGTAAATTGCGACGACCTCGGCATCGGGGCAGGCGTTAATGGCATCGATATGAGCAGTTGCGGCCCAACCGTAGCCGATGATTCCAACGTTGTATTTGGCCATAGTAAATTCCTTGGGTAACGAGTTTTGGGATTGGCGAATGAGTCCGAAAGGGGAACGATAAGAAAAGAGAGTCTTTTCGCTACTCAGCAAGCCGCAAGAGAAAACCAACGCAAACCGAAATGTCCATACCTCCACGCATCCTGCTTCTCGGGGCCCACCCGGATGACGCCGAATACCATGCCGGCGGATTGCTGACCCGGTACCGCAAGGAACTCGACGCCACGGTCAAACTGATTTCCATGACCGACGGCGCCGCCGGGCATCACGAACGCTCATCCGCGGAATTGAAGGAATTGCGACAACGGGAATCAGCCCATGCAGGAGCGGTGATCGGAGCCGAATACATCAATTGGGACCTGCCTGACGCGCACTTGGAAGCGACCATTGAGAATCGTGACCGAGTGATCAGGGAAATTCGCGCCTTTCGCCCCGATCTCGTACTGACGCATCGATCCTGTGACTACCATCCGGACCATCGCGCGGTAGGCCAATTGACTCAAGATGCCTCCTATTTGGTCACAGTTCCCAAGGTAGTGCCTGAGGTGCCACCCCTTTTCGAAGATCCAGTTATCCTCCACATGACGGACCTCTTCACGCGACCCGCCCCCTTGCGTCCGGACCTGATACTCGACATTGAACCGCAGCTCGCCTCCGTAATGGATATGCTGGCTTGTCACCGGTCCCAAGTCTTCGAGTGGCTGCCCTACGAAAATGGAATTCTCGACCAAGTTCCCGAGGAAGAGGAAGCCAAGCTCGATTGGTTAGGTCACTGGTTTCATGATCAAGTCGCCGAACGAGCCGACCGATTCAGGGAGGCCTTGGTGACCAAATACGGCGAAGAAAAAGGGCAATGCGTGACTTACTGCGAAGCCTTCGAGATCAGTGAATACGCGGCCCAGTTGGATGACGAAAAACGGGCCAAACTATGGCCGTTCTAGATGAATTTGGTTAGTCCTGGCATGGCGATGCTGACGGCAGGCGCAGGACCCCACTGGTACTTCTCCGGACCCAGAATCTCCTTCGAGTTGAGGGCCATGTCCCAAGTGACCTCCTGCCCCGTGTAGGTTGCCATTCGCCCCATGATGGCAAGAAGCGTGCTCTTGGCCATGTAGTCCCCGTTGTTGATGGGTTTCCCTGAGCGTATACTGGCGAAGAGTTCGTCATGCTCGGTCTGGTAGACATCGTTGTTTTCTCCGCGATAAACCCACAAGTCCTTGCCTTTGGCATCGATGGTCACCCCATTGCGCCTTTCGGTCAAGCGAGCCCGGCCAGCGGAACCCTGGATCTCGGCGCTCATGTTGCTTTTGCAACCCTTCATTTGGCGTGTGTTGCTATACAGACGGGCTCTGTCCGCGTATTCGTAGACCACGGAGTGATGGTCGAATATATTGCCGTATTTCTCATCCGTTCGAACATGCCTGCCCCCCATGCCGATGGCCTTGATCGGATAGGCTCCCTTGGCCCACGAGCAAAGGTCCAGGAAGTGAACGTGTTGCTCCACGTTGAAATCACCCGAAAGCCAGGTGTAGTAATACCAGTTCCTCATTTGGTAATGCATGTCCGTCCAACCAGGTTGGCGTTCCTTGAACCAAATGGGCCCGCGATAATCATTGGCCTGAAGGGTATGCAGTTCGCCGATGGCGCCATCATGCAAACGCCGCACCAATTCTTGAAAACCATTGGAGTATCGTAGGCAGAGCCCGGACACCACGGACAATTTTTTCTTTTTCGCCAGTTGGCAGGAAGCCAGCACGGACCGAATGCCCGGACTATCCACGGCCACGGGTTTTTCAGCGAAGACATGCACTCCCGCTGCCACCGCTTTCTCCAAGTGAGCGGGTCGAAAGTGCGGTGGCGTAGCCAACAAGACGACGTCCACGCCACTGGCCAGCAAATCGTCGAAAGCGTCAAAGCCAACGAATTGTTTCTTTTGAGGAACTTCTATTCTGTCATTGATCGCGGGAATGGCATGCAATCGCTCAAGACTGCCTTCCAATCGATCGGAAAACATGTCAGCCATGGCCACGAGCCGCGCTCCGGGGTCCGCTTGCAAAGCCTGACGACATGCGCCGGTGCCGCGGCCGCCACAACCAACGAGACCCACCTTGATGGGCGAAGCCTTTTTTGCTGCAGCCACAGAAAATTGGGACGCCGCCAAGGCGCATGCGCCGACTGCAGTCGATTGGGAGATGAAGTTACGGCGGGTACAGGCTCGTTCGAGTTTCATGGCTGTCTATTTACTGGTTGTAGCTTGGCTGTGGGAAAGAGAACCGCGGATTCAAAATCAGTTCATCAGGACTTCTAATTTACTTGCTCGAGGTAAAACATCAACACAAGTTGATTTTCAAGCCACTTAAAAGTGAAGTGACAAACCTAACTTCACGAAAGACAGAACCCTTCCATGAAAACCATTGGCAACATACTCCTCGCCTCGCTCCTGATCGGAGGGATGTCCTTCGAAGGCATGGCCGCGAACGAGGGCGCTTCTTTTCGGTACTGCGGGGGATGGCGAGGGTATCACACTGACAGCAAAAGAATCGGCACGGGTAGCGTGATTCTAATTGCTCCTTCCTGGGCCCTCACGGCCACTCACGTAGCGAGAGCCAAAGCCCTTACCCCAAACAAACGAAGGGTGGAGCTTCGATTCGGTCCGGACAATACGGTGCGAGTGGAAAAAGCCTTCCTCGCCCCCAAGGGAGACTTGGCTCTCCTGCATTTGCAAAGGCCAATCAAAAAAGTCCAGCCAGCCTCTTTGCTAAAGAACGCCTTAACCGAAAAAGACGGTGTTGTGCCATTTACCCTGGTAGGGCACTCGGGCGGTCTCCATTTTCATCGGGACAGAAGAGCCAAAGGGACTGGTTTGCACGCCAAGCACATAACGAAGAAAGCGGACAATCCCGGTAAAGCAGGAGACAGCGGAGGAGGGTGGGTGATCGAAGACCCCAAGGGAAAAGCCCATGTCCTGCTAGGGATTATTCACGGAGGAGGCCGCGCCACACAACCAGTTGCCGTCCGAAAATGGATCGATGGCATCATGGCCAAAAGCGACGAAAAAGCGACTTGGGTCGATCGGCCCAAACCTCCCAAGCGAAAGAAGTAAGGGGCTCAAAAAAGACAAAGCTCATGAATCGCCGAAATTTCCTTCAATCCTCCTCCGCTCTTTCTGCCCTTGCTGCAGCTCCCGCATTCGTAAGCGGACGTAACCTGAACTCCAAGCTGCAATTGGCAGCCGTTGGCACCGAAGGTCGCGGATGGGCGGATCTGAGTGCCATGGCAAGTCATCCAAAAGCGCAATACGTAGGCTTTTGTGACGTCGACTTGAGCCGCACGAAGAGGGCGCAGAACAAGGCCCCCGACGCTTCCGTTTTTCAAGATTATCGCGAAATGCTGGCCAAAATGGGCGACAAGATAGACGGCGTGACAGTCGGAATTCCCGATCACATGCACGCCCGAGTGAGCTTGGATGCCATGCGGCAAGGCAAGCACCTCTTCTGTCAAAAGCCGCTCACCCATAACGTATGGGAAGCTAGGCAAATGCGCCTGCAGGCTGACAAGTCGAAGGTTATCACACGAATGGGTAATCAAATCCACTCGCACTCTTTTTACCGCACCGCCGTTCAGCTCATCCAAAAAGGTGCCATCGGCAAAGTGCAACGCGTCCATTCCTGGGTAGCCGCCTCTGGGCATGGTAAATCCGGGCATATTGACCGACCGACACCTGCTCCCGTTCCAAACACCTTGGCTTGGGACGTTTGGCTCGGGGTAGCTCCTGAACGCCCTTATGTGGAAGGCAAGGTCTATCATCCATGGGGATGGCGCGACTGGCAGGACTTCGGCAACGGAGCCCTCGGCGATTTCGGTTGTCATATCCTCGATCCAGTATTCACGGCCCTTCGCATCAAGGAAGCTCCCACCGAAATCAAGTGTTCCTATCATTCCGGCATGAACGACGAGGTGTGGCCTGCCCAAAACGTAGTGGAGTACAAGTTTCCAGGCACCGACCTGACAGGAAAAATCCTTCCCATTACTTGGTATGACGGCAACCGATTGCCGAAAGACAGAGGAAGGCATTTGCCTCGAAACGAAAGGGTGCCCAGCAGCGGCTCACTATTTATCGGAGATGAAGGAACCTTGGTGGTACCGCACGTGGGAGCTCCCAAACTGTACCCACAGGAAAAATTCGCCGACTACGCTTACCAACTTGCGGATGGCCAAGATCACTTCCACGGTTGGCTAGACGGTATCCTTTCGGGCAAGCAACCAAGTGATGGCTTTGACTATGCAGGCCCTCTCACAGAAGCGGTATTGCTAGGGAACGTTGCGGTTCGTCACAAGGGACAACATCTCTCATGGCAAGCGGAGCCCATGAAATTGAAGGGGCCCAATGGGGATCTTTCCAAATTCTTGAAGCGGCGATATCGTAAAGGTTGGGAAATAGCAGACGCATCTTAACTATGTACCGCAAGTTAGGATTAATACTATTGCTTGCAGTTGCCCATGCGCTCGGGGCGGCTACCCATGTCCCTCAAAGCCCGGCAAATCGACTCACCTATCTGGACGAGGTCGATCCGTTCCATCCGCATCGCGAATTCCCGAAACTGACCACCCCTCAATGGGTCGGCGAAAAAGGAGTGGAGGCCGTTATTACCTTGGGTATCGACGACATGCGAGGTCCCGAGAAATACGAGGCTTTTCTACGCCCCATTCTTGAAAGGTTGAAGGAAATCGACGGACGGGCCCCGGTAAGTATTTTCACCAACGCTTTCAAGCCCGACCACCCCCAAGCCCAAAAATGGCTGGCCGAAGGAGTGACCATCGAGGTACATACCCTGTCTCACCCTTGTCCATTGCTTCAACAGGGAAACTTCAGGCGAGCTTTCGAAACGGTGCATGGCGGGCTCGATCTGCTGGCAAGCATTCCAGGCAACCATCCAGTTGCCTACAGGATGCCCTGCTGTGATTCCATGAACAGCGTAAGTCCACGATTCTTCGCCGAAATCTACGAACGGCCCACCGCCAAGGGCAATTACATGCAAATTGACTCCT
>PAZC01000026.1 GCA_002716045.1 Opitutia bacterium
GAATGGTGGAGGTGGCGGGAGTCGAACCCGCGTCCCATGATCTTTCTTAAACGGCATCTACGCGTGTAGTTCACTTGATGTTTTTAAGCCCTGTTCAGGAAGGAACACCTACCGGGCCGAGACTGCCTTACCCTGTTTAGCCTCCGCAAAACAGCCCAACGCGAGGAGGTTGCGCCCGCTTTTTAGACGCCCCGATGGCTTAGCGAGCATGGGCCACCGTGGACGTGCAACTTTAAGCTGCAAGCGCTTCCTGATTAGGGAAGCTGATCACGTTAGACGTGCCATTTATGGTTTTTGATGCAATTTTTAAGGAGCCAAGCATCATCTCCTACGCGCAACCGAGTCGTCCGGTATCACGGTCGAATCCGGAACACCCCCATATCCAAATCGTCAAAGAACTAAGGAAACACGCTAGCGCGGAGGCAATGGTTTTGCAAACCAAAGCGGAGGCCGAGCATCTTTCCCGCTTGCCCGAATGCGTGGGCAAGAGTATTTCAGCCAACGGAATGGAAGAATCCAAATCGGAAGAAGTGGCCACTTTCCTGCAACAATTGCAGGATCACATCGGCGAGGAAGCGCGGGCCCTCGACGACACCTATGAGTTGCGCGAGGACAGTTGGGAGCGCCCCGAGGGAGGAGGCGGGCGCACCCGGGCAATGGCGGACGGCAAGGTCTTCGAGAAAGGCGGAGTGAATTTCTCCGACGTCCGAGGCGACTCCCTGCCGGCCAGCGCCACAGCCCGCAAACCCGAACTGGCGGGGGCACCGTTCCGAGCCATGGGCGTATCGGTCGTCATCCATCCCGGAAATCCCTTTGCTCCAACCAGCCATTTCAACGTCAGGTACTTCGAGGCGGAGACGGAAAAAGGAAGACAATGGTGGTTTGGCGGCGGCTTCGACTTGACGCCGTACTATGGTTTCGAGGAAGACGTCATTCACTGGCATGAAACGGCAAGGTCGGTCTGCGAACCATACGGCGAAGACTTGTACCCGAGACTGAAGAAGTGGTGCGACGAATACTTTTTCCTGAAGCACAGAAACGAACCGCGCGGTGTTGGTGGCATATTTTTCGACGATTTCGCCGAGGGAGGGTTCGAGAATGCCTTTGCCTTTGTTCGCAACGTGGGGCGCGGATACATCGACGCCTACTTCCCCATCGTGGAACGGCGCTGGGAACACCCGGATGACATGAATCACAAGGAATTTCAGCTTTATCGACGTGGGCGGTACGTGGAATTCAACTTGGTTTACGATCGCGGTACCTTGTTCGGGCTTCAATCGGAAGGGCGAACCGAATCCATCCTCATGTCACTGCCTCCGGAAGTTTCCTGGCGATACGACTGGCATCCGGAAGCAGGGAGCGAGGAAGCTCGCCTCTACGATTATTTTTTACAGCCACGCGACTGGCTGGCGGACAAGGCATGACCGGACGCGAACGTTTCTTGGCGGCCTTGCGCTGCGAGCCCCTGGATCGCCCCCCGGTCTGGATCATGCGCCAAGCTGGACGTTACCTCCCCGAGTATCGGGTGCTGAAACAGGAATACGACTTCGTCACCATGGTGAAGACACCCGAGCTTGCAGCCGACGTCTCGCTGCAACCACTCCGCCGGTTCGGCCTCGACGCAGCCATTGTGTTCAGTGACATACTGGTGGTGAACGAGGCCATGGGCCAAGCTTATGCCTTTCGCGAAGGCGGAGGCATCCAAATGGAGCGCCCCATCAACTCGGCTGCCGAAATTGATGCGCTCGACGGCAACGGGGCAGCCGAACGCTTGTCCTACGTCGGCGACGCGCTGCGCTTGCTGGGCGGACATCTCGACGGCCAGAAAGCACTGCTTGGATTTGCCGCGGCCCCTTGGACTTTGGCAGCCTATGCCGTGGAAGGACAATCATCCGACTCCTTCCCTGCCCTGCTTCATCTGTTTCGGGAGGACCGGGCATCCTTTGAGCGGTTGCTTGGCAAGATCACCGGGGTCACCATCGAATACCTGCGCATGCAGGCCGAGGCGGGGGCCGACGCGGTGCAATTGTTCGATTCATGGGCCTCGCTGGTGGGGCCCGCTGAATACGAGGAAGCCTCTCTTAGCTGGATTCGCCAAATCATCGACGGAGTGAAAGATCGGCTGCCGATCATACTCTACGCCAAGGGAGCCAACGACCGGCTTGAACAAATTGCGAGCTCGGGCGCCTCCGCTCTCAGCCTGGACTGGACGGTCGACCTGCCAGCGACCAAGGAGCTACTCGGTCAAGATCTCTGTCTCCAAGGCAACTTGGACCCCACCCTCCTGGAAACCGACCCGGCCACCGTGCAAGCGGCGACCCACGACCTGCTTACACGCATGCAACCCCATCGCGGACATATCCTCAACTTGGGCCACGGCATCCGGCCGATGGCCACGGTGGACAACGTCGCCACCCTCGTGGATACCGTGGTCAATTTCGGTAAATGAGCAGGATAGCGGTTCTCGGCGCAGGCATATGCGGCTTGGTCGCTGCTCGCAACTTGGGCCTCAGCGGGCACGATGTCCTGGCTTTGGAAGCGGGCCCCGAAACAGGTGGTGTGATGGGTTCTGAAAAACACGATGGCTACCTCCTGGAAATCGGGCCCAACACACTAGCTTTGCGGCCAGACTCCGCAGCCATCAGCTTGCTGGCCGAAATGGACCTGCTGGAGGAAGCAGTCGATGCCAACCCCAAGGCCGACAAACGTTTCGTCCTGCGCGGGGAAAAATTGATTTCCGTCCCCACCTCGCCATCCGCCTTGCTCGGCTCCGGTCTCTTGTCCCTGGGTGCCAAGCTACGCCTCTTGTTGGAACCCTTCTTGCCCCGAGGCAAGGACCCGGACGAAACCTTGGCCGCTTTTGTAAAGAGACGTTTGGGCAAAGAAGTTTTGGACTATGCGGTCGATCCCTTTGTCTCCGGAGTCTATGCGTCAAAGCCGGAATCGATGATAGCGAGGCACGCTTTTCCCAAGTTAGTCGAGATCGAGAAAGAGCGCCGCTCCCTGATTTTGGGTGGCATGGCCTTGGCCAAGGAACGCAAAGGCAAGCCGAAGACTCGCCTACTCTCCTTCCCCAAGGGCCTCGCAACGCTCACCCAGCGATTGTCCCAAGACCTCGCAGGCTGCATCAAAACAAATGCCAAGGTTCAAAAAGTGCGCCGGGCAACAGCTGGCTGGGAAGTCGAATGGATGGAAGACGAAGAAAGCAAAACGGAATGCTTCGATACCGTGCTATGCACCTTGCCAGCTCACAAAATAGCTTCAATCAAGTGGGAGAAGGTAAATTCGCAAGAAGATCTGAAAGCATTGGCCAAAGCTACGCATTACCCGGTGTCAGTGGTCTACCATGGCTTTCGCAGAGAGGACGTAGAACATCCTCTCGACGGATTTGGATTCCTCGTGCCCAGCAAAGAGAACCGCAGTATACTGGGCACTTTGTTCAGCTCCACCCTGTTCGCCGGACGAGCTCCTGAAGGCCATGTTTTGCTAACCACTTTCGTGGGAGGAGAACGCCAACCCGAACTAGCGGAAAAAAGCGATGACGACCTGCATCGTTTGGTGATCGAGGAACTGCGCCCCATCCTCGTCCTCAACGACAGCCCCTCGTTTCAACACATCCGACGCTGGCCTCAGGCCATTCCCCTGCCCGACCATAGCCTCGATGATCGCCTCGCAGCCGCTCAAAGAATCGAACAAAGGAATCCCGAGCTCCGCTTCACCGGATCGCACCTTGCTGGTGTCTCCTTGCCCGACTGCATAGAGGGAGCCCTCAAGCAAAGTTCCACCGATGGCTAAGGTATACTTCTACTACGCGGCTATGAACGCAGGGAAATCGACTGCCCTGCTGCAGGCGAATCACAACTATCTGGAGCGCGGCATGCGCACAATGCTCTTCACCACCGCGATCGATGACCGCGACGGAGCGAATGCCATCGTGTCACGAATCGGCATACGGACGGATGCGCGAACCTTCGCCGAGGGAGACGATCTTCTTGCCATCGTGGGAGGAGCCCACGAAAAAGAATCCTTGGACTGCGTGCTGATCGACGAGGCCCAGTTCCTGAGCAAGGACCAAGTCTTTCAACTGGGACGCATTGCAGACGAGTTGAACGTCCCCGTACTAGCTTTCGGTCTACGCACTGACTTTCGCGGGGAACTCTTCGAGGGGAGCAAATACCTTCTGGCGTGGGGCGATGACCTGAAGGAAATAAAGACCATCTGTCATTGTGGCAAAAAAGCCACCATGGTGGCCCGCATAGATGCCTCCGGCAAACAAACCACGGAAGGAGCCCAAGTGGAAATTGGTGGCAACGAACGCTATGTCTCGCTGTGTCGTAACTGCTTCCGATCCGGTTCCGTCGGAGCCATCGATTAAGGGGCAAAAGCCCTTTTCGCAATCCACCCCATACACCTTTACCCCTTTGACTTTCGATCTAATATATTTACTCTGAATTATTACGCTCTATGGCAAAAAAGGCTGTCTTATTGCTCAACTTGGGCTCCCCCGCATCGACGTCGATTCCCGACGTCCGCGATTACCTACGTGAATTCCTGATGGATGAGCGAGTGATCGACAAGGGGTTCATCGCTCGCTGGATCATCGTGAACTGCCTCATACTGCCCACTCGCCCCAAGAACACGGCAGCAGCCTACGATAGGATCTGGACGGAGGAAGGCTCCCCCCTAATCACAATGAGCAAGCGGGTGCGCCAGTTGGTCGATGACGAACTTGATTTCCCCGTCTATTTGGGCATGCGCTACGGCCAGCCAGCCATTCCTGCAGTAGTAGATCAAATGCTGGCGGATGGAGTGGAGGAACTTTTCTCCATTCCCCTCTATCCACATTATGCGGCTTCCAGTTACGAAACCGCCGTGGTTCGACTAGACGAAGTCATCCTAGAAAAGGGAAACAAGCTCAAGGTCACTCACATGCAACCGTTCTATGAAGACCTTGACTACATTGAAGCCCTCGTGGAAACGGCCAAGGAAGACTTGGCTCGTGACTACGACCACCTGCTAATCTCCTTTCACGGCATACCCATTCGTCACCTGCGCAAGGCAGACCCATCGGGCGCTCACTGCCAAATGGTCGAGAACTGCTGCGAAACACCTCATCCCTGCCAGAAGACATGCTACAGGTATCATTCCTTGAAAACCGCTTGGCGTTTCGTGAAATCCGCCGGCATACCCGATGACAAGTGGTCCGTCTCGTTCCAGTCGCGGTTGGGGCGAGAGCCGTGGATGGAGCCGTACACCGACCAGGAAATCGAGCGCTTGGCCAAGGAAGGCAAAAAGAAACTGTTGGTCATTTGCCCCGCTTTCGTGACCGATTGTCTGGAAACCCTCGAGGAAATTTCAATGGAAGGAAAGGAAATCTTCCTTGAACAAGGTGGTCAGACATTTCATCAAATACCATGCCTGAACGATCATCCGAAATGGATCAACCTACTGGCCAATCGCTCTCGCCAGTGGGCCGATGTCTGACAAAACCCTCCAGCTCATGGACGTGAACGACGCCCGCGACTTGCTCTGGTTGGCCGCCATCCTATACGGCGCGGCCTTGGTAACAGGGTTCGCCTTCGCCTCCCGGGTGAAAAAGATCCTCTCGAAGTGGATACCCTTTATCCTCATCGGCGCCGGCTTCATAGCCCAAACCCAAGCCTTGGCCGTACGCGGAGAAATGGTCAAGGGATGTCCGCTGGGAAACGGGATGGAACGCATCCAGTTCATCCTCTGGTCGGTGGTCTTGGGCTACCTCATTATCCGGGTGCTCTTTCGGTTGAACTTGCTGGGATCCTTCGCGGCTGGGCTGGCGAGTCTGGGCGGAGCTCTCTCCCTATTGGCTCCTTCGCTCGACGGCAAATATTGGGAAAGGGAAGGATACGATGGCATCTTCTCCAATCATTGGGTGGAGCTGCATGCCTCGGTGGCAATTTTCAGCTACGGAATATTCGCCCTCCTCGCGGTTGTCAGCGTGATGTACTTGATTCAACAAAACGCGCTCCGCACCAAAAGTCGCGGCACGCTGGCTCCGTTTCTGCCCTCCATTCATCAACTGGAAACGGCGGGAGCCCGCCTCCTGTTGGTCGGCTCGGTTTTCTTGACCGGTTCCATCGTGGTCGGATCGTTGGACTGGACCCGGTCACCTGAATCAGTGAGCTTGACCAAAGTCGGTCTGACCGTTGCCTTGTGGCTCGCCTATTGCACCTTGTGGTATCTCCACTTCCGCCAAAAACTCTACGGTAACAAATTCGCCAAGGCATGCATCGCCTTGTTCGTGGCGGCAATCCTCTCGCTGGGAGCCGTTCGCTCCGCCGACGAACGCCCCGTTGGCCCTCTCCCGAGCAATGCCAACTGAGCCTCAAAGCCTCTTTTTACTCGGGAGTTCGCACCGAGTGGCCTCGCTCGAGGAGCGGGAGCGCATCAACTTGCCTGCGGACCGCAAGGAATCCTTTTACGAAGGTCTCCGGGCATTGCCCGGAATGAAGGAATGCCTTGTCCTGAACACTTGTAACCGAACCGAAATTTACGGTACAGGAAATGGCATGAACCCACTGGAGGCGGTGAAAAAGTACTTAGCCGATTTTCGCCAACTCGAAGCAGAATTCATCGCGAAGCACTTCTACCAACGCGAAGGAGAGGCGGTTGTGAAACATGCATTCGAGGTGGCCTCCGGACTCGACTCTCAAATGGTTGGGGAAACGGAAATCTTGGGACAAGTGAAGGAAGCCTATGAAGACGCCCTCAATCGAAAGAGCGCTGGCAAGACACTGAACCGCGTATTTCAAAAAAGTTTTCAGGCGGCGAAATGGGCCCGCACCCATACGGGCATATCACGCGGCCAAGTAAACCTAGGCAACGTGATATGCGAATTGACACGCCGCATATTCGGTGACGTCGCAGCTTCTCGTTTGCTGATCGTCGGGGCAGGTGAAGTGGCGGAATTGGCCATGACCGCCTTTCATTCTCGGGGAACTCGGGCTATCACCGTTACCGGAAGAACTTTCGATTGGTGCCCGTTAAGTCGAAAAAAACCAGAAGAATTAGCGGAAAGGGTGGATGGCTTCACCTTGGGATTCAACACCTTCCAAGAGTCGCTTCACTTGTTCGACATCGTGCTTTGCTCGACAGCAAAGGGAGACCCAATAATCACTAGGGAAGCAATTCGAAAGGCACTTACCAAACGCCCCGCCCGCCCCTTGTTCCTTATCGACGTGGCAATGCCTCGAGACATCGAGGAATCCGTCGGGACACTGGAGAACGTCTACCTCTACAATTTAGACGACGTCTCGGCCATAGCCAACGAAAACCTCGAGAACCGCAAGGGTGAGGTGGAGCGTTGTCGAGATGCTCTGGCGAATCGCGCCAGTAACATTTGGAATCAGTTAACGGGCTCGCCAAGACCACCTTCCGCAAGCAACCAGTCGGCGACCGAGAGGTCGGCTGGTTGAGCGAGGAGTTTGGACAGTTTTTCCGCTGCTTCCTGAGCCCGGGTTGTCTCGACTGGATCGTCGAGGCAACGACACAATCTTTGGGCTAGCTGAACGGGCTTGGCATCCCCTTGAATGAATTCCGGATAGATAGGCATATCGGGAAGGAGAATGTTTGCCATGCCGAGATGAGGAATCTGCACGAGCATGCGCCCCAACAGATAAGTGAGGGGATGAGCCCGGTAAGCGATGGCTCCCGGGATGCCCGCCATGGCGCAAGCGAGGGACATGGTGCCCGAGCTAGTAAGGACGGCAGAAGCAGCTACTTTCTCGTCATTCCCGCAAATAGTTACTTTGTCGCGCCCTCCCGCTCGATGGGCGATGATGCCGGAAACGAGTTGATAGAGTTCATCATTCGGACACACCACTTGAGCTCGCAAGTCGGGGCGTTCCTTGGCGGCGAGTAGAAAAGCATTGAGCAATGCGGGGAATATGCGGCTCACCGGTTGCTTTCGACTACCCGGGAGAAGAAGCACGGGAGCCTCTGGATCTTGAGCAAGAGTGGGCTCGTAGTCATCGCGAGCAAAAGGGTGGCCGACAAACTGAACAGATAGATCGACGTCAGCGTAAGTCTCCGTCTCGAAAGGAAAAATAACACCCAAGGCATCCAGGTTTCGGGCCATATGGAAGCGACGCTTTGGTTTCCAGGCCCAGAGCTGCGGGCTAACGTACTGCAATAGGCGAACGGAGCCTCCTCCTTTTTTGGAAATTCCGCGCTGGCGCAAGGCATCGGCAAGGCGGAGGTTGAATCCCGGGTAATCCACCAACAAGACGGCCTGGGGACGAAACTTTTGAATGCAACCTATTGTCTCGTGGAATAATTTTCTGAAAAACCAGTAGTTTCTCAANACCTCGAATATACCGACGACGGCGTATTTGGTGAGATCNAGNAGCAANTCCGCGCCNGCNTCCTGNAATCGCGGGCCACCCAGGGCCGCCACTTTCAAGTCAGGCTTCTTGGCCTTCAGGTCTTTCAGCAAACGGGCCGCGTGCTCGTCACCGGACGCCTCGCCGGCTATGACAAGCAAATCGATGGAATCACTGGCTGGATGCTCGAGCATGGCATGGGCCTCACCGTTTCCAACCCTCGTGGATCAGACTGGTTATCTCAAGAGCCACCTCAAGAGCCGACTTACCGAAATCAAGATCCGTCTTGGGCGTGTCGGCCAACCGCACACAGCGGGCAAAGGACGCAAGCTCGAGAGCAAGTGGTTCGCCTTTTTCAACCGGCACCTCGCCTCGCTCGAGCCCGGTGGCTGACTTGGTGATGAGGTGGCCCTTCTGGTTCATGAAGTCGAGGGAAAGGTAACCGCTGTCCTGAAACACCCGTATCTCGCGGGCCTTTTTTTCACTTACCCGACTGGCGTTGAGATTGGCAACGCAACCATTGGCAAAGGTGAGACGAGCATTGGCGATATCCTCGGTTGGGGAAAGCACTCGCACACCGATGGCATCGAGGTGCTCGATCGGCGAATGGGCCAAGGCCATGGCGATCCCGACGTCATGTATCATCAGGTCGAGCACCACGCCGACCTCGGTGCCGCGCGGCTGATAGGGAGCCAAGCGCTCGCCCGTCAGGTAGCGGGGAGCGGAAACCGCCTCCTCCAGAAAAGTCATTACCGGATTATAGTGCTCGATGTGCCCTACCTGTACGATGCGGCCATACTCCCGAGCCTTGGCCACGATAGTTTCCGCTTCTTCAAGCGATGCGCACAAAGGCTTCTCCACCAGCAAATGGCAACCTGACTCGAGAAGCGGCAAGGCCAACTCGGCGTGCAAGTCGGTCGGCGCCACCACGCTGACCGCCTCACAGGCAGCGCCCAATTCGGCCAAGTTCTCGAAGCGGCGGCACCCATAGGCCTCGCAGGCAGCGTTGGCTGCCTCGTCGTTTGGTTCCAGCACGCCAATGAGTTCACAATCCTCGAGGTCATGGTAAATTCGGGCGTGGTGCTGTCCGAGATAGCCGACTCCCGCGACCCCACATGCCAATTGACTTTCGGTGTTTGCGGTCATGGGAAAAATCAGGCGGGACCGAGAGAACCCTTGGTCAGGCAGAGGGCCTCGTCGGTGGCTTGAGCGAAGGCAAGGTTATGAGTGACGAGCACGAGGCTAGCCTCTTCCTCTCGGCAAGCCTCAAGTAAAAGATCCATCACGGAGCCAGCGGTTTTTTCGTCGAGGTTGCCAGTGGGCTCGTCAGCGAGGATGACTCGCGGGCGGTTGAGCAAAGCCCGGGCAATGGCGAGGCGTTGACGTTCCCCGCCCGACATCTTGGTCGGCAACTGGAGGTCACGTCCCTCCATGCCCACTCGGGCAAGCAGGTCGCGGGCACGGTCTAACGTTTCGGCATCGACAGTTCCCGCTATACGAGCGGCCACCATGACGTTCTCGATGGCATTGAGCTCGGGTATCAGGTAGTAGGCTTGGTAGACCACACCCAGAAAGGAGGCTCGCATGGAGGCTTCTCGGGCAGTCGGCATAGTTCGCGGGTCAAGGCTCTCACGATGCCAACTCATACTGCCGGAATCGGCAGTTTCGAGACGAGCCAAAAGGTTGAGCAAAGTGGTCTTGCCGCAGCCGGATTCCCCTCGCACGCTGACGCTGCAGCCACTATCCAAGGAAAAGCCGACGTCATCGAGTACCCGGATGCTGCCTCCTTCGTAAGAAAAGGACTTGCAAAGACCTTCGGCCTGCAGGACCGCTGTGGATTCTTCACTCACTGCGCAAGGCATCGGCGGGTTTGAGGGAAGCGGCTTTCCAGGCAGGCAACAAGCCGGCCAAGGTGGAGACGACGAGGCCGAAGCATCCGGCCACCAGAAAAGTCTGGAGAATTTCAGGGGACTCCCATGGCTGATAGACCTTGAGAGTGAGAAAGTGGTAGTATTGCTCGACGTTTACCTGGTCCGCGAAGAGAGGCACGATGACTTCCATCATGGAACGGCGAAAATGGATCATAAGGGAAGCAAGCGACCAACCGGCCAAGGTACCGCAACCGCCGATCACAAGACCTTGAAGACAAAATACAGCACCCACTTGGGCGCGCGTCCCGCCCATCGCGACAAGCAAACCGATTTCACGAGTCCTTCGTATGACCGAGGTCATCAGGGCGATTGCTATGGCGAAGGCAGCGACCAACCCGATCGGCACCATGATAAGGATCATGAGATATTCCTCGAACTTGAGTAAATCGAAGAACCAGGCATTTTCATCGAACCAAGTAACCGACCGATAGCCTTCGCCCAACTGGGCGTCCAACCGGGCCGCCACAGCCTCCACCTCGGCATCGGAATCAACGATGCCCGGTTTGAGTCGAAGGTTGAATCCATGAACCAAGCCCTCCTGTCCGTTGAGTTCCTGCAGCAAGCGCAGGCTACAGATACTGGAATCCTCACCGAATTGTCGCCAAGGCGCCTCGAAGAAACCTGCCACGCGCAATTCCCGAGGAGGAGTCAACTCGTCCCTTCTGGCGCGATCCAGCATGACCGGGGCGTAGACCTCCACGGTGGAGGCCTCCATGATCTCGAAACGGAAAACGTCGCCCTTGGCGAAAGGCTCTTGTCCGGCAGCCAACTCCAAGGAGATCATGCCACCAGCCAAGTCGAAAGGGCCTTCGCCCAAACGAAAGGGCTTGTCCTCAGGTCCCTGCAGTTCGGCCTTCGCTCGAAAAGTTTCTGGGCTATCGAAAGTAAGTGTCCACAGGTCAGCCACGGAAAGAGCTGATACGCGAGTCACCTTGGGTTGCCCGTCGCCGGCATTGGAAAGGGATGAGTTTTTATCAAAAAGAATGAGGGGTGGATGGGCCCCGATGCGATCTCCCATGGCCGCGCTGAGTAGCACAGTCTCGTCATCCAAATCATTCAAGGTCGGATCAGGGGAGGCATAGTACGCGTACCGTTGCACGGCGGAGGCCTCCCGTATGAACTTGTCCAGCGGCAGGGCATCGAGGACCTTTTCGGGATCCACGCCGGTGACGGAGGGAACGCGACCCTGACCATAGAAATCGAGAAAGACAAATCCCTGCATGAACGGAGTGGCAGCCTGCACTGCGGGATCCGCCTCGATCGCAGCCAAGTCCTTTGGCCAACTTTCCCGACCCTCCATGGCCAAGACGCGGATCTCGCCGTAGGTGTCCAAAACGTCATCACGAAACTGGGATTGAAACCCTTTCATGAAGGCAACCACCACGATCATGACGTTCACCCCGAGGGCCACCCCCACGATTGCAAGGACTGAAAAGAAAGATACCCAGCGCCCGGTGGGGAACAGTTGCTTGAAAGCGAGGTAGAAATGCCAAGGCATCTTCATGAAGTAACTAGCTGGCGTTGGCGTCCTCGTCAGCGGGCAACCAACGCTCACGCATCTCGTCCAAATCAAACTCGGGCAAGGGGAAACGTTCCTGGAAATTTGTTACGTAAACGAAATACAAGAGCAACAGGACGCCCGACAACACCGCGATGGTCAAGACTCGCTTGACGATACCCACCATCAAAAAGAGGGCCAACACACCGGCCACCCAAAGCAGAAGCGGGTGAGCCTGCAGTTGTTCCCAGAGCTCCGAAACCGCTTCCATCCAAGGCGATTTTGGCCCCGCAGAGGGTCAGGGGCCTTCCAGGGAGGCCACTTTCTTGGCCTGAGCATCCACCTCTGCCCGACGCTGTTCGGCGCGGCGCTTGAGGATGGTTGCCTTGGATTCGCTGCGCAAGGCATCGGACTCGTGCTTGGTTGCCCGAGAAGCCAATTTGCCAATTGCTGCAATGTTTTCCTCCTTGTCGCCAAGCCCGGTTTTGTCGATGGCCTCGAACTTACTCTTCCTGAACAAGGCGGTTCGTTCATCCAGGCGACTCGCCGCGGCGACGCTTTCCTCCTTGGCGAGATCGGCTTCGACCTTGGTCAACTCAACCCGCATCTCGGCCAGCTTGTTGCGTTCACGAGCCAACCGCAGGGCCTCGGCCGCTGCAATGGATTCGGCTCGGTTGCGTTCCGGCACCTGATTGAAGGCAATTGGATCCGGCGTGGTGGAGGTGCGCATGCCGGTTTTACGGACAATGCCCTTAACTTGATCCGTGGCCTGGCACCCACAATATAAAGCGGCCGCACTTAAGGCGGCCACGAAGCGTAACCTTTTTCCCATCAACTGTCTTCCTCCCAATTTCTTGCTACTTTTGTCTCCACTTGCTCTTGGCGTCACGGAACCAATGTCCACTCTTGCCTCGAGCTAAAAATCCCTTGGCCATTGCCTTGGCCACGTCGGCTGGAGCACCGCCCGTCTGCTTTGCCTTGAGGGCGAAGAAAGCCTTCCGGTCCGCGTTTTCGGCGGCGACTAGCTTGGCTCCATCTTCGGACAGCGCCCCGCGTGCGTGCAGCAAGCCATCAGCTCCCTCGCCGACGTTACCGGCATCCTTGGCCGCCAGCACCTTGGGCAGGCGGGCCTTCATACCAGCCTTGATCGTAGCCTCGTCAGCAAACGCGGCACCCGCTCCAAGAAAGAGGCTTGCGAAAAGAAAATAGCCCAATGGGCGCAAAATTCGAGTGTTCATAGCGTGTCCTTACTTACTTTTTTGGGGTCTCCGTGGCGGCAGGTTCATCGTCGCCATACAAATCACCGAGGAAATCGTCCACTTCCTTCTCGATCTTGATCGTTATGTTGTGATCCAAGACGATATGGTGTTCCGTCTTGATCGTGGTGCACCCTGCCCAAAGGAGCCAGGGAAACAAGGCGATAGCAAATAGTCTTCGCATAACAACACACTAAAGCCAAACTGTCCTGCGGCGCAAATGATTTCTGCTCTTTTGGGAAACATTCCAAGCCTTGGACCGAGATTCAAGATGCATGCCAGGAGGCACTCACTCGAAGGACAGGCCGCCAAACTCGAGTTGTCGAAGCAAGGCCACGAGGTCTCCCTTGAGCTTGGGACGATAAGTTACGTTGATCACTTTCTCGTCCACCATGCTGGAGCCGAGCACCTCCCCCTTGATCACGCGCCCCTCCAGCAAATCCTCCAAGAACTCAAAACGTAATTTCTTTACCTTGAGGTCGCGCAAGGCAAGCTCGACCAAGCGTGAGCGCTTGTAGTTCGAAGACTCCGGATCCATGCCTTCGGTCAAAAGACCATCCGCGGGATAGCTCAGGCGCCCTTCCGGAACAGGAGCCAACTCGAGATGACCGCCATCCTGGTAGTTCCAGTCGCCATCACTGTCACTGAGCGGTATGCGACCGGACAGCAAGCCCTCCAATTCACCTTCGAAGCCAGACATAATTTCTCCCAGTCGTTCACCAACCACTTCTTCGAGGGCAAGAGTGAAGGAAAGTGTGATTTCGTCGGCGAAGAGATTGAAGCGAGTGGGTTCGATGCGCAAGGTACCACCAAGGAAATCGCCTTCGCAACGGGATAGGGCGAAGGTACCGTTCTCGTCGAGGGTGAATCCGATTTTGCCAGGCCCCCAATGCAAGTCACCGTAGGTTGCCTTGGCAAAGGTGAGCTCCTGCTGGTCTAGAATTTTCAACGGATCAATGGAGTCGCAACGCACCTCGCCGGAAACCCCAGTAATGGTAACCTCCTCGCTGGGCAACTCGATCGTGGTGTCGGCCAGCCAAAGGGTCGCTCCGCCTTCATCGTTCAGCACAACCTCGCCGCGCCCGGGACGAACCTCCATCCGTACACCGCTTGATTCAAATCCCAAGGAATCGACCAGAATGGTGCCGTTTTCGTCGATGCGAAAGGTCAGAGCGAAGTCCTTCAAGGCGGGCTCCTCCGCTAACATCACGCTCGAAATCCGCAACTCTTGCGGAGCAGTCAAGGCAGGATTTGACAGGGAGAGCAGCTCACCATCGAAGCGCAATCCGTCCAAGCTCACTTGGGCCGCCGGAAGCAGGGCGTAGCAGGGCGGCAAACTCACTTTCACGGGATTCTCCTCGCCCTGAAAGGCAAGCTTGAACATACCATCGTATAGTACGATCTCGTCTCCCCCATAGCCTAGCTCATCAAAGGAAAAAGTAGATTCGTCGGCCAAAGCCCAAGACTCGCCACGAACCAAACTGACGGTGCCACCGAGACCGGAAAAACGCACTTGGTCATCGGGAAGGGCGAGTTGGCCCTCGGCATTTTGCAGGTCGAGAATGACCTTGTCTCCGACTAGGTTAAGCGCCGCCACGAGATCCTCCAGTTGCAAGAAATTTCCGACCATGAAACTGCCTCCCAGCTTCGCCTTCCATAAACCGGAATAACCCTCGGTTACGACCACTGAGAAACGTTGGGATGACGCAGGCCAACGGGTGCCATTCACTTCTTGCGGAGGAAGGATAATGGCTAAGTTCTCTCCCGATGCCTGAATCACTTTCTTGAGTAATTCATTCCCCTTCACCCGGACACCTGCCTGTACTTCAAGCTGGCCACCCACAACGTCCAATCCGGATGGCCAATCATCCTCGAGATACAACTTGGCCACGCGGACGGGCTCCAGTATTTCGGGTATGTGTACAAAGGCAGTCAAACCGACCCCCAAACCATAGCGATTCACACCTAGGCCGAGATTTCCGAGCGAGCTGTTGCACTCCAGCGACAAGTGAGGGCGAACCGAGCTGTCCAGCCAACCCGTCAGCGAATGTTCCGAGCGAATTCCGCCGCTGGTCACGCCGAGACGAGTCTTTTCCAGTCGGGTATGAGTCAAGAAGGTCAGGTTCGCCCAGCCATTCAGTTGCTGCTCCAAGGTAAGCGTTTTCTCGGATTCATCTTCCGCTGCCAACAAGAGATCGAGGTCTACTTCGACTTGGGCGCCACTTGCCACCACCGTGTTGACCCGTGTCTTGGAGAGGGAATCGAAATCGTAGTCCGTCCAGATCTCACCAACCTGCACGGAAAGGCCTTCCCCCTCGAGACTGAAATCGCTGACGGCGGAACGGTTCACTCCCAGACGAACTTCCAAGTTCGCCTCGTAGCCACTTTCCTCCATCGACTCGATGAACCAGTTCTCGATCAGGGACGGCGCGCTCAACCATAGAATGGAAAGGACCACGCAGAAAAACAAGCCGACAAAGGCACCGTACTTGAAAACAAGTCTCCAAATTCTCCTGCTGGACCCCATCACCATGAAAGCATGAGCTTGCGCCTAACAAGGAGACTGAAAAGGCAAAACTTTCTCAGCCAAGCAGAGAAAAAGAACTTCAGCTTTTGGCGGGCGGCGTTTTACGCAGAAAGAGAACCGCGGGAAACAGTGCGGCGAGGCAGAGGTAAACGAACCAGTCGCCGTGGCGGGCATAGAAGGTGAGTTTGTCCGCCCAGGCTGAATCGCGGGTAGTTCCCCAACTATCCTTGAAGAAAACGTGAAGGGGCAAGGGATTGCGACTGTTCCCGGGGTCAAGTTCGTCCTCGACCGGCGGCACGTTGCCATACTCGTCGATCCATCCGGACCAGCCATGGTTGCCGCAACGCAACACTGGGCGGCGCAACTCGACCGCACGCAAAACGGAATGGGCGGCGTGTTGCTCGGCGCAACCCTCCTCTCCAAACCATGCATTATTGGTGGAGACAAAAAGAAAGTCAGCCCCCGCCTGCACAGTCGAGCGGGAAAGTTGGGGGAAGATGTCCTCGTAGCAAATGAGTGGCCCGACCAACATGTTGCGATCGCCTGCGCGCACTGGCAGCACGGCGGGACGGTCACCTGCCGCGAATCGCCCGATGGGACCAACCAGTTTCTCGAGTCCGGGAATCCAGGAAAAACCGAAAGGAACGTATTCGCCAAAAGGCACGAGGACGCGCTTGGAATAAATTGCTGGAGCCAAACCTTCGTCATGGCGAATGAGGCAGACCGAATTGTAGGAAGCGCCCTCCCGTTTGGTGACGACCCCAAAAAGAAAGTCGCGCCTAGTTTCAGAGGCAAGTGCCTCTATCCACTCGCGATCACGAGCCAAGCCGCGCGGAGGCGATGCTTCAGGCCAGAGGACAAGGTCTGGCTCACGCAAGATCTGGGTCAGGGCGCGCAGGGTCTCGGTATGCTCCGCAGCTCGGCCTGGCTTCCACTTGTCCTTCAGGTAAGGCTGTACGAAACCCGCTCGTATCATGGGTTCGCGAGTGGCTGCCTCGGGACGGGTAACGAGGAACACCGAGAACAAGCCGACGAAAATACCGAATGCGACGTAGAAGTCGGGGCAAAGGCTCAACAATACACCGCGTTGCATCCCTTTGCGCCGGACGATCAAGTGATGAAGGTAGGAACCGATTGCAAGATTGAAGAATACGAGAAAAAAGGAGATTGCCCAAGCTCCTGTCCATGGCGCGATCTGCAGGATGGCAGGCCTTTGCCATTGGCTTGCAGCAAGAGGCAACCAAGGAAAACCAAGGGTGAACTGGCAACGGAGCCACTCGATGACTGTCCAGGCTGCAGCCAACAGAAACATGCCGGCAAGTCGTCGGCCAAGGGAATTGCCAGCGATAGAGCGCGGTATGGTCCAACGGGCCAGCAACCACCACCCAAGCAAATATAAAGTGGGCAGGAGCACCCCGGCGCAGAGGGCAGGCAAAGCCACGTTCCGAAGCCAAAAGAAAATGGCCATATGCATGAGGTATCCCGTGAGGAGAAACACGGCGATCACGCTGCGATAGCTCGGTTTGCGATAAAACCAGGCAACGGCAGGCAAGAGGAAGAAATAGGCCGCCTCAGGCGATTGGTTGGGCGGAAACGAAACCCAAAGCAGCAGGCATGTTGTCCCGGCTGCGAGCAAGGCAATCGCGACTTCAACCCAGTTGGGACATCCTATCCAGCGAATGAGCGATTTCATGAGCAGGTTGCGTCGGGAACCGGTTGGGCGGGGCCCTCGCGATTGGGGCGGGCCACGAGACCTGGAAAAGGTTCGTCGGGAAACGGCAGCTCTCCCCTGCCCTTTTCGAGCAAGTGATGGGAGCAAATGCCAAATAGTTCGGATCGGGTCTTGGCTCTACGAACCTTATGGAGGAAGCGTCCCTCCTCGTCGACTCCGAGACCCACGAAATTAAGAAATTTCTTCATGCGCGCCACCTGCTTGCCCTCGGGCACCTCGGGCTGGTTAAAGGCATCGTAGAGTTGCTCGAGATAGCGGTGGACGTCGGCCAAGGTCGGGCGGTGGGGCGACAGCCCGGCCTGCAGTTCCCGAAGTTGGCGGAAGATCCATGGATTGCGTATGGCGGCCCGGCCTATCATGACACCATGGGCTCCGGTTTGCTCAAGCACCTCGAGGGCCCGCGAGGCCGACGACAAATCCCCATTGACAAGCACGGGACACGACAGGCTCTCCACTGCCCGTTTGCCATAGTCGTGTCGAGCGGAACCTCGATATCCGTCACGCACGAGCCGAGTATGCAAACTAAGAAGGTCGACCTCATGTTTCGCTATCAGGCCAAGTAATTCGTCGAAGCGTGAATCATCCTCGAAGCCAACTCGCATCTTGACCGAGAAAAACCCGGGAACTGCATCACGGAGCACGCCAATCACCCGATCCGCGTCGGCCAAGTCACGCAAAAGCCCGCCGCCGACGTTCTTCTTGTATACCTTGGGCGCCGGGCAACCCATGTTGAGATCGATTCCTGCAACTGGATGCGAGAGGAGATCGCGAACGGTGCGGCGCAGGTCGTCCGGGCGTTCGCCAATCAATTGAGCGAACACCGGGCGACCACTCTCGTTCTCAGTGATCGAACGAAGAATATGCGGCTCGAGGCGGGAGTGCTCGTGGACACGAAAATATTCGGTGAAAAAATAATCGGGCGGGCCGCAGGATGCCACTACCTCCATGTAGGGCAAACTGGTGACATCCTGCATCGGAGCAAGGGCAGAAGGTCTTTGCCCGGGCACGAGGGCATCCGGGGCGGAAGCTCGGACGGCAAGGCCAACGGAAGAGGCCACGGGTGCGTTCCTCAGCCTTGTTGCTTGAGGATCTTGTCGAGGATCTCGGTCATGTCCTCGACAGCGTCCAACACCTTGCGGGAAGCGAAAATAGGCTTCTTCATCTGCAAGGCGAGCACCATGGAATCACTGGGGCGGGCGTCTAATTCAACCATCTTGGTGCCCAGCTCGTTGTCCATCTTGAGAAAGATGCGAGCAAAGAAAGTGCCCTCGTCAACGTCGTTGATCACGACCCGCTCTATGTTGGCCTCGAGCCCCTTCAATATAATACCTATGAGATCGTGGGTAAGCGGTCTCTCTTTCTTGACTTGATTAATCGTCATGTGGATGGCGTTGCCGATGGCGGGATCCACGTAGATAACAAAAGTTTTCTCATCGCAGCCGAGAAATATGGCACACCCGTTGGAAGTGGGCATCACTCCCCGCACCTTGACCTCTACAAAGTCATTTTCCATGGCGGCAAAATAGCCATGGGCGAGGGCTTGCGGCAAGTTTTATTCTAGTTTTTCGATGACTATGCGCTCAGTTTGCGCTTCGCTGAGAGCACGATGACGGACTGCGATCACAATGCCACTGGCCCCAACCTATACCTAGTAGGCTTCATGGCATCCGGAAAATCCACTGCAGGCCGCAACGCCGCGAGGAGATTGGGGTATGTCTTCATTGACTCCGACCAAGCCATCGAGGAAGCCGCCGGCAAGACGATCAAGGAAATCTTCGAGAAAGAAGGGGAAGATGCCTTTCGCTCGAAGGAACGTGAGTTCATGGAGTCGGGTCATCCATCCACAGGCTGCGTGGTGGCTTGTGGTGGCGGCATGGTGGTGCCATCCGGAATGGCTGAGCTCGTTGCTTCCAAGGGAATAGCCATTTGCCTGAGTTCCACTGCCGAGACCATCCTCTCGCGCACCAAGGGAAAAACCAATCGCCCGCTGCTTAACGTGGCTGATCCCGAGAAGCGCATACGCGAGCTATTGGCAGAGAGAGAGCCGAGATACCAGGCGGTGGGAAACGTCGTGTCCACGGACGAGCGCACAATGACGGAAGTTACCGGGCACGTTCTGCGAGTCTACCGCGACGCCTGCGGCAAGCGCGGTTAGTCCTGTTTGCCGAAGCGTTGCCGGATCAACGTCATGAAGCGGGGCGGAGGGCGACTGATCTCCCCCTCTTGGGTGATGAAGCCATGGGCGGTGTTGCCTGTGCAAATCAACTCTTCTCCGCGCATCACCTCGTAAGCCAACTCGATGCGAGCCAAGGGAGGATCCTTCATCACGGTCTTCACCACGAGGCGATCATCAAAGAAGGCGGAACGAAGAAACTTAGCCCGGCAATCCAATACGGGAAGCAAAAAGCCTTCTGCCTCCAGGTCGCGGTAGGACGCTCCCAATTCGTCGAGCATGTTCACTCGGGCGACCTCGAACCAAGTGAAATAGTTGGCATGATAGGCGATGCCCATCTTGTCGGTCTCTGCGTAGCGGACCCGAATTTTGGTTTCCGAAACAATCATCGTCTTGCCATCCTTTCATCCGTTTAGATGCTTGGGTGCGTGATTCTCAACAAAAAAGAGCGTGGAGTGACCATTACGGTGGGTTTGACCATTGGCATAATATTGTCCTTTGGCTTGGTCAGTCGGTGGAAGGAAGATCGCGATGCGTACCAGAAAAAACTTCCCGGCAACTACGACTCCAATCAGACCGCCTATGGAAAAACTCTCTCCGAACCACCACCGGAAAGCATCCAAGAAGAATATCCGGGCGGACGCGTGCTATACCACGTAAATGAGGCAAATGCCTCAGTCACCCTGCCCGGGAAAGCTTCGCCGAAAAACATTTGGATACTGACCACAAATAATGGCAGCTACAAATTCGTCCGGGTCGAGCAAGCGGCCGCCGACGGGAATGCCACCGATACCTTGTCCTTGTACCGGGGAGCGGAAATCTTTGTCTGGACAAGCCCCGGCACATCGGAAGATGAACTGCGAGACGCGCTACCGGAAGACCGCTATAACTTGCTCGGCAAAAATGAGCTGCGCGGTTGCTATCTGGTGCAATTTCGCGAAGTTTCGCCGGAGGGCCTGCCCGAAGCGTTGGGCGAATTGTTGGCAAAACCCATGATCGACAAGGTAGAGCCTTGCCTGATCGAATGAATAAGCGCAAGGTCTTGCCAAGCCGTCAGTAAATCCAGAAAAGATTTTTGCATGTCAAAAGACCTCACCGAGACACTGGCCAAGTTGTCAGACCGCAATCTCCCAAAGGAGGAAGCCGATGCCTTGCTGGCAACCCTCGAAGGCAAGGACCTTCTTCTCGAGGTAGAATTCCAGCGACACAACACGACTCTTTCGATCAGTGCCCCTGAGGAATTTCGCAGAGGACAAACTCTCAATGGCAAAGCAGGTCAGCGCGAAGTACAGGTCCTGCTGCCGGAGTCAGACGAGGTTGCGGTCCGGGCATTGACTTACGGTACGGAGCTTTCGTTGGTGGTTCGCTATCTCGAGTTCGATGATTTTTATCGAAGGGCCACTTTCACCGGCACCCTGCAAAGCAACACGGAGGAAAGCGAAGCGGAGCCTGCGCCTGACAAACCAAAGCCAGAACCCGAACCCGAGGCGACTCTCGAACCGGAAGCGGAGCCCGAACCCGAGCCGGTTGCGGAAAAAGAAAAGCCATTGGAGGCGGAGGAAGATCCGGCGGAACCTGTACCGGAAACCATCGAGCAGGAGGACGCTTCTGACAGCATCGCTCCACCGCTGGAGGAGCCCGCGAAAACACAGACAGGCGAACTGGCGGTTTTCTCAAACCCTGATTTGCCGGAGGACGCAGGCTCCACCTTGGTCGGAAAATCCTCGGTCAGCAGCGCCGACTTGATAGCCGCAATTGCCCAAGAAACCGAGTCCAGTGCCAAAGAGGCGGCCCTCGCAGTCGATGGGTTTTGGGATTATCTCGCTGACGTCAAGGGACACTACAAGCAGGCCAGTGGTGGAATACATTACTTGGTGATCCCTCATTTCGGCACTTTTCGCTTAAGATTCAAAGAAGCTTATAATTGGAATAGCGAAGCCTTCGAGATGGAGCCCATCTTCGAGTTTAAGCCCGGACCTAATGAAACTGGTTCTCGTGGCAGGCCAAGTTCAAGTTGGGTGGATCAATGGTCCGGCAAACCCGGGCGGCTATCCATTCGTCGAGGCATTTCAATTTACGTGGCCTACAAATCGGGTCTGCCCCTCAAGAAGGCGGACATGTTGCTCAACCACTTGCTGGATGCAGTGAAGAACCTTTTTCGTAACAAAGTCACCATAAACTGGGCCCGCAGAGGCACCATGCGCCTCAATACAACCCGCAGAGGCAAAGAAATTTATTCCTTTTTCCCGAGTCCGGGATTCAAGGAGAGACTGGAGATTCCACCGGAGCCAAGGCACCATATCCCGAAACCGGAGCCCGAACAGTCATGGAGCCAAGAAAAGGGCAAAGGTTCGGGGCGATACAAGTCAAGCAAGCCACCTATGCCCGACGGGCAAAAAGCAGCCATGAAAGTAAGTGGGTGCGGCTGCTTAACGCTTCCCTTCCTTGCGGCCCTACTATCGTCATGGAGGGTTCACGGATCCGAGCATTTGTTTCAACTTGGCTTCTTGCTGGGAATTACATTCGTCGTGCTCTTGTTCAAGCGGATTTTGTCCCACCGCGGATGACCCCAATCTCATTATGATAGCAAGCCAACTGCCCCGAAACCTCGCAGATCTAGCCGCAATCCTTGGGCTTTCGGAAAGCGAACTGGTCAAGCTGGCTGAAGTGGCGGAGCACGCCTACAATAGATATCCATTGCGCACGCGCAAGAGGCGGCCCCGTTGGATAGAAGCGCCCAAGCCTTTTCTGAAAGCTGTCCAACGTCGATTGCTCGAGACTTTGCTTTATCAAGCCCACCCCCATGAGAAAGCCCATGGCTTCTTTCCGGGACGCTCCATCCTGAGTAACGCCACCGTCCACACTGGCAAGGCGTGGGTACTCTCCTGCGACTTGAAGGATTTCTTTCCCTCCACCAAACAGCTCATGGTGGATTACGTCCTGCGTCGCTTCCATGGTTTTGAGCAAACAGCGCGAGCCGTAATACTCGGGCTCGTTTGTCGTGGCGGGGCCTTGCCTCAAGGAGCCCCCACGAGCCCGCACTTGGCCAACTTGGCGTTTTTAGATGGCGACGAACAGTTAAGCGACTTGGCCAATGCTCATGGACTGGCCTATACGCGCTATGCGGATGACATGACCTTTTCGGGCGATTCGCTGCCCGACGACTTGGAGGACCAAATTGCAGCAATCGTTGTGCCCATAGGATACCGCCTCGCCCAAGCGAAAACCAAGCGCATGGGACGCCATCAATGCCAAAAAGTCACCGGACTGGTCGTGAATGACGGGGTCAAGTTGCCCCGCGCCCAGCGCCGCCGCCTACGGGCAATACGCCAGGACCTCGATACCCGGGGAATGGATTTCGCGCTTGCTCGCAGCAGTTATCGTTCAGCCGCCGAACTGGCGGGGCACCTGGCCTTCGAGCGGATGGTCGCAGTGGCCCGATAAAAGTGTCGCGGGGCTTCCGAAACTACGTCCGAAGAAACCTGGGAAAAGGCAACCGCTGGTTGCCGGCGGGTGCTTCCGTTCCTGCGGAAGCACCCTTCCAAGGTTTCGGAGGAGACAATCGACTAACCGCGGCGGAACACCGCAGCGTATGTCCGAAACCATAGGTGGATTCGACAGTTTGACTGTTAGCTAGGTCCGATGGAAGCCCCACGACAAAAGTATTTTTTCACCAAACCGCCGAAGGTGTCAAGTGCCGGGAAATGCAATTTAGTTGTTGCCGTTCAACAAGGGTCAGGCAATTCACGAGAAATGAACGTACTAACAAAACTCATTTTGCTTCCCATTCTTTTGCTGGCAGTTGCCGCTTCAATCGCCACGGCCAAGGCACCCAGTTTCGTGCTCTTCCTGGTGGATGACCTCGGCTACATGGATGTCGGGGCCTACAACCCGAACTGCTTCTACGACACACCCAACGTGGATGCCCTCGCCAAGTCCGGCATGAAATTCACCGACGGCTACGCCGCCAACCCAGTCTGCTCCCCCACCCGATTCGGCATACAGACTGGTCGCTATCCCTCCCGCAAGGACGCCACCAATTTCTTCAGCGGCAGACGAGGCGGTCTCTTCAACTCAGCCCCTCTCCATGGGAGGATGGATCTCGAGGAAGTGACCATCGCGGAAGCCCTCAAGAAAAAGGGCTATGCCACCTTCTTCGCAGGCAAGTGGCACCTCGGTCCGACCGAGGAATTTTGGCCCACCAAGCAAGGCTACGACGTCAACCAAGGGGGGTTCTCGAAAGGCGGGCCCTACGGCGGGAAAAAATACTTCTCCCCTTACGGCAATCCCCGGATGACGGATGGCCCGGACGGCGAGCATTTGCCCGACCGACTCGCCAGCGAGACCTGCAAGTTCATCGAGAAAAACAAGGGGCAGCCCTTCTTCGCCATGCTCTCCTTCTACTCCGTGCACACCCCGCTCATCGGCCGTCCGGACCTAGTTGAGAAATACAAGAAGCGAGCCCAGAAAATTACCGGGCCCGAGTTCGGCGACGAGGAATTGGTATGGCCGAAGAACAAGGGGAAACGCAAGGTGCGCATCCTGCAAAAGCACGCCGTCTACGGAGCCATGGTGGAAGCCATGGATTTGGCCGTGGGCAAGGTATTGGACAAGCTCGAGGCACTCGGACTGGACGACGAGGTGGTAGTGGCCTTCACCTCCGACAACGGCGGTCTCTCCACCTCCGAAGGCTCTCCCACTTCCAACCTGCCTCTTCGCGGCGGCAAGGGCTGGCTCTATGAGGGGGGCATCAGGGAAAACTTCCTCGTCCGTTGGCCGGGCGTGACCAAGCCCGGTTCCACCTGCGCCCATCCGGTCATGAGCACCGACTTCTTTCCCACCTTCGTGAAAGCTGCAGGAGCCAAGCCCAGGGGAATTGGTCCGATCGACGGCGTGGACATCATGCACCTGCTCAAGGGAGGCGACGAACTGAAACGAGACGCCCTCTACTGGCACTATCCCCATTACAGCAACCAAGGAGGTTTCCCCGGTGGAGCCATACGTATGGGAGACTTGAAACTAGTCGAGCGCTTCGAGGACGGCAAAGTCCATCTCTACGATCTCTCCAAGGACATAGGCGAGCGCAACGACATAGCGGCCAAGCATCCGGAGAAAATAGATGCCATGCGTAAAAAACTACATGCCTGGTACAAGGAAGTGGACGCCAAGTTTCTTCAAGCCAAGGGCAACGGCCCCAAGCCCTGGCGACCGGGCAAGTAATCGACTAGCGCTTCAGCCAGCCCATCGCCTTCATCCAGGCCCCGGCCCGATCGGGCCAAGTGACGACCGGATGCTCGGACGGGCGTAATCCGTAACCATGACCGCCTTTCGGGTAGGCATGCAATTCGTTGCCCTTCACCCCGGCGCGCCTGAGGGCGAGATACATTTGAACGCTTCCCTCGACAGGTATGCGATCATCCCCGGCATGGGCGAAGAAGCAGGGCGCCGTGTCCTTGGCCACATGGATTTCGGGTTGCAGTTTCGACTTCGTCTCATTGTCGACCAAGTAGGCGGGATAGATGAGTATCCCGAAGTCGGGACGGCAGGAAAAATCATCGACGTCATCAACCAGTCCATAAGTTCGAGTTTCATGATTGGTCAGGGTGGAAGCGGCAAGATGACCACCCGCGGAAAATCCGAGTATGCCGATGCGCTTGGGGTCGATGCACCATGCCTTGGCCTTGGAGCGGGCAAGACCCATGGCTCGTTGCGCATCCTGCAGCGGAGCCGCATGCTTGTCACGGTTCTTGCGCCGAGGCACGCGATACTTGAGCAAGATGCCGGTCACTCCGATTGAGTTCAGCCACTCGCAAACCTCGGTGCCTTCCAAGTCGTAGGCCAATATATTGTAGCCCCCTCCCGGGCAAACCAACACGGCTGCGCCGGTCGCCTTGCCCTTGGGAGCGGGAAACAGGGCGATGGTCGGCTCGCTTACGTTCCCCAAGCGAATGATCTTCTTGGATCCGGGACGGTTAGGCTTGGCCCCCTCCTCACCAACTTCGCCCTTCACCTCACCGGGAGCATCTATCGGCCAAAGGGCAATGGTTTCGGTGGGCTCGATGGCACCGAGGCTGGCGACGAAACAGAGGAGAGAAGAAAGGGTGTACTTCATTTGACGGGGTTGGCTATGGCTATAAGTTGAGTGCGTGCCCGAAAGAAAATCGCGCCTTCGGAAATTGCAGGCGTAGAAAGGCAGATTTCCCCAAGTGGGTTCTTCGAAAGAATCTTCAACTCAGGTGTCCCGGCTTTCACCACCACGACATCACCCACTTCACTGACGTAATAGATCTTGCCGGCGGAAGCCACCGGTGATCCGGTGAATCCGCCGAAGCCAGAACCAAGGCGAGCTTGGTAGACTAGCTTGCCAGTCTTGGCCTCGAAACACGCCAGTACCCCATTATCCCGGCAATTGTAAAAGTAATCGCCGTAAAGCATGGGAGTCTGCATGTAAGCACCTCCTTTTCTGACACTCCAGGGAACCTGCTTGCTCGAGGTCGCAACGCCCGGAAGCGAAACGTCTCCCTTGGAATCAAGCTTGATCGCATAAATCGGGGCCATGCGCCCGTGCGCATTAGTTATAAAAACCAAGCCATGACCAGTTACCGGAGTGGGCACGGGGATGTCCCCTCCTCCGCGAAAGCGCCAGATCTCGGCACCGGTGCGAAAATCGTATCCCCCGATATGCCGATAACCGTTGACCAAGACTTGGGTCTGGTCACCTTCGCCATGCACGGCGGGACTGCTCCACGCCGGTAAATCATTGCGCGCCGTTTTCCAAAGCACCTTGCCAGTTTCCAAGTCAAGCGCAGCCAGAAAAGAATTCTTCAGGACATCACACTGAATCAGCACCACGCCCTCGTGAATAATGGGTGAACTGGCGAAACCCCACTGGGCGCGAGGCACTCGAAAAAAAGCCGCATCCAAGATGCCGAAATCTTTTTTCCAAAGCAACTTGCCCTCGAAGTCATGACAATAGAGCCCCTCCGAACCAAAGAAGGTGACCACACGCTTCCCATCCGTTGCAGGCGTGCAGTTGGCGTGTGACGACTTGGTGTGGCGCTTGTCCTTCGGCACTCCCTTGTGACAAACCTTTTCCCACAGAATCTTTCCGGTTTTTTTATCGATGCAATATAGTTTCCAAACATGCACACCATCTTTTTCCACCGGTGCAATCTCATGGTAGATGCCAATTTTGAGACTGTCCTTCTGCTTGTCGCTGATAGCAGTGGTCACGAATATGCGGTCTCCCCAAATGGTTGGACATGAATGGCCCAGTCCGGGAATTGGCGTCTTCCATTTCAGGTTCTTCCCAGCGGGGACGTCCCAACTCGTCGGGGTCTCGAAACCTTCGGCGACACCAGAGGCTCCCGGACCTCGAAACTGCGGCCAATGAACGGTCTTTTCCGTCTCCTTGACGGTGACGAAACCAAGGACAGTGAGGAAGAAAATGGAAGAGAAGAACTTCATGGGATAAAGGGGAAACAGTAAAAAGAAGAAGTATTTGCCTTGAAGCAGGCTGGGGTCAACAGCTAGATGCTAGGAAGAGATTACTTTAAACCCCGCAAAAGAAGTTATGAAAAAAGCACTGCTCCTTTTACTCTTGGCGCCACTCGCCACCTCACTGATAGCCAAATCCGCGGAGAATGCCATAGCTGCATTGGTCGCGGTGGGTCCGAAAGGCGAAGGTAATGCCGCCGCCTCCAAGGCATGGCCGCAAGTGGCTGCTTTGGAAGCCAACAAAATACCCACTTTGCTAGCTGCCATGAACAAGGCGAACGGGCTCGGACAAAACTGGCTAAGGGCAGCCGTGGAGGTCATCGTGGAACGCTCGCTGGAAAACGGCGACAAGCTGCCGGGCAACGAATTGAAGAGCTTTATGGATGACCTTTCCAATCAACCGGTCACGCGCAGACTGGCCTACGAGCTGATTGAAAAAACAGCTCCCCAACGCGCCGCCAAGCTGATACCGGGATTCATCGACGATCCCGCACCCGAACTGCGCCGCGACGCAGTGAGCCAAGTATTGGAAAAAGCCGCCACCGAGAAATCCGCCGATCTCTACGAAAAAGCGCTGCGGGCGGCCCGCGACGTGGACCAGATCGAGGCCTCCGCAAAAGCATTGGAGGAGGCCGGACGAAAAGTCGACTTGCCCAAGGTGATGGGCTTCCTCATGCGTTGGAAAGTGATCGGCCCCTTCGACAACACCGACCGCAAGGGCTTTGCAGTGGCCTATCCGCCCGAGAAGGAAATTGACTTCGAAGCCTCTTACCCAGGCAAGAAAGGAAAAGTGAAATGGAGCGACTTCTCCACTAGCGACCAATTCGGCATGGTGGACGTAAACCTAGAGTTCGGTGAATTGAAACAGGTCGTTGCCTACGCCCACACCATCTATGAATCCAAGGAAGCCCGCAAAACGCAATTTCGCCTCGGTTGCAAAAACGCCTGGAAAGTATGGCTGAACGGCGAACTGCTTTTTGCACGCGACGAATACCATCGCGGCATGCGCGTCGACCAATACCTCATCGACGCGAACATCAAGAAAGGAAAGAACGCCATCTTGGTCAAATTGTGCCAAAACGAACAAGAGCAAAGCTGGACCAAGCAATGGCAGTTTCAACTACGCGTGACCGATGCCTCGGGCACGGCAGTCCTCGCAGCCAATCGCCTGCCAACCCCCAAGGCGAAGGCTAACAAATAAACCTTTTCTCGATAAGCGCCATGAAAACGAAATTCACCCTTCTCCTCCTCTGTCTTGGACAATTGCCCGCCGATGCCGACTGGACGGCTTTTCGCGGCTCGTCAGGCAACGGCTTCGCCGATGCTCCCAAACTGACCACACAGATCGATGACAAGAAGAACTTGGCCTGGAAGAAGGCCCTGCCCGGTCGCGGGTTGTCCAGCCCCGTGGTGGTAGGCGATCGCATTTTTCTGACCGCTTCCAGCGGTCCCCAGCAAAAACGCCTGCATGTCATCGCCATCAACGCCAAGGACGGATCCACTTCCTGGGAGCGCCAATTCGTGGCCACCGGACGAACGGTGTGCCACACCAAGACCTGCATCGCCGCCCCCACCACCGTCTCCGATGGCAAGGTGATATGCGCCCAGTTCTCCTCCAATGACCTCTTTTGCCTCGATCTGGACGGCAACCTGAAGTGGCTTCGCGGACTGACCAGCGACTATCCCAACGCAGCCAACAGCCTTGGCATGTCCTCCTCGCTGGTGATTGCCAATGGAGCAGTCGTGACACAGGTCGAAAATGACGCCGACTCCTTCACCGCGGGAATCGACCTCGCAACGGGCAAGACCCTGTGGCGCAAAGCCCGCCCCAAAGGAGCCAACTGGACATCGCCAAGTGTCTACAAGGGAGCCAAGGGCAAAGACCTCATCGCTCTCCAGTCAAAGGCCGGCCTGCTGATCGTCGAGCCCCGAACCGGGAAAGAACTTTGGAATTACGCCGACGGCGCATCCACCATACCTTCAACCACTGTAATGGGCAGAGACCTCTTCGTGCCATCCAAGGGGTTGACTGCCTTGCGCTCTCGTGAGGACGATGGCGGACACACTCAATTGTGGCGCCAGAACAAGTTGGGGCCGGGCACCGCCAGCCCAGTGGTCTCGGGCGGCAAAATCTACGTCGTGAACAATGCCAACGTATTCACTTGCGCCAACCCGGCCAACGGCGAACTCCTGTGGCGACTTCGCCTCAAGGGCCCGTTCAGCGGCTCTCCGGTCGCCACCAAAACCCATGCCTATCTGTTCAGCGAAAAAGGCTTGGGACAAGTCGTTGATCTAACCGGCAAGGAGGGGAAAGTAGTTTCCACCATAGAGTTGGACGAAACCATTTTGGGAACCCCTGCCATATCAGGCAATGCCCTCTACGTTCGCTCCGACGGACATCTCTGGAAATTTGGCGGGTAAGCGCGAAGGCCCTAGAAACGGACTTTCACTTGCGGAAGTTCCTTGCTCAAGGAATTGATCCCGCGGGCTGAGGCTTTGCTGTTCCAAAGATAGAGTTCGCGCAGGGACTTGCTCTTGGCCAACTTGCGCAAACCTGCATCACCCACCTGCGTCCCCACGAGATTGAGATAAGCCAGGTTGAGCAGAGAAACCAGTTTCTCCAAGTGGGCGTCTCCCACTTTAGTGTCTCGAAGATCAAGGCGCGTGAGACGGGGAAAGGTGGCGAGGAAGGAAAGCGACTGGCTGGAAACTTGGGTGCGGCTTAAGTCAAGCTTGGCAAGGTGCTGACGAAGCGGAGCAAGTTTCTTGAGCTCGCCATCGCCGCTGGAAACAGATTCGGCGAGATAACGCACCTCGAGCAATGGACTACCTACACCAATGGGCCGAACCAAGGCCCTTGTGGCCTCGCGAAGGCTCTCCAAAGTTTTTTTCGGGAGCGGTTTCAACCCCTTGGCCAAGTCGTCGTAAAACTGAAGGTGAGGAGGTTGGTAGATCTCTTTATTCTTCTCGGCAAATTTCTCGATACCGTCGGTCGCCCCTTCCCAAGCGCCGAAGTCAATGCCTTGGGCAATCCATTTGCGAATAATTTCCAGTTGCGGCTTGGTCAGGGGGTCGCCTTTCGGAGGCATAACGTCATCGTCGTCGGCAGGCAACGTGATGCGCTGATAAAACGAACTGCGACTGGGATGATTGGGAACAATTACCCGCCCATCATCACCGCCATGCAAGATATGGGCGGCTCCATCCAGGCGCAAACCGGCCTTGGGTTCCTTCTTGCGACCGTTTTCTTCATATGGAGCCTTGTGGCACTCCACGCAGCGATCCTGCAAAATCGGCCAAACCTGTTTCTCGAAATCTATCTGCCCATAGCTGGCTCCAAGTAGTGCATGAAGAAAGAAAGCCAAGGCTACTGTGCGTTTCGTAATCATTACCTCAAAAATAGGCTGATACGATCAAAAGACCAGTTTCATTTGCATGAAGTCCGAGGAAAGTAAATGAAAGGCGAAGCTCAGATTGCGCTTGGAAAATTCGGTGGCCGCTCTTTTGCTCGATGCATTCATAACTCATTCAACCTCGAAACTTAATCCCATGACCAAACGGATTCTCTTCTTACTTGCTCCTGCCCTAATAATTTTCGGCCTCCCTGTCTTTGCGGAAAAGGGATTTCAATGGAAAGACGATTCAGGCAAACACGTCGACTTGCTAAAGGACGGCAAAAAAATTGCCCGCTACGTCTACGAGCGAATGGACCCCAAGGATCGCGAACGCACCTACAAGCCCTTCCATCACGTATACCAATCCAACGGCAAGGATTTCCTGACCAAGGGACCCGGCGGCCGCTACACCCACCATCGAGGTATATATTTTGGGTTTTCAAAATGCTCTGCCCAAGACAAAAGCGGGAAGAAAGTAAGCGTGGACACCTGGCACTGCAAGCGGGGCTACCAAACGCATGAAAAATTCGTGACCCAAGAAGGTGGTGAAAAAGCGATCCAGAAGGTCGAGATCGCCTGGCGAGTCGACGATGGTACAATATTCGCAACCGAACACCGGCAATTGATTTTCTCCCACCGCGGTGACGGCTCGCTCCAAGTCGACTTCAAATCCAAGCTGAGCACGACTCAAGACAAGGTCGGACTGGATGGGGATCCCCAACATGCTGGGTTTCAGTTCCGGGCCTCAAACGAGGTGGCCGCGTCCACTGCCAAGCAAACCTATTACGTTCGCCCAAACGACGGCAAGGACGCCGAAGGCTCCACCAAGAACTGGCCCGGCAACAAGGACATGAAGGACCTTCTCTGGAAGGGGCAAAGCGTGGTGGTCGGAGGAAATCGATACTTCACGGTATACCTTGATCATCCATCCAATCCGAAACCTGCCTTCTACAGCGAAAGGGACTACGGGCGATTCGGTTCTTACTTCAAGGCGCAGATCACAGCGGAAAAACCGCTCGCCGTGAAATACCGAATCATTATCAAGCAAGGGGAACGGAATAAGGAGGAGTGCGTCGCCCTCAGCAAGGAATTCCTCAAATAGCTCGATAAAGAAGCCCTCGTTTTTTATCGCACTCCTGGCCATTTAGTGCATTATGTATTTTTTCTTTAGGAGGGATTGGTAAATATTATGTTTCCTAACATACCGTTTAGACGCGTGGACTGGATCAGCAGTTCGTTCCTGATTGGAACGTTATTGCTCACAATCACGGCCGTACCGTGGTACCTTCTCACTTTTGAGTGGGATTGGTTCATGTTCGGAATGTTCGTCGTACTTTACATGTGCGTCGGACTAAGCATTACGGTGGGCTATCATCGCTTGTTCTCCCATCGTGCATTCAAGGCAAAGAAACCAATACGCATCTTCACTTTGATCTTCGGGGCAGCCGCTTTCGAAAATTCCGTCTTGGAATGGTGCTCCGATCACCGCAATCACCACAAGCACGTCGACACCGACGACGACCCCTACGATATATCGAAAGGCTTTTTCTGGGCCCATATCGGCTGGATACTCTTCAAGCTGAAGACACCGCCCCCTCTGGACAACGTAAATGACTTGAAGAAAGATCCTTGGATCGTGTGGCAGCATAAGTGGGTGCATCTCATTGCCTTCACAATCGGGTTCGGTCTCCCCACTTTACTGGGCTATATATATGCGGACCTAACTGGAGCAATGTCTGCTTCCCAAGGCCTGCTTGGAGGCTTTCTCATAGGTGGAGTCGCTCGCGTGACTTGCGTTCAACACTCCACTTTCTTCATCAATTCGCTTTGTCACATGGTGGGCAAGCAAACCTATTCCAGCGAATGTTCCGCCCGTGATCACTGGACGATGGCGATCTTTACCTTTGGTGAAGGTTATCACAATTATCATCATCACTTCCAATGGGACTACCGCAATGGAGTGAAGCCTTGGCATATCGATCCCTCCAAGTGGCTCATTTGGGTACTGTCCAAAATTGGCATGACAAGTGATCTTAAGCGAGTCTCCAACGAAAAGATTTTGCTCGCCGAGGTACGCGAGGCCCAGCGCAGGTACGCTGAAAAAATGCCTGGCTTCGAAGCTTCGGGACTGGAAGGCGAACAAACTTGGGACAGGGCCCTGATCAGCCTCAAGGAATTCGAGCAGAGAATCTTGGAAATTTACGAGGAATTGAGGGAAGCGGTTCAGGAAAAGTTGGCCCTTTCCAAATCCACCTTGCGCTCACTAAGACCGGAACTGCGCAAAGCCATCGAGTACTTGGACTACCTCAGCAACCTACAAGGAACCCTCGTCCGGCAGGTCGCGGCAGGCTAAGCTTCCACTATACGGATGGCCAAGCCCCAAAAAGCCTTGGTCGCCACCATGCGAGTCATGGGAGGCTCTATGATGCTCGCAATAATTGCTGCATTCATGCCAGACGCTTGGTTGGAGGCAGCGGTCGAAAAAGTGGATTCAAGCGTTCCCTTGGGACCGATGGTAGAGTACATGGCGAGGGGGTGGTCTGCCTTTTATTTCATGCTGGGCGGACTCATTTGGTTGTTCTCGACCGACCTGCCTCGCTATCTGCCTGCCACTCGTTGGACGTCTTGGTGTTACACCTGGATCAACGGAGCCTTCCTGTTGGTGATCGGTTGGCTCTATGCAAACGGTGGGAGCTGGGATTGGTTCTTCTGGGTAATCCTGTTCGACGTCGCGGTCGCTTTCCTTTTCGGGTTAGCGATCCTGCTAATGTCCCGAAAAGTTACCGAGGCTTCCGCCTGATAGAATCCAACCCGAAGGGCCGCAGCTTGTCAGGCGCTACTTCTTGCGAGGCCGAAAGTCCCACTTTGGCGTACCCTTGGGATCCGGAGCCGCAGGGGTCTTGCCCAAGCCATAGTCCTCGGCCTGCATGTCTTGACCGGGCCAAAAGGCCTTGTCGCGAATGAATCCGTAGAAAGAAGGATAGAAAGGGTCCACGTAATCGACGTCTGCCTTCTTGGGGACATCCAATCCAGTCAAGTGATATACCGCATTCACGAGCAAACGGCGAAGGTCTTCGCTCACCAAGTCCACTGAAGCGCCCATGGTAGTGCAGAAGGTGGTGCCTTTCTTGCCCGCTGGAGATTCATAGGGATGAAGCCAAGCCAAGGGTTGCATGGGATCGTTCTGCTTGCCCTCCACGTTGGGTGACTTCGGGTCGAGCGTCGTGGTCACGGCCCCGCGAAGAAGAATGGTGTCCCGCTCCGGCGTGACTCGTCGAATGCCGTATACGTCGGATGGGCCGAATACGTCTTTAACGCCATGAAGAATCGGATGCGATGCATTGGCTTTCTCAATCACGCCGCGTGCTCCTTGCCGCTTGTGCCCGCCATGGTGACTGACCCAGCCTTCTCCCATCACCAGTGGGCCAAATGCACCGTAGGAAATCTTGCCCCCGAAAGAACCACCTCCGGTGAAGGCGTGGGTGGCCGTGCGTATGCCGATGACCGGCTTGCCCGCGTCGAGAAACTTCGTGACGTGCTTGGCATCCTCCGCGCTGGGGCGACGGAAACGAGTACCTGTGAGCATGAGGTCGGCAGAGTCGAGATGCTCCCAACCGCGCACGCCTGCTTGGTTGTTGGGATCAATGTGCTTTCCCTCGTTGTCCCAGGCAAAAAGCACTTTGCAATGGAAGCCATGTTTCTGGGAAAGGATCTTGGCCAGCATGGGCATGCTCTCCTCGGTGCGATATTCCTCGTCGCCCGCAATAAGCACGATGGTCTTGCCTTTACCGGGGCCCTTGCCTCCCTTGAGTTCGAGAATTTCCTTGCCCGCAAAGGAAGTGAGAAAGGCCAAGAAATAGGAAAGAAATAGGAAAACTGTTTTTTTCATGAGGGATTTGAATTGGGAAACAGGTAATTTTGTAAGACAGTCCAAGAATACGCCTCTCATAATCTAAAACGTCAAGCGATCTTCAAGCTTGATCAAACAAAGACTTTCGGAAGGCTTGCCCTTTCCCAGAGCTTCCCTATCCACTCCACCATGAAAAGTATTCTCCTTTCCTTGACTATCCTCATCCTCCTCAACTGTGTGAATTCCTTCGCCGCCGAGGAAAGACCTCCCAATTTCATCATTATTTTCTGCGACGACTTGGGCTATGCCGACCTCGGATGTTTCGGGGCCGAGAAAATCAAGACGCCCCAGCTAGACCGCATGGCCGCAGAAGGAATGCGCCTGACGAGTTTCTACTCAACTAGCGGCGTATGCTCCCCCTCGCGTTCCAGCTTGCTCACCGGATGCTATCCACGGCGAGTCAACATGCATGTGAACCAGAAGAACCTGTGCGTGCTGTTTCCAGCAGACCGAAAAGGTCTCAACCCCAGCGAAACCACCATCGCGGAAACCTTGAAAGGCAAAGGATATGCCACTCTTTGCGTGGGGAAATGGCATGTCGGAGACCATCCGAACTTCCTGCCCCACAAGCAAGGATTCGACTCCTATTTCGGCATTCCTTACTCCAATGACATGAACCGCAAAGAGGTGCCGCTCCCCTTGGTGCGCAACGAAAAGGTGATCGAGGCTCCAGTCGACCAAACCACGATCACCTCCCGATACACCAAGGAGGTCGTCCAGTTCATCCACGCGAGCAAAGACAAGCCTTTCTTCGTCTACCTGCCGCACACATTCCCCCACGTTCCCCTCTTCGCCAGCCCGCGCTTCAAAGGCAAGTCCGCGCATGGCCGCTACGGCGACACCATAGAGGAAATCGACTGGTCGACGGGGGAAATACTCAAGGCCCTCAAGGAAGCCAAGGTAGACGAACGAACGCTGGTACTCTTCACCTCGGACAACGGATCCCGGCAAAAAGGCAGCAACCTACCCTTGCGGGGGCGCAAGGGGCAAACTTGGGAAGGCGGCCAGCGAGTGCCGTGCGTGGCGCGGTGGCCGGGCAAGATACCCGCGGACTCCGCGAGCGGTGAGATCATCTCCACCTTGGACCTGTTGCCAACGTTGGCCAAGCTGGCTGGAGCGGATTTGCCCGACAACCCGATAGATGGAAAAGACTGCAGCTCAATTCTTCTAGGTAAAAAAGGGGCCAAGGGGCGCACATCCTTTTACTTCTACCAAATGGACCAATTGCAATGCGTGCGCGCAGGGAAATGGAAACTCCACCTCGCTCTCGAGAGCAAGAAGCGCAACTGGGGCAAGCCGGAAGGGGAAGTATCGGCCCAATTGTTCGACTTGGACGCGGACATAGGAGAAAGCAAAGATGTCTCCGGGCAAAATCCGACCGTGGTGAAACGACTCCTCGCCCTCGCCGAAGAGGCGCGTGAGGAACTGGGAGACGGCAAGCGTCAAGGCAAAGGCCAACGCAAAGCGGGTTGGGTCAAGGAGCCGTCCCCGCGCCTTATGCAGTCACCGAAATGACAGCAGGTCTCGATCCCTCGTGGACGCCTCTGCTCCTGGCCCTCGCGGCAGGATTATCTTATGGACTGGCCGCAATCTTTTGCAAGCGAGCCCTGGAAACCGGAGCCGGCACCTTCCGTTCCCTTGCCTACTCCAACTGGTTCATCACGATCTGCTTCATCCCCTTTCCCCTCTTGGCGGAAAAAGGATTCACTCAAAGCGAGATCGAGCTAGGCTTCATCTTGGGCGTCCTGTTTTGCGCCTCGCAAGTCAGTTGTTTCCTGGCGCTCAGGAGAGGCGACGCCTCGGTAGCCACCCCCATCTTGGGGACCAAAACATTATTCGTGGCGGTCTTCGGGTACTTCATCTATGCCAAGTCGCTACCTGAAAAAACTTGGCTAGCCGCTATTCTTGCAGTGGTCGCGGTAGTTCTCTTGGGCTGGCCGGCAAAAGGATCCAAGCCTTCCTTTGCGAGCATGGGTCTAGCTCTTCTCACTGCAGCAGGATTCGGTTTAACCGATGCCCTCGTGCCGGAGTTCGCGAAAAAGGGAGAGGTCGACCCCTTGAACCTGATCTTCATGATGGTATTCGCAGTCGGTCTATTCTCCTTTCTCTTCATTCCCTTGACCAGGGGCAAGTTTCTCGGCTGGCGGAAAGAAGCCGACAAATGGCTCATTCTCGGAACCATACCTTTGGCCGCGCAAGCCATCCTGATGTCATTGGCAATTGGCTTTTACGACGTTCCAACCGAGGCCAACGTATTCTACATGTCGAGAGGACTCTGGAGCGTTCTGTTCGCCGCATGGATCGGACGCATGATCGGAGCAAGCGAGGGATCCGCTCCCAAGGCCGTCCTCGTGCGACGACTAATTGGGGCAGCCCTTCTCTTGGCGGGCATCTACTTGGCCCCTACCGGATAGTTGAAGCTCAGTGCATTTCCACCGAGCAACTACCGAGCCCCCCCCGGTAGTAGTTGAAGCGAACGTTTGGATGATCGGCCAATAGTGACATCGGCACGGCGGAATCGGCGATGCCCTTGGAAATCATCAAGGCAGTCAGTCGTTGGCCCAGTGGATTATCATGGGTCCCGGCCTGCCAAATGGAGACGCGCTCCGCCTGCCAGGTCTCCTCGGGCCCCACCGTGATGGCCTGTTGCGGCACCATCGTGACGTTGCCACCTCCGGAAGTACGGGCATTTTGCGAAAGGGTGATGGGATGCAGTTCCACTATCCGCGTGGCCAGCTTGCGATACTCGGCTGGGCTCGGCGGCTCGTCCGCGTAGTAGCCCTCTCGACGAAAGGGGTCGTTGAAAGCCCAGTGCTTCACGTCGCCCTGCCCTCCCTGCATGACGACACAGCGCACACCGTTCCAACTCTCGCGGAACGGAGCCACGTCAGCCTTGGGAAAATGCAGGTTTTCCTCGGGCGGACGCAGATCCTCGCGGATACGGTCGAAGCATAGTTCGCGGTCCGCCTTCTCGAAGGAGAGCGGGTGCTCCATGCTTACTTCCTTTTCGTTCTCGTACCATTCGTCCATTCCCCAGAAATGAGCATTCTTGAGTGAAATCTCCAATTCGTTCACCAAGCGGGCAACCAGCGGCAACTGTTCGGTGGGACCGATTGGTCCGCATATTCCGGCCGGATTATCAGCCGTGGCCTGCCTCCATGACTCGACGTATTCCAAGGCCTCGGCCAAATAAAAGTCTTCCAAGGTGTCGTGGAAGCGAACCTCGAACCCGGGGCGGGCTAACTCCTGCAAATCCTTTTCACTCAACTTGGCAGCGTCATTGATAAGGTCATCCTCAAGCGTTGTGTAGTCCCACCACTCGGGTGCTATGCGGCTCAGTTTACGTGGCATGGCTCAATCTCCTTTTTCCAAGTTGCGTTCGTATTTCTCGTTCACAAAGCAATCTTTCCGCAAGGCGTCGGCGAGTGGGTCGACGTCTTCCGTGCTGAACCCGGGATGGTGGTGGCGGCGCCAACCCTCGGCTCTTTCATAGCGACCAGACAAGCGTCCCACTTCACGGTCCAGTTCCTCCATTCGGGCGAGATATGAATCCAAGCCTTGGCTGGCGTCCAACCAGGAGCGTTGGCTCTCGTGGGCGGACAAGGCAGCTAGTTTTTCATCAGCCACTTCGGCTACGTCGACGTACAAGCCCGCAGTGACACGCTTGCGCAAGGGATCTCGCAATCCGTAGGGCATGGCATGGTAGAGGACCACCTCCTTAAAGGGAGGTTCCGTCGGTGGATCAGTTTCGAAATTAGGCATGGAGTGCGTGAAAGCCGCGGTCACCGCGAGGCGGCAAACGTTGACGTGGTCCTCCATGTAGTCATGCGGAGCATGGGTCAGCACAACATCGGGCGCGACACCGCGTAAGATGGCGGCCAATTTACGCAAATGGCTCGTATCGTAAAGAATCTCCAGATCCTTGGAAAAGCCTTCATGCCACTTCGCGCCCAATAGCTTGGCCGCTTCCTTGGCCTCTTCGCCTCGGACCTTTGCCGTTTCCTCGGAGCCCATCTTCTGGCTCCCGCAATTACCCGACGACACGTTCAGATAATGTGTTTCCCAACCAGCCTGCTTCAAGAGCAGCAAGGTACCACCCATGAGGAACTCGACGTCGTCCGGATGGGCTGCGACCGCTATGGCTACCTTTGCGCTCATGTGATGGGTTTCGGATGCAGCGTTCGTTGAAAGAAGTGAAGGACTTCATCATAACCGAAAAAGCAAAACAAGGGTCAACGTCGGATTATCCTTCTTATATACATGCATGGAATAGGCTGGCAAAAATCCTCTAGCCAGACAAATTTCCAGTGATGAAGAACTGCCTGTCACTCATATCTTTCGCCGTTGTCCTCCTTGCATCCGCCAAGGCAGACGATTGGCCTGCTTGGCGCGGGGAACTGGGCGATGGCACGATCAATGACAAAAAGGCGCCAGTCGCCTGGACACTACCCGACGACCTTGTCTGGAAAACACCGATCCCGGGCAAAGGACACGCCTCTCCCATCATAGTAGGCAACCGCATCTACCAAGTCACCGCAATCGAGGAAAAAGCCGAGCGCCTACTGCTTTGCATCGATCGGGCGAACGGCAAGGAACTATGGCGCAAGGTAATTTTGAAATCGCCTTTGGAACGGGTGCACCGGCTCAACAGCCGAGCCTCCAGCACGCCCACATCGGACGGCGAGAGCATCTACCTGAGTTTTCTCGACCAGAACAAGATGTTCGTGGCTGCCTATGACCTCGATGGAAAGAAATTGTGGGAAGTCCGCCCGGGCTTGTTCTCCAGCATACACGGCTACTGCTCGTCCCCCGTGTTGTGGAAAGACAAGGTCATTGTGAACGGCGATCATGACGGTCCAGGCTATCTCGTGGCCCTCGACAAGAAGACCGGCAAGACGCTCTGGAAAAAAGACCGTCCCAACAACACGCGCAGTTATTGCACACCGCTCATCCGCACCATCGGAGGAAGAAACCAACTGATCTTGGCGGGCAGCAAATGCGTGGCCAGCTACGATCCCGACACAGGCAAGCAGCACTGGATCAGCGACGGGCCAACCGAGCAATACGTCGCCTCATTGGTATACAACGGTGACCTTCTCTTCATGACCTGCGGATTCCCCAAGCGCTTCATGCAAGGCATCCGTCCCGATGGTTCCGGAAACGTAACCAAGACCCACGTCGCATGGGAAATAACCAAAGGCTGCTCCTACGTACCAAGCCCCGTTGCCATCGGTCCCTACTTCATCGTAGTGGCCGACAACGGTGTTGCCAGTTGCCTGGTCGCCAAGACTGGAGAGCGCCTCTGGATGGAGCGCCTCAAGGGCGGCCACAGCGCCTCACTCCTGGTCGGCAACGGCCTGGTTTACTTTCTCTCCGACCGCGGCGTCATGACGGTGGTCAAACCCGGCCCAAAGTTCAAGATCGTGGCCGAGAACGAAGTTGGAGAAGATACTTTCGCCACCCCCGCATTCAGCGACGGCCGCCTCTACTTGCGGGGCGTGAATCACCTTTTCTGCATAGACGGTTGAACAACCTATCCACCCTCAAAAAGACATGAAGAAACTATCCTTCGTCATTCTCGCCTTCGTCCTCACAGGACCGGGCTCCCTTCACTCCGCCAAGAAGGGCAACGCCATAACCGATCCCGCCGCCGCGGCCAAGGATCCGGACTTCGCCATTCAGGGCGAGTACGCCGCATCCGCCGCCATTGGCAAGGGCAGCGGCAGCCATGGCCTACAGGTCGTGGCTCTGGGCGACGGTAAATTTCAGGCTGCTTTGTACAAAGGCGGCCTCCCCGGCAGCGGAGCCGAGAACAACGACTTCGTCCTACTCAAGGGCGAAACCAAGGACGGCAAGACCATCTTGAAGGCCGCCAGCGGTGAAACCGTGGTCATCAAGGGCGACACCGCGACCGGAACCAAAGGCGACAAGGAACTTTTCGCCTACGACCGGGTGGAGCGCAAGAGCCCGACCCTCGGCAAAAAGGCACCCAAGGGAGCCAAGGTGCTCTTCGCAGGCAAGAGCACCGACCGGTTCTCCGATGGCAAGAAACTGGACGGCGAATTGCTCAAGGAAGGCGTCGTCTCGATGGACTCCTTCGGCGACTTCACGCTCCACCTCGAGTTCCGCACCCCCTACAAGCCAAAGACCAAGCCAGGCAGCCAGGATCGAGGCAACAGCGGGGTCTACGTCTTCAACAACTACGAGACTCAGATCCTCGACTCCTTCGGGATCAAGGGAGAGTTCAATTTCTGCGGCGCCCTCTACCGCAAGAAGCCTCCCGCAGTGAACATGTGCCTACCTCCTCTCACCTGGCAAACCTACGACATCAAGTTCACCGCCCCACGCTTCAAGGACGGCAAAAAAATCAAGAACGCGCGCATCACCACGCGCCACAACGGCGTCCTCATCCACAACGACTTCGAACTGGACAAGGGCACCGGAGCCGGCGGCGGCCGACCCGAAAAGGAAAAAGGCCAAATCCATCTGCAAGGCCACGGCAACCCCGTACGCTTTCAGAATATCTGGCTGGTCGAAAAGTCAAACTAGAGCCCTGCAAACGTCATCAAAGGGTGGTTGGGGAGATGGGGGGGCGAACCCTGGAACTTCCGCAACAGTCACCCAGTTTTGTCCGTCATGACAGGCCAAGTCTTCCGTTGTGAAATTCCCCTGTTGGACATACTTCCGCAACAGTTCAATGGGGTACGGACCGTACAGCTTACCGTCCTTATGGATATACATCCTCGTCCCTTGACCATTGGTCGGCGACACGGGAGGGGGGAGCATCCACGATTGTTTGCGCTTTTTGATGATTCCAAGAAACTTGCCCACCTGAAACCAATGAATGATCCAGCAAACAAAGCCGACCGCAATTACACCGTAGGCGAGCTCAAGGGAAAATAAGGAGAAAATCAAACTGACACTAAAGCAGATGGGGTAAGCCAGACCCACAGTGTATCCGCCGGAGCACTCCCGTGAAATGCCCAATGCGGCATATTCTTTCTTAACGGAATTGGCCAACTTGATCACAGTCAAAAAAATCCAGTATAAGTTGAAAATCGGGATAAGGTTCAACCATACCAAGTGGGGGGAATTCATCTCGCAGTTCTCCGGCGAGCATGCATCGAAGGTTCGCTTGAGCGTGCCTAGATACAGCTTGTACAAAACAATCAATACGAAAAACAACAGCCCAGAATACAGTAAGGCCATAAAGCCCAAAGCCAAGAAGGACAGGCCAGAATCCAAAAACCCATCCCCGAGACCGCCAAAATCGAAACCAAGATCAATCGCAAAGCGCATTATCCAAATAAATACATTAGATTGATTTAAATCAAGTAAACACCAGAAGTCAGGATGAGGTGGAGTAGTGGGCGTGAAGTACTCACTGCTTGAGGTCATGGCGACAGGCCAAATAGAGCTGCAGCTCAGCCGAAAGCCCCTCTACTGAAAAGACAAAGGTGAGCAGCGAAAACATGAAAGGTTTATTTGCTTCATGATCACAAATTGAAAAAACCACACTTGAGTTAACCTGCGGCGAGGCATTGCCGCAAACGTTCCTCAAGTATCTCGAGAACCAGCGGATGATCGCCCAAGGGGTCGGTGAGGAAGGTCTGGAGACCGGGGCGGACCTGCTCCGCATGCCGGCAAATATTAGCGACGTCGCCATCGGGACCGGCATGCCTGCCAGGGGAAAGAAAGAGTTGGGCCACCACTACTTGGTGTGATGGGCAAGCTTCTTGGTCTTGCAGGAGATTCTCCAGCAGCGGCTCGTTGAAATCATATTCTGGCTTGGGCCGACGCTCCATCGAACAAGTCTTCACTTGAATCACTTCACTCGCCATCAAGTCTCGAAGTTGTTGACCGACGTTCTCACGCACGGCATGCACTTCGGGAACCGGAGTACCATGATCAACCAAGGCAATAAGAGGCTGCTCGAGACATTCCCTTTCAATAACCTCGTTGATTCTTTCGCTCAGGGCGCGAGCCAATCTAGTGTCTTCCGCTTGGTGGAGACAGGGAGCCACTCTGACCCGCATATCGGGCCATTTGAGACGAAGTTCTTCCAGTTGGTCTGACAGCCATTGAGTAATGCCAAGGCTCGGCCCGAGGAAAAAAGGCAGCACGATGAAATCTCTTTCGCCACGTTCCAGGCATTTGCCCAACTCGGTCAACAAAACCGTTCCCGGGTCGCCGCCGCTCACACGGTCGGAATGAAGAAGGCCCACCGGGAGCACAACGCGGGCAGCATTTTGACCGAGAGCGGCCGCAGTGAGTCTCAATGCTCGAATTGCCAATGGAGACAAGGAACCGTTGTCACAGAGAAAGATAATGGGGCTTTCTTCTTCGCGTTTAACTAAGTTCCTTTGCATCGAATGAAAAAAAGAACTTGCGGTCACATCGTCGAGGGTTTACTTGAACGTTATCTAGTGGAAGCTAGTCTATCAAAGTAGAGGGAGGTTTATGATGATGAAAAAAATTATGACGTTTGCTGCATCTTGCAGCGTATTATGGGCAGTCGGATCCGGTTGCTCCAAAAAACCGGATCCCACTCCGGAAGAAACCGCCTTGTTGCGAAGCGGAGGGAAAAATCCTGGCTTCGTGGATGACGGAGCAACGGGAGGAGCCGGAGGAGAAATCATCGGTCAACCAATGCCTTTGGACGGACTGGAAGAGCGAGAGGGTCTTGATTTCAGCAAATTCGATGAAGATGATTTCCTGAGAAATCGCTTCACCCCAGTTTACTTTGGGTTCGACCAGTATTCGGTGGATGCAGCGGAACGCGACAAGATCAGTGACGTGGCTGACTGGATGAAAAAAGAAACAAACGCTCACCTTTTGATCGAAGGTCATTGCGACTACAAGGGCACTCCCGAGTATAACAAATCCCTCGGGGACCGAAGAGCCGCTAGCGTGATGCAATATTTAATAGATTTGGCAGTGGATCCCGATCGCATACAAATCCTGTCGGTCGGCGATGAAGGCAAGATCGAGGGAAGCGATGAGCAGATGCAAATGGACCGCAGGGCTCATTTCGTAGTGATCAAAGGGTCCTAAGGGCACCTAGCCTTTTCTTTGCTTTGACAAAGCCCGCCCCATTGCGTGGGGCGGGCTTTATTGTGCCTGAAGGGTGGAATTTGCGGGAGGAAAGAAGACCGATGGAGCTTTTTCAAGAAGTCACAGAAAAAACCTGCCTTGGCTTGCATCATCGAAAAGTTCAGGTTGAATGAGGAAATGAAACTTTACCCACTAATTCTACTCTTTGCATTTGGCATGTCCTTTCTCGCAGGCTCCGCGTGCCCTCCAGTTGGAGAAGCCGTCGAGCCGGAAGCGACACCTGTTCAACCAACTCCATCGGATGACGATAAGGAGGTTGAAGAGAATCAGGATAGCGACACGAAAACTAGCGAAGGAGATTCTTCCTTACCTCATTTTCTTGTAATCGGAGGCGGATACTCAGCCAGCGGCAACCAAGTGTCCCTCGAAAAAAACGTCCTCTATTTTCGTCGTGTACTAGGAGAACTCGATCTCATCGAGGCTCCCCGTCACTTGCTTTTTGCCGATGGCAGGGACAGAGGCCGTGACCTGCAGTTCATGGATCCCGCTTTCGACATTCCCGAAGTAAACCGGGCATTCGCCGAATTGCTTGGCAGTACCAAAGGCATAGCCAACCAGTATCGCTCCAATGGATTGGCCCCCAACGGACCCTCCTCCATTGCTGAAATTGACAAATGGTTGAAAAACACGGGATCCAAATTGAAAGGCGATGACCGCTTGATGATGTATTTCACGGGACATGGAGGCAAGGGGGACAAGAAAACCCCGCAAAACACCAATGTCTATCTTTGGAACAACCAAAAGTTGAAAATGAGCGACTTCACCAAGAAACTGGACCAGCTCCCGGTCGAAACACCAGTCATTCTCGTCATGGTGCAATGCTACAGTGGGGGATTCGCCAACGTCATATTCAAGGACGGAGACCCGAAAAAAGGCCTCGCCGAGCATCCTCGGGCAGGCTTCTTCGCTACTGTCCACAACCGCGTGGCCGCCGGGTGCACCCCAGACATCAGGGAAGAAAACTACCAGGAGTACAGCACCAACTTCTGGGAGGCCCTTTGCGGCAAAACACGGTTAGGAGCCACTATTGAAAAGCCGGACTTCGATGGAGACGGCAAAACCTCCTATGCCGAAGCTCATGCTCACGTCATCTTGTCCTCAGACACTATTGACATACCAATCAAGACATCCGATGCCTTTCTTCGTCGTTACTCGCAAACCCAACCCCCCAAGGAAAAAAAGGAGGGCGGCGAACAAAGCAAGGAATGGTTGTTGGCGGAGGATGATTATGCGAAAATCATCGAGCTTGCCGCTCCTCCCGAGCACGCCGTGCTACAGGGTTTGTCAGTCAAACTGGAACTGGAGGATGCCAACAGGCTGAAAGAAGCTAGGGACTTGATGAACGAACTGGAGAGTCAAAGAAAGAAATTGGCCGAGCAAAAGAAGAAGCCAGAAGCGGAGCGCAACGCGATCAAGAAAAAATTGGCCTCGGAGATTCGCAAGAGGTGGCCGGAAGTAGGCAATCCCTATCATCCGAATGCAAGGGCGCTCTTCCAGCCCGATCAATCCAAGCAAGTAATGGCTGTCCTCAAAAAGGGCGGTGAATGGAGCAAGTACCTAAAGGCAAAAGCCGCTATCTCGAGCTTGGAAAAAAAGCGATTTGAACTCGACCGACGCAAAGTGAAGTGCATGCGCTTCATCCAAGTCTTGGAAAACGTTGCGCTGGAAGCAAACCTGCCGATCATGGCCGAGGAAAAAATCATCAAACGCCACAAGGAACTACGCGAACTGGAAAATGGCATACTTCCCTCCAACGAGCGGGGAACTTGAATTTCGCGGCGAGCAGGAATTGCTCAGAAGCCAGCTTTGCGCAACTCGCCTTGCAATTGCTGCTGGAAGGCCATGAGGTTTTCCTCACTCGGTTGATAACCTTCCTTGGGAGTGATGGCCAAGCGCCCGAACTGGTCCAACTGCCATTGCATGGTGACACCGTCAGGAAAAGTAACCGCTCCACTGGCCAACGCGCCTGGGCGCATGACCTTGTCCACCTCTACCGAAACACCTGTGCTCTCAGCCTGATCGCCAGGCATTCCTTCGTCCTCATTGCCTGGAGCATCGACAGCAGGCTCTTGCCCGTCGGCCGCCGAAGGCTCACTCTCCGGTTCCGGTTCCGGCTCCGGTTCCGGCTCCGGGTCTTGCAAGGCAAGTTCGAGATCGTCGACGAGAAATCGAGTTTCCATGTAGGTAAGGGTGAGGCCATGTTCGGAAGCAAGCCTCTTCTGGACGTCGGAAAGGCCAAGGCCCTCGTTAATCCAACGAGCCACTTCACGCTTGCCCTCATCGTTCAAGCATCCGTCGGCAACAAGCGGAGATTCGGAGGAGCCCGAAGGCTCATCGGTTGGAGAAATCGAACTTTCTTGGGGAGAGTCGGAGTAATCAGAGGCGATCATGATGTTTGGGGCATGGCTTGGGACAAGGAGGCACAAAGCCCTACTAGCCGTCACTCCACGCCGTGCGAGAGTTGCTCGGTGAGATAATCCACACTTCGTTTCACCGAAGCATCCTGATCCATCATGTTCTCGACGGTTTTGCAAGCGTGGATAACGGTTCCATGATCCCTGCCGCCAAAGGAATCCCCTATCTCCTGAAGAGAATGATCGGTGAGGACGCGGCTCAAATACATCGCGACTTGGCGCGGAAACGCTATGTTATTGGGTCTCCGGCGGCTAACCATGTCGGCCATTCGCAAGTGGTAATATTCAGTGACTTTCTTCTGAATCTTCTCAATCGAAATGCGACTGAGGGCTTCCTCCTGCAAAATATCATGAAGAAGCCGGCCCACTGTCTCGATATCAACAGGTTTCTTGACGAGGGTTGCATAGCTGGCCACGCGGGTCAGGGCACCCTCCATTCGACGTACGTTGCGAGCCACGCTCTTGGCTAAAAACTCAAGGATTTCCACCGAAAGATCCACTTTCATGGCGGCGGCCTTTTTTGAAAGAATGGCTACGCGAGTCTCCAAGTCAGGAGGCTGGATATCGGAAACCATGCCCCATTGAAAACGAGAAAGAAGACGGCTCTCCAACTTGTTGATCTCACCTGCGGGACGATCACTGGTGAGGACAATTTGGCGTTGCGACTCGAAGAGTTCGTTGAAGGTATGGAAGAATTCTTCCTGAATGCGTTCCTTGCCAGCTAGAAATTGAACGTCATCGATTAGCAATAGGTCGACTTCCCTGTAATGCCGACGAAACTGGGTTAGGGTATTTTCCTGAATTGCCCGGATGAATTCGTTGGTGAACTTCTCGCAGGAAACGTAACGAATCTTGAGATCGGGAAAGCCTTCCAAAGTATGATGCGCGACCGCATGCATGAGGTGCGTTTTACCCAAACCGGTTTCACCGTATAGAAAAAGCGGATTATAAGCTTGGGCAGGCGCGTTGGCAACCGCCACGCAAGCTGCCTGAGCCAATTGGTTGCCCGGACCAACGACAAAACTCTCAAAGGTATTACGTGGGTTGATCGGTTGACGGGCGCCCAGTCGAGAACTCAAGCGGTTCTCGTTTTTTGCACCATCCGTCCGGGGTAATCTCGACCCACTCGAAGCTGGTCGCTCGACCCGAGACTTTCCGGACTGCTCGTCCACGCTCTCGGGAGAAACCAAATTAACCTCCATGTCACGTCCCGCTACTTGTGACATCTCCTTCCTTACCAACTCCATGAAGTTGTCCTGTATCCAAATCGCGGAAAATTCATTGGGAGCAAGCAATTCAACAAAATCAGCCTCCACCTTGGTCGGCTCAATCTTGGAAAACCACATCTCATAAGTATCACCAGGCAAGGAATCTCGCAATGTAGTACGCACGGCGTCCCATAACTCCGTCGCGGAATCAGTCGAGGTCAAGTTCGTGGAGTGCTTTTTATTCACAGCTTTTCTAAAGTGCGTCCTAAATCAATCTAAAGTACAAACCTCGGCATGAAACCATCGTTTTTCTCATGTTTGGAGCAAAAGGAACACAGATCACTTAAAGTTAGCTCATTTTCCCCATTATCTACTGAAATACAGCGACTTAGGTAAATTACCATCGGTTTGTGGGTCATGGGGTGGATGAAAAGGGATTAGAAGGAGGACTTTGTTATTCTTGGCAGAAGGACCAACAGTAACCAAGAAAAAAAGAATGCTTACAAGGGTAACTTTCTCACAAGTTATTCACAGCGGGCAGTCGATAAGTGGGCAGAGATTTTTTTCCTCCCTAACACAAATGGTTTACAAAACTTTGACATGGGTGGCAGAGGGCAAAAAAAAGTCCGATTTTTTTATTCTTTATTCATTTCGGCTAGAAGTTTGTCACTAAATTCCTTGGCCGGATCATGCCCAATCAACTTAAGTGCCTGAACCATTACGGCCACCTCCACCAAACGAGCCATGTCACGGCCCGGTCGAATCGGAATTTCCATGTGCGGGACACCGGCTCCGAGGATTTCGAAATGTTTTTCATCCAGGCCGGTGCGCTCTACTTCCATGCCCGGCTCCCATTCGATGAAGGTAACCACCACCTCGATCCGTTTCTCTATGCGGACGGCTTGCACACCGAAAAGTTCCACCACGTTAACGATCCCAATTCCCCGGCACTCCATGTAACCTCTATTCAGATCGGGACTGGTTCCGACCGGCGTGGTATGATCGCTGAGGAGCTTGACCCGGACGACGTCGTCTGCAACCAAGCTGTGACCGCGGTGGAGCAAGGCAATGGCAGTCTCGCTTTTACCAGAGCCACTTTCACCCCGAATGAGGACCCCGATTCCTCGAACATCCATCAGTGTTCCATGCAAGGAAGTGCGCGGGGCAAAGCGTTCCTCAAGCAAGACGGTGGCGGCAGTGCTGAATTCCTTGGAAGTTAGAGGGGTGCGGAAAAGCGGCACTCCAAATTTCTCCATTACCTGGAGCATTACTTTGGTTGGAGCAAAATTCCGGCTAATTACAATGCAAGGAATCTTTCGCTCCAACATGGAGGTAAGGGTTGTTTTTTGTCGGTGATCAGATAGTTCCCTCAGGAAAGACATTTCACCCGCGCCAAAGAGTTGAATGCGTTTGTTGGCAAAATACTTGAAATGCCCGGTCAATGTAAGGGCGGGGCGGTTGATGCTTTTTTCACGCACCTTGGAGCGAGCCAATGTCTCGGGTTTGGAAACCAATCTCAATTTCAATGGACCCTTGAAAGACTCGTAAAAATCACGAACGGCTATGCTCTCGATGATTTTCATGGATTGGCGGCTCGGCATGGCAAATACAATTTGGCGGTTCGTTTTCAGGCAGTCAAACGGAGAAATCTTCTCCCAAATAAAGTTTTTTGCTTCTCTCGTCGTTGAGGAGAGTTTCGGAGTCTCCTGAAAGAAGGACCTTTCCATCATGAAGAAGATAGGCGCGATCCACGATGCTCAGAGTTTCCCTTACGTTGTGGTCGGTGATCAGCACACCGATGCCCTTGTCTCGAAGTCCTCGAACAATTTTTTGCACCTCGCTCACGCTAATTGGATCAATTCCCCCGAAAGGTTCGTCCATGAGAAGAAACTTCGGTTGAGTGACAAGTGCTCGACTGATTTCGAGGCGCCGACATTCGCCGCCGCTCAAGGTAAATGCCTTGGATCGCGAAAGTTTCTCCAAACCCAGTTCATGAAGATGAAACTGCACGCGCTCTTCTCGTTCACGGGAGGATAGAGGCAAAGTTTCGGCGATTGCCCTGAGATTATCTTCCACCGAAAGTTTGCGGAACACGGACGTTTCCTGTGGCAAGTAGCCTATACCCCTGCGGGCGCGCATGTACATGGGCAACGGAGTGATGTCATCGTCATCGAGACGTATCAGGCCCGAAGTCGGCTTGAGCAAACCAACGACAGCATGGAAGGTAGTTGTCTTTCCCGCTCCATTAGGTCCGAGGAGACCGACCACTTCGCCCGTGGAAACCTCGACGTTGACTTTGCGAACCACTTCACGGTCACCGAAACGCTTGACCAGATCGAGGGTTCGAATACGGGAAGATGAACTCACGGCCGAGGAGAAGGTTCTTCGATTGGCGAATCGCTTCCGGGAGTCTCCTTCTTGCGTTTCTCGATATCTTTGCCAAACACGCCTAGATCACCGATGGGTGGCAAGGTAACTTCTGCCCGGGTCTCGCCTGGCTTGGAGTGGACCTCGGCGCGGCGCTGGCCACGATGAAGAATGATCTTATGCCCCTCCGCCTTGCCTTGGTCATCAAAGACCACGGGGGCTTCCTCCAACGCAATGGTACCTGCAGCAACGTCAATAGTTGCCTTGCCAGCCACTGCGGAGCGTTGCCTTTGCTCTATGCGCACACGACCCGTGGCGAAGATATTGGCAATGGATCCGAACGCCCCAGCCTCTCCTTCTTCTTCGGGAGAGCGGGAGGAGATCACTTCCAGTCGGTCACAGGTCACGCTGAGGTTGTGCCCTACAATCTGGACGTTACCGACGAAAAGAAACCTGTGGTCCTTGTCGGTGGTAAGCAATTCGAGCTTGTCGCTGAAGATGCGGGTCTGGCCCTTCTCCTTTGGCAGCGGCCTCAACGGAACGTCTTTATTTTCCGAGTCACAGCCACTGGCGAGGAAGTCGGTCAAGGTGGCCTTGAAGTTGGCTTTGACGTCATCATGGATTAGGACCTGACGATCCTTGCCCTTCCAACTCCAACCTTTGCCGGTTATCTCATAATCGGGCCCAACGAGGTGAATGGGTTGGTCACTGGCGGCCTCGCTTTTCTTGAGAAAAAAACGGGAGGATGAACTGCGAAGGCGCAGATCCGTGGTCCCAGGGCGGTCAACCGCAAAAGTCCGCAGGTCCATCTCGAGAACAGTGGCCTCGTCATTCGGGAGGTGCCGCAGTTCCTTTCCCCTCAGCATCGAAAGAGGTCGTCCTTCTTGGTCAAATTGAGGAATGGCAAAGTCACGGATGGCGGTGGTTAACTCCGGTTGAGCCTCAAGAACAGAGACCACAAAAAGGTGGAGGAACATGTGGAGAAATATAAAGTCGGATTTCATTTCGGACAAAGGCTCAGGCTCCCTTCGGTTGGACCGAGGGAGAAGAGCCCCGTTTCCTCAAGTAGAGTAAAATGCGGGCAAGTTGCAAGACGAACAAAGGAGAGAACCATATAAGGGTCTCTACAACTTGCTCGTCACCGCTGCCCAATCCCCCTTTGCCCGCCCATGCTTTGTGATAGAAAAGAATGGGGATAAGCAGATAGACGAGGCGATGAAGTTTTTTCCAGCGGCGACCTCCCATTTTGCGCACCATCCAATCATTGCTGGTAACGGCCATGACCAGCAATACGAAGAAGGCCGCTAATCCAGCCTGCACGTAAAGTATGTTATCCCATTCATTCAAAAGTCGTTGCAAACCATCGTCGAAATACAAAGTGAAATGCAAGCAGGCATAGAAAAAACACGCCAATCCCAACAAGCGGCGATGGCGATTCAATGCGCTGATCAAGAGTACGCGGGGAAACAGTCTTCTCAGCGGCGTGAGGCAAAGAACTATTATAAAGCAAGCCATGGCGTATTCTCCCGTGTCATCCGTGAGAATCTCGTTTAAATTGGCGCCCTCGGCCAAGTTCCCGGAGACAACTACCTTGCCATCGGAATCATCGGGAACCCTTTCCGGGGTAGCATCGAGAAATTCCTCGTCGGTAACGGTGAAGGAAAAGGATTCCTCTTCTTCGGCAGCATTGGGTTCCTCCGATACCAGTGGAGGTTGTTCAGGCAAAGCGCCATTGGTCTCCAACTCCTCCAGATAAGTCCAGATCAAGCTAGCAAAAGGCAGGACCACCAGTGGAAAGGCAAACCACTTGGAGGAAAGAAGTTGAGCGATTCGGCGGTTCATGACCGCATCAGGCTAAAAGTTTTTCTTGAGGTCCATTCCCTCGTAGAGATGGCCCACTTCCTTTTGGTATCCGTTGAACTTCAGAGTGGGGATACGATCCGCAAATGCGCCGGCGCCTATGACGCGCTCACGCGCCTGCGACCAACGTGGGTGCGCCACCTCGGGATTAACGTTGGCATAGAAGCCATATTCTCGAGGAGCCGCAGCATTCCAAAGTGTGCTTGGCTGCTTGTCTGTGAAATCAATCCTTACAATCGACTTGATGCACTTGAAACCATATTTCCAAGGGACCACCAAGCGCAGAGGAGCTCCATTTTGGTTGGGCAAGGCGCGACCATAGATGCCAGTAGCCAAGAAACTAAGTTCGTTGTTGGCCTCGTCCATGCGAAGGCCTTCGGTATAAGGCCAATCATAATAGGGGTATTTCTGGAAGCCGGGCCCTGCCTTCTTGTCCAGGAAAGTGGTAAATTTAAGATACTTTGCCTTAGAGGTAGGCTTGGCCTTCTTGATCAGTTTGTTCAGTGGGAAACCATCCCAAGGTATCACCATGGACCATGCCTCCACGCAACGGAAACGGTAGACTCGCTGCTCAGGCGCCATCTCCTTGGCCAACTCGTTGACGTCGAGTTTGAGAGGTTTCTCTACATGGCCACCTATCTCGATGGTCCAGGGCTCTGTCTTCCAGCCACGGTTGGCGAGAATCCTGGGCTCGAACTTGTCAGTGGAAAACTCGTAGAAATTATTGTAGCCCGTGACATACTTGAACTCCGTAGGTTTGGTGCCCTTCGGAGGCAAATACTTCTTGTTGAGCTTGGTCGGAAATCCCTCCGTGGCACCCTCCGCCAACGAGGAGAAAACAAGGGGAGAGGCGGTAGCCAAACCCAGCGCTTTAATCATACGGCGGCGGGAAAGATAAGCATCCTCGGAGGTAACCTCCGATTCCCGCAACTCCCAATCCTTGGCAATCTTGATCTGCATAAAAAGTCTATAATAAGCTTAATTTCCTCTAACTCGCAAAAGACGTCACTTGATTAAGATGAGCCCTTGACCGAAAAAAAGCAACCTCGAGAAGCAATTAACCGGCGGTAGCTTGGGCCTGTTCCTGTTGCAACTTGTTAAGACGATCTATGATACTGGCTTCGTTGGCATAGGTCTGGGCGGACTCGCGCGTTATGTACCCATGCTGGTAAAGGTGGAGCAAATGTTGCTCCATCGTCATCATGCCTTCCTTGACCTGAGTTTCCATGGTGGAGTAGACCTGCTGCCAGTTGCCGGTGCGAATCAGATTGCCCATGGCGGGAACGTTCTTGAGCACTTCCATGGTGAGAATTCTGCCCTGACCATCGGTGCGTGGCACCAACTTTTGGCTCAACACCCAGGAAAGACTGAATGAGAGCTGGAGACAGAGGTTTTTGGTTTGCTCGGGGGGAAACATGTCCACGATGCGACTAAGGGCGCCCTTGGCATCTCTAGTGTGCAGAGTGGAAAAGACCAGGTGACCGGTTTCGGCGGCGCTCAGAGCCAGAGAAGCCGTTTCCACGTCGCGGATTTCACCCACGAAAATAATATCCGGATTCTCTCGCAGGGCACTGCGCAAACCGCCCGAAAAGGTCGCCACGTCCTGGCCTACCTGTCGCTGTGAAACCATCGACTCCTGGCTTTGGTAAATAAATTCCACCGGATCCTCGAGGGTAATTATGCGGGTTTTGCGAAACCGGTTGATGTAATTGACAAAGGCCGCGATGGTGGTCGACTTGCCGCTGCCCGTCACCCCCGTGACGAGGACCAGTCCACGCTTCAAGCCGACGATCTCTCGCCACATGTGCTCGCTGGGCAAGCCAAGGTTTTCAATATCCGGGATATTGGAGGAGAGCATCCGCATGACAAAGGCCAATCCATCACGGTCGTGAAAGACATTGAGGCGAAAATTAACGTTTTGTTCCCGCCACTCGAAACCCGTGTCGATGTCCTCGAAATCGTCGGCAAAGGCCCTATCCTGATGTTTTGGTGAGAGGATGGCGCGGAGGAATGTCTCCATGACCTGCGGCTCTACGCCCGAACCATCGGTAACGGGCTGAAGATCGTCATCGATGCGGAAACTGACCGGGCGACCTATCTTTACATGCATGTCTGAGATGCGCGAAAGCCCACCCTTGAGAAAATTGGGATCCACGAAATAAGCAAGCAGGTCGCTAAAACTGAGGAGAGATTGCCCTGCTTGGTAAACAGTGGCGTGCAAATGATCTTCGGTCATAGTTCGTTCAATGGCGGCTGTTCGGGCCTACAGTAAATTATATGATGAATATGGTGTTAGCATTTCGCGCAAAAAGGTCGGGGCAAGACTTTTCGGAAAAGGATCGGGGTGCAAAAAACATGTGGTCTTTTTCAAATTCGTTGTTTTTTTGGAATTAAATCTAATTTGATCAATGTACGTTCGTTTTTGGGGAACAAGGGGATCCATCCCCGCACCCTTGGACGCTGAAGCTGTCCGAGAGAAAATTGTGCATGCCCTCATGGAAGCCCGCGGCAAGCATCTGCGCTCAGAGGCCCAGATCAAGGAATTCGTAAATGAAAAGCTAACGTTCCACCAGTCGGGAACTTATGGAGGAAACACACCCTGCGTGGAATTGGAGGGCAATGCAAACGAGTCCGTACTCTGTGATGGTGGTTCTGGCATGCGTGAATTCGGATCCAAGTTCTTTGGCCGACCCGAGGCAAAGCAAGCCCATGTTTTTCATGTGTTCATGTCGCACTTTCACTACGACCACTTGCAGGGCATCCCGTTTTTTGGCCCTGGGTACGTGCCCATGAACAAAATAGTCTTCCACGGTTGCCATGACGACTTGGAGAATGCCTTGCGCAATCAAATGCAGTCGCCCTACTTTCCGGTGACGTTCGATGAGATGAAAGCTGATATCTCTTTCGAAATTCACAAGCCGGGAGATATTTTGGAAGTGGCTGGATACAAGGTGCTCACTGTCGAGCAAGATCATCCCGGGCGCTCCTATGGATACCGCTTCGAGCGAGATGGCAAATCCGTTGTCTATTCAACTGACGCTGAACATCGCGCGCATCACCATCGGAAGAAATATCCATTCATTGATTTCATTCGAAATGCCGATTTGCTCATATTTGACGCTCCCTATTCTTTTAATCAGGCTGGGGGTGCAAAGGAGGACTGGGGGCATTCCAGCAACATAACGGGAGTGGACTTCGCATCTCGAGCTCAAGTCAAACACATCACGATCTTTCATCACGACCCAGCTGCATCAGACAAGCAACTGGCAGGCTTTCTGCGGGAGACAAAGAATTTTCTGCATCGACGAAAAAACACCAGCATGCCAAGGAAAAAAGATAAGGACGACAAGGAGGTTGTCGAGCTGGACGAGAGTTTCCCCGAGGAAATCTCACTTTCCTACGATGGTCTCATCATAGAGTTATAAACTTCGTGTGGTTTTCAATCAGATGAGTGACAGGCCCGAAAGGGATCCGGACACGGGCCTTCCCTCCCGCATAAGCAAAGACGAAATAAACCAGTTCCCGCTGGTACGTTTCAGCGGCAAAATCCATGTGGTGCGAAATCAAGGAGAGCTCGGTAAAGCTGCCCAAATTCTAGAGGGCACCGATGTGGTAGGCTTCGACATTGAATCGAAACCAACCTTTAGGAAGGGAGAAAATCACCCTGTGGCGCTTCTGCAACTGGCCACCTCTAATCACGCCTTCCTTATTCAACTAAGCCCGATCGACGATCTCGGTCCGATACGTGACTTCATGGAAAATGAAAAGGTAGTCAAAACAGGCGTCGCCCTCAGGGATGACATCAAGAAGCTCTCTGAAAAACATCCCTTTGAACCCAAAAGCTTCATTGAGTTAGACGCCATGGCGTCAAAACTGAGCATCGTGACCACAGGATTGCGCAGTTTGTCCGCCATCTTTCTTGACCGCCGAATATCCAAAGGAGCCCAGTTATCGAATTGGGAAAGGCGAAACCTCACGCCATCACAGCTTAATTACGCCGCCACCGATGCATGGATAAGCCGCGAAATCTACTTGGCCATGAAGCCTTATCTCAAGAAACTGGAAGAAAAAGAAAGCGAATGAAACGCGCCCTGCCATCTCTTTTAATTGGTTTCGCAATCCCCTTCCTCATGGAAGCAGGCGCAGCGGAAGAAAAATTCGAGGGCAAAGGATTGCGTGCCACTATGCGCAGCGAAGCGTCAACCATCGCGCCAGGGCAAACCTTCATCGTTGCCCTTACCCTTTCGCACCATCCCGGATACCATTCCTACTGGAAAAATCCGGGCACTGTAGGCATGCCCACCGGAATAATATGGGAGCTTCCGCAAGGATTTGAGGCGGGGGAATTGATCTGGCAAATCCCGGAGCGTTCCAAAATGTTCAAGTATGACGTCTACGGATACGAAACCAATGCCACTCTCCTGACCGAGATAAAGGCACCCCGAAACCTTACCCAAGACAGCATAGTCCTGAAGGCGAAAGCCAGCTGGATGGCCTGCAACGACTCATCTTGCAATCCGGGCTACCACACTTTCGAGCTCAAGCTTCCAGTGTCCGAGAAAACGGCTTGGGCTCGAGGCACAAGGGAACTGGTGAAAGCAGCCCGGGCCCGGCTTCCCAAGCCCATCCCGGCACTGCAGGCAACTGCCAGTGCCAAGGGAAACAAAATCCGTTTGCAAATCGAAGGGAAGCCGATCCAAGCCTTGCAGGAGAAAGAAGGACTCTATTTCTTTTCCATGCTTAACCATTACAAGATAGACCCCGAACAGAAAATCCGCCTGAAGAAAGGCATCCTGACAGTGACCTTGTCGAAGACCGACTATGCTCCGGATAAAATCGATCGCGTGAAGGGAATCCTCCGTTTTCCAGTGGAAATCTCGGGCAAGGATAGTTCCTTTGCTTTAATCGAGACCAAACTGGACTAAAAAAGTCCACTGGCCGAAACCTCATCCCCGACCGGAATCACGGGCAACCTTCGGCCGATCGTACCAAAAGCTGCAAAAGGAACGGGAGCGCACGAGAAAGGGGCATAAGACAAAGAGGCAGAAAGTTGCGGCCAAGCGAAAGGGGGAATACCACTGAAGCTTTCGCGCCGAGGTCGAAACAGGGGGATTAGGAAACACCTGAAACCCGAGACCCTGTCGGAGACACCATCTTTTGTATTGTCGAGAAAACAGGATTTCTTCACCCGCGTAGACTTTGTTGGAAAATCCCCCCACCTCCTCAAATCCTTCGCGAAGGCAAAATATAAAGCTGCCAGCGGCTAATTTGAAGAATCGGGATATCCAGTTCCATAAACGCAACATGAGAGGATGAGCCCCCTTGCCATCAGGCCCGAAACGAATGCAAGCGCCACCGCCTCCAATCTTGCCTCCAGCCAAGGAGTTCAGCGCTTTCTTGAGTAGATCCACTGGAATTCGAGTGTCGGCGTCCACGAAAACAAACCACTCTCCTCGAGCCACTTTGGCACCTGCGTTGCGGGCAGTAGAAATCCGATTAACAGGCTCAAACACAACGCGAGCGCCGGCCTTGCTCGCAACTTCGGCGGTCGCGTCGCTGGAGTTGTTGTCCACCACGATTATTTCGCCTTCCAGTGAAATATCATTCATCGCTTCACGAAGAGCGGCGATGGTCGATGGCAACAAAAGCTCCTCGTCGAAGGCAGGTATGACGATGGAATAATCAGGCATGCGAACCAACGAAACCAAATCGGAGGAAGATGCAAGTTTGCCCAGCCTGGGCGAGAAAAACGAAGCTTAAAACTTGGCGAATCTCTTAGCTCGCCGCTGAGACCCAAAAGCCAAGCCAGTCACCCAACCTTGGGCCCGGCTACTCGGGCGATTGCCATAAAAATCACAATCCCCTTCCGGGGCAACCAATTGCGATCCCAAAACATCCGCTGCAACGTCAGTTAGGGCAGGAGGCGATTCACCTCGCTGAACGAGAGCGCGACGAAGTGTGATGATGCGCTCAACGTCATCCGGCGCAGCCAAGCCACCCACTTGAGAACGGAAGGCTTGCTCATCCTCCGAACTGGCGGGAGCAGTTGAACCTGCGGGAGCCACCACCTCAGGGGCTGGCGCTGGAGTTGGCTCGGCGGGACTCTCGGACTCAGGGCCATCGTCCGCCATTATGTCGGCCAATGCGGGGTCCCCAACGTCTACGTCGTCGCCTTCGGCGACTGCTTCGTCGGGAATGGAGGAAGTTGGCTCCACGTCTGCAACCGTCTCCACTTCCTGGCCATCGGTGTCATCGATCAATTCAGCCAGGGAATCTCCTTCGAGGTCTTCGCTATCACTCATGAAAAAGAGCCTTTAAGTTAGAGAGGATGAAGGCAAGGCTGTTTTAAATACGGTTACCCTAAGGCAATCAAGGACGACTGGCGGTCTCTTCCTCCGATTTTTCCCGGGCAATGTTGCCGGATCGCTCCATCTCGATCTCCTCACCAGCGCGCATCGGGATGTTTTGATCTCCGTACTCGGGCAGGATGACGGCAAAGGAATAATCGGACTGCACGATCTTCAACTTGAAGCGCCAAGATCTCTTGGTCTGGGCTGACGAGTCGGGTCGGCGAACCAGAAATTCCATGTCCCGCTTTACGCCCTCCCCTATTCCCAACGGCAAAAATACTCCGGTCATGGATGGCCTCACGTTCATGATCTTGGTTCGCACTTTGTTGCCGTAATAAACCCAGGGTGGCTCATCGATTCGCTCACGTAACTCGGCAGAACGTTCCTCATAGAGGCGGCGGAGGGTTTCTCGCTCTTGCTGCAAAGCATCCAATTGGCTTTGCAACTCACCGGTGGAGGCGCGAACGTCGGCAAGTTCCTTCTCCACCATGGCATGCTCTGCTTTGATTTCGCCTTCCTCTTGCTTGAGCGGAGCAAGGGCTGCCTCGGCTTGGCCTTTGACCGATGTCAAATCAAGCACCTGCTGTGGCAAGGCGGCGTTTTCTTCAACGATCAAGGCCAAATTGGCCTCCTCGTCGGCAATTGCCTTGGCCAAGGCATCCGCCTGCGTCTTCAATGTGTTCATCTCCTCGGTAACAGCTTTATCTTCTTCCTCGAGCTGGTTCGTCTCCTGGATCAAGGTGGCTTTCGTCGCATTCGAATCGGCCTCCACCGCCCTGGTCTTGTCCTTGGCGGCCTTTAGCTTGGCCTCGATATCATCGAGCTCTGCCTTGCGCAAAGTGACCTCCCCTTGCTGAAGGACCCACAGAGCAGTAACCCCCACAGCCAAACACCAGGCGATGATTCTAAAAACCTGTGATTTCAATGTCGTCTCGCTCCCGGAGCTTGGTTGGATTGCCGATTAAAGGCACGATGTTGGCCACACTATGGGCAAGGCCGGTTTCCTTGATCACGAGTTGCCCGACTCGCTTGCCTTTCTTTGAAACAATAAATTTCATATCCTCACGCATGCCGTGGGTAATGCCCAAGGGGAGAACGAGCATGCCCGTTTCCATGCTGAGACGTTCTATCCGAGTGTTCACCGATTTGCCAATGGTGATCCAAGATGGGTCTCTGGCATCCTGTTGGAGTTCCTTCAGTATACTGGCGAAATGCACTTTGAGGTGGGCAGTCTCCTGCTTGTAGTCACGTAGCTCACTTTGGATTTCAACGGCCAAGTCATTTTGCTCACGAATTTCGTTCCGCATTTGCTCGACTGCCGCTAGCGCAGTCGGGTTTGCTGCCTGCAAACCACCGGCAGCTTCCTGTACACCAGCAATTTCAGTCTGCAGGCCAGTCACTTCACCTTTCTTTTTCTCAGCTTCAGCGCGAGCTTCCTCCTGCTGTTTTTTGAGACCCTCCAACTTTGCCTCGCTGACTGGCAATTCGTCCTTCAGGCGGGTTACCTCCCGACGGTGATCGGACAAATCGTCGGCGAGCCCCGATTTCGTGGCCGAAAGAGCGGCCTTGTCCGCGGCGCTTTTCTCCTCCGTCTTGGCCAAGGTCGTGATGGCAGCATCCAATTCGCTCTGCTTGGCCGAGGTGTCTTTCCTGAGTTGGTCCACCGCGGTGATCAAGAGATAAGCCAAAACCGCCACCGCCAAACCAATGACAATGGTCAACAAATTGATGATTTTGGAGACTTTCTCCATGAAGGGGTCAGCGAGGAGGTTGCTTCAAGAGGTTTTCGTTGATGATCTGGTTGCGCCACCAAACCTTGTAATCGACCTTGCCCCGTTCGTCACGACCTATCGATTTGCCCACCCGACGGTGGTCGTAATAGGGATGAAGACGCCGATTGCCTTCATCATAGCGATAGCGGGCCTCCCACCCCTGGTGTACCACAGGGCGCTCGGAGGTTCCGCAGGAAGCCAAGAAAAAGAGTATTAAAATGGACGCGAGGACGCGTTTCATAATCTATTAGGTACGACCCATTGCATCGGAAAGCAAGCGCAAGAAACCACAGGGTGACGGAGATCTAGTACTGACACTTCGAAAAATCGCCTGAAGAATTTCAGGTTAAATGAGGCTTGAGGATGGTTTCGATGCACTCGTTGAAGGGGGTAAGCGGAACAGGCGCAAGAGCATTTAGTTTCGAGCAATCGAGAGGGCGGGCAATCACCGTGACCGTCGCCGGCAATCATTACTTTACTCATGCTAACTTCCCCTTTTCCCAAACAAAACGATAAGGTTTGTCGACCCATTCCTTGCCAGCGTAACCGATCCCGATGCGAGGCGTCCGTCGAACCTCGGTTACCGGCGCCTCACAACCATCGTCCTCGATCCATAGACCGCAATCAGGTGAAATGATTTCCCTGTCCTGTACGCGATCGACGGACAAAGCCTTGGTCAGGCGTCCCGGACCAATCACCTCGACGCAGCCTCGCAACAGGACGGCAGCTGGAAAATCGACAGGACCGGTCACCACGTTGAGCATCCAGTGCATCCCATAGCAAAGATAAACGTACCAGCGTCCCGCAGGCCCAAACATCACCTCGTTGCGAGCTGTCTTTCCCCGATGGGCGTGGCATGCCTTGTCCTTGGGACCGTCATAAGCTTCCACCTCCGAGATCCGCAGGCGCTTAGTCTCCCCATCCAATTTCCGGCAGAGACATTTCCCCAAAAGGTCGCGGGTCACCTCCAAGGTGGGCCGATTAAAATAGTCTTGCTTCAGAGGCTCCCCGCAACTCATGGGAACAAAATCAGAAACGCTTGTCCTTGCTGTCGATGACAATCGTGACGGGGCCATCGTTGACTGCCTCAATTTTCATGTCGGCGCCGAAGCGGCCCGCTTGCGGCTGTCGCCCCAATTCTCCGCCCAACTTGTCTAGAAACAATTCGTAGGTGTTCTCCGCCACGGTGGGATCGGCAGCTCGATTGAAAGAAGGCCGCGTCCCCTTGCGGAGGTTACCGAAAAGGGTAAATTGACTGATCACGAGGATACCACCCTCAATCTCTCGCACGGAAAGATTCATGCGCCCATCCTGATCCTCGAAAACTCGCAAGCCGGTTACTTTACACACCATCCACTCGAGATCCTTGTCATCATCATCCCGGTCAACTCCAAGAAAAACAAGCAAGCCCGCGTCGATCGTGCCAGTGACTTCGCCTTCGACCCGAACGGTCGCTTGGCTCACGCGTTGGGCAACTACTCTCACCAGGCAAAAAACGAGAAGGCTTTGCCCGTCAGTCAGTAGAGGCTCGGGATTAGAAAGACAGGGCGGCCTAAATCAGCCGTCCTCTGCGGTAAGGTCAAAAACCTCCGAGTGAGCTTGGGCGGCCAAGGGAGTGGTGAGGTAGCGTTCGCCGCAACTGGCGCCAACCGCCACAATGCGTTTGCCCGCCATGTCAGGACGCTTGGCCACCTCGATGGCTGCCGTCACGGTGGCTCCGGTGGAAATCCCTGCCAATATGCCTTCCTTTGCAGTCAGGCGCTGGGCCATCGCGAAAGCATCGTCATTGGATACTTGCTCGATGGAATCAACGATGTCCACGTTGAGGTTGCTTGGAATAAAGCCAGCGCCGATGCCTTGAATCTTGTGCGGCCCAGGATCACCTCCGGAAATAACGGGACTATCAACCGGCTCAACTGCAATCGCTTGCATGTCGGGCTTGCGGCTCTTGATCACCTCGGACACCCCGGTGATGGTTCCCCCGGTGCCAACTCCTGCGACAAAGGCATCTATGTTGCCCTCGGTGTCAGCCCAAATTTCCTCCGCCGTGGTGCGGCGATGAACGTCGGGGTTGGCCGGGTTGTCAAACTGTTGCGGCATAAAGCCTTTGTCGCCATGTTCCTCCAGCAATTCGCCGGCCTTGGCGATCGCACCCTTCATTCCCTTGGGTCCAGGGGTAAGAACAATCTCAGCGCCCAAGAGACGAAGCAACACACGGCGTTCCTTGGACATGGTCTCGGGCATGGTAAGCAAGCAGCGGTACCCCTTGGCGGCGCATACGAAGGCCAAGGCAATGCCGGTGTTTCCGGAGGTCGGTTCCACCACGATGCTTTCGGGCGTCAGCTTACCGTCTCGCTCGGCGGCCTCGATCATGGAGACTCCTATGCGATCCTTCACGCTGGCCAGCGGGTTGAAGAACTCGCATTTGAGATAGATTTCCGCATCCACCTCGGCGGCTACGTTGTTGAGTTTGATCAACGGTGTGCGCCCAATGGTGCGGGTAACGTCTGCATTCAATGGCATGGCAAGAATCCTTTACTTAAGAATGAGGCTGGGGAAATTTTTGCGGGTAACGGGGATGTCAACGACGGCGACGCGGACCAAAGCTGCGGATGGGGGCTTGACGCCCGGTATCTGCGTTGCGCAAACGGTAAACGATGCGCCCTTTCTCCAAATCGTAAGGACTCATCTCCATCTTCACTATGTCACCCACGGTGATCTTGATGAAATGTTTGCGCAACTTGCCCGAAATATGAGCCAACACTCGATGGCCATTCTCAAGCTCGACACGAAACATGGTGCTGGGCAAGACCGCAACGATCTTGCCTTCCACCTCGACTACATCCCCTTCGGTTGACATAAATTTAAAGCGCACATCACGTTCAAATCCCAGAGGAAGTCAAGCCCCGCCAAAGTTTTTACTTTTTCCTTTTGCCCTTGCCCGATGGCGCGAAATGCTTTGGGAACCGCCCCATGTCGCAAAATTTAAGCAGTCGCCCGTCTTGCCCGTTCGAGAAAATTTATCCATCGCAACTGGAAAAAGACAAACTGTTCTACATGAAGCTGGCCTACAACCAAGCTATCGAGGCTTGGGACCGAGGCGAGGTCCCCGTGGGCGCCATCATAGTGAAGAACGAGGAAGTCATCGCTTCCGCCTACAACCAGACCGAGGCCAACGCCGATCCCACCGCCCACGCCGAGATGATCGCAATCACTCAGGCCTGCCGCTCAATCGGAGACTGGCGGTTGACCGACGCCCGCCTGTTCGTCACCAAGGAGCCTTGTCCAATGTGCGCCGGAGCAATCTTGTCCTCGCGGCTGACTTACGTTGCATACGGTGCCCCCGATCCTGCGATGGGAGGCTTGGGCGGAGCCGTTGACGTCAATGCCATGCCTAGAGCCAATCACCGAACGGAAGTGGATTCCGGTTTGCTGGGCGAGGAATGCCTTGCCCTAATACAAAGCTTCTTCAAGGCCGCGCGTGAACAAAAAGCTTCAAGCAAATCCACTTGATCTTGACCCGCGGGCCCCTCCTACTTTGTTTTAACAAAGACGATTTGACATAACTCCAAACCCTCAAACCAACAAAACCCATGGCCCATTCCTTGCCTGAACTTCCCTATGCCTTAGATTCCCTCGAGCCTCATTTCGACGCACGTACCATGGAAATCCACCACGGCAAACATCATGCTACTTACGTCAATACCTTGAATGCCACCATAGAGGGCAAAGCCGATTTGGAGGCACTCTCCGTGGAAGAGCTAATATCCGATCTTTCCGCCATACCGGAGGAAATTCGAGGGCCCGTCCGAAACCATGGCGGTGGCCACGCCAACCATAGTTTCTTCTGGAACGTCTTGTCCGGCAGCGGCGGTGGCGAACCAAGTGGTGAACTCGGCTCCGCAATTGATGCTACATTCGGCTCTCTCGACTCCTTCAAGGAAGCCTTCGCAAAGGCAGGGGCAACCCGTTTCGGCAGCGGCTGGGCTTGGCTCGTGAGGCAAGCCGACGGGAGTTTGGCAGTCACTTCCACCCCCAACCAAGACTCGCCCCTGATGAACGGCGTGGCTGACTTGACAGGCACACCCGTGATCGGCCTAGACGTATGGGAGCACGCCTACTACTTGAACTACCAGAATCGGCGCCCAGACTATATCGCAGCATTTTGGAACGTAGTGAATTGGGACCAGGCCGCTGCGAATTTCGCAGGCTGAACGATTCCAACCAAGCTTTGTTTGACTTTGGCAGGTCGCCGGCAACGGCGGCCTGCTTTTGGTTAAGGCTCAGCGCAAGCGGGCGATCAAGTCCTTGGACTCGACCGAGTCTCCCACCTGGACCAAGACCGCGTCGACCACGCCATCTGCCTGAGCGTAGAGGGTGGTCTGCATCTTCATGGCCTCAAGGACAGCTACCTTGTCACCCTTCTTGATCGACTTGCCCACACTGGTGGCTATGCTGCTTACCATGGCAGGGATAGGTGCTCCCACATGCATTTCATTTGCGGGGTCCGCTTTATCCCGGGCCTTGGCATGTCCTTTCATGGAAGCATCCATGACATGTGTTTCGCGGGCCTTGCCATTGAGTTCGAAAGTAAGGGGCCTGACCCCTTTCTCGTCAGGATCACCAACGTGAAGCAACTTGATGAAGAGGGTTTTTCCCTCCTCGATATCAAGAGCAATTTCCTCGCCGGGCTCCAGACCGTGAAAAAAGGGCGTGGTCGGAAGCACGGAAAGGTCGCCGTATCGCTTTCGCTTGGCGACAAACTCCTCATGCACCTTCGGGTACATCAAGTGGGAAAACAATTGGTCGTCACTGCACTTCCCGCCCAATTTCCTAGCGAGGCTTTTCTTTTCCTTGGCCAGATCCACCTTGGGAGCAGATGCCCCGGGGCGCCCACGCTTAGGCTTGATTCCACCGAGAATGACTTTCTGTACCTTCTTCGGCCACCCGCCTACGGGCTGGCCGAGGTTGCCCGAGAGCAAGTCGATGGCTGACTCGGGAAAACCAGTTTCGGGAGGAAGGTTCACGAGGTCCTCCGGCTTGACGCCCTTGGTGATCAGGAAAATTGCCAGATCACCAACGCACTTGCTGCTTGGCGTCACCTTCACGATGTCTCCCAGCAGACGGTTCACCTCCTCGTAGGTGCTCACGACGTCAGGCCATCTCTTGCCCAAACCAAGCGCGGTGGCTTGCTCGCGCAAGTTGGTGTACTGTCCGCCAGGCATTTGGTGACGGTAGACCTCGGCGCTACCGAAAGCAGGTGAAGTATCAAAGGGGGCATAATACTGTCTCACCGCCTCCCAGTAAATGGAAAGCGCGTTCAGCGCCTCGACGTCCAGTTTCGTCGAACGAGGAGCATTGTTCAAGGAATGAACCACGGAGTTGAGGTTGGGCTGACTGGTGCATCCGGACATCGAGGCGATGGCCAAGTCCACTACGTCCACCCCCGCCTCCGATGCCTTCAGCACGGAGGCCGATGCAATACCGCTGGAATCATGGGTATGAAAGTGGATCGGCATGCCCACCTCGTTCCGCAATGCCTTGACCAGCTTGGCGGCGGCAACTGGATGACAGAGCCCGGCCATGTCCTTAATGGCAAGCAGGTGGGCGCCCATCTTCTCCAGTTCCTTCGCCATCTCGACATAATGGGACAAGACGTACTTCTCCTCTTTCGGATCGGTGAAATCGCCAGTGAAGCATACCGTTGCCTCGCAAAGGGAGTTCGTTCGCTCCGTGACCGCTTCCATCGCCACCTTTAGGTTAGGCAGATAATTGAGAGAGTCGAAGATACGGAAAACATCCATTCCGGCATCCGATGCGTGGACCACGAATTCCCTCACCACATTATCAGGATAATTCGCGTAGCCCACTGCGTTGGACCCACGCAGCAACATCTGAAAGAGAACGTTTGGTATTTTTTGTCGCAAGGTGCGCAAACGCTCGTAAGGGCACTCGCCGAGAAAGCGCATGGTAGTGTCGAAGGTCGCCCCTCCCCACATCTCCAAGCTAAAGAGGCCCGATGCTCTGCGGGCTATGAAATCAGCAACCTTCAACATATCGTAGGTTCGCATGCGGGCGGCAAAAAGCGACTGGTGGGCATCACGCAAGGTAGTGTCCGTGACGAGCAAACGTTTCTGCTTGCGAGTCCACTCGGAAAACTTGACCGGCCCCATTTCGAGAAGGAGGTCACGCGTGCCCGGGGGCGGTTCCGACTTGGAGTCGTGGGGCGGGGTGATGAGGGGCAATGGATTGGCCACGCGGTCGCGTCCCTTGACCTGTGGGTTGCCGTTGACAACCACCTCGCCAAGATATTTCAGGAGCTTGGTGGCCCGGTCGCGCCTTTGCTTGAAACGAAAGAGCGCGGGCGTGACGTCAATCATCGAGGTAGTCGCCTTGCCTTGGATGAACTTCTCGTGCGTTATGACGTTTTCCAGAAACGGTATGTTGGTCTTTACCCCGCGGATACGCATTTCACGCAGGGAACGGTGCATGCGCTGCAAGGCCTGCGGAAGATCGGGACCCGATGCCGTGATCTTGACCAACAGGGAATCGTAAAAAGGTGTAATGATGGCTCCCGTGTCACCCATGGCGCCATCGAGGCGGACACCGAAGCCAGCCGCCGAACGGTAATTCAAGATCTTGCCGTAATCCGGAGTGAATCCCTTTTCCGGGTCCTCAGTGGTGACACGGCACTGGACCGAGCAACCGTTGCGCGGAATATTTTCCTGGGGGGGAATTCCGATCTCGGGACCATGCAACTTGTGGCCCTTTGCCACCAGTACCTGGGCCCTTACGATATCAATCCCAGTGATCTGCTCGGTGACGGTATGCTCTACCTGAATGCGGGGATTCATCTCGATGAAGAACCATTCCCCGCTTTCCACGTCCAAAAGAAACTCGACCGTACCAGCATTGTAATAGCCGATGCTCTTGGCCAAGCTCACCGCGGAAGAACAGAGCTCGTCCACCGTATCCTTGGCCAAACCAATCGAGGGAGCCACCTCCACCACTTTCTGGTAGCGACGCTGGACGGAACAATCTCGCTCGTGGAGATGCACCACGTTGCCATGCTTGTCTCCGAGGATTTGTACCTCGATGTGCTTGGCCTTGCCGACAAAGCGCTCAAGGAAGACAGCGGGATTGCCGAAAGCCCTTTCCGCCTCGCCCTGAGCCTCTTCGAGCAAGGCCTTCAAATCCTTTTCCTTGCGGACTACCCGCATGCCGCGCCCACCTCCGCCGAAAGCCGCCTTGATGATTAGCGGAAAACCGATCTTCTTAGCCCACTTGAGGGCATCCGCCGGCTTTGAGACGGGATCGGGAGTGGCTGGCAAAGTAGGGACGCCGGCTGCCTCGGCTGCCTTCCGGGCCGCCACCTTGTCACCCATTTGATCGAGCAAGTCGGGGCTTGGCCCAACGAAGGTCAGGCCGGCTTTCTTGCAGGCTCGGGCAAAATCGGGATTCTCCGACAAAAATCCGTAACCGGGATGTATCATGTCCACCGCCTTTTCCTTGGCCAAGGCAACGATGCCATCCACGTCGAGATAGGCAGCCACCGGACCCATGCCCTGCCCCACTACGTAGGCCTCGTCCGCCTTGAAGCGATGCACACCGAAACGATCCTCCTCTGCATAAATGGCCACCGTGCGCATGTTCAACTCAGTGGCGCTTCGGAAAATGCGCACAGCTATTTCACTTCGATTGGCTGCAAGAATTTTGTTCATGACGGCAATGCACTGGCAATGTCCGAGAGAATTTTCAGACAAGTAGTGTACGGATGCCCGTTTGAGGCCATGAACTCAACGCAAAACTTCAAAATTCGCCCGAAAAACAATAACAAAGCACTTATTGTTGGCGGGGAATAATCATTTTTCGCAGCAAAGCTGAATCAGTGAAGCCAAAGCGTCCCAGTAACAGAAAATAGAGGCCGGCCGAAACCGGAATGATGACAAAAACGGCCAAGGCGGAAGATAGCTTCGGAGTCATTTCCTCGGAGGATGAAATCCATTCCCAACCACCCCAGGCAGCGAGTCCCATGAGCACGCATGCCCCCAGGGTCGAGCCCAAACCCAAATGCAAGTCAAGGGGCCCTTTGCCTTCCTCGGCGGCAAATTTTCGGAGCAAGTAGGTGGACTGAAACACACTCGCCAATACGTTTGCCGAGGCCAAGCCCAACATGGCCCATTCTCCCAAGTAGAGCACACTGGCCACGCTGATCACAACGTTAACGACCAAGCTCACAACGGCGCCTCGCACAGGAGTGCGCATGTCCTTGCGGGCATGGAAGCCACGGGTGACAAAGGCCGCGGTTGCGAAAAAGGGCATGCCCACGGCCACTATTGCCAGCACGGGGGCTGTTCGGCCAACGTCATCGGCGCCGAAGCTTCCCCAGTCAAAGAGAAAACCGATTATGGGATCGCGCAACAGGATGAGACCAACTGCGGCCGGGAGAGTGACTGCCAAGGTGAGCCTCAAGCCTTGCTCGAAAGCGGCAAGGTATCCGGCATCGTCTTTCCGGGATCGCATTTTCGCCAGCAAGGGAAAAACCACCGTGGTCACCGCAATCGCAAAAACTCCAAGGGGTAACTCGATCAGGCGGGCTGCCAGAAACAAAATGGAGACAGCGCCTTCCTCCTCCAAAGAATAAGCCAAGGTGCGAGAGACCAGTATGTTGATCTGGAGCACCGCCGCTCCCAGCACGCCGGGCACAAACAAGGCCCAGACCTTGCCAAGCTCATCGGAGCCGGTCCAGTCCATGCGCGGACGCCAACCCTCCGCCCGGATCAGGTTAACGGACGGCACAAGCAACTGAAGTCCACCGCCGACCAACACTCCGCCGCAGAGGGCGAAAGCGAGGAAATCGAAGTTCACTCCGCTCCCCGTGGAACCGAACAAAAGCAAGGTGCCGATCATTGCGACGTTGAGCAGGATCGGAGCGCTGGCTCCGGTCCCGAAACGTTTACGAACGTTCAAGGTAGCCACAATCATCGCGGTCAGGCAAATCAGGATGAGGTAGGGCAACGTTATGGCGACCAACTCCATCCCTCGAGCCCATTTGCCATCGGCAATCCAGTTAGTTCCAGCCTGCCAAGCCAACAGGCAACAAACCGCAACTATCGGAATCAGCCAGCCAAGCAACCGCGTCAAGACCTTGTTCAACAAGGCGAATCCGGAATCCTTGCCCCCGTTCTCGAAAGTGTCCGACAGCACAGGCACCAAGGCCGAAGTGAGGGCCCCCTCGCCCAACATGCGCCTAAAGAGGTTCGGCAAAGTGAAGGCAAAGATGAAAGCCGCGCCCGCCGCCGAGGTGCCGAAGCAGGAAAAAAACAAGACGTCTCGAATTAAGCCCAGGACACGAGAGCCCAAGGTCAAGGCGCTGACCAACGAAACGCTCCGCAGGTTGGTCAGCATGGCGCTTCAGGAACTGGCCTTCTTGGTTGCGCTCTTGCCGGAATCGGAGGCGGGCTTCTTTTTATCGGATCCCTTGGACTTGTTCTCGGACTTGCTATCGGATTTGCCATCGGACTTCTTTTCCTTCTTGCGGCCCGCTTGCTTGTAGTCGGTTTCGTAAAACCCACTTCCCTTGAAAATCAGGCCTGCGCCCATGCCGATCTTTCGCTTCACTTGACGCTTCCGACACTTCGGGCAAACCTTCACCGGTTCGTCTTTCATGGACTGAAATCTCTCAAACTCGTGCCCGCAAGGAGGGCAGACGTACTCATAAGTTGGCATGGCGTGGAGGGTTCAGAAACTAGGCATTTGGTGAGGGTCGATGGAAAGAAAAAGCGCCGTGGAATATGAAATCATTACCCATGCCCCCAGAAAGAAGGCGAATCCATAAACTGGCCAAGCCAAGGCCATCAATCCCCAAAAAGCCAAGCTGGGGATAATGAGAGTGCGGGCGCCGGCCACTGCCAGGCGAAGCAATTCACGGAGATTCCAAGCATCTGCGAACATGCCTTCCCTGACGTACAAGTGCAAACTCGCTAGAAACAATGCGGGCGCCACGAAGCCCATCAGCCCAAGGGGAACGTAGGACAGGTATCCGAGCAAACCGAAGGTCAAGGTGTCGAGCACGCGAGACAGCACCCACCCGAAAAAAAGCGGCAAGGCAAAGGTACCCAGAAAAATTGCCGCGAAATACAAACCGCGCACAATCAGATCGCGCCAACCCAAGTCGTTCCATTCGGGCAAGTCCAAGTCACGCGTGGCTCGGAGACGAAACGCGTATTCCATCAAATATCCGAAGGCGAGCAGGTTAACCACGGGTACAAAACAGAGCGCACCCCCCAACAAGGCCTTCGAAGTCCATCCCGGCTGCCCGAACAGCCGCCGGATGACGGCATCGAAACTTGGCATACCTTGGATTCAACCATTTTTCCTCCCCCGACGGCAACAACGAAGTGAGGTATCCAACGCGACCGCGAGAATGGTCAATTTGTCTTTTCGAGGTTGCGCCAACCTCTCTTTCATCCTTGATTCCCCTAAAGGTAAAATCCCCGCCTGCCTGCTCCGCCTGAGCCTGAAACAACCCATATTCTCCTGTAACGGATGTCCACATCGACAACATCGGTCCCATCGAGCTTCGAAGAAGTCGTCCAACGCCGGCGGCAACGCATCGACGATGCCCTCGACCAAGCCCTACCCTCCGCCGATTCGCCGCCAACACATCTGCACCAAGCCATGCGTCACAGTGTCGAAGCGGGCGGCAAAAGATTGCGTCCCCTGTTGACCTTGGCCGCCCACAAATTGTTTCCATCCGAGCGCAATCCCATGCCCGCCGCCATTGCGGTGGAGTGCCTTCATACCTACAGCTTGGTACATGATGATTTGCCCGCCATGGATGACTCCGATCTCAGGCGGGGACAACCCACCTGCCACAAAGTATACGGCGAAGCCACCGCCATCCTCGTCGGCGACGCCTTGCTCACCTTGGCCTTCCAGATACTGGCAGATTCCTATGCATCCGATCCAGTTGCCTCCGTGGCGCTCGCCCGAAGCCTTTCCCAGGCAGCCGGCAGCCAACAATTGATCGGGGGACAAATGGATGACTTGTTGGCGGAAAATGATCCCGAACCGGCAGCCGAGTTGCTAAGCTCCATCCATGCCCGCAAAACAGCTGCCCTCCTTGCAGCCTCCCTTGAAATGGGCGCTCTTGTCGGGGCCCGCGGGGAAGATCGTGACTTCATTGATCGAATACACGCCATGGGCATTTCTCTGGGGCACGCGTTCCAGGCAGTCGACGATATACTGGATGCCACTGCAGAGAGTGCCGAACTTGGCAAGTCAGCCGACCAGGACGCGAGCCGGGGAAAATGCACGCTTGTCACCTTCCACGGTCTCGACCAAGCCCGCAAGATAGCCAGCCAGCGCAGCGAGGAAGCCCTCGCAGCCTGCCGGTCAATCGGCGGCGACAATGCGTTCCTCGTACAGTTACTCGAGTGGCTCGCCTCCCGGGGACACTAAGGAAGCGACCAGACGCAAGCGCCCTTTCCTCCGCTCATTCTTGAAACCTCAATTTCTGCTTCTAGCGCCGCTGATCGGTTGGCTTACCTTGTTCGCCCAAGTACGCCACTACTGGGGCGAAGGCTCTTACTACGCCTACGGTTGGTCCATTCCTTTTCTTGCCTTCATCCTCGGGTTACGGCGACTGCGCAGTGGAACCACCGAAACAACTGCTACCGGCCCCGAAAGCAGCAGGCCGCTGTTACTGCTTGGATGCTTCATGACCTTGATGATTCCGCTGCGCCTGGTAGCCGAGCCAGATCCTTATTGGCGCCTTCCGCTTTGGATACAGGCCATCCTACTGATCGTGATCACCTTGCTCACGCTCCGCTTACTGCTCGGCCAATACGCATGGCGNGCCTTTCTCTTTCCCTGTCTCTTCNCCCTGACTGCGCTGCCTTGGCCCACTTTCGCGGAGAGCGGACTCGTTCACACACTCACTGGCTGGGTGACCGCCATGGACGTCGAGATACTGTTGCTCAGCGGCCAACCTGCGCAAGCTCTCAACTCCGGCATACAGGTGGCCGGTCAATCAATCGAGATAGATGCCACTTGCTCAGGCATACGATCCTTCCAGTGCTTGCTGGCCTTCGGATTGTTCTTCGGAGAATACTTCAGGCTTGGCTTGGCGAAGCGAGTGCTCGTTGCCTTTGGGGGACTGTTCTTTGCCTTTGCCTTCAATTTGGTCCGGGCCATCACTCTCTCTTTCCTTGCTCTAGAGGCAAAGTCCGAAACCTTTGACGCTTGGCACGACCCCGTCGGCAACTCAGCCATCGCGCTGGCCTTCCTCAGTCTGCTTTTCTTTTCACGCTTGGTGGCAAGTCGCGGAACAAAAGCGACGGAAGCCGCAAAACCAATGCAATTCACCTTGGCCCGACCCACGAGGGCCAGGCTCCTCCTCGTCTTGGCCATTTTACCGGAAGCCACCACCCGAGCATGGTTTCAGTACGGAGTGGAAGAGCGCGTGGTCCCCGCTTGGACCGTCGACTGGACAGCCATTGACCAAGACAAACTGACCTTCATCCCTTTTCGCAAAACCACTCTCGACGCCCTCTTGTTCGACCAAGGAAAACGNGCCTTGCTGGAACTGGATGACGGAACCAGAGCCGAAATATTCTTCTACGAGTACGATGGCTCCCGCCCCGCCGCCAGTGTCTGCAGTCGACATCACAACCCAGCCATCTGCATGGCCGCCACAGCCGCCAATTTGGTGGGAGGCAATGAGGCAACCACCATCGAGGTGGGTCAAGCCTCCCTCCGTTTCGCCCAATACGTCACGGGCAAAGCTGACTACGAGGGGAAATACAACCTGCACGCCTTTTGGTGTCCATGGACTCCCGATACGCGCAGTGGAACGGCCCACTTCCAGGACTTTTCCAGGTCCGAACAAATTGGGAATTTCCTGAAGGGGCGCATCGACTACGCCCGCAAGGTTTTGCTAGTCGTAATCATGGGGCGTAAATCGATGAAGGAAGCACAAGCCGACCTACAATCCATCGTCGGCGACCTTCTGCTGCCTACGCCCAATTAAGGCAGGAAAAAAGGGTCTGGCCATATGACTCTAGCGGGCAATTTCCTTGACCGCTCACGCGCGACAAACAAAATTTAATAATTAGGAAGTCTTTTGTTTATAATGAAAACCCTTCGTGTACTTTTGGTGTCGGTCATATTCGGTCTGTCCAGCCATTTTCTGTCGGCCCAAACGTCTAAAGGCGAGTCCGCTGCGCAAGGCATAGTGAACCAAGCGGTGATCGGCGAAAATTCTCATGTTTCAGGAGACACCGTTGGCAAAATACGCAATGCCACCGGTACCGCTGCCTCTCTCGTCGAGCCAGCCAAACTGCTTCCACGGGCACCCGCCAAGGCGAAGCCCGGCGAAGCGCCCGAAGTATCAGCTGCCCTCGCCTTTGACGACGGCACCTTCACCCGACTTTCCGCCGGCGAGGTATCTTGGGCTTCCGAAAACCAAGTCGTTCAAGTGGGCCCCGACGGCATGCTCCAGATCGGACAAGTCTCCGATAGTGTCCGCGTACGCCTGAGTGCCACAGCCAAAGGCTTTGCAGCCGAGGTCTTGGTGCGCATCGACCCGTTGGAGGAGGACGAAACCACCCATCAACCGGTGCCCGGCAAGGGCCCGTGGCCGAACGCCGCAGCTCATGGAGCCAACTGGTTCCAGTCGCAGTGGTTCGGTTCCTTCAACGCCACCAAGCATCGCTGGATCTACCATGACGGCCTCGGTTGGCTCTATCCCAGCGGCGACACCCCGGACAACCTCTGGCTTTGGGACCGCAAGCAGAACTGGTTGTGGACCAATCGACAAATCTATCCTCAACTCTTTCGTCACCGCGACCAGACTTGGCTCTACTACATGGTAAAGGTGAAGAGCCAGCGCATCTTCTTCAACTACGCCACCAACCAGCTCGAGTTCGAGTAAGCTCCGGCTGGGGCAAGTAAGAACATGGGCAGAAAGAATACTTTCGGGAAGGCATTGGGCGCCATACTTGTCTTGATCCTGACGGCGACCTGCTTGCCCGCCGCCCCCGTCGCCTACTCAGGCAAAATCGCGCTACATGGGGAAAACTACCACGGACCCGGGCACTTCCGCTTCGCCCTAGTCGACCACAACGGCTCCTTCCTCTGGCGCAATGCCCCCGACGGCGCCGCCGTCACCACCGAGGTCAACCGCGGACACTACTCCGTACTCCTCGGTGACGACGCCACGCCACACATGGCGCCCATCCCGGAAAACCTCTTCCTCGATCATCCGGTGGTTTTTCTGCGGGTCCATTTCTCGGAAGGAAACGGCCAACCCTTCGCCCACCTCCAGCCCGACCAGCGCATACTCTCCGCCGCCCATGCCCTCAGCGCGGATATAGCGGAAGAAGCCCGACGCGCCCAGTTGGCGGAAATCGCGGAAAAGGTGGAAGCCGGAGCCATTACCTTGGACATGCTCGCCCCCGAGGTACTGCAGGAGCTCAACGCCACCCAGTTGGCGCCCGGCGTAGTGACCCGCGGCATGCTCGCCCCCGGTGTGTTGGAAGACCTCAANGCATCCATCGCCAACGGCTCCATTACGCCCAACATGTTGTCGCCTGCCGTAATCGCCCAGCTTAACCCACCCCTCGCCATCACGAGGAGCGACCTGCCCGCCGACGTCCTGTCCGACTTGAACAAGACGGTAACGCGGGATCGCCTTGCCCAAGACGTTTTAAACGATCTAAACGCCTCCATTACGCTTGGCCGTCTCTCCCCCGAGGTGCTTGCCGCCTTGCAGATTCTGCCTTCCGTCTCCACCCAGCCTTTCGCCCGCTACGACCGCTCGACCGGTTCCGCCCAAGTCGAGGTCACCGCCCGTGGACACGACCTCTCCTACCAGTGGCTCAAGAACGGTCAACCCATCAACNGGGCAACGGCACCCCTCCTCCACNTCGCCGACGCCGATACCGACGAAAACGCCAACTATGCCTTGCGCATCACCAATTCACTTGGGGAAACCACCAGCCAAGTCGTCTCCCTGCAGGACGCCATCGGGGCACCCGGTCCCCCGCTCGAAGAAGCCAACGCCACCGAGGTGCCGCGCGCCGGGCTCGTCCTCTGGCTCGACGCAGAGGACCTGAACGGCGACGGTATAGCGGACAACCTCGCCGAAGACACCAAGATCTTCAACTGGGCCGACCTCTCGGGAGACGACCGCAACTTCACCCAGTCCGATCCCAACCTCGCCCCCACAGTGAGACTCGTCGGCAACCGCCAGGCCCTTCACTTCGCCACCACCGCCTGGATGGAGAGCGACGAAAACGCCACCGTCAACACCGTGTTCTTCGCCCTCAACGTTCCCGCCGGGCTACGCGAAGCAGGCGCATATTTGCTAAAGGACGGCATATGGGGGGGCATGTTCAAGAATGCTGATTCAGCCAGCTTTGGACAACACAACAGCAATCACTTCTCCGTTGTTTCCGGGATTCGCACGAATGGAGCCAACCTGTATGGGTTGTTGCTCTTCGACCAACCCTCCGTGGTGTCCGCCTTTAGAACGACCACGCTTTGGACCTTTCAAAGCTTGAACATCGGCTACACTTGGGAAGGCCTTTTCCACGAAGTCCTTTTCTACGACCGCATACTCTCCGACGCCGAACGCGCCGACGTGGAGGACTACCTCATGGACAAGTGGGGCATGGCCGAATTAGTTGCCACCGAGCCCGAGGACGGACTCCTCGCCTACTACAAGTTCGAGCCCAACCCGTCGGACAAGCTGATCCTCGACTCCAGCGGCAACGGCCACCACGTCGAACTCAGCGGACCGCTCAGCGCCACGCCTCTCACCTCCGGAGTGGACGGGGACGCTCTCGACCTCCCCGGCGACGACGCCACCACCTATCTCGAGTTGCCCGCCTACAACGCCTCTCTCAAAACCATCGCCCTCTGGCTCAAGCCCGACTTCACCATCGAGGCCGGCGGCGCCCAGGTTTCCTTAAGGGACCATGGTGAATACAAGGGATTAGTCTTCAATGAGTCCACAAACAACCTCAATGACGAAACCATTGCGCTTGCCTGTCTGCCTTCGGGAAGCCCGCCTTGGCTATCCGGTACTAGAAGACACACTGGTTCGGACACATCGTTCCCACAAGGGTGGTTCCATCTCGCCCTTTGCTGGAAGCCCGCGACCAATCAATACGAATTCTTCTTAAATGGCGAACCGGTCACGACAGTGGCCAGTTCTCACGGACATCTAGGCTTGCTAAACAGTCCCCTCCAGTTCGGAAAAAAAATATTAAATTACGAATTATCCTCCAACACCGGGGCTTACTCCGGCGCCATCGACGAGCTGCGCATCTATGACCGCTCCCTCACCGCAGCCGAGATACAGGCACTCTGGAACGCAATGGAGAACCCCATCATCCGCACCACGGGCGAACTCAACGCCACCATCGGGACAGGCTTCTCACTCAGCCTGCAGGTGGACAACGGGGCGAACTTCTTCCAAGCCGAGGGCTTGCCCGCGGGGCTCAGCCTGAACGTCGCCACGGGAGAAATCTCCGGCATCGCCCAAGACCCCGGCTACCACCGCGTGCACCTCACCGCATCGAACGACCACGGCAAAACCTCAGAGGTGGTCGCCATCCACGCCCGCCCCGCGATCGACGACGACGGCTGGCCCGTCGACGTCCCCGACGGCTCCTCCCTTCCGCAGAACGGCATGGTCCTCTGGCTCGACGCCAACGACGTCGACGCCGACGATGCATTCGACGCCGGCACCGACCATCTCAAACTCGCCAACTGGGCCGACAAAGCAGGGAAGGACCACAACGCCACCCAAGCCACCGCCGCCCACCAGCCCGAAATACGGAAACAGCTCCTCCCGAACCCCGCCCTCAACCTCCTCCTCTTCGACGGCAACCAGTCCCTCGCCTTCCCAGCAATCAGCCAATTGCGCACAGGATTCTGGGTGGTGGAACGCGGGGATGAGGTCAGTGGGAACTCCGCTTTCTTTGCTAATGGCACTAACGAAGACACTTGGGGAAGACATCGTTATGGAAACGTCATCTTCTATGGTCCCAACGCTAACATTGCCAACGGCTTGCAACGCCGTGATGGCGAAAACATTAACTTTGGCGCTAACTGGTCTTTCCTGAATGAACTGCAGGTCATCACCACCCGCACGACCGACTTCGTGTCCGCCGACGTCATCGGCAAAAGAGGATCCGACAACTACTTCAGCGGCAAGATAGGCGAAATTTTGGTCTACGACCGGGCCTTGACCGATTCCGAAATACGCTTGGTCGAGCAATACCTCGGCTCCAAGTGGGGCATCGCCCTCAACCAGGAACCCGAGGAGGAAACCGAGGCCGGACTCATCGGCTACTGGAACTTCGACGAAGAAGAAGGCACCACCGTCCACGACCTCAGCGGCAACGACAAGGACGGCATTCTGAGTGGCACCACCGAGTCCGACGTCTGGCAGGACGGCATACTCGGCGCAAGTGTTCGCTTGGACGGGCTGAACGACACCTTTACGACTTTTGCTCAGCAGGGCGAACAGAAGACCATCGGACTTTGGTTCGATCCCGGCATCGCCCTCGAGAGCAACGGCACCGCCGCCAGGCTTTGTTACATAGGAGGGTCGGACATTTGGGAAATTTGGCTGAACGACTTCAACGCCAGCATCAGCGGAGAAATCCTCAGCTTTCGAAATCCTACTGGTGCAACGACCTACGTCACGGAGGCCAATGCCAACTTGTCCGATGGCTGGAACCACCTCGCCCTGGTCTGGGACGGCGGATTGACCCGATACCGCATGTACCTCAACGGGACGGAAGCCGACGTCAACGCCTCCGCCGAGGGACATGCCGCCTACATGTTCAGCATGCCCAAAAACATCCATTTCGCATATGCCCCCACAGGTGCCGGCGACGTTCGGTACGCGGGCAAGATCGACGAGTTTCGCCTTTACGATCGCTCCCTCTCCGCCGCCGAAGTGCTCGCCCTCTACCAGTACCCGAGCTCCGACGCCGACAACGACGGTCTGACCGTCACCCAGGAATGGAACCTCGGCACCGACGAGGACGACGACGATTCCGACGACGACGGCTACTCCGATGGCCTCGAGGTATCGCTAGGCGCCGACCCGCTCGATCCGACCAGCACCTCGGCCCAGTTCGGCCTCCAAGTCCACCTGCCTTTCGACGGAGCCGACGGCAACCTGACCGCCGACGCCTCCGGCAACAACCGGCCCGCCACCCTCGTCGGATTCGAGTCCAGCCAGACCATCTGGGTAGCGGGCAAGATAGGCAACGCCATACAGTTCGACGGCGGAAACGACTGGGGAAGTATCCCCTACACCCTCGACGACAACTTCACCATCGCCCTCTGGCTGAAATCCACCGATGTCCGGGGCACCGGCAACTGGGGATATGAAAACACCCTCCTGACCGGTCCGAACAACACCTACCACGTCTGCATGCACACCGGAAAATTCTCCGTCTGGGGAGCATCCAGCATACAAGCCGGAATCAACAAGCTACGTCATACTTCCAACGCGAACGTCAACACCGGCTCCTGGGTACACCTAGCCTTTTCTCGGGAGCAGGACACGGGGAACTTGGGTTATTTCCGAGCTTATATAAATGGCTCCAGAGACTCCGATCCATACTGGAGAAACGTCAAATACAACACCGGCTCCCTGCTTTACATGGGCAAGGCGATCACCGACGCCAACTATTACCTGAATGGCGCTCTGGACGACCTGCGCATATATGACCGCGTCCTCAGCGACGCCGAGGTCAAGGCCCTCCACGACTTGGGGCAGTAGGTTGGGCGTAGGCTTTTGCCCAAGCCCTTGGGAATGTCTTTCAACTTGGATTTCTCACAAAGTCACGATGCCACGGAGAATACATTTTGATTCCAAGTGATCCCTTTCCCTCCGTGAGAGAAGTTCTTTGTTGAGGCTTTTCGCCCTACTCCGCCCGGAAACGTCCGTCGGCCCGGAGGCGCTCGAGCGCCTCGATGACCACCTTCGACTTGTTCAGGCAGTAAATATGAAACCCCGGGGCGCCGCGATCGAGGAGCTCGGCCAGTTGCCCGTAGGCCCAGTCGGCCCCCACTTGACGGACCGCCGAGGAATCGTCGCCGGCAGCTTCCAATCGGCATGTCAACTCGTCCGGCAAAGTGGCTCCGCACATGGCGCAGAAACGTTTGATCTGGGAAAGCGACCCGACCGGCAACAGTCCCGGCAAAACAGGCGCCTCGATGCCGCCGGCCCGGCAGGAGCCGACGAAGGAAAAATAGCTGGCGTTGTCGAAGAACAGCTGGGTGGTGACGAAGTCGGCCCCGCAAGACACTTTGTTCGCGAGGTGGGTGACGTCGGAAGCAAAGTCTGACGCCTCGGGATGCTTTTCCGGGTAGCCCGCCACCCCGATGCTGAACTCAGGAAAGTGAGCGCGCGCGAGGGAGACCAGTTCGTCAGCATGCGAAAACCCGCCTTCCACCGCGCTGAAGGAATCCTCTCCTTTCGGTGGATCGCCCCGCAAAGCCATCACGGCGCGAAAGCCCGCCTCGCGGAATTCGCCGAGGATTTCCAGCAGTTCCTCCTTTGTGTGTCCCACGCAGGTGAGGTGCGGCATGACCTCGAAGCCCAGGTCTTCCTTGAGAGCCCGAGCGTAGCGCATCGTGGTCTCGCGGGTGCCGCCGCCCGCACCGTAAGTGATCGAGACGAAGTCGGGCCGGTACGGACGCAGGTCCTCCGCCGCGCGCAACATGCGGTCGGCCGCAGCCTCGTCCTTCGGCGGAAAGAACTCGACCGAAAAGGTGGTTCGTCCCGCTCCGAAGCACTCCTGTATTGATTCACCGTCTGCCATTATCATATCAACATATCATGATACGTTGATATGTTTCAAGCAGAAAGAGAGTGAATTACTTGCCTCGCAGGTCGTAGCAGATCATGCGGGCGGGGAGACCGTTCAAGCGGTCGAACTCGTTTTGCATGACGTAAAGCAGACCACGTGAAAGAGCTGGCAAGGTCCAAGCTTGTGGCGAAAAGAAGAGCTGGGATTTGGAGAGTATCCTGAACCCTTTGGGAGAGAGATCGAGCCAAAGCAAACTACCGAATTCGGAGAGGCAGAGGAAGTGGCCGTCGGCTTGGAGCAAACTGCAGCGAAAGGCCTCCAGATTGATTTCGCGTCCGCCGAGATTCTGTTTCCAGGCCACGCGCTCCCGCCACTTTTCCTTGCCGGTGGCAACCTCCACGCAAACCATTTCACCGCCCTGCTGGTGACGCCCCGCTGCCCCGTAAAGGTGGCCTTCGTGAAAGATGGGTGCCATCCAGTGAATATTGAAGTCAGGCGTTTTCCAGAGCGCCTTCGGTTTGAACTTTTGGTCGAACTCAAGGAGCACCCCGCCTACCCCGTAGCACTCGGAAAGGAACACGCGATTATCGCCGAGGTAGACGGGAGAGACCGCGTTGGCCGACTCATAGAGGTCGGCCCGCCACGGGAAGCGGGCCAGTTTTTCACCGGTCGCTGCATCGATTACGAGAAGTCCTCCGGTAGCCGGCCGGCTCTCGCCGCCAGTGAAGACAAGACAGGTCTTGCGGTCGTGCATGGTGGCAAGAATGGGCGAGGCGTAGCTGGCGCCCCAGGCGTCCTTGGTGATCCACTTGGTCTTGCCCGTCTTCTTGTCGAGGGCCACCACGCAACGCTCCTCCGAGCCTCCGACGTTTATGATCACAAGGTCATCCGCAATGAGGGGATTGGACCCTTTTCCGAAGAAGTTCTGCGGTATGCCGAAGTCCTTCGCCAAGTCACGCCTCCAAAGCGCCTTGCCTGTCTTCAGGTCGAGGCAAGTCATCCAAGCCGTCACCCCATGCAGGTAGACGAAACCGCCATCGATCACGGGACTGGCGCGTGGCCCGTCGGAGTAACCGTAGCGGTCGCGGTAGTCGACGGGATACTTGTAAGTCCAAAAGCGCTTGCCTGTCTCGGCGTGGAGACACTCGGCCATTTCCTCGCCGTCAAGACGATGGAAGAGCACCAGGCGGTCGCCCGCGATTCCCGGCGAGGCATAGCCTTCTCCCTTGCGCACTTCCCAAACGGGCGTGGGTCCCGCCGCGGGCCACTTGACCAGCAGAGGCTTTTCGGAGGTGGTGGCATCATCGGAAGGACCGAGGAAGCGCGGCCAATCCACGGTGACCGCTCCATTGGCCAAGACCTTCGGCGCCTGATGGAAGGTCAAGCGGTCGAAAGCGACCGGCTCAGCGTCCACTTCCTCCCCCAGCAAAAGCAAGGCCAGGCACCAGAGCATCGGATGGGCAAAGAAATATCGCATGGGGCAAGTTTTGCTGCGCTAGGTGAAACGGGCAATCCAGAAACAAGAAAGCAAAGGCACATTACGCTCTTGTCATTCTGTCGGGCAGGTTCTACTAAATGAGTCCCATCGACAACGATGCGCATCATTTGATTTCTTCGTGAAGAGGGCAGTACATTCCAATAACAGCGAATTTCGCACCAGCGAAAACACGCGGAACGCCTCGCGCATCACGAAATTCGCACTCATCCTGTTGTGCTTCGTGTCCATCTATATGGTGGCCTTCAAGCACCTGATGGAAACAGAGCGCGGAACCAGCGTCAACTGGGTGGACTGCTTCTATTGGACGCTCACCACAATGTCCACTCTGGGATATGGCGACATTGTCTTCGAGGGAGCGAACGGCCGACTGTTCTCCATGCTGGTGATGTTCACCGGCGTGATCTATCTCTTCATCGTACTGCCCTTCTTCTTCATGGAGTTTTTCTACAAGCCCTTCGTGAAATACCAGATGGGGGCGCGTGTGCCGAGGAGTTACGAGTTGGAAGAGGACCAGCACGTCATACTGACTCACTACGACTCGATTAGCCACGCCCTCATGGACAAGCTGAAACAATTCGGCTATCCCTTCGTGCTGATAGAGGAAAATCTGGAGGAAGCCCTTCGCCTGCACGACATGGGGATAACTGTCATGGTGGGGGACTTGGATGAAGCGGAAACTTTTCAAAAGGCAGCGATAGACAAAGCCAAGATGGTGGTGGCCTCGGCCGATGACATAACGAACGTCAACGTTGCATTCCGCGCCCGTGAAGCCGCCCCCGAGGTGATCATCGCATCGATCTGTACCCGCACCGCATCGGAAGACATTCTGGAGTTGGCGGGAGCCGACCACGTGATCCGTAATGCAAAGCAAATGGGTAGTTTTCTAGCCCGCCGAATATCATGCACCGACACCAGAGCTCATGTCATGGGCGACTTTGACGAAGTACTTATCGCGGAAGCCACCATCCATAGCACGCCACTGGTCGGCTCGGCCCTTCGGGACACCAACCTCCGCGAGGAACTAGGAGTCAACGTTGTGGGGATTTGGGAACGGGGCCAATTCGAGCTACCAACACCCGATTCCATGCTGAGCAATCATACCGTACTGCTTCTGGCAGGAACCGAGAGCCACCTAAAGGCCTACGACGAAAAGTTTCGAATCTACGAGACCAACAACTCGCCGGTGATCATAATAGGAGCTGGACGCGTTGGACGGGCCACCGCCAAGACACTCGAGGAGATGAACGTCCCCTATCGCGTGATCGAGACCGACGAGGCGAAGGTGAACAAGGTAAAGAACGGGATTCAGGGCGACGCTGCCGACCGGGCCGTGCTAGACCGCGCGGGAATCAACAAGACTCCTGCCATAGTGATTACCAGTCACAGCGACGAGACCAACGTCTACCTCACCATCTATTGCCGCAAACTGAGACCCGACGCACAAATTATTTCACGCGCCTTCCTCCATCGAAACGTGGAGCCTCTTCACCGGGCGGGAGCCGATTTCGTTATTTCGCAGGACCACATGGGGGCCAACACCATATTCAACCTGCTCGACCGGGCCGAGATCCTAATGGTCACCGAGGGACTCGACGTTTTCCGTCAAAAGACACCCCGCTCACTGGTCGACGTGCAAGTCAAGGATTCGCATATCAGGGAAAAAACCAATTGCGGAATCGTGGCAATCAAGACCAAGGACAAAGTGATCATCACGCCCTCACCCGCAGACAGTTTCCCCAAGGACGGAGAAATCATACTCATCGGAGACGAGGCTAGTGAAAAAGCCTTCGAGGAAGGCTTCGGCAAGTAAAGCGTCTCAAGTCGCCACGGGGCGATGAAAGGCTGCTGTCTTGCCGACTTGGGCCACGCAGACCGCACCCAGCTTCTCCTCCACCTCGCCGACTTGGACAGCCCGTTGCTCGCGGTCGCCACCAAAGGCCACCTTGGCCAAGCCATCGCCAAGGTCGAGACTGCGTGACAATTCGCGAAGAGCCGTCTCCGTCAACCCCTTGCGCCCGAACCGAACCGATACCGCCAAGGTCTTGGCTCGTGATTTCAGGGCACGCCGCTCGCGACCGGTCAAGGTAGTGTTGGAATCAGTCATGGCAGGCAAAAGAATCAACGGGTAGTAAAAAAACTGCGCCCTAGTCGGGAACTTCCTCGATATCGGCCTGTTCCTTGAGACCGTCCAAGAAGGCATCAAATACTTTGTCCTTTAGACGCTCGTGAAGAAAATCACGGATTTCATCCTTCACTTGCTCGTACTCCTTGCGCTCCGGTTCCTCGCGTTCGTGCAGTTTGGCAACGTGCCAACCAAACGCGGTACGAAAGGGTCCAGCCAACTCGTCGGGCTGGAGCTTGAATACCGCTTGCTCGAAAGGAGGCACCATGTGGCCGCGCCCAAACCAACCGAGGTCACCGTCGTTCTCCGGACAATCGGAGCAAGTGCGGGCCAGTTCCACGAAATCAGCTCCGCCATCCAGTTTTTCGCGGGCCTCCGTCATGGCGACGCGGGCAGGCTCGTCTTCATCAGGTGACTGCACGCGCTTGAGCAAGTGGGACGCGCGGACGCGCTCACCCTCCTCGAAGCGGGCGGGGTTTTCGTCATAGAAACGCCGTACATCCTCCTCGGCGGGGGGTTCACACGCTGACTCGTCCTCAAGTAATTGATTGAAGCGTAGCTTCGACTCAATTTCCCGTCGCAGGTCGTCACGGTCGGCGATCAGAGGATTGTCCTTTCGTCGAAACGCCTTCTTGCCCCCGTTCTCCCTCATCCATGCCTTGATCTCCTTGTCCACGGTGACTCGATCGACCGGATATTTGCGACGTTTGCTCTCGTCCGCCATTAGCGACTGGTCGACAAGCCGATCCCTCGCCAAGTCGAGGGCAGCGAGGCGTATCACCTCCTGCGGNTTGCCTGGCATACCTTTCGCAACCTGCTCAAGCATGGCCTGCGCCTGGCGCTCGATGAACCAGCCGGGAATCAATTGACCATTTACCTTTACACCCATTTCGAACTAAAACAAAAACTACCCCATGCAGGGCGAAGTGAATAGGTTCTTGCAAATGCTACCCAAAAGCCAAGGACTAAAGATTAAGTGACCAACAAAATAACCATCACTGAAGGTGATCTCACGCATCTGCAGGTTGACGCAATAGTCAACGCCGCCAACAAGACCTTGCTAGGGGGCGGCGGCGTGGATGGCGCCATCCATCGGGCTGCAGGTCCCGGCTTGCTGGAGGAATGCAAAACCCTCGGGGGCTGCGAAACCGGACAGTCCAAAATCACGCGAGGATACGAACTGCCGGCGAAACACGTCATCCACACGGTCGGCCCCGTGTGGGACGGTGGACACAAGGGAGAGCCTGAATTGCTCGCCTCCTGCTACAAAACAAGTCTCAACTTGGCCCGCGAACATAATTTACGCGCCCTTGCCTTCCCTGCCATCAGCTGCGGGGTATACCGGTTTCCCTTGGAGAAGGCCTGCCGCATTGCCCTACGCGAAACCATCGCCTTCTTGGAAATTCATCCCGATGAATTGGACGAAGTGATCTTCTGTTGTTTCAACGACTCCGCAACTCGCCAATATCACGAGGCACTGGACGGATTTCTTCGCTGAAAAACGCTGCATTCTCAATAAACGTCTCAACAAGGTTGACGCTGAGAGGTTCTCTGCGCTAGCTTGCGATTATTGAAACCAGACGCACCAAAGACATGACCAAGGAAACGGAAGAACGACTGGCTCGGTCCTGGGAAATATTTCGCAAGTTCCTCATAACCAAAGATCTTCGGGTGACTGGGCAACGCAGGAGCATATTCAAGGCAATATTCGCCCTGCCTGATCACTTCACCGCCGAGGATCTTCTCGAACGTGCCCGCAAAATCGACGAGACCGTTTCTCGGGCAACAATTTACCGGAGTTTGCCACTGCTTAACGAAAGCGGAATCGTTCGGGAAGTGGACGTGGGACATGACTCTAAGTTCTATGCCGTCAATCGGCGCTCGGAAAACTTCAAGGCCCAAGTGATTTGCGTTGATTGCGACAAGATATTCGAGGTGGATGCACCCTTCATGGAATGGTACGGCAAGACGGTCTCCGAAAACTTGGCTTTAGACGTTAAATCCCAGCGACTGCAAGTCCACGCCGAGTGTCCCGGCAAACGCGAGGAGAAGACCTGCCCCAAGGGTAACTAACCCCACATGAGCGCAACCGAGGCCGTCGTTTTCGAACCACTGGTTTTTCGTAACCAGGACGAAAATGCTGAGCGTCTCAGCTCCATGCAGGAGGAAATCCTTCAACTAAAGAAGGAACGCAACGCGGTGCTCCTTGCCCACAACTATCAAATCGAACCCATCCAACGCATCGCCGATTACGTGGGAGATTCCCTTGGATTGTCCTACCAAGCAGCCGACACCGACGCCGAGGTGATCGTGTTCTGCGGAGTGCATTTCATGGCTGAGACAGCCAAGATTCTAAGCCCCGACAAAACCGTGGTGCTGCCCGATCTCGAGGCCGGGTGCTCCCTCTCCGACTCCTGCCCTGCCGACAAGCTGGCCGCCTACAAGGAAGAGAACCCCGGTGTCTACGTAGTGGCCTATGTCAACTGCTCGGCCGCGGTCAAGGCCCTCTGCGACGTAGTCTGCACCAGCGGCAACGCAGTCAAGATCATCGAGCAAGTGCCGGCCGATCGTGAAATCCTTTTCGTACCCGACCAAAATCTGGGCCAATGGGTGACCGACCAAACCGGGCGATCGATGCGCCTCTGGCCAGGCAGTTGCTATGCTCACGTATTGTTCACCAAGCAGTCCATCGAGCGCTGCCGACTGCAGCATCCCTATGCCCCTGTGGTGGCTCATCCCGAATGCGTGCGCACCGTCCGTGAATTAGCGGACGAAGTATGCAGCACGGAGAAGATGGTGTCTTTCTGCAAGGACCATCCCTCCGACGCCTTCATCGTCCTGACAGAGACCGGCATGATGCATCGCCTGGTGCGCGAACTCCCGGAAAAGACCTTCGTGGCCGGCCCGACCGACCACTGCGCGTGCAACGATTGCCGCTTCATGAAAAGGAACACGGTGGAGAAGTTGCGCGACGCTCTACGCGACCTCCATCCGGTGATCGAGATACCAGAAGACATTCGGGCCCGGGCCCAGCTCCCCATCGAGCGCATGCTTGAGTGGAGCTAGAAAGAACGGGCAGATCCTCATGGCCAACGCGCTCCAAGTAATCTTCCCCTATTTCCATCAGGGCATGTGGGTCTTTGACGACGAGGACGTCGGGCTGAACAAGGAACCTTTCGTGGCCGGCGCCGATACAGTGATCGAGCGAGCCATCAAGGCCAAGGGAATACCCCATGCAGACAAAGGATTCAGGCTCATCTTTTCAAGTGGTCCCTTTCCCGGTCACGACCTCAAGCTGGACTGGTTACGGGAAGAGGACGGAGGCAATTGGTACCGGGCCGAGCAATTTGAGCTGGATGGTTGGCTATGCCCTGCCCTCTTTCGTTATTTCGACGAGGCTCCCGCCAATATCTACGCCCAATTTCTCCCCAAGGCCTGAACCTAGTCTTCGAGAGTCTCCACGTTGGTGGTCAAGATATTGTCGACGGGCTTCATGAGCTGTCTTTCTCGCACCCCGACGATTTCGTCGTACTTGTTCTGGGCCAATCGCAGGTCACGCCCCAAGGCCTCCACCTTGACGCTGTAATTCTCCCACTGCTTCCTGAACTCAAGGAAATGCTTTTGTAACTCGCCGGCCCTCTCGGACATGTTGAAGTTTTCCACGGCTTGCCGAATCATGGAAAGAATGGCGTAGAGGGTAATGGGCGAACAAAGGACAATCTTCTTCTTCATGGCTTCCTCGAATACTTGGCTCTCCCCGTCGAGATGCATGGTGCGAAAAATCCCCTCGTTTGGTATGTAGATCAAAGCGAAGTCGACGGTGCCGCCTTGCGGATTGGCGTACCCTCTTTCATGCACGGCGTTGATGTGGTTCTTAACGTCGCGGTAGAAATCCTTCTTCACGCGAAGCCGTTGCTCCTCGTCATCTCCTTCGCTCTCCAAGTACTTGGCGTAATTGGCCCAAGGAAATTTCACGTCCAAATTGACCACCTTCTTGTCAGGGAGCCGAAAAGTGAAGTCGGGCCTGCTGTCGTCAGACAAGGAGGACTTGTCCTGCCTGGTGTAGTCCACGTCCTCGATCAATCCCATCGAACCAATCAGTTGCAACACCTGCTGCTCGGCCCAACCGCCACGCGCCTGGTTGCTTCCAAGCAAGCCCGTGAGTTCCCCCACCTTCTCTCCCAGATTTTCCACCCGCAAGGAAGATTCGCGGTAAGCNCCCTCGAGCTTGTCAGTCGTTTCCTTCAATTTGTCCAAGGGTTTGGTAAACTCATCCAGTTTCTCATTTGTCGCCTTGATCAGGTTGCTCTTCGTGCTGTCGAGTTGCTCCAGCGCCATGCTCTTGAACGCATCCGCAGCCCGTTCTCGGTCCTGAGCCAAGGCAGCGACCGCCAGTTCCCTGTCCTGGGCCAAGGCAGCTGCAGCTTGCTCCCTGTCCCGAGCCCTACGTCTCTCAAGAAAAAAGCCTATGGCAATGGCTCCGACAATCAAACCGATGACGATGCCAATACTAAATGCCAGTCCGATTTCCATGTATCAAAGTGTTCTTCCCTGATTGCTGCAAAGGCAAGAAATAAAGAGGAAGGGTCAGCAAGGAATGCCTTGCGCCGTCTGTAGGCACGGCACGCGGGTGAAGAGTAACTGGCAAACCACCTTCGCCCCGGGCAACCCAGTCAGGCGAACAAGTGCCTTGTGATAGAGTTCGAGTTGCTCGCGATGCGACTCGACCGCCGTCTGCAGGCCATCGTCGGAATCAACTGCTCGATCGGTCTTGAAGTCTATGATGGTGGCATCGAGCCAAGAGCCGTCAGGGGCCCGGCGAAGGACAACTCGATCAAAGGTACCCGATACCATGCGCCCATCAAGCATCAGGCAGAAATCCTTCTCGCGCCACAAGACAACTTCTTCCTCAGGGCGCACGAACAAGGCGCGAGTTGCATCGTCCAGCAAACAACGACGTATCTCGTCGAGGGCTTCGTCGGATGGATCGGCTTGGGCAAGGAAAGTTTCCACGGCATCCGGCTCGATCCAATCGATTTTCTCGAGGAGTTCGTGGACTTCGGTTCCCAATGACAGAGCTTCCCTGCGCTTGTCGCCAAACAAGCCGGCGCCGGAAATCGTGTCACCTTTTCCTTCCGAAGGCTTTCGCGTCGCCGATCGAAAGGCAGGAGAGGCGGGGAATTCATCTGGATCCCTCAGCAAGGCAGCAGACGGATCTATCTCCGTCGAAATGGACTGCTCGACTGACTTGTACCATGCAGGCGTTCCACGAGCATGTCTCAGGTCTCCCGCCATTGCGGAGAAGTTCGTGGCGGTTGCTTCTCGGCAAGTCTCTTCGCCGTTGTCCAACGTGTCGTAAAGCAAACGCAGGAAATTCATGGCCTTGGAGCCATCGGCCAAGGGAGGAGACAGGAGATAGAGTCCTTGGCGTGGCCGTGTCATGGCAACGTAGAGTTTGCACAAGCTTTCAAAGCAAGCTTCGTTGCGCGCGGCTTCCATGACTTGGTTGAGAGTAGCGTCGGCTTGGCAGAAAAACTGGGCCGGACGATCCAGCACCCAATCAATGTCCTCACCGCTTTCGGCGGTTTGGACATGCAGTGTCATAGTCACGCGGGGAGCGTTCCTGAGCGAAGTCAAAGCGCCACCATCCAGCTCGGGCAAAATGACGACGTCAAAGGTAAGCCCCTTGGAACGATGGATGGTCATTACGCGCACACTCTTTTCGGAGGAACCACTGGTGGCCTCGTGGCCACGCGCGTATTCGACGAAGGCATCGATTTCGCGAGACCCCGTTTCATCGAAACGACGGGCCAATTCCGAGAGGTGCCCCAAGCGAGATTCGCAAAAGGATCGAGCCTCCGGATCGACCAAGTCCAAGGCCCGCGCTCCCCAGTCGCCGAGAACTGCCTCCAAACCCTCCTGGCAGACTCGGTCCGAAATCTTCATCATGGCATCTTGCCACTCCTCGTGATCATCCTGCGATGGCAACAAGTCCGCCAAAGGAGTCATCCCCAAATGACCGTGGGCAAAGTGGTCTTGTGGATGAGCGGCAGCCCGCAACAGGGAAAGCAGTGCCATCGAAAATGGATTGTCCTCCCCCGGCTTGGCTCCGACCTCATTTTCAACCGGCAGATCGGGCAGTTCCCTGCGTATCACGTCCGCCAAGTCGCGCCCGGTTTGTTTCTTTTGCGTGAGAATGGCGCAACGCAAGCCACGCCGCACGGGATCGAGTTCCTTCAGCAAAGTGACGAGGTCCTGGCATCGATGTTCCCAGTCATCAGAAGTCCACCAAGCTACCTGTCCAGGGAGATCACGGGTGAGCTTGGAAGCTTGGTGCTCTTCCCAGACACCTTGCCAACGGGAAGCGGAAAAACCGAAGGAGCCGCTGGCGCTGCCGAATACGTCATTGACGAAGCCGAGCACGTCGGGACCGGAGCGCCAGGAATGATTGAGATGATCCTCGGTCAGGCGACCCTCGTAGTTTTTTCGCAAGAGGTCGAAGAGACGAGAATCGCCGCCACGCCAGCCATAAATGGCCTGCTTGACGTCTCCCACGCAAAAGAAAGCGCGTGAATCGGAGGAATCGGTGATTGCCTCCTCGACAAGGTTCTCGAGGACGCGCCACTGAGCAGGCGAAGTATCTTGGAACTCGTCCAGCATCCAGTGACGGTAGCTGCCATCGAGGCGATACTCGACTTGCATGCGNTCAAGCGGGTCAGCCTGCCCCAGGAGCAATGGGATGTCAGCGAATGTGAGTCCTCCCCGCATGCGCACCAACTCGTTGTAGACCAACTCATTTGCGGAGAGTCCGCCGTAGGCCCCCAACGTACGATGCATGCGACGGGCAAATTCTCTATTCAAGATATCGCGAGTTAATCGGGCCAAAGGATCAGCAAACTGTGAATCCAAGATAAAGCACTCTTCCGTCTTGGGCTTGCGGAGCACCTCCGCAGCCCCTCCTTCCCAGTCACGAAAAGCCAAGAATATTCTTTCGACGAGCACGGGACCCTTGCCCAAGTCCTCACCAGGCTGCCAAGACGCAAGACAATCGATCGCCTTCTGCCAGGAGGTCTGCTCCGCCGTAGTAAAAGTCGGATCGGACAGTTCATTTTCCTCGATCATTTTTCGGCAAGTCTCCAAGTCAGCCTCGAAAGAGCCGCTGTCCTCGGCAAGCCAAGGCGCTCCCGCCGGCCAGATGGCAGCCGACGCGCCCCAACGAGACTCTTGGTGACAGAGGCTGCGCAGACTACGGTAGTGCTCGGCCAAGGAGACTAGCCAACCGGCAAACGCACGGTCATCGGCCCCTGTCCGGGCGGCCCGAAACGCAGTCCCCAAGTTCTCGCCTAGTTGCGGATCGGAGCGGNCGCGATGAAAGAGTATTTCCAAGGCCCGCCCAAGTTGCAGCTGGAAGGTGCTCTCGTCGAGAATCCTGAAATCCCCGCCGAGCCCGTGCTCCATCGGAAAACGTGACAATATCTTGTGATAAAAGGAATCGAGAGTGCCCAGAGTCAGCTTGTGCATGACAGACAAGAGGCCCCTCAACTTATCACGGTAAGCGGAGGCATCGACATCGATTCCAAGACGTTCGTTGAGGGCCGCTCGCCCCTCTTCCTCCGATGCGGCCTTGGCTAATTTCTCCAGTATGGCGTCGAAAAATTCACCTGCCGCCTTGCGCGAAAAAGTCAGGGCCACGATGCTTTCGGGATCCTCGCCCCCGAGCAACAAGCCAATGTATCGGTCGGTCAACTGAAAGGTCTTCCCACTGCCGGCGGAGGCAGTGATCAGTTCGCGCCTGGGAATCAATCCGCTCACGAGGCATCCTCCTGCAGAGACAGTGGCAAGGCAGCTTCCTGCGGGTCATGAAAGAAAACGTCAGCGAAGTCCTCGTACTTCACCTGCGCTCGGGGGCTACCCTGCCAACCTGCTTTCAATTCGGCCACCACGCCCTTGGCGCAAGCCATGGCCAAGGCCATCATGTCCTCATCGAGTTCCGGCCAAAGCGATACCCCGATGTCTTTTTGCTCGGCGGGCAGAAGAAAGTAGCCGACGGAGACTTCGCTTCCAGCGAACTCGGCCTGCAGTTCGGCCCACCAACGGTAGAGGGGGAGCTGCAGGTTCGTCCATCGTTTCGGCAGGGGCTTGCCCTTTGCGCGGGTCAACTCGAAGAGACAGTATTCCGGAAACTGTTCGAGATCCTTGGTGGCAGGCACCCAGTGGGCATCTTGAGGCAAAGTACCAGAGGTCTTGTAATCCAAGACACGATAACATCCTGTCTCCTCGTGCCGGTCGATGCGGTCAATGCGACCGCGCACCTCCACTCCATCAAGCATTTGAGACATCCAAGTCTCGGCCCCAACCGGCACCCAACCAAGTGAACGCTCAGTCGCCTGTACCTCCGCGGCTCGCGAGAGACGGCGCCAAGCAGTGTTCTTTTGCTGTAGCAGAGGCAATCCAGGGGAAGCTCCGAACTTTCGCCCAAACACTTTGTCCAGTTTCTCGCGAAAAAACTCACGGATCGCATCGGCGTCATCCGATCCCCGAATTTCGTCACATTTGCCGAAGGCCTCCAATATATCATGCACCAAGCTACCGAAATCCATGGGGTCAGCTTCGTTCTTCCCGGGATCAAAAGCTCTCATCTTGAGGTTCTGCTTCAAGTGGAAGCGATAAGGGCAAGNGAGGAAGGTAGAGAACTGGGTAACTGAAATTTTCTTCGCGGGGACGATGTCTCCGGGATCGAGGCGCCAGGCAAAGCGCCATGCTGGATTTTTCTCGGTGGGAACCACTTCACGAAACAAGTGCCGAGCCCTGTTTGGCAAAGCAGCCTCATCCGATGAGTCACAAAGGAACAAAAGCCGGGAAGGCTTCAAGGGATCTCCTCCGCTCTTCCATTTCCCGAGCAAGATATCGACGCGGCCCACTTGTGAGCGGGAAGCTAGCAACCACTGCAACAAATACGCATCCCTGGCAAACCTGTCCTCACTCGTCCAAAGCCCCAATTCGCAGCGCAGGTTCTCCGGCAAGAAAGTATCTCCGGGCACGGGATCGGGAACACACCCTTCGTTGAACCCTGCAACAATCAATCGGGGGGCAGGTTCCCATGGCAACTCCAACCAACCTTGCATTGGAAGAGCGTTGGTATCCGCACGCCGCAAAATCCGGCTCGAGCGCAAACCGTCTAGTAGCATAATGAACGCCGAGTCCACGGATACTTCGCTGGCCGCGTCGAGATCATCCAGAATCTCCGAAAAAACAGGGGCGAGCGAAAGGTAGGACTGGTCAGATGCTATTTCGGAATCGAATGAACGTTTTGCGGTGGCGCCGACGAGAAAATCTCGCAACGCAGCGCCGAATTGCCCCTTGCGCAAAGAATCAACCAACCCGGCCAACTTTCGCAGCGCATTCGCCAAGTCGCCCGATGCCAAACCAATTGCATCTCGCAGGCTGACGGGAATGCGATTTGACAAAAGATCATCCAATTCAGCGAACAACAAACCGGAATCCAATGCAATCCCCTCACCGGCAAGCCACGCCCGTGTTTCGGGAAAACGAAGAAAGGTAACTGCCTGACGATAAGAAGAGTCACCCACCAGACCGGCCAATGCGGACAGCAAGGCATAGAAAGGGGAAGCCGTGGCAGGTTGGCCCTCGGGGTCGGAGAACGAAAAGGGAGTGCCCGCCTCTTCGGCTGCCTGTTTCAGAAAAGGCTTTAGATCGGAATCCACCACCCCAAGGGCAGCTCGATCTTCCGGTTGGTCACCATAAACCCCCAAGGCATCCATCACCGCGGTGGCCTGGGCGCGCTCGTCGGGCATCAAAAACAATTGATCGTCCTGCAACGGCACAGGCCTCTTTTCCCACGCCGAACGACTGGGCCTCCCCCAATCGTCAAAGAGGTCGGGAAATGCTGCTCCCTCGGGGCCGAAGGCCACGATGTCAACGGGGACTCCGCGGTCGGCCAGTCGCTCCAAGGCGATCTGGGCCAAGCCCGGAAACCCGGAAACTCCGAGGACCATGACTTTATGCAGGCCATCCGCAAGCACGGGGGAATCCGCTGCCTTACGCTTCGCGTCAAATGGATCATCAAGCCCAGTGGCTGCCAAGCGCTCCCGATACAATTCCTCCAATCGAGCGAGATTCAACCAACGCTCAGGTTCCTCCAGGACGAGAGATTCGGAGTCCGCCACCTTGCCGCAATCAAAGTCAGCCTCAGACAACGTGCGGCGCAAACCATGGAGCGACTTGGCCACAGCCCTGGTCCATCCATCTGCCTTGACCTTTTCCTCGGGAGGCTTGGGTAAGAGGGCATCGTATTCCGACAAGTCGAGTTCCTTGAGCAACTGCTCCCAAAGCAACAGACAAGCAATCTCCGAGGCCATTGTGATTCCCTTCGTTGGAGTGAAGAGAACGGAGGGCGTCGCGAATCGAGGAGGCAGCACCCCCTGCCCCGCATCGTCCGCATGTTGGGCCAAGGCAAAACGCAAACGTCGGCCAGCACCCTTTGTTTGGGTCAGCAGCAAATGGTCATCCAAGACCAAAGGGCTTTGGCGAGACCAACCTTCGGTCAACAACTCGACCGCTGACTCAACTGCGCAATGGTTCCAATTGACTATCTTCGTGGTAGGTTTGTTCATGCCGAACTAAAACCAATATCATCACCCTACGCGAAAGTCCAATTGTTTAAATTTTTTCGAGAAAAAACTGTTCTTTTGCCAGAAAAATGCATACCGCTGACATCCAAAAACTTGCCCTCAAGCTCCTTGCGTGAAAGCTTGAATCCGTTGGCATAACCAACCATTCCGCACAAAATCACATGATACCCCGATTACACTTCAAACACTGGTTTAAATTCGCAATCTTGGCCATGACAACGATCGCTGCCCAAGCGGCCGACAAGGACCGTTGGTTGAAAAGCAGCGGCTACGGACTGATGTTCCACTACGAGGCCTTCGTGAACCATAATCCGAAGTCATTGAACGAGGCAGTCGACTCCTTCCAGGTGGAGCGCTTCGCCGATGCCGTCGCCAGCACAAAGGCGGGGCACGTCATATTCGTCATCGGCCAGCACTGGGGCAGGTACTGCGCCCCCAACAAGGCCTACGAAAAATTGCTGGGAGTGGAAAACGGTGTCTGGACTTCAAAGCGCGACCTCATCATGGAGATCTCCGACGCTCTCCAGAAGCGAAAGGTCAAGTTGATCATCTACATGACTGCCCGCGCCCCCATGCGTCATTATAAGGTAATTGCGAGCATGGGCGACACCTTGCCCAGTATAAATGGAAAACCGGCCGGATCAAAAATCGACACCATGTCACACCCGCGCAAGGTACCGGGCTTCCTCCGAAGCGAAAACCAAGCTCCCAACCCAACCTTCCTGAAGAACTGGGGCGAGGTCTGCGGAGAGTGGTCACGACGATACGGCAAAAAGGTTAACGGTTGGTGGTTTGATGGGTACAAAACCGAGATGCGCGATGCCTACGCCGACCTCCAAAAACACCCCCACAACGTCGATACCTGGGTCAAGCAAGTGCTCTCCGGCAACCCCGACGCCGAACTCGCCTTCAACGCCGGAGCCCATCCAATCCTCTCCCTCTGCACCAAGGGCAAGCTATGCCCCCACCAGACATTCACCTCGGGCGAGAACCACAACTTCTACGAAAAGACTAAAAAAGGTTGGGGCAAACCCCTCACCCCGAAAAACTTCCCCGCCCCCGAAGGCGTCGTCTGGCACCTCCTGATGCCACTCTCCAAGGGCTGGGGCGCCGGGACAGAGTCCAAGTTTGAAGTCAAGCTACTGAAGGATCGGATCGATCTGATCAACGCAGAGGGCGGGGCCGTTACCTTCGACCTGCCCATTGCATCGGACGGGACCATCCCCCCCAAGGTCCTGGAAACCTTGGGCAAACTGGCCCGCGAAGCCGCCAAGCTGAAGGACGGCACCCGGTCCTTTTGAGCAAACGGGCAACNAGCTCTGTGCTCGAAAACAGGAACTTCCTCGAGAAGTTCTTAGTAGGCGAAGCGCGGTTACCCCTTATGCCTAGAACCATTCTAAGGTTCCATTAAACAAGAAAACTTAATGCTGCGCATCAGAGTATGTTTTTACGCTTGATCATGTCGACCGCTATTAGCAATACTCATTAAAGGAGTATATCAAGAAGGGCCCGCTGGCAGATGAAAAGTTTAATGAGCATTGAAAGCAACTNCATGTATCATGCAGTTAACGTCCGAGTTCGCATTGGTGTGTTTTCTTGTGAAAGGAGTAGCCAGTAGATGGCTCCAGCACTCAAGACATCCGTCACGCTACGTGAAGAGCTAGAGGCCTCGGTTCGTGAAATTTCAGCTGCCGCCAACATCACCATGAGCGAGGTAATGAATCGGGCGATCGAGCAAATGGTGGAGATGATCGACTGCAAGGAATCAGCTCCCAACCTAACTCCTTGGACCCGCCTGTTCCGCGAACAAGTCCGACTGGCTCGCAAAAAGCAGAAGTAATACGAAGCTGACTCCAGCCGCTCGGTCAAGGAACTCGCCCTATATCCTGCGGCGGGACAAGAAAGCGCTGGCAGTTGCGTAGTTGTAGATTTTGCGACGCTTCACTTCACCATACTTGTCGTAGAAAACCCATGGCTCGTCTCGCTCGTCTTCGCGCCACGCTCCTTCGGTAGACTTGTACCCGTTAGGGTGGCAAGTTCTCCAGGGCCCCCACATCTTACCTTCCTTGTATTGGCCCTCAATCCACTTCTGGCCATTGTCATGCCAACAAGTAACCGAGCCATCCATTTTACCTTTCTTGTAATGTACTTGGCGCCACTTCCGGCCACTGGGGTACCATTTGACCCAAATGCCACTGCGTTTGTCATTCTTGTAGCGCCCCTGGGCTTTCTTGGCTCCACTCTCATGCCACAAGGTGGCGAGGCCGATCTGGATGCCACCGCTGCAATAAACTTGCTCGAGAATCTACCCTTCCGACGACCACATGACAGCAATCCCATTTGCCTTGCCCTCCTTGAAGCATCCGAGAAATTCGGGTCGCCCGTTGGCAAAGGTCGACTTCACCCAACCGTTGTAAGGAACCTCATCGAGATAGAACTCGGGCCATGTCTTGTCCGACTGGGGAAATCCCCACAAGGAATCCAACTCCACCGCATTGTCCAAGATTTTTTTGAGCGACCGCTTGTCATCGAGCAAGGACCACTGGGCAGCCCGGGCTCTGGAAGTATCAGGGTCGCTCATTTGGGAAGCGACCCACACCGCCTCACTCGAAACATCAAGCAAGGCGGGTGGTTCGCACCCAACCAGGAAAAGCATCCATAGCCCCGTGACGCATTTCAGCGACACGATGCTCCTCCCGCCCGACAGGCGAGGACAGGACTGTCCCTTCCATTTTTCCATCCAACCTACTAAGTACATCATCATGAGCAACCAGCAGTCTGGTTCGCCCAATCCTACTTCCCATCGGGTTTTCAGTAAGACGCCAACGCAGTCAAAAGCGTTCAAAATTTCCTAAAAACCAGTTGGCTTTTGTTGAAATGTACATTCTCGCTTAAGAGACAATTAAAGGTAAACAGGCCCACGGAAATTGATTGGTGAACAAAGGGAAGGTGTTTCGTTTAGCACCTGAATGCAGGCAGGTGAAAAAACCTCTTCTGACTGGGTCGTCAGGTCAGTTCGTTCCGCTCTGTCCCTATTGATCTGAAGGCGTGCCTCGATACTTCCTGATCGTGAATGGGTAGTCGATCTTCATGGTCTCGAACTCTGTTCCGACAGTTGACAAGCCATTGGAATTAAGAGTGGCCTGCATGGCGGTTATGAATTCCACGAAGGTGCTGAATGAGTTCGTGCCAGATATGGCCACTCCATTGACGGAGAAACCCGACTTAAGGGCCGCGATATAAGTCGAGTCATCCGACCATGACGATGGCATGAGGTTATGCTTGTTAAGGGTATTGCGAACGTCATACCCAAAATGCGGATTGAGGTAGCGCAGGACAGTTCCATCGGTGTCTGCCTCGATGCTCATTACGTAGTGATAGATTCCCTTGGGGAATTCAGGTGTGGGAGAGGTAATTCCGTTGCACTCGTCAAGGTCTCCGCTTCCTGCAACATAAGCTGGATTGCCGGCAGAATCGGTAGTTCCCGAGTAACTACTCTTCAGCAGCACTCCGGTCTGATTGGACTCGCTCCTCCATCCCACGGGCCCGTATATCGGCCAACCGTCGACAGCAAATCCGATAAGGGGAGAATGCCTTCCTGATACGAGCAAAGCGTCAACTTCGTCGCATTTCTCCTTCTCCGATTTCCAGTTGTCCGAGATCAATCGGAGGCAGGTTGGGTACTTGTGGTAGTGGTACACACCATTGAGCTGAGGATGACCGCAACAGCTCGAGAAAATGCGCCCGTAGGCAGCGGTTTCACGCGCATCCTCGAAGGGGTTGTATATTGGAATTCCATTGAGAGCGACTCCAACCGTTCCGAGAGAGGTTTCGGCGGCCGAGGTATTGTTCACCGGAGTAAGCGGGATCCGGAATACTTCCGTTGCGACAGTTATCTGGTTGGGGTTGTTACCACCGCTGGACCCGAGGTTGTTCTCGCTTAGCTTGAGGCTTTGTAATCCACCGTTTGCCGCAGTGTTCCAACCGTTTGTGACCTCTATGCCCATAACGGCAGGCTTGTAATTGGGCACACCGTTTCCGGTCACCAGCATTCGGTCGTTTGAAGAATCGTGCTCGATGGTCAGGTTGTTGGTTACGGATTGGCCACTGATGGTGAGGGGAAGAGGCCCTCCCCCAGCAACTTGGGAGCGGTAGTTTGAAACGATAAGTCGGGCTCTTCTTGCAAATGAGGAACTTCCTTGAAGGTAAATCAGCGTGGAGGATAGGGTTGCGTTGGTTTCCTGGGCAACTCGTGTCCATCCATCCGGTGCCGACGAATTGGCTTCGTAATAAGAGATGTCGCTCGGGCTGAGAACGATCTTCCCAATGGATAGCGCGGTTGAGCTAATTTGAGCTGCCATGGAAGAGGAGTCGCTCCATTCAACTGTAGAGGGATTGTAGAAACCCAAGGATGAATTGAAGAATCTCCATGCCGAGAAGGAATCAAAGTAAATCCAAGGATAGGCAGTGGAGTTGGTCCACATCCAACCATAACTCGCATGATATAACCAAATTCCGCTGGAACTGGTTTCAATGAGATAGAGCCACCCAAGATGCTGGTGATAAATCCAATTACTGCCAGGGTCGTAGAAGTAACCAAACCAGGAACTACTTTTCCATCCGCTCGTTGTGGTGGCGGATGCTTGTGCCCGGAAACTTGCGCCCGAGTAGTTGCCGTCGGGAAGTTTGGTGGTTGGGAAGTTATAACTCGATGAGGTCAGGAGAGAAACTACAGCGGGATCGGTTGCGTTAAGGTCAGCTTGGGTAATGGGTTTCCACTCGGAGGTGAAGTTGGAATGCACGCGCCCCGACCAATCTTGCCCCCCAAGATAAGTAGTTGTGGCCCAATAGAGGTATTCGGTGACTTGGGTAGCGTAATCCGAAGTTTGGTCGTAGTAGGTATACCAAGCATTGGCAGGATAAGAACTGGGGATGGTTTCGAAATAGCCGCCGCGCGCCGCATCCATCGCGTTGGCTATGCTGCTTCCCTTTTTCTCCCCCCAAACGGAAGGGAATGCCTCGTCCCATCCTTTGTCCGTAACCAAATGCAAGACTTCCTCCAAGGTAGCGTCACGGTTTTCTCCCTGACTTCCATTCTCGAAAATTTCATCTGCGAATAAATTTTGCGTGCGAGTCATGACGGCCTCCAAGCTCGCCAAACTTGAGTCGAGGGAGTCTTGCTCCGCTTGGGAGGCAAAGAGCACCATAGTTGAAATCGTGCTCTGAGAGGACCCCGCAAGGGAGCTCAGGACTTCTGCCTGATCGATAACGCCATTTTCATCATTGTCCAAATATTCGGCCAAGACATTGGCCGCGTGAAGAACTTTGGCATCGGATACGCTCGCGGTTGCCAAAACCCGAAGACCGAAAACCTCGACGTATTTTGAAAAAACCGAGGATGCGGATTGGAGGTCGCTGGGCAAAGTAGTGGAGACCGTGAATGAATTCCCCCAAACGACGGGAGAGATCACAGAAACCCAACCAATCAAAAGAGAGAGAAAGAATGATCCTTTGGTTGATTTCACTCAACTAGCTTAGGTAGATGGGCACCCAATTACAAATTCAATAATTGCTCCTTTTATTAGATAGGCATCACATTGCCATCGTGAAAAAGCGGCACTTCCGTAAGCAGAACTAGACAAAAAGATTTAAAGACAATCTTGATCCTTATCATCATAATGCCTTTTCCAACCCTGCGAGGGGCATCCAATTATGTCCGTCGTAACAAGCGTAATCGCTCAGTGTGAAATCGCCTTGCAAGACATACTGCTTGAACTGCTAAACACTGTAGGGACCGTAGGATTCGCCATTTTTACTGACGTAAATTTGCATCACATTGAACAGTTCAGAAACAAAGGATCATGATTAAAGTTGGCGAACAAAAGAACCGAAAGTTTTCCATAAAACTTAGCTCTATCAAGCACTTCGCCAATCTTCCTATGTGTGAAGAAAAGTGCCAAGAAACCGCACCTGCTCGCTTGATCTAAGTTGATCTTGCAATTTTCCCAAATTATATTTTTTGCTTTCCATCATCTGGCTAATCTCGGGCAAAAAAATCTAACAAAATTCATCATGATGGCTCCAAATATAGCGAGTACCCACCTGTAACCTTCACTGAAATGACGACCACCAAAAAAAAACAAAAGCCAGTCATTTTCTCCATTCTTTCGTTTTTGCCAGTGACCCTGTTGGCATCCTGCTCAAATTCCTTCTCGGAAAAACAAATCATAGGCAAATGGGAGGACAAAAACATCCAAACCTACGAATACGAAAACGGTGAAACCATGACAGTCAAAACCGATCTTGAGTCGACCTATTTCGCAAACGGGAAAAGCAACAGCATGGGCACCATAACCATAACGACAACCACTGAAGGGCACATGGCTTTCCATGCCATATTCTCCAGTAACTGGGAAATACGCGACGACGTCATTTACGAAACCCTCACGAATGCTCACCTCGACCCCACCGAGGCCGACGATATGAAAACCGCCAAAGAGAAGGCCGCCATCTTTGGGAAAGGGGCAAAAGGCCAAACCATTGGAAGCAAAATCCTCGAGCTAACCAATGACAAATTCTTGGTCGAGGACATAGAGGACGGGGCCCAATCGGTTTACCACAGAATAGATTGACCCACGATGCTTCGGGCTTAACAGGAAGCAGCATTAACTGAGGGGGCACGCAGACCGGAAATCGACAATCTCGAAAGAAGCATTGCCCGCAGATTCCTCAAAGGCTTCTCTCGACCTCTAGATAAATGATCGTAACATTATCCTTCCCGCCCTCATCCATAGCAGCTTTGAAGAATCCATTGACGATCAGTTCCGGTTTCTCGGGAGATAATCCTTCTTCCATCTGGTCCAAGGAAAGCATATCGGAAAGCCCATCGGTGCACAGCAGATAAGAGGCTCGGGCCTTGAGAGAACAATCGTAGGTGCGGGGTGTGATTTCCTTGAATGCTCTCGCTCCGCCCAATGACTGAATCAGTCCATGACTCGTCGCGGGGCGAACTTCGCTCTGATCCCATACTCCAGCGTCCTCCAATGCTTGAGCGGAAGTGTCATCTTTGGTGAGCTTGTTCAGGAATTGATCCTGTATGCGATACACGCGGGAATCGCCCACATTAAAGGCGAACAAATCATCTCCTAGAAAAACCAATCCAGCCACTGTGGTACCCATGCCGGAACATTCGGGGTCAAGTTCGGCTTCCTTGTAGATCGACAGATTAATCGACTTGAGACGTTCGGCAAATTGTTCCTTGGATTCATCATTGATATGGGCCAACTGCTCACAACATAAAGCGCTGGCTCGCTCCCCCGCCTTGTGCCCTCCCATGCCATCCGCCACGCAAACACAAAAGAAACCGACCTCTTCGCTTTCCCACGTTTCGGCCACGTTCATGTCGCCCTCAGTCACGATTTTAGTGCCGATCAGCAAGGAATCCTCGTTCCCTTCTCGGACTTTTCCCCGATGACTTAGGTACCATGCCTTGCATTGAAAACTCATTGATCGTCGACTTCTTCGGCAGGCGTGACCCGCAGGGTGATTTTGCAAGCCCTCGACATGGTCAGTTTATATTCACCGGATTCCAATGGATAGGGTTTTTCACGCTCCATTTCCTCACCGTCGAAAGTGGTCGAATTGTTGACCTTATTGCTAACGGTCACCCGCCAAAAGCCTTCCTTCAGGCAAAGAACGAGGTGTTCACGGGAAACCGTGTCGATATCCTTGAAGAGATGGTTGGCGAGAGTACCTTCTCTCCCTAAAATCACGCCATCGTGGCAAGGGTATGATTGACTGCCCACGACCAGTTCGAGAACAGGGGAACTCTCTTCCTCCTCCCCCTCTTCTTCTTCGTCGATCTTCGAACCTGCGGAATTACCTTTCGTACGAGAAAGCGTAAGATCCCATCCGCATTCAGGGTTTGGGCAGAGGATATCCCATTCTTCAACCTCTATCCCGCACTTTTCATTAGGGCATTTCTTACTCATGTATCGGTTTTCCTTATTTATTTGTCGGAGGTAATTGCCCGGTATCCACGCTTGGCCAAGCTTTTGCGAAAACGGGCCATACCGCCCTGCTTGGTGATTCCCGCCATGTAAATACCATCCTCTGTGATACCCAAGTCCAAGGCCGGTTGCGATTTGCGCTTCCTCTCGTTGTTCAGGCCATTGGGGTAGCGCTCCCTGGCAAGATCACTCAGCAAATGAATGGTTTGGTTGTCCGAACCTCGCAAGGTCAAGTTAGATCCGGCATTCGCGCGATATGGTCCGGCAACCACAACGTCGGTCATTTCGAGGATTTCAGGAAATCGCATTTCTAGTTCGTCGAACTCGTAACCTGAAAAGACCAATAGGTCACCATGAAAAGATTTCCTAAAATGCTTCAGCAGGTCTGCCAAGGCTTCTGCCTGCTCGAATGGTTCTCCTCCTGAAATCGTGAATCCATCGGCTTGAGGCCATCGCTTGCAGACCGCCAAAACATCGTTCATTTCCACGTAATCATCAGGGCGACGCTCCCAGGTATCTTTGCTTATGCAGCCCGGACACCCGATCGAGCAGCCTTGGGTCCAGATCCCGACTCGACGTCCGAACCCAAGTGTGGTCACCGGATATTGTATCTTGTTCAGGGCGAGTTTCATTACACGATCACTAAGAAATAAGCACCCCTTAGCGCTCTTTGCGTTTCAGTTTGGATGAGAGGCTTGCGCCGCGTCGACGGGTAGCCTTCGCCTTGCCGCGAGAAACGACCCGCATCGGCAATTCACCGGCATTTTTCTTTAGTTTCAATTTGATGGAATACCCGCGCCCTTCAAGATCTTTTCTCATTTGTGCATGGTGTGCACACCAAGACTCCTCCTTTTCCTGGTCCCTTATCTTTTGATTCGCGGACTCCTCCACGTCCTCATACCGAACCATTTCGGTCTGCACCCCCTTCTCACCGGAGACCGACACGCGAATCCCATAGTCTTCCTCCCCTGGCAAACTTAGGGTCAGGGGCTTTGCGAAAACCAGCTTTCCTTTTTCGACGGTCACCACCTCCATCAGTTCCTCACCTAATTCGTAGCCTTGCTCCTGCAAGGATTCGAGCACAGCGTCAATTCGCTCTTGTGTTTCCCTTGCCCTCTTCTCCTCGGACTCGATAGTCTTCAGGCGAGCCTTCAATTCTTCCAGCGAAACACTTGTTTCTCCACTTCGCTCGAAAGCCTCCAGCTCCTCGGCGAAATCTTTTCCCGACGCAGATTTCAACATATCCGCCGCCGCCTGCAACACGCGCAACCCCTTGCTCCATGCCTCGTGTTTCTTGGCCCGTTTCACTTTGGCGCTGCATTCCAAAACCAAGTTCTCATACAACATTCTCTTCCTGCTGGAAGAAGCTTCTTCCAGCACCTTCTCGGCCTTTCCATAAAGCCTTTGCCAGTCAGGGTAGTCCTTCAAGACGACCAACTCGGCCAGCAACTTGTTAACTTTCTCCGCTACCTTCTCGCTTTTCTCGTCCGTAACGTCGGGTTCGGGTTGGTTGTCAGCCAACCACTCGGACAAGCTCTGCACGGGTTCAGCACCCTTGAGTATGGATTCCGTCACAAGGCGCGAGTTCTCGTCGTTAAGGGTCTGAAAAGCCTCTTCCCTGATTGAATCCAGTTGCCCTTGCAAGGTCTGCAGCTTGGCCTCGGCCTGATCAAGGGCTGCAATACCCGCGCCACTTAACTGCAACTCGGGAGACGCTGGAACGACAAATCCGTCAAGTTTCGCTTGCAGGTTTTGGCGAAGCTCTTGCACCGTTTCCTTAGGAAAGTTCCTAGGCACTAGGTCGGCATACTGCTTGGGGAACCCATCCATGTCCACGCTGAGTTGCTTAAGCCCGCTCTTGAGTTGCCCATGGCGGCGCTGCAATTCCGTCACCTTGGCCTTAAAGTTGGACTTGGCTCCGGCCAAATCGCTTTGCGCCTTGTTCAGGGCCCCCCTTACTTTCGACACTGCGCCATCTCCCTCGCCTTCCTCCAAAAGATGCTGCGTTTGAGATCGCAATGCCTTGGTGGAAGCTGGAATGCTCACCTGCAAGCCGAGATCGCTCGCTTGTTTTGTCAGTGCAGTAAGTTCTCGAAGCTCCGACTTGTAGCGAGCGAGCAAGGAAGTCCATTCTTCACGGTTTCTCATCTGGGCGCGCAGGATCGCCTCGTAATCTATCTCACATACTTTGGGTCCACTCATGGGGAGGAAGGGGTGGGCGATGACCGATGAAACGTCAACCGCATCCTGTTAACACAAAAACATCGCAAACCATTTAAATTCGTCCTGGTCATGACAAGCTACTCATCAATTGAAAAAACCTTCAATTGTATCAGTTAACCACGCCCTCAAATCAGGCAAGTGCACCAAAGTGGTCACAATGCCCGCAACCATGGCCCAAAAGAAACTTAAGTTCTCGTTCATGAAAATCAAAAGCCACATGCAGACTAAAAGTATCGTGCCATAGGGGGGGCCTTCAATTCCGTGAAGGACAGTTAATCCCAACCTCTTGGGAGAAGTTCGCAGGGAAAGGAAGATGCAAGGAAAGGCAAAAAACCAAAGTAGCATAAACCCAGAAATCACCCAGGACGCAAAAGAAGAATCAGATAAAGAAGCAGCGACGCCTTCTGCGTAGACAATGAAAAGCAGAGCTACGAAGCTCGGGAGAAACCACTTCAGTCCAGCAAACATGACGCGCCTAGCCTGAACGGAAAAAACGACTATGTGCTGGTCTCTTGAGGCCAGTAGAATAAGTGCATTTCTGCGAGTGAATTCGGGGGAGTCAATAAGTTCATCAAGGGCAGGGACGATAGACCCGTGATAATGCCTCTTCCACTTCTCCAGCTTGATTTTCAACTGCCCGTCATCGAGCAAATCCAATCGATCCGCTTCATCTAAATCAACGTACTCTGAATATTCGCCGAGACTATCGACAAGCTTGTCCTTGCGTACACGCTCCGCATTCTTGAGATATCGGGGGCGCATGGAAAGCAGCGTGATCTTAACTATATTGGTCGCGTTACCGGTCGAAAGGGCTTTGTTGAAGTGAGAAAATTCACAAGCAATATATTTCTGCCTGAGCTCTTTCCACTTATTGTTCAGCTCGACGTCTTTCAGCTCGCCCAAGTCCGAAGCCTTTACAAAGTCCACATATCTGAAATATTTGCCCAAACTCTTCTTGAGCTTTTCCTTACGCACCTTTTCATGTGTTTTAAGCTTGGCGGGTTGCAACGACAAAAGAACAATTTTTTGTATTCGGGTTGCTTTTCCAGTGGATAGCACCCCGCTAAGGGAATGGATGGTACAGCCTTTGTATTTCTGCCTGAGCTTTTTCCATTCTCGGTCGAGTTCCTTGTCGGACTGCAAATCGAAGTCCATAGCTTTGTTGATATCAAGAAATCTCAAGTATTCGACGAGGTTGGCCTCTAGTTTCTCCTTCCGTACCTGCTCATGCGTTTTCAGCTTTGTGGGTAGCATAGCTAGAAGAGCCACCTTCTTTGACTTCGATGCCCTGGGTTTTGACAATTCGCCCTTAAGCGGAGCGATCTCGGTATCCGCATAAGCCTTTCGGTGCTTGACCCATTTCTTTGTTAGAACATTGCCTTCTAGCAGAAAGAGCTGCCCGGCTAGGTCCTTGTCTATCGAGCTGATTTGCTTATTCAGGAGTCGGCCGAGCTCGGCGTCAAACTTCTTCCATTTCTTACTCAATTCCACCAACCAATCATCACCGCGACACTCGTTCACCCACCAACCCAGTGTGCTATTGAGGATTTCCTGAAGTTTGTTCATGCGTTGCGGCAAGTTCTTGCTAGTGAGAACGCCACCTTCATCCATCAAGGGCAAATCTGGGTTGAGGGTGAGAAGCGCGACCGATAATTTCTGGTTCGCGGACAACTCCTCGTCCTCGGCGAGATCGGTGAAGCGGCTTGTCCATTCGGCATGACGCAAATCGTCTTTCAGCCACTTCGTCAGCAAGCCACGCCCGAAATGCTTTACGCCTTCCTTCCAGTTTTCACCCAAGGCAACGGCCAGTTCAGCGGGATCGTGGAACTTCTTGCCCGCGAACGCATAGGGACTGTAGCCAAAATCCCCGCTCCTTAGAGCTTGGGCATTTTCCGCGTCGTAGGCAACCGACATGGAACGCTCACCATCCAGCCATTTTCGGACCAGCTTGGGATTCCAGCGCTTTTCATGGTCTCGGGTGAGCAACCCCTTCAGGAGCAACTGCCAATCATCGGAAATCTCAGCCGGCACGTCCACTCCACTGGTCACAAGTCGAAAGTTAACCGTCACCTCGTCCAGCCCCACAAAAGGATGTTTTCCCGAAAGCAGCTCCAAGAGCATCACGCCCACGCTCCACCAGTCGCTGGCAGTCGAAACTACACCGGTCAAAGCTTCCGGCGCAGCATAGATAACCGTGCGGTTAGCACTGGTCGCATGCAGGGAAAGTTCCGTTTGGCTGGCAATGCCGAAGTCGATGAACACGAGGTCCAGAGGGTCGAGTGTCCTTACCAAGACGTTGGATGGCTTGAGATCACGGTGGATGACTCTGCACTCGTGCAAGTGCTCCACCGCAATCAGCATCTCATGTAAAACTTCCTTCATGCGGGCCTCCGGCAATCCGCCGGGCTTCACCATGTCGGCCAAGGACCCATGCTCCACAAACTCCTGAATCTCATAGCTCCGACCATCCCGCTCCCCCGTCTCGTAGACCCGGACGACGTGCTCGGGATCCAGACCTGCGAGCATCTCCGTTATTTCCGCCTTGGGACTTATGCCCCGTCGGTAATACTTCAAGACGCGCTGATCATCGGCTCCCTCCGACTGCACGACGTAAATGTCCGCCTCCGAACCTGTCGCCGGCAGTGCCTCTATCACCCGATAGGTACTGTCCCTCCCCTCAAAGGTTCGTCCCATCAATCCAAGACCGCCGGACTGTTTTGCTACGCCTTCTTCCAAAACAGTTTCATCGGAGTCACTCCCTTCGATCCGGGTCTGATCGCCCTCTCGTCGAGTAGTCTCCTGCTCCTCGGAAGATTCCTCTTCCAGTTTGGTTTCGTCGGCAGTCATATTTCGAAACTGGGAAAATCCACGCTAAATGAAAAATTCAAGGTTTGGTTCCCGTTGCTTGCAATGAGCTGCAATGGATTGCTGAAGAACCGAAACCTCAGAGGACACGAGTGTCTTACCTGAGGAATTAACAAAGCACCAAAGCAGATAGACTCGCCACCCTTTGCTGGCGTGTTCGATTGGTTCTGTTTCCAAATACCAGTCTATCGAAAAGCCATTTTCCTCTTGAAGTGCTTTGCCACTCATGTGAGAGCCAAACAAGCAATTGTGATTGGAAGGCAATGACCTAAACGAGCTCATACCCAAGGTCTTCCTGGAGAAGTAAATGCAAACAAAGAAAAGAGCTGTGAATACGAGGTAAGCTAGAATGAAGCTCGCACCATCAAAGAGGGCCACAGCAATGGAAGAACCCAAAAGCCCGATTAATGGTAATGAAATCCAATAGATTGGTGCGTGCCTGTTTTGAAACCAGCCTCCAATACTTGAGGTAACATTAAAAGCATAGCCACTCTCGGAGGAGATTGCATTCATGCCCACGGGCAAGAGCGACAAGTGCACATGATGTCTGAGCTCAGCAGACCATGCTCCAATACGGACTATGCTGACAGGAAATGAAAAAGTGGCCAATGAAATATAACGATATACCCAAAACAGAAACACACTGAGTTTTAAAAGGATCAGTAAAATGGATTCACTTGAGAAAAACAAAGGGAAGCTCAAATAAGTAACGCCGACAGAAAACAAAGTTGAAGCCCAGCCCAAACCGCCGATCCATCGAACAACGTGCTCCCACGCGAACGTAGTCCCACTGCCAGAGATCCTAAACAAACCCAATCCACCGGCCAGGTTGTAAGAGATCCACAGAAAGAAAAAGATCCACAGACCAAGTAGGTCAGGGGATTTGGCTTGGCTCGTTCCATTAGCCTCCAAGGCACAGACGAAAGCAATGGACAAAACCCAATAGAGACAAAGTTCAGCTACTTGAAAATGAGTTTTACAGTGGGCATCGGTTTCGAGTCCCCAATTCAGTCGCTCACAAAAGTGAGCGTCACATTCACGCTTAACTTCACTTTGCCATTCCTTGTAAGCGTTGCTTTCCTCAAGACAGCGACGCTCCTCCCGCTCTCGTTCAACTTGCGAATGAGTAAGTTGTCCTGAACGAGAACTGAGAAGCACGATTTTCTCCACCTCATTCAAGCTGTCCGATCCACTCCTCGGAGTGCCATCTAGGGTAAAACATTTTCGCAACAGTTGATTTATTAATGAATTCGACGATTGCACAAAAGGATCAGGTACAGATTTATAGGCTTGGTATTGTTCTTCCAGTTCACATGGGGCCAAAGCCCCGAGCCTGAGGGCATCATGCAGCCACATAGACTGCCCAGCCAAAAAAGGTTTCAGCTCCTTTCTCAACCAATCTTCCCTAATGCTGACATGCGTCTTCAAATACTCTTTTTTTGAAGATAAAAGAATGATTTTTTCAAGACGAGACAGGTGGTCCGACCGAAACATTCGATCGAGCTGCGGATGAGTGCTTCCTCCGTAATTGCTCAACAAGGCTGTCCACTGCATGTGTAATTCGTTATCCGCGCCGGCAAAAAGGAGTTTGGCCGATTCATGATCTATGCAACTGGCCAAGGAGACTAACCACTGTTCAAGAGCGGCGTACTCCTCGGCGCAGTCCCTCAACCATCTTTCTCCTCTCAATTCTTCCAACCAAAGACCGAAAGAACCTGACATGATGACATCTAAGTCAGAAGTTGCAGAAACAAGAGAATCTCTATTCAACAGCATCCCTCGAAAAACTAGAGGTATTTCATTCGATAATATCATGAGAGCCACCGATAGTTTCAGGTCTGCGGCCAGGCGATCGTCCTCAGAAACATCTCTTAATTTACTTGCCATTCCCTGATCACGAACATCCTCCAAAATCCATTTAGTCACGAACCCACGACCGAACTGCTTCACACCTTCGCTCCAGTTTTCCCCGAGAGCATTCGCAAGTTCGGCAGGTTCGCAATACTCCTTAGCGGAAAACTTATATGGCTTATAGTCGTAACTGTGGGATTGCTGAAGCTTGGCATTTTCCGCATCGTAACCGACTGTCATCGAGCGATCGCCATTTAGCCATTTTCGCACCTCCCCTGCGCCCCAGCGCTTTTCGTGATCACGTGTAAGCAAACCCTTCAGGAGCAAATTCCAGTCGCTTGAAATTTCACCCGGCACTTCGATGCATCTTGTCACCAATTGCAAATTGATACTTCGTTCGTCCAGTCCATCAAAGGGATGCTGACCAACAAGCAATTCCAATATGGTAACGCCAACACTCCACCAGTCACTTGCCTTCGACACCACTCCGGTGATGGATTCAGGCGAAGCGTAGCCAACGGTGCGGGCAGTTCCAGTTTGAGCTAACGCCACTTCGGTGATACTGGATATCCCAAAGTCGATGAAAACGAGATCCAGGGGGTCGAGCGTCCGCACGAGCACGTTACCAGGCTTTAGATCGCGATGAATCACCTTGTTCTCGTGCAGGTGCTCCATCGCAATCAGCAGCTCATTTAAAATTTCATTAACTCGATTTTCGGGCAAGCCGCCGGGCTCCATCATATCGGCCAAGGAGCCATGCTCCACGAACTCCTGAATCTCGTAGCTGCGCCCATCCCGCTCCCCCGTCTCGTGCACTTGCACCACATGCTCGGGATCAAGCCCCGAGAGCATCTCCGTAATCTCCGCTTTGGGGCTTATGCCCTTCCGATAGTACTTCAGCACACGCCTCTCACCGCCCTCCGATTTCACGACATAGATGTCCGCCTCGGCTCCGCTAGCATCCATCTCTGTCAGCACTCGGTAGTGGGCCTTCTTGCCCTCGAATAAATTGCCAACTAGACTAAAGCCACGAGATTGCGGAGTCCCCTCCTCCCGCACCGTCTCGTTGGGATCCTGGCTCTCCAAGTGCGTCTTCTTGTGGTCTTCGCCCTCAAGACGAGTCTTTTCGGCATTCTCCAAGCGAGTGCGCTCCTCCTCGGGAGAATCGTCCTCAAGCCTGGTTTCGTCGGTGGTCATGGGGGTCGATGAGCAAAATGCACCAAGAAGGTTTTTTCAAGTCAGGATGCGATGCTAAACGCCAAGCTGCAGGCAAAAGACAGTCCATTCCTCGGTCCCCGCAAACAATACAAAATCGAAGTGAGCGAAACGACCATCGCACCGTATTGAAGATGTAAAGGAGGCAAGAAACTTTACGATTATTTTGTAGAACCACCGTCATGGGCAGTAAGCTTTTGAAAATCAAAACCTCTGCTTGAATTTGGCCCAAAAACCACCCCTTTTGAACTCTTTCTCAGCTTGCTGCCTATGCAAGCGTTCTTGAAATTCCTTTCGTTTCTGTTCATCCGCAGCAAAAACCTCAGCATGGGTAAGGAGATATTGTCTATGCAAAGACATTACCGCAATGCGCAACTCTCTCTTCTTCGTCTTATTCTTTAGGTAATTATTAAGGTCAGAGATGGTGCATGTAGCATAGTCTTTTCTAAACTTTTTCCATTTAACCCCAAGTTGCGATGAATCCAGCTCATCGAGTTGCGTTGCTTCGTCCCAATCAATGAAATCAAAGTATTTAGCGAACTTTCGTCGAATTTTCCGTTGTATTCTGCGCTCGGGACTAAACTCGACGAGTTCTGATTGACAAACTGAAAGAAGAAACGCCTTCAATACCTCCTTTTTTATCAGCAAATGGATCGTGTTTTCAATTTCTCTTTGCTTGGCGATCAAAGGCTCGGCCTGGGCCTTCTTTTCTATATTTACTGCGCTGTTCTGGTGCACAAGATGACCAATCTGTTTAATCTGTTTCTTAAGGAATTTCCTCTCCTTGCGCAGACTTTTAATACTGGGACCCGAGATTGTGTTTACAGTCTTTAGAAACTCATTCAGTACGCCAATCCTGCAAAACTCAAATTTATCGACAAAATCCAGCCACTCCTGCGCCCTTCTTTCTTTGAATTCGTTGGCATAGTAAGAGTCATAATGAGACTCGTTCAAAAAGCTTGCTAAATGGGGTCCCACGAGTTCGAAATCGATTATCTTGTTGCCATCGACTATATCGGGCACAACCCCAATCTCGGCAACTATCTCTTCGTAGATTACTGACAGAAGGCTTATTTTCCATTTATGTTTTGTATCGGGCCTTGCAGCAGACAGACCGTGAGATAAAGCAGTCATGGCTTGAGCATTAAACCTCTCGATCTTGAGGGCTCGAGCTTGCTCATGGGTCACAAGCCAATCCTTCCCCAGAGATAACAAAATGATTTTAAGCGCTCTGGATTCTAAATCAGTTTTAAAGGATTTGTTCAGATATTCATGGGAAGACGCCCCATATTTGCCAATAAACAACTTCCATTCATCTTCGAGATCTTCCGAGCTCAGCAAATCGAAATCAAGTGCCTTGGAGTAATCAACTCCATCAGGTATTTCGCCCAAGCTCTGGCGCAAATTATATTCTCTGAATTCATCATGAGTAAACAATTCGGTCCGCTTGGTGGAAAGCAGGACAATCTTCTCCATCACGCTTGCTTGCTCAGTACTAAGGGCTGAACAAAGAGACTTGATTTTGCAGCCGCCGTATTCTTGACGGAAAAGGTCCCATTTGCCTTCGAGTACTTCCTCGTCCAAGAGAAACAGCTGATTGGCCAATCCCTCGTCAAGGTGTTCCCGATGCTTGTCTATGTCCTTCCAAAAATCTTCGTATTCCTTCCCGAGTGCCACAAGCCAGTCATCGCTCCGCAATTCCTTCAGCCAGCGCCCAAGTCCACTTTTTAGGATTCCGGCAATTCCAGATGCTCTCGACGGCAAACTTTCCCGACTAATGACACCTTCCTCATCCAGGAGAGGCAATTCCCTGTTCAAAACCATCAAGACGACCGACAGTTTTGGGCTCGGTCCCAAAGTCTCGTCCTCCTCCACGTCCATTAGGTGGTTGGTCAGCTCGATGTCGCTAAACTCGTCTTTTACCCACTCCGTCACGAATCCGCGCCCGAAATTCTTTACCCCATCGTTCCAGTGTTCGCCCAAAGCCTCTGCCAACGTGGCAGGTTCGTAATGCTCCTTGCCTGCAAACTTGTATGGCTTGTAGTCGTACTTTTTGGTTTCTTGGCTCTGGGCATGTTCGGCGTGATAGCCAATCGACATCGAGCGGTCGCCCTTCAGCCATCGCCGGACTTGCTTGATTCCCCAGCGCTTTTCGCGATCACGAGTCAGCAAGCCCTTGAGGAGCAAGCTCCAGTCGGAGGGAATACCTTGGGGCACCTCGATGCCTTTGGAAACCAACTGAAAATTGACCGCTTGTTCGTTCAAGCCGGCAAAAGGGTGCTTGCCCGCAAGCAATTCCAATAGGATAACACCCACGCTCCACCAGTCGCTCGCCTTGGCCACCACACCCGTCAAGGCCTCTGGCGAAGCATAACTGACTGTTCGACTGGAGCTCGTCGCATGCAACGAAAGCTCCGTCTGACTGGAGATTCCGAAGTCGATGAATACGAGGTCCAGAGGGTCGAGCGTCCTCACCAAGACATTGGTCGGCTTTAGGTCGCGGTGGATGACGTTGTGCTCGTGCAGGTGCTCCACCGCGATGAGGAGTTCATGCAAAACTTCCATCATGCGGGTGTCGGGCAATCCATCGCAACACACCATGTCCGCCAAGGAGCCATGCTCCACGAACTCCTGAATCTCGTAGCTGCGCCCATCCCGCTCCCCCGTCTCGTGCACTTGCACCACATGCTCGGGATCAAGCCCC
>PAZC01000027.1 GCA_002716045.1 Opitutia bacterium
GGGTCTGCCTGAACGAGGGATGTGTGCCCTCCAAGACCTTGCTGCAGGCGGCCAAGACCTACTACCACGCCCTCCATGGGGATGCCTTCGGGGTGGAGACAGATGGTGTGCGCTTCAATTTCGAGAAGGCCAACGCCCACAAGACGCAGGTCATGGACGGTATGCGTAACGGCATAGCTGGCTTGATGAAGAAGAGCAAGGTGGAGGTGGTTTTCGGCCAGGCCACCTTGTCCGATGGGCGAAAGGTCACGGTGGACGGTGAAACCCACGAGGCCGACAATATATTGATTTGCACTGGCTCCTCGCCGACGCGTCCCCCGATACCGGGAGTGGACGGCGCTAACGTGGTGGATTCAACGGGCATTTTGGAGCTGGAGGAACTACCGTCCAGCTTGGTGGTGATTGGCGGCGGTATCATCGGGTGCGAGTTCGCCTGCTTCTTCGGATCGGTTGGCATACCAGTAACGGTGCTGGAGGCTTTGCCCGAGATTTGCCCGACCTTGGATCCCGACCTCGCCCGCACCTTGCGAGGCGAGCTGTCCAAAAAGAACGTTACCTTTCACCTCGGGGCCAAGGTGGAGGAAATAACCGATNNCGAAGTGAAGTTTTCAGTNNACGGCGAAAGCCANTCCGCGGAGGCCGGCTTGGTNCTCGNGGCGACCGGTCGCCGACCCAACGTCANNAACCTCGGNTTGGACGACCTGCGGGTCGATTACGACGAGCGGGGNGGCATCAAGGTGGATGACCGATGCGCCACCAACGTGCCCGGCGTCTGGGCGGCGGGAGACGTCACCGGACGGGCCTGGTTGGCCCATGCCGCGAGCCGCATGGCGGAAGTCGTGGTGCATAACATTACGGGCAGGGCGGACGTCATGCGTTACGACGCCATGCCATCCGTGGTCTATACCAGCCCGGAAGTGGCGGTGGCCGGACTGACAAAGGAGCAGGCCGAGGAACNCGGCCTGAATGTGACTACGGGTAAGATACCAATGACCATCAATGCACGCTACGTGGCGGAGCATCCTGGCGAGCGTGGGCTCTGCAAGGTAGTGGTCGAGGAAGGCACCCGGCGCCTGCTCGGGGTACACATGATCGGCGGGGCTTGCTCNGAAATGATTTTNGGGGCGGCCGCCATGCTCGAGACCGAGCTGCGCGAGGAGGAGATCGATGAGATCATTTTCCCGCACCCCACCACCTCCGAGGTGATGAAGGACGTCTTCATGGCAGTCCGCTGAACCGCACTAAACATTCATTCAATTACTTTAAGCCATGCCCAAGTCCCAGATAGTCGAACCACAAAAGGAACGCCAAGGCGGCAAACTCGTTTGCCCCGAGATACCGCTCAACCAGTATGCCGGCACTCCCGAGGAAGAACTCGAGACCTACGGGCCCCAGGCCCTCGTGGGAATCTACGAGGACATGTTCCTCATTCGGGAGTTCGAAACCATGCTGCAGGAGATCAAGACGCAGGGCGTCTACCAAGGCANCGAGTATGACCACTTGGGGCCTGCCCACTTATCCATTGGGCAAGAAGCCGCTGCAGTGGGGCAGTGCTTCCTGTTGGGGCCGGACGACCATATTTTCGGGTCGCACCGCTCGCACGGTGAGATCCTCGCCAAGGGATCTTCCGCTATCCGCAAGATGGAGGATGCTGACTTGCAGTCCGTCATGGAAACCTTTCTCGACGGCGACTGNCTGCGGGTAGTGGAAAAGGAAAGCGCCGAGAGCGTGAAGGCCTTGGCCCGAGACTTCCTTCTCTATGGATCGCTCGCTGAAATCTTTGCTAGATCCACCGGATTCAACCGCGGCCTGGGCGGTTCCATGCACGCCTTCTTTCCTCCCTTCGGCGTCTACCCGAACAACGCCATAGTAGGCGGTTCGGCCGACATCGCGACGGGTTCCGCCCTTTTCAAGAAGGTCAATCGCAAGAGCGGTCTCGTGATCGCCAATATCGGGGACGCCTCCATGGGCTGCGGTCCGACCTGGGAGGCCATGAACTTCGCCGGCATGAGGCAATTCGATGAATTGTGGGACGAGTCCATGAAGGGAGGTCTGCCCATCATATTCAACTTCATGAACAATTTCTATGGTATGGGTGGCCAGACCGCGGGCGAAACGATGTCCTTCGACGCCCTTGCGAGGGTAGGGGCCGGGGTCAGCCCGGACGCCATGCACTCGGAGCGGGTGGACGGCTATAACCCATTGGCCGTGGTTGACGCCATACGCCGCAAGCGCGAACTCATTGCGAATGGCGATGGTCCCGTGTTGCTCGAAACCATTACTTATCGCTTCTCGGGGCACTCGCCTTCTGACGCTTCNTCCTACCGCATGAAGGAAGANATCGANTCCTGGCAGGCCATTGATCCGCTGGAAAGCTATGCGTCCGAGTTAAAGCGCATTGGAGTTTTGGATGACTCAGCCCGCGAGGCTATCATGGAGAACACACGGGCGGCCATGGCCAAGGCCTGCCGCCTGGCGACTGACCTCGAGGTCTCTCCCCGTTTGCCGTCCGAAAAAATCGGCGACCTTATGTTTTCCAATCGCCGGCGCGAAAGCTACGACGAGTCACGTGAACCGGAATTGCTCATCGCCCATGACGACAACCCGCGGGTACAGGCCTTGTCCAAGAAGTCGCGGGCCGGCGTGATCGACGGTAAGCCGGTTTCCAAGAACAAGGTCTTCCAGTATCGCGACGCCATATTCGAGGCCATTTTGCATCGCTACGAAAACGATCCCACCTTGGTTGCCTATGGGGAGGAAAACCGCGACTGGGGCGGTGCCTTCGCCTGTTACCGCGGACTGACAGAGTCCTTGCCTTACCACCGTCTTTTCAATTCCCCGATCTCGGAAGCTGCCATCGTGGGGACCGCCGTGGGCTACGCCCTCGAAGGAGGCCGGGCCTTGGTCGAATTGATGTACTGCGATTTCATGGGAAGAGCAGGGGACGAAATATTCAACCAACTGGCCAAGTGGCAGAGCATGAGCGCGGGAATTTTGGAAATGCCCGTCGTGTTGCGCGTTTCGGTGGGTTCCAAATATGGCGCCCAGCACTCCCAAGATTGGTGTGCCGTGGTCAGCCACATGCCGGGTCTGAAGGTGGTCTTTCCGTCCACCCCCTATGATGCCAAGGGCTTGCTCAACACCGCCTTGGCGGGGAGCGACCCAGTGATCTTCTTCGAGAGCCAGCGTCTCTACGACATCGGCGAACTCTTCGAGCCCGAGGTGCCCGCCGAGTACTACGAGATACCGATGGGNCCNCCGGCCAAGCGCCGCTCCGGCAACGATCTCACCATCATCACGGTGGGGGCGACGCTCTACCGGGCCCTGGAGGCAGCCGATCAATTGCAGGAAAAATACGGCATGAGCTGCGATGTTTTCGATTGCCGCTCGATCAACCCTCTCGACTACGAGCCACTGGTCGAGTCCGTGCAACGCACCGGCAAGGTCTTGCTATCCTCCGACGCCTGCGAACGCGGATCCGTCATGCAGGACATAGCGAACAACTTGAGCCAGCTTGCCTTCGATTATTTGGACGCCCCTCCGGTGGTGGTCGGTTCGCGCAACTGGATCACGCCGGGAGCCGAGGTGGAGGAAGATTTCTTTCCCCAAGCCAACTGGTTGGTCGACGCCGTCCACGAGAGCATNGTGCCCCTCAACGGACACCAATTGACCACCAACCCGACCAACGGCGAACTGATCCGACGTAACCGCGAAGGCGTCTAGGCTCGCGATTTTCCGCCCGATACGTTGACCACTGTGCCGTGGACGTAGGAGGCGCGGTCGGAAGCCAAATAGACCACGAGGTCCGCCACTTCGGACAATTGCCCGCTGCGGTTCAGCGGAATGGACGATGTTTTGCCGTAGTTGGCCCGTAATTGGTCAACGGTTATGCCGCGGGTATAGGCCAGGGATTCCTCGTAGGCCTCGCTGCGCATGCCCGTGGTTTCCATGATCCCGGGTGCCACACCCACCACGCGGATACCTTGCTTCCCGAGCTCCTTGGCCCAGGAACGGGTCAAATTGTAATTGGCCGCCTTGGTCGCGGCGTAGACGCTTTGGCCTTCGCTCCCCTCGGAGCCTGACTCGGACGCCATATTGATGATCACGCCGCCTTCTCCGTCCGCGAGCATGGCTCGGGCGGCGGCTTGGGCGCAAAGGAACTGACCCTTGACGTTGACCGCGAATACCTTGTCCCACACTTCCTCGGTCAATTCCTCCTTGCCTGCGGGATCTACGAGCAGGCGTGGTATATTGATGCCTGCGTTGTTGACCAATACGTCAAGTCGCCCGAAGCGCTCCACCGCGGTGGCGACCAAGTTCTCGGCGTCCGCCTTGGAGGTGACGTCGCATCGGGCGAAGACGGCTTCGCCTTCGTTGCTAGCAGAAAGTTTTTTGGCCGCCTGGTTGCCTTGTTCCTCGGCGAAGTCCGCCAGAAGCAGGTTAGCCCCGACCGCGGCGAATCCCTCGGCCACGGCGAGCCCGATGCCGGCGGCGCCACCGGTCACGGCAACGGTTTTTCCAGATAAGTTGGTCCAAGTCATGATCAGATAGCTAGAGAAAAAATCAGGAAAGGTCGAGCGGGTAGGGGACTTTGTATCCGGCGTAGAGGGCGCGTTCCACCTCGCGTGACCATACCCCGCTGTTTTCTCGTAGGACCTCGGCCCCGGCCGCGAGGGCTGCCTGGACCGGACCGTCGGCTTCGGCGGCTGCCTTCTCGAAGGCATCGGCTGATATCTCGACATAGGGCAGGTCAGGCAGCTCGGCGAGGGCGAAGAAGGAACCAAAGGGTTGTTTGCTTTCCACTTCGTCCATCATGACGGGCACGTGCCGCAAGCCGCAGACTCCTTTCATCATCCAGTCGAAATCGACTGGGTTCTCTGCTTGTTGCACCATGTCGTCGGAGTGGGGTTCCGAGGTGTTGGTCATGTACCAGGGAACGTTGGATCCACAGATTTGGTGGCGCGATACATAGTGGGAATGGCGCGAGCGAATCGGGGCTACGAGATTGCCGTCCACGAAATTGACTGCGGCCGAGCGGGCGAGCCGAAGCTCGACCTCACGATAGATGGCAATGGCGTCGTCGCCCGACCCTGCGATGAATACGTCGGTCAGCAAATCGTTTCCCCCAAGGGTTTGAAAGTCGCGTCCGTCTAGGTTAGCCTTTGGTGCTTCAACGGTGGCGCCTGTCGGGAGGGCGTCGAGATAGGCCGCGAGGCGCTCGTCTTGTCCTTCGAAACCGAGCAAGGCGACGCGTGGCTCTTTGGCTAGTCCACGATGACGTTGCGGATCGTTGGGCCCCAGATTGTGGTGCATGGCCTCGATTTGGGCGGTGGCCTCGGCGATGGGTGACTCGAAATTGGGAGCGGCGGCGATCGGCATTGTAAGCACCAAGTCGGGATCGGATGCCCCCGCATAGTTGTTCAGGTTGCCGCCATCCGCTATTATGGCGCAGGCCTGCTCATAGGTGGCGGTGGAGGCGTAGTTCGTCCAGATGACGTCGGGTTTGCCGAATTCCTGTAGCTTGGCGATGATATCGGGATCGCTGCGGTCGATCAGGACGACTTGTGTACCGCGTGCCCGCAGGTCGCGTATGAGGGCATATTCCTCCATGTCGGCCAACTTGGCGGGGGAACCCGTTACGTAAACCACGGTGGGTAGTTCATCGTCCGGCACGCTGGCCACGATGGTCAGGTTGATCATCGCCATGCGGGCAGTGCCCGACAAGTAGGCGAGGACGGAGCGCGGCGTTACGCCGTAGCGGAAGGCACCGTTTTCGTTGAAAGTATAGATGTGTTTGTTCGTGCCGTAGTTACAGGCGAAGGGTTCGGCGTGGGCAAGGGTGGCGAGGCTGGAGCTTGGGTGGTCGCCGACGTGATTGAAGAGGTTGCCGAAGCCTTGGGAACGTACGAATCCGGGAGCGCCGCCGGGCACGGCGTTGAAGGCCCGCAGCCCACCAAGGTGGCGGTAGGAGTAACCGAGTGCGGCGAGCACGCCGTCGCGGTCGGGGGTAAAGCTGGCGGGATCGATTGGTTCGCTGGAGTGACCAGGGGTAATCAATATGAGATCACCGGGAGAGAAACCAGATCCCTCGGGAGCTTTCAGCACCAACTGGATAGTCTCGTGGCCCAAGGCAATTTGATCCGTGCCATTGGGCACGCGGGCGTGGACGTCGAACTGGCGAATCGCCTTGGCGTCGGAGGCACAGCGGCAGTTGCCGAAACTGGCGAGCACGAAACCGGAACCGTCGAAGGCGGCTTCGGGCAAACGGTCGGTCAACACGCTGACTTGTTCGGGACCAGTGAGGAATACCCCCTCATGCTCTTGTTGGGCGACCTCTAGTAGGTCGGTGGCTCGTTGCCGGCGTGTTTGGGAAGCGGTCATGAAAGGATGAAATCAGTTGTTGGGTGGACCGTCGGGGTAGTACAAGTCTTCGAGGTTGTTCCAGGCGCCGGGAGCTCCGGGTAACGGGAGACCGCGGGTATTCATTATATTTCCCATGTCGCGCAGGTCCTCGAAACCGATTTCCTTGATGTTTCCGCCGAGCGAGCGGGCATGTATGACGTGCTTGGCCGTCATTTCCAGCAAATCGGTGCACATTTGAGCCCACTTGATGTCCCATGGGGTGAGGAATACGTAGCCATGGTTCTCCATCAGGAAGGCATTGTACTTTTGCAGGAAAGGAAGGAAATTGTCGGCCAATTTTTGGGTCAGGGGTTCGCCGTAGGGCACCAAGGGAACAGGTCCCACCTCGGTGATTGTTTCGGGAAAGAGTGGCCGCATGAGGAGATTGGGGGCATCCGATATGACGAATGCGTTGAGGTGCGGGGGGTGGCAGTGAAGCACGGCCTGCACGTCGGGGCGCTCGCGGAAGAAGTTGACGTACATGGGGGTTTCGCCGGTCGGTGGAACGGAGCCTTCTATGGTTTTGCCCTCGAGGTTCAGGAACACTACGTTGTCGCGGTTGACGTCACCCTTGTTATGCTTGGTCGGCGTGATCAGTATGACGTCATCTTCCAGTTTCCAAGCTAAGTTTCCGCCATGGCCAGTGACGTACTGGTGAGCCGCCAAGTGATGGCAGACCTTGATGAATACGTCCACTTTGTCCGAGTGCTTTTCGAGATAGCTCATGGCTGAAGTAATCGACAAAACAGGAAATCAAACAAATGTCGAGAACGGGCCCCGAAAAAGGATGTTTCCGTTCTTTGAGCGGGGCGAAAACCCTGACTTTTCAATCAGCAGGGCGTGACGCCCTTGGACAGTATCAAGTTGGCGTATATACGGGTGTCCCCGGTCATGACCACGGCGAAAGCCTTCTTGGTGCGCGGATAAAAATCGTATTTGTCGACCTTCCCAATATCAGGACTTTCCGGATAATGTTTCTTCACGATTTCGCTGTAGCCATCGTAAACTTTTTGGTAGTCGGCTGCGATACTTGGATTAGCCAAGTCTTCAGCCATCGGTCCCATCATCATGACCGGAGTGTCGATGACGTGNTCCAACTCGAAGAGCGGAAGCACGGCGTCAAGCAAGTCGTCGATCCGNANNCCGTCCGCTCGGATGCAGTGGTCGGTGTGGCTTTCACCTGGAAAATGGGCGTCGCCGAAAACGATTTCGTCGTGATGCCCCATGCGACACAGGGTGGAAAGAAGTTCGGGACTAATGAACGGTGATATGCCTCGTAACATGGCGTGACTGGTTGGTGTACTGGGTGTGAAAGTTGCATTCGGAATAAGGTGTCAATTCATGGCAAGAAAATTCAGAAGAAAAACTCCCCGATTCACGGGAAACACGCAAAATCCGCGCTTGCGGGGATGGAGATGGGTTCTTTTGCTAACCGGCATGAGTGTATGGAGCGCCCTGTTTTCCGTTTGGTTCCTTTTGTTCCTCGTGGGGTGCGGGGAGGATGCACAGGATTCAGTCGGGGTGGAAACCGGCGATGAGAACGGCGCCGACATTGATTCCCCCGCTGTCAGCAAGGTGAAACCGAACACGGAGGCTTTGCCTTTGAGGCAGATCACGGTGCGGGCGACGGGGGTGGTTCGGGTCTTGATTCAGCAACTGGATCAGTCGGCGGATCTACTCGTGAAGGATATGCAGGCGGGAGAGGAGGCCATGGTGGAGGCTCGGGGACGATTCAAGGTTTTTTGCTCGGCTCGCGAGCATTTGAAACTGGATATTGCGGGCCAATCGGTCGAATTTGCCCAAAGCGGTCCCGGGGTGGCCGAGTTCTAGGGCTTCGCCAACTTGGGCCTTCCGAGGGCGCCCTATTTCTTGAACTCCTTGCGGGTCACCAGTTGGCCGCGGTCGTACTTGCTTTCCGCCACTTTGCGACCGCTTTCATTCCATTCGGTCAAGAGCCCGTGTCGCTTGCCTGTCAGGTAGTTTCCCTGCGACTTGAGTTGCCCACTCTCGTACCAACTTGCCGAGATGCCCTGCACCACACCCGCAGCATAGTTGGTCAAGCTGCGCTTTTGACCATTCTTATGCCAAATTATCCATTCGCCGTGAGGCTTGCCGTCCTTGAAGGCGAAGGTGAATTCACGGCCTCCTGATTTGCTCCTGGAGTACGCTTTGCCGGTGAAGGGTCGTGGGTCTCCTCCCCGATACCATAAACCCTCTTTTTCCTTCAATTCCGCCCAGGGTACGTCCGGGGTCGCCAAGGACAAGCAAGGTGTCAGGACCCACCCCAAGCAAAGTAAAAACAAGATGAGCGATCTAGCTCGCATGAGGCACCTCCTTGGTGGGAGGAATCCCTTGGTACGCGGTATATTTGAACGCGAGGTTATTACTTCCAGAGACGGAGACTGTATCCTCTCATCTGCACGAGTTTGTTGGCCGCTCCATAATAAATAGTGAGCTTGGTCGGTTTGTTGGGCAGAGTGTATGAATTTTTTACGTGACCTGGAACAATTGGAGTTTCAAAAGCACCATCTGAAAGAGAGTAACGACAGGTATTTTCCTTGTCCCAAGTCAAGAGATCAATTCGAGTAGCTAAGACCTCTCCATCAATTGACGGCAAGTTGATTTCCACTTTGCATTCACCGGGAATTTGTGCCGCCAATACCTTAAAGTTCTTTCCAACGGCTCGATTAAGTTGGAATTTAACACTCGTGACGGGTTTGGTGGGTTTTGGATTCCAAAGTCGTAGAGTTTTGAATTCCTGACTCGGATTCCCTATATGGTAATTAAAAGATTTGTAAGACCCCCAATCTTTACCGTTCCAACCGCCGCGCCCCTCCGCAGTTGTACTATCTATATAGGTGAATATTGCTTTGTAATAACCCCAGGTATTCTCCGTGCTTACATAATTCTTAATATCGCAGGTGACACTTTGGACCAATTTGCCATTGGCTTGCAAAATAGTGTCTTGCCCCCAACTTGACGCAGCTTGTGTTTTCTCCGTTACATTGACAATAGTTTCGCCGCCGTTTTCCACTTGCGACGTATATCCATACACCCCAGAATCATTTGCCCAATTTCCAGTCGAATTGTCTTCGGCAACATTACTTCTATTACTGTATGAATTGTTGAAAATCGCATTGATGAAATAATCGTTCTGGTGGCCATTAATTGTCTGCATCACTGCTATCAGGTGCAGCAGATCACCAGCTGTGTCATCCAAATCCAAGTTTTCTTCGGTCAACTTGTTTTTGACGGTTTCTGCCTCATGGGCGACTTGGGCATAAGGCACGGAGACGAGGCGTTGCCTCGGGAGAAGGGCTGAACCATCTATGCTGAGTTGCAACCAAGCTTGGTTATTCTCTGACAGGGCAGCGGTCAAACCTGTGCTGTTATACTTGTAAGTTATGGTGATCTCGGTGCCGACTGAGGGTGCAGTGGTGGTATATATGGCCGAAACGGAACCGTTGGTGGTGTTCACGTTAGCGGTGAAGTCTCCGTGTGAACTACCGCCTGACTCGGTCCAAGTGCGGGTGCCGTCAGTTATGCTGATGGTGTCGGCGAGGATCGGGGTTTGCTGGGTGGTGTAGTTGAAGATCTTCTGGTCCGAGTCGCCGGCTCCCACGATTTCGGTGGTTTGCAGTACGTTGGTGCCGCCGGAACCAAAATTAAAGGCGTAGAGGCCGTCCGTCACGACCACTGCCCCGATGGTCTCGGAGTAGAACTCGTTGCCGTCGGTGGCGGCATCGAATACCTTGAGGGTGATGTTCTTGGTGCCGTTTACCACGGTACCATTGTCATCAAGCAGTAGACCCTGATAGTTGATCAGCGGAGGGACTGCTGAAAAGAGCGTGATGGCTCCGATGAGCCAAAGGGATAGTGCAAAATGAAATTTTTTCATGCGAGGAGTTTTTAGGGTTGAGCGCTGTATATGCCTTGTGAGATATATTAAACAAAAGACCCCTAATGAAAGTCAAGAATCTTGCTTATGTTTTTTTGACTCTTATTCCCTTTTGCGTAGCCCAAGGCGAGGAAGCGGAATTCGGAGGGGCTTTGGGTACGGCGGGCGGTGTCTCGACGAATGCAACTTACCGCAGTTTTATCTCGGTGGGCGGCGTCTATGGCTATCCCGTGACCTTCAATTCATCGCATGCCCAAGTGACGGGCTTGGCCCGGGCTGCGATCCTGCCGAGCGTAAACCCAGCCAAGGCGGACACCGACAACGACGGCATGCCGGACGCTTGGGAGGACACCAATGGACTGGATGTCTTGACCGACGACTCCTCGAATGACGGGGATGGCGATGGACTGGACAATCTCAATGAGTACCAACAAGGAACTAACCCTACGCGCGCGGACACCGATCTCGATGGCTTGAACGATGGAGTGGAAGTGTTTACGCATAACACCAATCCTACCTTGGCAGACAGTGATGGTGACGGCTACACGGACTTCAGTGAAGTGGGAGCGGGAACAAACCCAAGGGAAGGATCGAGCAATCCCGGCGTACCTCCACAACCGGTGGCCATGAGTAACCTTTTTCGCCGTTTCAATTCCGCCGGCAGGTGGGGCACAACGGGTGCGGGGCAAAAAAGTTTTAATTCCATTGGGCCACCCTTGCAGGCAATGAATTCGGTGAGCGATACCTATGGCAGCATGAATCGATTTGTCTACCGATACCGTCCGGATGGACAGTTTCCCAACCCGAGGACCTTGGATGCCGACGGGGATGGCGCCCCCGACTATTGGGAAGGTTCCCATGGACTGGATCCCTTGGTTGCTGATTCCACCACCGATGCGGACGGAGATGGTTTGACGAACTTGCAGGAGTTCGCTCTAGGCACCGATCCCACCTTGGCGGACAGTGACGGAGACGGACATGCGGACAAAGTAGAACTTGATGCTGGTCAAGACCCGCTAAACTCAGGGGTTTTCCCTGGTTACGACATCGAACCCATCGCCTACCATCCGACTTCCGGGGTAGTGGATTCCGCGGGTGTTTCGCAAAGTTTCGGTTCCGGCAAAAATATTTTCGCATTGGGCCAACCGATGGACGGAAGCGTGACACATGGAGCCGGTGTGGTTAATTTGTATGGCTTTGTCCATGGCTTGGTGATTCCTCCCACGAACCCGGCCCAAGTGGACACTGATTCCGATACCTTGCCTGATGCCTGGGAATTGTTCGCCGGTACCGATGCCCAAGTCAACGACGCCTCGAGCGACCCTGACGGGGACGGCTTGACGAATGTCCAGGAGCATGCCTTGGGAACCAACCCGACTTCTAATGACACCGATGGCGATGGCTTTGGGGACAAAGTGGAAAGTGACGGTGGCACGGATCCGCTATCATCTGAAAATTATCCTGGATCCGACTGGGTCCCCGAGGTTTTTGTGTCGGCGGCCAACTCGATCAACGGTGGTGATGCTTGGGCAAACGGGGGCGGATATTCCAATTTCACGGTCATTGGCCAACCATACCATGGCTTGATCGCAATCGGTTCCGGATCCGAGAATCGCAGTGGCTTTGCGGCGACTATTGCGCCACCCACCGGGAGCCCGGCAGAATTGGACACCGACGAGGATGGGTTGCCTGACCTGTGGGAACTTGCTCGCGGTTTCGATCCATTCACCGCCGATTCTTCCAACGACGCGGATGGTGACAGCTTGACCAATATACAGGAGTATGTCCTTGGCACCAATGCCCTTTCCGCCGACAGCGATGGTGATGGTTATGCCGATAATACGGAGATCAATGGCGGCACCAACCCGCTCTTGGAGAACGAGTATCCCGGTTCCGACTATTCCCCCCCCGTGTTTGAGGCCAAGGCGTTTTCGGTCAACTCGGGAGGCGTGAGAGCGCAAGCGGGTTCGCTCCAAAGCTTTTACGCCATTGGTCAACCCTATGCCCTGCGAACCACGGTGAGCGACGATTTCAGCAGCCTAAATGGATTCATTGCTTCCCTTTCCACGGTGACCACGAACCCAAATGAGATCGATGCGGACGGTGACGGTTTGCCGAATGCCTGGGAGAATGCGCTAGGCTTCACCACCGGGGTTGACGACGGGATCGGGGACGCGGATGGAGACGGGTTAACCAACTTGGAGGAATTCACCGGTGGCACGAACATCTTCTCCGCAGACAGCGACGGTGACGGCTTTACCGACAAGTCGGAGGTGGACGCCCAGACTGATCCGCTGGATGCCAGTGATTTTCCACCGCCTCCCGAACTTGATGTATTCGTTGGCGACCTCCGTGGAACCACGGGTGCTGGCGATCGAATACAAGGAGGTGGTTTGACTACCTATTTCTCGATCGGTCAATCCATGCCCTCAGGCACTACCACGAACTCCGACTTAGCGAACCAAAGCGGTTTGCTTTTCAGTATGTTCCCTCCCTCGAGCAACTTGAGGGAACTGGATACCGATGGCGATGGCTTGCCGGATGCATGGGAGCAAACTCATGGCCTCGATATGACCATCGCAAATGCCTCCGAGGATCCTGATGGCGATGGCCTGACCAACCAACAGGAAATGCAGCAAGGCACTCATCCTTCGCATGCGGACAGTGATGGTGACGGATTTTCGGACGGGGCCGAGGTGGTAGCTGGAAACGACCCACTCTCGGTGGAGAATTTCCCTGGCTATGATTTTGTGCCCGAGGTGTTTCATCCGGGTCCTTACGGTGTGAAATCTGCAGGTGGATTTGTGTCAGATGGATCTACCACCAGTTTTCTTTCGGTTGGCGATTATTTGAGTGATCACCTGTCTAGGAACATTCAATTCTCCAATCTGAACGGGTTTCCTCACGTACTCGTCATCCCTTCCTCAAACCCTGCTGAAATGGATTCCGACCAAGACGGCATGCCCGATGCATGGGAAATTGTCTTTGGTTTGGACAAGAATAGCCCGGATGCTGCTTCGGACGCCGATGGCGACGGGTTGTCGAATGCGGTTGAATATGCAGAAGGTACCGATCCTCTGAAATCCGACACCGATCTGGACGGTCATCTTGACAAAACGGAGCTAGACGAGGGCACCAATCCCTTGGATCCAAATAGCTACCCGATACCACCTCCCCTAGATACCTTTGCTTCCCAAGGGCGATCTATAAACAATGGCGGAACATGGGCTAGAGCGGGGCCCGGTCAGAGTGGTTTCGGGGTGATCGGCCAAGTATTCGGGGCATTTCCAGGGCAAAATCAATTTTTTCAAAACCGTGCCGGTTTTGCCGCCATGATCCAAGTCCCAACCCAAGACCCGAACCAGTGGGATCGCGATGGCGACGGATTACCTGACTTGTGGGAGCAAAGCTTTGGTTTCGATGATGGTACGGCGGATGGGACGCTTGATGCGGATGGAGACGGCTTGAGTAACCTGCAGGAATTCCAGATTGGGACAAATCCGGTCCTTGCGGATTCTGATGGTGATGGTTTTGTCGACAAGGTGGAGACGGACGGGGGTCATGATGCTTTGGATCCAACTGTTTTTCCTGGTCACGACGAAGTGCCTGACACCTATGCATCTCCTGCCAGAGTGGCTGATTCGGCCGGCGTTTTAAGTTCCTTTTCAGGCGGTCAAAACTTGTTTTCCATGGGCCAACCATTCTCTTATCAAAGAATTGGAAACCTAGAAGTTTCCAGCTTGGGCGGTTTCATAAGCTCTTTGGTTGAACCCAATGAGAATCCCATCGATGCCGACGGCGACGGCGACGGCATGCCAGATTTTTGGGAGTATTCCCATGGCTTCGACCTTGCCTTGTCGGATGCATCGGCAGATGCCGATTCAGATGGCTTGACCAATTTACAGGAATTTCAAATTGGCACAAACCCTCATGCCGGTGACAGTGATGGTGATGGTTACTCGGATTTGTCAGAGAATCAGTCCGGGCATGATCCATTGTCTGCTGAACACCATCCCATCCCCTCACCTTTGGAGGTATTCACGAGCCCGTTGCGTTTGTTTGCGTCTGCTGGTTCGCGCAGCCAAGTGGGTTTGATGCAATCATTGAACGTGGTGGGTCAGGGCTTGCCGATTGGTGTAACGACAAATCCAAGTCTAACGAACTTGACCGGTTTCCTGCACCTAGTGGAGCCTCCCGAGCAAAATCCTCGCAGTCTGGATTGGGATGGAGACCAGTTGCCGGATATTTGGGAATTGACCCATGGCTTTAACGTTCATGCATCCGATGGTTCATCCGATCCTGATGGAGACGGCTTGTCTAATTTGCAGGAATATGCCTTGGGCACGGATCCAAATGCGTCGGATTCCGATGATGACGGGTTTTCCGATAAAGCGGAAGTCGATCTCGGACTGAATCCCTTGGACGAAACTCGTTATCCAGGTTGGGATTTCACTCCCGAAACCTACCTCAGTCATTCGCATTTGTTCAGTTCGTTCGGGGGACGCAGGACACTTGCCGGTTCAGTCAACCTGTCGGTAGGAGGCCAACCGATGGAATCTTCAATCTACGCCAACTTGGATAACGTTAACCTCTCCGGTTTCCTTGCCAGGGTTCATCCTCCTGCGTCTAACCCCAACGACAGAGACTCGGATCAAGACGGTATCCCCGACAACTGGGAATTTTTCCACGGTCTCGATGCAACCGCTAACGATTCCGCCCTCGATGGAGACAGTGACGGTTTGACCAATTCGCAGGAATATTCCTTGGGAACGTCCCCGTTTCTTGCGGACACTGATGGGGATGGTTTTAGCGATCAGGAAGAGTCTGTGGAAGGAACCGATCCATTGGATCAAGCCGATCATCCCGAACCACCCGAACTCAAGATATACAAAAGCAAGGCATTTGTTTTAAATGCCGCCGGTGGTTGGGGTAACTTGGGTGCCACTACATCCTTCAATTCGGTCGGCAATTTCCTGAACTTACAGACCGTTGCGGATAGAGCCTATGCCAGCAGAATAGGATTTCTCGGCGCGGTTGCCCCACCCGATCATGATTTCCATTTGAGAGATATCGATTCCGACGGCATGCCGGATTATTGGGAACGCGCCTTCAACCTGAGCCTATTGTTGGACGATAGCGGGTTCGACCACGATTCCGATGGATTGACCAACCTACAGGAATTCTTGTTGGAGTCTGACCCGGTGGTGGCGGACACCGATGGCGATGGATTTTCCGATGGTATCGAGCATGCTGCCGGGAGCTCCCTTGGGAATCCTCTTGTTTTTCCAGTGGAACCTGAGCCCGAGATCTTGTTTGCCAACCGCAGATCCACTTTTGCAACTGCTGGCGGTTGGCAGCAATTTACAACGGGTGAGGTGTTCTCGACCATGGGTCAGGGCTTTCCTGTCTTGGAAGCCTCCAACGCCCAAATTACCAACCAACCTGGTTTCCTGAATTCCTTTACTATCCCAACCAATGTTCCGACTATCATTTACCTCAGCAACTCATCTGTTCTGGAAAATTTGCCAACAGGGGTTGAGGTCGGTGTTTTTTCCACTTGGGGAGGTGATCCAGTCACTGGGTATCTTTATTCCTTGGTGGCAGGGGAGGGTGACACCGGCAACAGCTCGTTCAAGATTTCCAATAATCGTTTGTTGACTGAACAGGTGATGGATTTCGAGCAACAACAAGCTTACTCGATTCGCGTCAAGTCGGACAACGGTGTGAATGGCTCAATTGAAAGGGTTTTCACCATCAGCCTGGTCAATGATACAGTTGAGGATGCGGATGGCGATGGATTGACCGAGGCCGAGGAGGCGACCCACGGCACGAGCGACTTGCTGGCCGACACGGATGGCGATGGGTCTCCTGATGGGACCGAGGTTTTGGTTGGTACCGATCCAAGCGATGCCCTGTCTTATTCCAATGCGCCACCTTCCCATCTCCTGCTAGGTTCCACCACGGTGACCGAGAACTTGCCCGCAGGCACCTTGGTCGGAACCTTTACTGTGATCGATCCTGACGACGCCAATGGCACGGGCTCTCACATCATTTCACTAGTGGCCGACGCCAATGGGTCGATGCGTGACAACACGGCCTTCACACTGGACGAAAACGGTAGTTTGCGGACGTACCGCTCCTTTGATCATGAATCGAAATCCACTTATGCGATTTGGGCTCGGGTTAGGGACGAGTTAAACGCATCCCTTGATCGAGGCTTTGAAATCATTGTCCTTGATGACACATCGGAGGATGCCGACGGAGACGGGTTGACGGAGATGGAGGAGGATGATTACGGCACCAGTGATTTGCTGATCGACAGTGATGGAGACGGTGTGACCGACCAAGCGGAAATCCTCGCCGGCAGCCTGCCGAGCGATGCTTCTTCTTTTCCCCATACCCCCCCCACTCATTTGTTACTGGATTCCACAACGGTCTTGGAGAACTTGCCCATAGGCACCTTGATAGGGGCATTCACCGTAATTGATCCTGATGATGCCAATGGCACCGGTTCTTATGTAATCGAGTTGCTTGCCGATACCAATGGGTCGGCGCGTGACAATGCATTTTTCACGGTGGATGGGAACGGCAAATTGAGGTCAGCGAGTGCTTTCGACCACGAGGTGAAGTCAACCTATTCGATTTGGGCCAAGGGAAGTGATGATGCCAACACCTCCATCGCCCAAGGTTTTACCATCATCGTCCTGGACGACGGAACCGAGGATCTCGATGGCGATGGATTGACGGAAGCCCAGGAGGAGGCTCTCGGTACAAATCAGTTGTTGGCCGATACTGATGGCGATGGATTAAGTGATGCAGTGGAATACGTGGGTGTCACCGATCCGCTTTCCGGTGACACCGACGGAGACGGTTATGGGGACAAAGTGGAATTGGATGCGGGAACCAATCCTGCCGATTCCTTTGATTTTCCTGTTTCCGAACCTCCTCAAAATATACAATTCACTTATGATGAACGACAGTATGAGATCGTGGTCAGTGGAAAACCCTTTCCCTTGGCCAAGGCGGATGCAGAGTCCAAGGGCGGATATTTAGCCCAGATCGATGATGACGCGGAGAGAGGAGCACTGGTCTCCAAACTCCTATTGGCCGCCATTGATACCATTGGTCAACCCCAAGGTGTCAAGATGGCTTGGGTGGACGGATCTCCTTCTCAAGCTCTTTCCCCTGATACCGGTGCCATCCATGCGACGGAAACTTCTCAGTCATTGGCTTATCTCATCGAGTACCCGCCGACATCATCAGAGCCAACCGCCGACGAAGGGGACGGCGAACAACAACCTCCCGACGAAGAAGGAGAGCAGCCCCCCGAACCCGAATACCCCGAACCATCTGCCAATCATGCCCCGACTAACCTGTCGCTGAGCAATCATCGAATAAGGGAAAATAGTGATGTGGGCACTCTCGTTGGTATTCTTTCCGCCGATGACCAGGATGGGGATCCCTTGACCTTCTCCTTGGTGAATTCGGGATGGAATCCCCTTGATAACCCGGCCTTTACCATTTCCGGAAATGAGCTACGCTCCCTCTCCCTCTTCGATTACGAAAGCAAACCCTTTGCTTCCATTCGAGTGAGAGCATCCGATAGTCGTGGTGGCGTGGTGGAAAAATCTTTTTACGTTCAGGTACAGAACACTTTCATTGGCATTGTCAGGACCATGGCTCCTGAAGACATCGGACCCAGTGGCGCATTGGCCAAGGCTCAGGTTCTTGCCGATGGTTGGAATCCCATTACGGAGGTGGGGATCCTCGTCAGCAAAAGATTCAACTTCGGGTTGAACGATCCCGATGTCATCAGATTTGTCGGTGCGTTGGCGGCGGATGGAGGATTTGCCCTTCAATTATCAGGGCTTTTGTCTGGTGAAACCTATTACTGCAGGGCTTACGTAGTGAATGCGGAGGGCGTCAATTATGGTGCCAGAAAAAGATTCCGAACCATTGTTCAATTAACCGACCACCCTTGGCAAAATGCCTCGCCTTTAGGCAATGGTTGGCTGCAGTCTGATTGGTTTGGCCAATTCTATACTTCATCTGGCAATTGGATTTACCATGAGAATTTGAGTTGGTTGTATGTCGCTCCAAGTTCCTCCGACGGAATTTGGTTATGGTCTCCTTATTTCAAATGGATTTGGACGAGCAAGGAAATCTATCCTTTCATGTATCGTCATGAAACCACCTCATGGATTTATTTCATGGCGAGCGGCCAAGAACAACGGTTGTTTTTTGATTACACCGCACGCAAATGGTTTGAAGTGCCGATTGGGCAATAGATTTTTGGGTTTCGTCTCTCGTTTGCCCTGTCCAAGAAAAAGCGCCGCGGTGCGGCGCTTTTCGAGATTGTTGAAGAAAATGACTGGGTGGAGCAGCAATCCTTCCTGTACGGGTAGTTATTTTTTATGTTGTCGAAGGTGCTATGGACTCCTCAGTCGGTTTTCTCAATCTCGTTACTTACACTGATCCACCCAATTTCCCGATTTTTCAAATTTTTTTTAACTTTTCCTCATTTTCCGATGCTTTCGGAATCGTGAACAAACCATCTTCACAGCCGGAGACGAAGGATTCGCCAACCCCCTTCAATTCTTCCCATTCCTGCCGTATTCGTCGGGCATCTGCTTGGCAGACTTCCCCATCTTGCTCATAGCTTTGGGAGACTGCTTGCAGTAAATCCGAGAATTCAGCGACCATGCGCTGGGTATGGGCGAAGAGACTTTCGGCTGAATCGCTGCCTGATTTGGGATTGGATACGAAAAAACCGTCTGCCTGTTGGCAAATCCAAGATATGATCTGGAGATCTCCGGTGGCTTCGAATATCTTGGCCACGCGGTCAAGTGGATTGGTGGCCCCGCTCTCATCGGGTTCGTCGTGAGATTGGCACCACTTGTAGAGGAGTGAGGAAGACAAGCGCATATCGGAGGCAATGGCCTTCACGCCGACGTTTTCCATCGATTGCTTTAGGATTTCGTGGGATTTCATGAAATAATCATTTCTTCTTCAAGTAAGGAAAAAACAGGCGAGAGCCACAACATAGGAAATCGTGGCAGGCATTTTTTGCTATCTGAAGTCATTTTGGATCCTCTTTCTCGATTTATTTGGTTTGCAAATGAACCAAGATTTTACCTCTGGATTTCATCCCTAGCCATTACAATTAAGGTATTTTTTTGTAACGGTTTGCGTCGTCAATCGGCTAAAATTGACTTGGCGTGGGCCGCGGCTGCTTTGCCCAATCCATTAAGGTCGTAGCCCCCCTCCAATACCGATACCACTTTCCCATCCGCATGTTCTTTGGCGAGATCGAGAATGATTTTGGTGAGAGCCTCGAAATCATCGTCGGTCAGCCGGAATTGTCCGAGTGGATCGCCTAGTCGGGAATCGAAACCGGCCGAAATGATTATCAATTCGGGCCGATACTTTGTCATCGCCTTGGCCAGGTCATCGCCAAACGCGGAGGTCACGATGGCGTCGTGACCGGACCCAGCCGGAAACGGCCGATTCATTATAGTGCCCAGACCCTTGCCTTTGCCACCTTCCTCGAGGGCTCCTGTGCCTGGATACCATGGGGACTGGTGGGTACTGAAGAAGAACACGGATGCATCTTCGTAGAATATGTCTTGCGTGCCGTTGCCGTGATGGACGTCCCAGTCCACGATCAGCACCTTGCCCACCTTGTGCTTTTGCTGGGCGTAGCGGGCGGCGATTGCAGCATTGTTGAAGAGACAGAATCCCATCCCTTTGTCCGGAGTGGCATGGTGACCAGGGGGACGGCTCACGCAGAACCCGCGGTTGGCTTTGTCGGTCATCACTTCGTCGACTGCCGCGAGAAGCCCGCCAGCGGCCAACTTGGCGACATTTAGAGATTCCTTTCCGATTGTGGTGTCGCCGGTGCGCAGGTTGGTGGCCCCGGCAGCGACGTCTGCCTTGACCGTGGCCAAATAGTTTTCGGTGTGACAACGAAGGATATCGGCATCTTCGCAGAGGCGTGGCTCAACCTTGCGAAAACCTTCACTAAGCTTTGCTTTGTCTAAAGCCTTGTGGACTGCCTTGATGCGCGAGGGTTGCTCGGGGTGCCCAAACCCGGTGTCATGCTTTTGGTAGGCGAGGTCGCTTATGAGGACGGGCTTCACGGCTGTCCGTTACGGTCAATCAGTCTGGTGCTTGTGCTTTGCGATCAGATCCCAGAATGCCTGAAAGAGCAGCAAGGCGTCGTTGGGACCGGGAGCGGCCTCGGGATGATATTGAACGGAGAAAACGGGAAGATCTTTGTGGCGGAGTCCCGACACGGTGTCGTCGTTTAGGTTGGTCTCGGTGACCACCGCACCGTGTTTTTCCAAATTTTCGGCATTTGCCGCGAACCCATGGTTTTGGGCGGTAACGTAAACTTGCCCGCTTTCGTGATTCTTGACCGGTTGGTTTCCGCCGCGGTGTCCGAACTTCAGTTTGTAGGTGGAGGCGCCCAAGGCATGGGTAATGATTTGGTGGCCCAGACAAATGCCGAACACCGGATAGTCGGGAATCAGTGCCCGCACGGTTTCGTGAGCATAGGTCACAGCAGCTGGGTCCCCTGGTCCGTTGGCGAGGAACACGGCGTCGGGCTCAATAGCCCGGACGTCCTCGGCAGTCGCGTTTGCTGGCAACACGCGAACCTCGAATCCATGACGCTTGAGATTGCGAAAAATGGAATGCTTGGCTCCGAAGTCAAAGGCTGCCACGCGGTATATCTCGAGATCTTTCCTTTCTTCCGCCAAGTGGGTTCCCTCGACCGTGAAGAGCTTGCTTTGGGAGCCATCGGGATCCCATTCGTAAGGTGCCGAGCAAGTCACTTCCTTCACGTAATCGACTCCCACCAAGCCAGGCCATTCGCACGCCTTAGCCAAGGCTTCCTCGTCGGAAATATCCTCGGTGCTAAGGCAACTCTTGAGAGCACCCTTGACCCGTATGCGCTTTGTTATGGCCCGAGTGTCGACTCCCTCGATGCCAGGTATGCCATGTTCCTTCAGGAAGTCATGCAGGTTGGAGTTTGCTCGCCAATTGCTAACCACCGGGCTCAGTTCACGAATCACGAAACCGGCTGCCTTTGGGCCATACGATTCGTTGTCTTCTGGAATTATACCGTAGTTACCGATCTGGGGAGCGGTCATGGTGACGATTTGACCGTAATAGGAGGGATCCGTGAGGATTTCCTGATAGCCTGTCATGCTGGTGTTGAAGACGGCTTCACCGACCACCGTTGTCTTTGCGCCGAATGCTTTGCCTCGAAAAACACTACCGTCTTCCAAGGCTAGAATTGCTTGTTTTTTTTCTTTCATCTTCCCTCGAGATCGAAGCGGATAATGGTTTCCTGCACAGGTTGCAATCCCAATGGCAAAAAACTCGGCAAGGATTGACTTGAGAGCGACTCCACACTACGGGTTCGCAACGCATCTCCTTTTTTCTGCAACCACCTGCGCAAATAATTTCCATCCTGTATGTACGACCGATCCAAGACCAATAATAAAAAGCTCCTGACGTGGTTGGACGAGGTGATCGCGCTCTGCAAACCCAGTGAAGTTCGCTGGGCGGATGGTTCCGAGGAAGAATGGAAGGAGCTTTGCGAAGGTATGGTGAAATCCGGTTCCATGATTCGCCTGAACGAGGAAAAACGTCCCAATAGTTACTTGGTCCGATCCGATCCAAGGGACGTGGCCCGGGTGGAGGACCAAACCTTTATTTGTTCCGAAGAGAAAGCGGATGCTGGACCAACCAATAATTGGGAGGATCCCGCGGTGATGAAGGCCCGCTTGAACGATTTGTACGATGGCTGCATGAGCGGACGGACCATGTACATTATTCCTTTCAGCATGGGCCCAATAGGTTCTCCGATTTCCCATATTGGGGTGGAAATCTCTGATTCTCCTTATGTCGTGGTCAACATGCGCATCATGACGCGCATGGGCGACGCGGCCCTTGCTTCACTCGGGCCGGACGATGATTTCGTGCCCTGTATGCATTCCGTTGGTAAACCCTTGGCCGAAGGTGAGGAGGACGTACCCTGGCCCTGTAATCCTGATAATATACTGATCATCCATTTCCCCGCTGATCGGCTCATCATGTCTTATGGCAGTGGATACGGTGGCAATGCCTTGCTTGGTAAGAAATGCTTCGCCCTTCGAATTGCTTCCTGCATGGCTCGTGATCAAGGTTGGATGGCGGAGCACATGCTGATTCTCGGAGTTGAGGATCCGAGAGGAAAGCGCTTTTATCTGGGGGCTGCGTTCCCCAGCGCCTGTGGCAAGACAAACATGGCGATGCTCATTCCCCCTGCTGAAATGAAGGGCTGGAAAGTTTGGACGGTGGGTGATGACATTGCCTGGATCAAGCCTGATGCCGATGGCAATGCTCGGGCCATTAATCCGGAGGCCGGTTTCTTTGGCGTGGCTCCCGGTACTTCGTTCAAGACCAATCCCAATGCCATGGAGTCCCTGCGGGCAAATACTTTGTTCACCAACGTCGCATTGACCGACGATGGTGACGTTTGGTGGGAGGGCATGACGGATGAACCGCCTGCCCACCTGATTGATTAGAAAGGTCGTGACTGGACTTCCGATTCCGACGAGCCGTCGTCTCACCCAAACGCTCGATTCACGGCTCCTGCGAGTCAATGCCCGGCCATCGATTCGGCTTGGGAGGACCCGGCGGGCGTTCCCATAGAAGCTTTTATTTTCGGTGGTCGCCGAGTAGCTGACATTCCTTTGGTGTATCAAGCCAAGGACTGGGAGCATGGTGTATACGTAGGCGCTACCATGGGATCTGCCACTACTGCAGCAGCATCGGGGGAAGTGGGCAAACTACGCCGCGACCCCATGTCCATGTTGCCCTTTATTGGTTACAATGCAGGTGACTATTTTTCGCATTGGTTGCAGATGGGGGAGAAATTTGCCGAGCCTCCCGCCATCTTTCACGTCAATTGGTTCCGCCTCGATGGCCAAGGTAAGTTTCTGTGGCCGGGCTTCGGTCAAAACATGCGGGTACTTCGTTGGATCATCGAGCGCGTACGAGGAGAGGTTGGGGCAGTGGATTCACCTCTTGGTTCTGTCCCGAAAAAGGAAGACATTGATTGGAGCGGTTTGGAATTCCCCGATGCGCAATGGGACGAACTTATGGCCGTGGATGCCGAAAAAATCCGTTTTCAAGCGACCGAACCAAACGAATTGTTCGATCGCATCGGGGATCGTTTGCCGCCTGAACTGGATAAGCAGCGAAAACAACTTGCCAGCGAATAAAGAATTCAAGTTCCTGAGTTCGGGAATTTGATCTAGAGATAGCGGTCGATCACCAGGGCCGCCAACAAGAGCGGCAGCTGAACGATGGTCACGAAGAAAAGCGAGCGGGCCGCAGTTGTCTTGTCCTTGGCTTGTACGAAACGCAAGGCGGAGAAAAAGAGGGCGAGGCTCAAGATTATGGCTACGCATAGATAAGGTGTGCCGCTCAGCCCCGCTCCGTAGTCGTAATAAACCGGCGAGATGGCCAAGGCACCGAGTATAACGGAGTAGATCATGCTCTTGCGAGCTACCTTTTTGGCACCGTTTTCTTCGTGAGAAAGCATCTTGAACCCCGCTTTGCTGTATTCATCTCGGTAGGTCCAGGAAATGGCCATGAAATGAGGCATTTGCCAGGCAAATAGAATACCAAAGAGTAGCCAGCCAAATGCGGACGGTTCGTTGGTAGCTGCCACCCATCCCATCAAGGGAGGCAATGCTCCGGACACTGCTCCCACTTCGGTTGCGAGAGGAGTACGTTTTTTGAGTGGTGTGTAGATGACCAGGTAGGTTACCAAAGTGATCGCGGTCAAGCCGGTGGCCCACGCATTGACCTTTAACGATAGACAAACCAAGGCCCCGATCGACAGGATCATCCCAAAAACGAGAGCCATTTGTGGCTCTATAATTCCTGCGGGCAAGGGCCTGTCTGAGGTTCGCTTCATGTGCTTGTCTTCTTCTCGTTCCATCCACTGGTTGAGGGCGGCGGCTCCGCCAGCAGCCAAGGCGGTGCCAAGCAATAGAAAGAAAAAAGTCGCATAGTCTGTGGGAGAAGGCTGAAAGGCGAGAAAGCCTAGCATGGCCGAGAAAATTGCCATCATACTGAGACGAGGCTTGGTCAATTCTACCAAGGCATAGAAAGAGCCTCTGGCACTCTCTCTTAATTCCGGTGCATTGTCTTTGGCTGCGATGCTTTTGCTGGCTGTTGTACGCATTTCGTTCTCTTCTTATAGAAGATAGCTCGAATCGGAAGGAAACCAAGTATAACCATGCTTCTTTTATGGCAAGAGTAATGGTTTGCAGTTCCTCCTAAACGATTGCTCCCCGCAACGGGATGGCTTATCAACTCGTTTCGATGAACTATTTTTCAAGAGCAATGGTTTGCTTATTGGTAATCCTGTGTTTGGGCAGTTGTTCCGGTGAAGCGGATTCGTTTGGTTTGGAACCCCGCGAGATACGTTTTGAAATCATGGATCTCGACAAAGAAAGCTTGGTGGCCGAGGCTAAGATACTCGCTGTCGGTTCTTCCAAAGAGAAAGTTTTGCCCGAGGAACGAGCCATTGTTCGCCTTGCCTTGACTCGTGGGGACGCTGCCTATCTGGAGACTGGTGACGTTTGCCGAGGCCGGTTGAGCGATGCATCCGGGGAACCTTTTGCGGTGGATGGCATTTGGCCGGATGATACCGGGTTATGGGAACGCTTGGATCAAGCTAATAGTGATTTGCGTCGCGACGTTGAGCGCAGGAAAGGAAGCGCGACGCGCGCCGTCGGTGCCTTGCTTTCGGAATTCGCGGTCATCGATCAGGATGGCGACCTCCTCCAAAGTTCTTTTCTCAAGGGAAAAATCACCTTGATCAATTTTTTCTTCACGCGTTGTCCGAATCCAAAAATGTGCCCAACCGCCACTCAACGCCTCAAGGTCATGTTGGAAAAGGCCGATGAAGCGGGCGTCCCCAATTTGCAAGTGTTGTCGCTGAGCTTTGATCCAAAGCATGATTCCCCCGGTATTCTCAAGGACTATTCCCATGCTTACAAACTGGATGAAAACCGTTTTCGCCTTGGCACGGGGCCAAGCCTTTTGATGAAAGATCTTCGTCAACAGATCGGCATTGCCACTCGCAAGGATCCAAAGCTCGTCATTGACCATACCTTTCGTATTGCGGTGATTGACGAGCACCGCCGCATCATTGCTGAAATCCTCGGACCCGACTGGTCAGTTGAAAACACGCTTGCCCGCATTCGAACCTTGGTACAAGAGGAGAAAAAATAATTGGTCGATGAACTTACCAACCTCAACTTCTTCCATTAAAGAAAACGACAACCGGCGAGCTGTGAACGTAATTCTTGGCATTTCCGCCGTTGTGGTGGCCTTTCTTTTTTGGTTTATCTATGGTCGTGGCACTTCTGTCTATGACGAAGCCGCTCCCGCTTGGGCGGTGAACTTGCCAGCAATCAATGCTTCCTTGAATGCGCTTAGCGCAACCTTTGTTGTGGCCGGCTTGATTTTCATCAAGCGTGGATTGAAGAAACAGCATGCGGTCATGATGATCACAGCGACCGTTTCGTCGTCCGCTTTTTTGGTCACCTACTTGATTTATCACTATTTCGCTCATAGCACCCCCTTTACGGGCGAAGGTTGGATTCGCCCCGTCTACTTCTTTATCCTCATTTCCCATATCTTGTTGTCTGTCATGGTGGTGCCCTTGATCGGCATGTCCCTCTTTTTCGCCACGGTCAGGAGATTTTTATCTCACAAGAAAGTCGCCAAATGGACCTATCCGGTTTGGCTCTACGTTTCGGTTACGGGGATTTTAGTCTACGCTCTCTTGAACGCCTACAACGACTAGTCCATCACTTGAGTTTCCACTTGCGGAGCGTGAAATCTTTCGTCTCGACCAAGGTTTCTACTGGCTCGAACAAGGATTCGTGCTTTGGAAAAAAAACATCCCCGTCGGGTAATTCCCGCATGACTGTGGTTAGGTAGAGTTCCGAGCATTGCGGCAGGAGTTGCTTGTATAGCTCTCCGCCGCCGATAACGAATAAGTCACCTTCTATTTCGAGATCATCCAGTTCGTTAAGTGAACGAATCACTTCCATGCCTTCAAGCGGTTGCAGGGAGCGACTTAGAACCAAGTTCCGACGATTAGGGAGCGATTTTCCAATTGAATCCCAAGTTTTTCGCCCCATCAGGATGGCATGACCGGAGGTGATTTTCTTGAACCATTTCAGATCTTCCGGAAGACGCCAAGGCAGGTCGCCGTCCTTTCCGATCACGCGGTTAAGCGAAGCTGCCGCAATCGCTTTCAGATCGAAACCGCTCATCACACCGCAATCGGCGCCTTGATGGCGGGGTGGGGGTCGTAGTCCACGAGCTCAAAGTCCTCGAAGCTAAAGTCGTTGATTTCGTTTTGTTCCCCGTGGATCACCATCTGAGGAGGATTTCGCGGTTCGCGAGACAACTGCAACTTGGCTTGATCTAGGTGGTTGGCGTAAAGGTGCAGGTCACCAAAGGTGTGAATGAATTCCTTTGGCTGCAAGTCGCAGATTCTAGCCACCATCATGGTGAGGAGCGCATAGGAAGCGACGTTGAAGGGAACGCCCAGAAAAACGTCGGCGCTGCGTTGGTACAATTGGCAACTGAGTCCACCGTCAGCGACATAGAATTGAAACAGGGCATGGCAAGGGGGTAGGGCCATTAGGTGGAGTTCGCCGGGATTCCACGCGCACACGATGTGACGTCGACTGTCCGGATTTCCCTTTATCGTACGAATGACTTCTTCGATTTGGTTGACCGAGCCGCCGTCAGGTTTTTGCCAATCGGTCCATTGGGCTCCGTAAACGCGACCGAGATCACCTCGTTCGTCAGCCCACTCGTCCCAGATGGATACCTTGTTCTCGTTTAGATACTTTACGTTGGTGTCCCCTTGTAGAAACCAAAGGAGTTCGTGTATTATGGAGCGTAGGTGAAGCTTTTTCGTTGTGAGGAGGGGGAACTGTTCCTCAAGGGAGTATCTGACTTGGGCTCCAAACACCGAATAGGTGCCTGTTCCGGTGCGATCATCTCGGAAAGTTCCTTCGCTGAGTAGGCGTTCCAGTAGTCCCAGATAAGTTTTCATGTTTCTTGTTTGCTGGTGCATCTCATGCCGTGGTTGGACGAGGAAGGAAAGCGGAAAAAGTTTTCATTGTGTCGAAAGAGGTTTTTTATTTGTATGGAAAGACCATTTTTTCTCATGCTTTTTTCACGCCCCATCATTGCCCTGCTTTCAGCTTTTCTCGCGGCTCAGGGATATTCCCAGATCAAGGATCGCGACTATACGAGACAACTGGGCTCGCAGTTCAAGCGCTACCAAAGTAGTTCCAGTTTGTTCGGGGGAAAAGTGAACTCAAGGATTTCCGCCAAGCGCATCCACGTAAGTGAAATTCCTTTCCACTTTTCGCGTTTCGGCGGCAAGCGCTATCCGGCCAATAACGTCGAGATCAAGCAACGCCTCCCAATTCCCACTTCCACGCTGAAAACCTCCATGCTCCATGGAGGGGCGCGTGTCGGTTCCAATGATAGGTTTGCCTTTCGGGATGCTTCCAAAATGAGCAGTACCAGTGCCGTGGCTCAGGAATTTCGTCAAAAGCACGATGCATCTTTGGACAAACGAATTGATGATTGGATGGCCAAGGTGAACAATCTCTCTCTGGCTGACGTTAATCGTCAACAATTCCGGCGCGGACGTTCGACTACTCCGGGATTTCCCGTCCAGAAGGCGGGCGAGTCCGGTGTCCCGCAACCCCAAAGCCTTTTGCCTTCCGCGCTTCAGGGAACTGGTTCGGGATCTAGTTCCAAGGCTCCCTCACGTTATTGGTTGGGGCCATTGAAAACCAAAAAGACTACCCCGGGAAATAGATCGATTAAATCTCGCCCAACTCCGCAATCGCAATCATCCAGCAAGACCCCCCTTCCCGACCTTTCCCCCAAGTATCTCGCCCCGAGAACCACTGGCCAACCCCGTTATCCCCAGATTCGGTTGGGTCCCCCAAAGATTTCCGTGCAAACTAAATAGCGCTTGTCTCATCCAAGGAGGAGTCTATGATGGTTCATTTCGCGTCAAGGACTCACCGCGGCGCGGAGGACGGCTAGCTCAGTTGGTTAGAGCGACTGGTTTACACCCAGTAGGTCACAGGTTCGAGTCCTGTGCCGTCCACCAGATATAAAATTTTCAGCATGAAACACGTCATTTCGGTATTGGTCGAAAACAAGTTCGGTGTATTGGCTCGCATTGCCGGCATGTTTAGCGGTCGCGGCTTCAACATCGATACGCTCAACGTGGGCCCCACCCTGGATCCCAAGCGCGCTCGCATTACAGCTAGCCTCAAGGGCGATGACAAATCCCTTGAGCAATGCGTCAAGCAACTCGATAAGTTGATCGACGTAATCGATATAAAAACTTTCGTTGGTTCGGAAGCCGTTGGTCGAGAGCTCGTCTTGTTGAAAGTTTCGGCTACTTCCGGCAACCGGGCTGAGGTCACTCAGATTTGCGACATTTTCCGAGCCAAGATAATTGATGTCTCATCTGAATCCATGATTATCGAGGTCACTGGCAATGCAAGCAAAGTACAGGCTTTTCTCGATCTGATCGAACCTTTGGGCGTTCTTGAAATGGCCCGAACGGGTACGGTTGCCTTGTCGCGTCGTTCCTGATTCTGCCTGCACTCTCTTTCCTTTCTCATCTTATATCCACAACATCAAAGTCATGCCCGCTAAAGTATATACGCAAAAAGAGGCCAAGGTTACGCCTCTCAGAAAAAAAACGCTCGCCGTCATAGGCTATGGTTCACAAGGCCACGCCCATGCATTGAACCTAAAGGAAAGTGGCTGCAAGGTCATCATTGGCCTATACAAAGGCAGCAAATCCATAAGGGTCGCGAAGAAACACGGCTTTGAGGTAGTTGACGTGGCGGAGGCCACTCGACGAGCCGACGTCATCATGATTGGCGTCCCGGACATGAAGCAAGCTGCCGTGTACGAGTCTGAAATCGAACCCAATTTGTCCAAGGGCAAGACACTTCTTTTCACCCATGGGTTCGCCATTCATTTCGAGCTCATCAAGCCACCTCGCGGCGTCAGTGTGATCATGGTGGCCCCAAAGGGTCCTGGACACATCGTCCGCTCCCAGTACAAGGAAGGAAAGGGCGTGCCCGCCTTGATTGCCGTCCTGAAGGGTTCGGCCAGAACTTCCAAGGACATTGCCTTGGCTTGGGCGGCGGGAATCGGGGCAGCTCGATCCGGTGTTCTCCAGACTTCCTTCAAGGAAGAGACCGAGACTGACCTCTTTGGCGAGCAAGCCGTGCTTTGCGGAGGCGCATCGGCCTTGGTTGAGGCGGGTTTCGAGACTTTGGTCGAGGCAGGATATGCTCCTGAAATGGCATACTTCGAGTGCTTGCACGAATTGAAGCTCATCGTGGACCTCATGATTGAGTCTGGCATAGCTGGCATGCGTTTCTCCATTTCGGAAACCGCGAAGTACGGTGACGTCACCCGTGGTCCGCGTGTAATCAATGCGAACGTGAAGCGTTCCATGAAAGCCATCCTCAAGGAAATTCAAAGTGGCAAATTTGCCAGGGAATGGGTCAAGGAATACCAAGGTGGCCTCAAGAACTACAACAAACTCCTCGAAAAGGGTGAAAAACATCCTATCGAGGTTTGCGGAGGACGGTTACGCGGGCTAATGCCATGGATTCCCAAGAAGAATATCAAGGGAGCCCAAGCCGCCTACGGTTGAAGATATAAAATCTACTCTTTTCGAGTGGCGCGGGAAAGGTTAGCCTTTTCCGCGTCTTCTTTTTTGGAACGTGAGCTCACATTCAAATACCATTGTCATAGCCACCCGCAAAAGTCCTTTGGCTATGCGGCAAGCCGAGATGTCCGCAAAAGTGATTGTGGATCGCCTTGGGCTCGAGGTGGGACTTTCCCCCATGGTCACGACGGGAGACAAGCAAGCTTCATGGTCTTTGGAGGAGCGTGGGGGGAAAGGACTCTTCACAAAGGAACTCGAGCTTGCTGTTCTCGAGCGACGAGCAGATCTCGCGGTACACAGTGCCAAGGACTTGCCCACCGAAATGCCGGACGGGCTGGTTCTCGCAGGATTTCTGCCCCGCGAGGACCCATGTGATGTCTTGGTTATTCGAGAAGATGTGGATGTCCCCAAGGTGATCGCCACAGGTAGCCCTCGGCGCCGCGCTCAGCTCAGTGTACGGTTTCCCGAAGTTGAGTGGATCGAGCTTCGTGGAAACGTAGAGACACGACTTTTGCGAATCGCCGAACTTCAGGAGGCTGATGCCACAGTGTTGGCCGCGGCTGGCTTGAAGCGCCTCGCCATAGCGAATTTCCCCGGGCTTCGCTTTGAGTCCTTGCCCCTTGAGCAAAATGTCCCTGCAGCCGGGCAAGCAGCCATTGCCTTGCAATGCCGGTCGAGCGAATCCGATCGTTTCCTAAAGGTTTGTCACGAAGCCACTGGTCGAGCGGTTAACCTTGAACGTGCAGTTCTCGAGGCGATGGGTGGTGGATGTCATCTTGCCATGGGAGTGCATGTTCAGGACGATAAACTTTTGGTTTATCATGAGAAGCATGGTAGTCACTTGGTTGAAGTGACCGGCTTTTCCCAAGAGGAGTCTGTCGAGAGAGCCATGCAAAGTATGGGTTTGGCATGAGCGGCACAGGGAAAGTCTACTTGGTGGGCGCGGGCCCCGGTGACCTCGGTTTGGTGACCTCTCGAGCTTACGATTTGGTTGCTTCCTGCGAAGTCCTTGTTCATGACAACTTGGTCAATCCCGACCTGCTTGAAAAGGTTTCTCCCGATTGCGAGCGCATCGACGTTGGTAAGCAGCCTGGTCGCCATGCCGTCCCTCAAGAGGAAATCGCCGAGTTGCTTGTCTCCAAGGCTCAGGAGGGCAAAATCGTTGTCAGGCTAAAGGGTGGTGATCCTTTTGTTTTCGGACGCGGTGGAGAGGAAATGACGGTTCTCGAAGAAGCCGGTTTGTCTTATGAGATTGTGCCTGGAGTCACCGCTGCCTTAGGGTGCGCTGCCTATGCGGGCATCCCCCTAACTCATCGTGATCATGGTTCCTCCATTTCCTTTCTTACCGGACACGAAGACGTGGCCAAGGAGGCCTTGCGGGTTGATTTCGGCAAATTCGCCGCGGCCGGAGGTACCCTCTGTGTCTACATGGGGATGGGCAAGCTGGAACAAATTGTGGATGAGTTGGCGGCCGGCGGCTTGAAAGGCAATACTCCGGCCGTGGTGGTCCAGCAAGGCACTTTGCCCACTCAAACCAAAGTGGTTTCCAACTTGGGCAAGCTAACTCAAGATGTTCAAGACGCTGGTCTGGTTGCTCCGTCTATTATTTTCGTTGGTAACGCGGTGGGCTTGTCCCGCGACGATGACTGGTTTTCTTCTCGTCCGCTTTTTGGCAAAAGAATTGTCGTTACCAGAGCCCGCGCTCAAGCGGTCGAATTGAAGAGTTTGCTGGAACAGGAAGGTGCCGAGGTATTGGAACTGCCATTGATCCAAGTTGTTTCGGAGGTGGACAAGCAGATTGCCAGCGAAGTCTTCGCTGGCTTGGGTACTTATGAATGGATTGTTTTCACCAGCGTCAACGGGGCCAGTAAATTCTTCGACCTCTTTCTACGAGGGTTCAAGGACCTTCGTTCTCTTGGACCAGCTCGCCTCGCATGTGTTGGCGCATCCACCGCCGAGGTACTCGAGCGTCTTCATCTACAAGTGGATCTTGTGCCAGACAAGGCAACTGCCGAGAACTTGGCCAAGGCCCTGATCGATACAGAGAGTCTCGACAGCGCCAACGTCCTCGTTGTCACCGGTAATCGCAACCGTGATATTTTGGTCGAGATGCTCGATTCCGTGGGCCACGCCATCGTCGATCTCCTGCAAGTCTACGCCACTGATTTCACCAACCTGGGGGATGTGCCGGAAGCAACTCGCTTTCGCCGCGAAGGAGCTGATGCCATTGTGTTCGCCAGCTCATCCGCCGTCGATTCCTACGTCGAGCAGGAAGATGAACTTCGCTTGGATGAAGCTGCTCGCCGTCCCATTCACTGCAGTATTGGTCCAGCCACCTCTCGCTCTCTGCGTGATAATGAATTATCTGTGGATCTGGAGGCACCCAAGGCGAGCCTTTCCGCCATGGTCGAGTCCCTTGTTCAACACTTTGGAAACCTCCAATGACTGTTCCCGAGATCAAGGTTTGTGGAATCACAAGACCCGAGGACGCTACATTTGCCTTGACCGAGGGAGCCGATTTTCTCGGCTTTATCCTTTACCATAAATCTCCCCGACGAGTTACTCTTCAGGAAGCATTGGCCTTGTTTGATGCCGCCGAAGTTCCAAAGGAAAAACGAGTTGCCGTTGACGTTAATCCAAATCCATCGCACCTCTCCCAGTTGAAGAAAGAGGGCTTCTCCTTGTTTCAACTGCATTTCCCTTTCGACCTTCCACGTGCGCGTATTGGCGAATGGGTCCAAGCGGTTGGTTCGGAGAACCTTTGGCTTGCCCCGAAATTACGACCAGGGGAGTCTTTCCCCGAAGACTTGACGACCTTTGCCTCCAGTTTCTTGATCGATGGTTTTTCTCCGGATGCCTACGGGGGTACCGGTCAATCCGCTGATTGGAATCAATTTGCCGAGTGGAGGAATTCGTGGGCCGACAAGGATTGGATTCTTGCAGGTGGTCTGTCGCCCGAAAACGTGAGCCAAGCCGTGGCCATTTCTGGCGCATCTCGAGTCGATGCCAACAGTGGAGTCGAGTCTGCCCCGGGCATCAAGGATGCCGCCAAGATAAGGGCTTTTTTCGCTTCGCTGAACCCTACTTGAGTTGCTTGGCTAACTTAGCCAGTTCCTTTTGGTCCATTCCAGCCAAGTCGGGCATTTCGCCCTCTCCACCCATGCCACCAAGAGCTCCTAGCATCTTGCGCATCTTTCCACCACGCATTTTCTTCATCATCTTCTGCATTTGCGAAAATTGTTTTATGAGGGCGTTCACGTCCTTGATCTGTACTCCCGCCCCTTCGGCTAAGCGTACCCTGCGGGAACCACCGTTGAGAAGTCGCGGGGTTCTGCGTTCTTTGTGGGTCATGGACAATATGATTGCCTCATGCCTCGCTATCTGAGCTTCCTCCCTGTCTCCGACCGATAAGTTTCCCATGCCGGGTAGCATTTTGGCGATGGACCCCATAGACCCCATCTTCTTCATCTGCTTGATCTGCGACAGGAAGTCCTCGAAATTGAATTCCGCCTTGGCCATTTTCTCTGCCATGCGAGCGGCTTCGTCTTGATCCAAAGTCTCCTGAGCCTTCTCCACCAGCGACACAACGTCACCCATGCCGAGGATGCGGGAAGCAAGGCGATCGGGGTGAAAAAGATCGAAGTCATCGATTTGTTCACCCGTCCCCATGAACTTTATGGGAAGGCCCGTCACTTTCTTCATGGAGAGGGCGGCGCCACCTCTGGCGTCACCGTCCACCTTAGTTAAAACGAGCCCGGTCAAGGTTAATGCATCATGGAAGGTCTTGGCGACGTTGACCGCCTCTTGGCCAAGAGCCGAGTCTGCCACCAAAAGGATTTCGTGAGGTTCGATCTCCGTTTTCAAATGCTTTAGTTCATCAACCAGATCATCATCCATCTGGAGTCGCCCAGCGGTGTCAAAGATCACGAGATCTGCTCCGGCTTCCTTTGATTTCTCCCACCCAGCCCGGGCGATCGCGGGCACGTCTTTGGAATTTCGGTCTATATAAATGGGGAATCCGGTGTCACGGGCAAGGGTCTCGAGTTGGTCGATGGCGGCCGGGCGATATACGTCACAGGCGACCAAGAATGGTTTGCGGCCATCTTTGGCCAATCGCTTTGCCAGTTTAGCCGCGGTAGTTGTCTTGCCCGCTCCATGAAGACCGGCCAACACTATACGAAGGGGCCGTGAGTCATTCAGGGAAGAGCCGCCTTCGCCGAGCAATTCAACCAAGGCATCGTGGATAATCTTTACGATTTGCTGACCGGGCGAAACCGATTTGAGGACTTCTTCTCCGAGGCAAGACACCTTTACCTCGTCGATGAATTCACGAACCACCTTGAAGTGTACGTCTGCGGAAAGAAGGGCGGAGCGAACTTCCTTGAGAGCCTCTTCTACGTTGCGTTCGGACAACTTGCCAACGCCACGTAAATTGCGAAGCGCTTTGCCCATTCGATCTGTCAGGGATTCGAGCATTTCGAGAGGATCATGTAGCATGATGACCGACGGGTAAAGACTGGAAGCTTGTGAGTTGAATTGAAGTTGGTTGGGCCCAATTGCTTTACAGCGTTGCCTTTTCCCCTGAAATCTCCATATTTATACCCTTTTTTCCTGATGACGAATATATTGGTGGCAGACCCAATTTCGCCAGTTGGTGTAGAACGCTTGAAGGCTTGCGAAGGATTCGAAGTTGTGGAGGCCTATGGTTCCTCGCACGAGGAAATCCTTGTGCTTGCGGCGGATACCTCGGCTATCATTGTTCGCAGTGAAACGAAGGTGAACGCCGAGATTATCTCAACGGCGAAAAGCCTGCAGGTGATTGGTCGTGCCGGTGTCGGGGTCGACAATATCGACTTGGAGGCTGCCACCGAGGCAGGGGTGATTGTAATGAATACGCCCGGCGGCAATACCATCGCCACTGCCGAACTCACCTTTACTCACATGTTGTGCGGGGCTCGTCCCATCACCCAGGCGGCTTCTTCCATGCGAGATGGTCGCTGGGATCGCAAACTGCTTCTTGGTTCGGAATTACGAGGTAAAATACTGTCTGTTTTGGGCTTGGGGCGCATCGGCGCAGAGGTGGCCAAGCGAGCCAAGGCGTTCGATATGGAGGTGATTGCCTTTGATCCTTTCCTCACCGATGCCAGGGCTCGTGAACTGGAAATAGAGAAAGTGGAACTGGACGAGGCTTTTGGTCGGGCCGACTACTTGACTGTCCATATGCCTCTGACCAAGGAGACTCGTGGCATGATCAATGCCGATGCCTTTGGCAAGATGAAGGATGGCGTTCGCATCTTCAATTGTGCCCGTGGAGGTATCGTCGATGAGAATGATTTGAAAGAGGCCCTTGATTCGGGTAAGGTAGCTGCTGCTGGTCTCGACGTCTATGAGGAAGAGCCTTTGCCTGAGGATCATGCCTTGCGCTCGGCCAAGAACTTGAATTTAACTCCTCATTTGGGAGCATCCACCAAGGAGGCTCAGGAAAACGTCGGACTCGAGATTGCCGAAGCCGTGGTCGACGTTCTCGAGTCTGGCCGCATTCGAAATGCAATCAATGCGCCTTCAGTCGATCCAAAGGACTTGGAGGCATTGCGTCCCTACATTGAATTGGCTCGTCGATTGGGTACTTTCGTTCAGCAACTGGCTCCATCTGGCGTGGATTCTCTTCAAATCACTTATCGAGGAAAAATCGTCGATTTGGATACCATGCCTCTTACGCGGGCAGTGCAACTCGGTTTCCTAAGGGGTATTGCAGGTAAAGAGGTCAATGACGTCAACGCTTCCAGTAAACTCAAGGGGTTGGGCATTGACGTCTCTTCGACCAAGTCGACGTCGCAAGCTGATTACAACGAATTGATCGAAGTGGAGGCGTCTTCTGGCTCGAAACGGGCAGCAGTTGCCGGAATTCTCGTTGGAACCGCAAGAACCCCTCGAATTGTACAAGTTGATGACCAGTCCATCGAAGCGAATCCGGAAGGGGTACTGTTGGTCGTCCGTAACCTCGACAAGCCCGGTATAGTTGGCAAATTAGGCATGATCCTTGGCCAAGGTCAGGTCAACATAGCGAATATGTCACTCAGCCGTCGCAGCACGGAAGAGCCTGACTTGGCCCTGACGATTTGTGAACTAGACGATGATCTTCCTCCTAAAGTCTTGGATGAGTTGTTGGCAGACTCTGATATCCTCAAGGCCAAGGCGGTTCGCTTTTCCTAATTTACCCCTACCACCATGCTTGAACTTGAAGTCATAGCGGTTTTGCTTGTTGGCTACCTCTTGGGTTCCATTCCGTTTGCCGTCATTGTGGCAAAGCGAAGCGGCGTGGACGTCTACTCGGTTGGAAGTGGTAATCCCGGTGCAACCAATGTCCTCCGCTACGTTGGAAAAGGGTTGGGAAGAATTGTTTTCGCCTTGGATTTGTTAAAGGGATTGTTTGCCACCTGTTGGTTTCAATTGGAGTTTCTGATAGCTTCGCCAAACGATCCGGAATTTCTTGGCTTGTGCGGAATGATTGCATCCGTTGCGGGTCACAGTTTCCCCGTTTTCGCGCGCTTTCGTGGCGGCAAGGGTGTAGCCACTACCATGGGTGCTTTGCTCGGGGTGATGCCAGCCGCCATGGCGGTGGGCTTACTCGTTTGGGGTGGGTTGTTCTTCAGTTTCCGTTACGTGTCCCTCGCCTCGATCGCCTTTGGGTTGAGTCTGCCCATTACTGTGTTTTTCGGAGAATTGCTTAGCGAAGGCGAAGGTCGCTACTCAAAGGTTGCCTTTGCAGCTCTATTGGGTTTCTGGATTCTGGTTCGCCATCGCAGCAACCTCTCCCGCTTGTTGGCGGGAGAAGAGGATAAATTTTCCAGTTCCCAATCTAATTCCCGCAAGCCACCCCCTTCCTCTGTCATTCCTTCCCCATGAGTGAAAAAACGATAAAGCTTGGATTGCTGGGCTTCGGAGTAGTGGGGCAGGGCACTTGGAAGCACTTGGAGCGTGGTGAGGCTGGCTTGCGACGCCTGTTGGGCATCAACGTTGAACTGGTCAAGGCATCGGTCCGTGATTTGGANAAGGAGCGGACCGTAGAGGTTCCAGCCGAGAAACTCACCACCGATTGCTGGGAAGTCATAAACGATCCCGAGATCGATTTGGTTTGTGAATTAATGGGAGGTGTCGAGCCCGCTCTCGAACTCACGCTTGCTGCCATCTCTCAAGGCAAGCACGTCGTGACTGCAAACAAGGCACTCATTTGCGAGCATGGATCGACGATTTTCCAAGCAGCGGAGGACGCTGGCGTCTATTATGGATTTGAAGCTAGCGTGGCTGGTGGCATACCCATCATCAAGGCCATTCGGGAAAGTTTGGTGGCAAATGAATTCCGGCTCATTTACGGAATCCTTAACGGCACCTCCAATTACATTTTGACTCGAATGGAGAATGAAGGCGCTTCATTCGACGAAGTACTCTCAGCAGCCCGTGAACTTGGTTACGTGGAAGCGGACGAAGCTCTCGACCTCGATGGTTTCGATGCCGCCCACAAGGCCGTGATCCTTACTTATCTGGCTCATGGCTTGTGGGTTAGAGAGGGTACTTTTCCCATCGAAGGGATTCGCCGTATCTCGACCGAGGATCTGCAGGCAGCCCACAAGCTCGACTGCAAGGTGAAGTTGATCGCTGTCATTCGCCGGGACATAGAGACAGAGGGCGTGGCCTTGGGAGTTTATCCGGCCTTGGTTCCAATTCGCGAGGTAATCGCTCGAACTGACGGCGTGTACAATGGAATCAGTGTGACGGGAGACGTTCTCGGCACAACCGTTCTTACCGGTCGCGGGGCGGGGCAAGACCCAACCGCCAGTTCCGTGATCAGCGACCTGGTCGATGCCATCAAGGTGATTCTCGGCGAGAAACCGCCGCCAAAACTTCGCCATACCTCGGAAGGCATTTGTCGATTAGCTGCCCCAAGTGAAGTGGAAGGGGCCTTTTATTTACGCCTTACGGTAGAGGACAAACCAGGGCAATTGGCCCTTGTTGCTGATACCTTGGCTGATCAGGAGGTTAGTATAGCCACAGTTTTACAGACCGGTATTCCAGCTCGCTCGGCGGCATCCATCATTCTTACAACGCATGCCACCAACGAACATTCCATTGCCTTGGCAATCAATGCTCTCGAGGGGTTGTCGGGCGTGCTGGACAAGCCCGTCTTGCTGCGCATGTTCGACCCTAACAATCACAATCATTCACAGTGAGTCTACTTGTACAGAAGTTTGGTGGTACCTCGGTAGCGGACATTGACCATATCAAGAACGTGGCTCGTCGGGTTAAGCGAACCTGGAAGCAAGGTCATAAAGTGGTGGTTGTCGTATCCGCCAGGGCGGGTGTAACCAACAAGTTGATTTCTCGAGCCGCCGCAATAACCAAGTCGCCGGATCCCCGCGAAATGGATGTTCTCATGTCCACCGGAGAGCAGGAGACCATTGCCTTGTTGGCAATGACTCTACAGACCATGGGTGTCCCCGCTGTTTCTCGGACGGGCCCTCGTTTCGGAATTCGCACTGATTGCAACCACACTCGGGCTCGCATTCATGAATTGGGCGGGGCAGATACCCGAAAACTTCTTCGCCAAGGCAAGGTGGTTGTCGTTGCTGGGTTTCAGGGTTTGTCCGAAGATGGCGAAATCACAACTTTCGGTAGGGGTGGATCCGATCTTTCGGCTATTGTGGTGGCAGGAGCCCTGAAGGCCGAGCGTTGTCAAATTTTCACTGACGTCGATGGTGTTTACACCGCAGATCCGCGTATTGTCCCCGATGCCCATAAGCTGAATGAGCTCAGTTACGATGAAATGCTCGAGCTTGCCAGCAGTGGTTCCAAGGTTATGCAGACCCGAGCCGTCGGTTTTGCCCAAAAACACAACGTCACTTTCGAAGTTTGCTCCAGTTTCAACAACAAGCCAGGTACCATCGTGAAGAAAACAGCACCCTCTCTCGAATCCGTGTCCGTTAGCGGCGTGGCCATCGATAAAAATCAAGTGCGGATTAGCGTGCAGAACTTGCCTGACCGTCCGGGGGCTGCAGCCGGTGTGTTCAAGGCCATGGCAGAGATTGGCGTGGTAGTGGATCTGATTGTCCAGAACTTGGGGCATGGTGGTAAGGCCAACCTCACTTTCTCAGTGCCTTCCACGGACGCTTATCGAGCCGAAAAAGTACTACGCGAAAAGGTTAGCAAGAGCGGGGCAAAAGTGGGTCGCTCCACTAAAATCGCCAAGATTTCCGTGGTTGGCGTCGGCATGCGATCGCATTCCGGGGTAGCTTCCTGCTTTTTCGATGCCTTGGCCGAGGCGGGCATCAACATGCTCATGATCAGCACTTCTGAAATCAAAATCTCAGTGGCCGTGAATCCTGAGCATGGGGATGAAGCCACTCGGGTGGCTCACGCTGCTTTTGGGCTCGATAAAAAACGATCGAAAAAAAAGAAGGCCTCTGCCCGCCGTTCGCGATCCAAGGCAAGTAAGTAAAATCAACCTCCACTGACTCCGCTTTTTGGCGGGGTGATTGCAATGCGGTACGTCAGCACCAGAGGGGGATCTTCCCCGGTCGGTTTCACCGAAGCCGTCGCATTGGGATTGGCCCCGGACGGTGGGTTATATCTGCCCGAGAGCTTACCCAATCTCGAAGGAAAATTAAAGGATTGGGAGGGACTTGAATATCCTGATCTTTGCTTTTCTTTCTTCAAGGAATTCGCCACTGACATAGAGGAAAATGTCTTGGCTGATATCGTACGTCGTTCCTATCAGTCTTTTACTCACCCCGGAGTGGCTCCCCTTCAACAATTGGATGAGGATCTCTACGTTTTGGAACTTTTTCACGGTCCCACCTTGGCTTTCAAGGACTTCGCGCTCCAGCTGCTAGGCAATTTTTATGAGGAACAGATTCGTCGGACCGGAAAACCGATTACAGTTCTGGGTGCCACATCCGGCGATACCGGAGCTGCTGCAATCCACGGACTGCTTGGCAAAGAGGGCGTCAATATATTTATTCTCTATCCCGAGGGACGTGTCTCCTTTCTTCAAGAGCGCCAAATGACCTGCATTGGGGCCAACAACGTTTTTCCACTTTCGGTGACAGGTACTTTTGACGATGCCCAACTGGCTCTCAAGGAAACTTTCTCCGACCAAACGTTCAAGGAACGAGTGGGCCTTTCCGCTGTAAACTCAATCAACCTAGCTCGCATCCTCGCTCAGAGCGTTTACTATCTTTACTCGTGGCTTTTGTTGCCGGAACAGAAACGAACGCGAACAACCTACGTTGTGCCAACCGGTAACTTTGGTAATGTTTTCGCCGGGTGGTTGCTTGGCAAGATGGGCATCACCATGGGTGGTTTTCATCTCGCCACCAACCAAAACGATGTAATGCATCGTCTTTTCGAGAGTGGTATTTACGCCAAGGGTCCAGTTACGCCCAGTTACGCCCCTTCCATGGACATTCAGGTTGCCTCCAATTTCGAGCGATTCCTTTATTATTTCGTCGACTGTGATTTCGGCAAGGTTCGTGAGATAATGAAATCTTTCTCGGAAACCGGATCCTATCGTTTTGAGGAATTCCATAACCACGGGTTTTCCAGTAGTCGTGCCAGCGACCAGGAAATCTCCGCTGTCATTCGCTCCGTTTCCTCAAGCCATGGTTATCTCGTCGATCCCCACACTGCCTGTGGTTTGGTTAATTTGAATGGCTTGTTACCTTGTGTTGTGTTGGCTACCGCCCATCCTGCAAAATTCCCCGAGGTCATACGCGAGGCAGTGGGTGCAGAACCGAAGGCACCTTCCCTTGAGGATCTAAAGGACCGTCCCATCGTGAATTATCCCCTCGAGCCTACGAGAGAAGCTATCCAGAACTTCATCCTGGAAAATACCGATTTCTAAGATCGGAGCTCGACCATGTCGGGAAATATATTTCTTCCGAAGAAGGCCGTCGTACTGCGGACTGGTGGGCTAGGGGACTTTCTCCTGACAGTTCCCTTGTTGGTAATCATGCTTGAGGCAAAGGTACAACTTACGGTGGTCACACGCCGCTCATATTTTGAGATTTTAGGTGAAAATTGCGCAAAAATGTCGTTCATGGATGTTGAGAAAATCTTTGATTCCACGGAAACAGAGTCACTCCGAGATAATTTTTCCGAGGCAACTGTATTTTCTTTCTGGAAAGATCGGGATGGTTCCCTCGAAGAAATACTCAAATCTTATGGAATTAATCATATAGTTACGTTGGACTCACGACCAAATCAACCTCCTCATATAGTACAAAGAATTTTTCAAGACATTGGAATTCAGTGGAAAGAGAAATATTATACACGTTCTTGGTTGGAGGTAGATGGATTGCATGGAGATTGCCTCTGGGTACATCCGGGAAGCGGTTCTTCAACAAAGAACCTACCCGTTTCATGGTTTGTTCGACGCATTCGGAGATGGTTTTCAAATGGTGGAAAAAAGGTGGTTGTTTCCTTCGGTGAAGCAGATCTGGATGTAGAAAAAGAATTTCTTCAAAATTGCGGCAAAATGCCTCTTGAAATTCTTCATCCTTCTACCTTTCTTGAACTTCGTCAGGAATTGATCGCCAAGGCCGTTCTGTTTGTTGGTAATGACAGTGGTCCCACCCATTTGGCTTCTGCCCTGGGCATACGCACTGAAGTTGTTTTCATTGGAACCAATCCAGCTATTTGGAGACCCCTCGGTGAAAATGTCAATTTGCTCTCGCCCTGCGAGGTGAATCAGTCGGATCCCTGATCAAGCGATAATTTGTATTCAACGGAATCGACTAGAGCTTCCCAACTAGCCTCAATCACGTTGTCGCTTACTCCAACGGTTCCCCAAGTGCACTTGCCGTCAGTAGACTCCACCCGTACTCTGGTTATGGCATCAGTGCCCAAGTTGCTTTCCAGGATGAGTACCTTGAAATCCACCAACCTCATTTCCGCAAGGCTTGGAAAATCTTCCTCCAATGCCTTGCGAAGAGCATGGTCAAGAGCTGACACAGGTCCGTTCCCCTCGGCCACTGTATGGCAGATTCTATCATCCACCTTTAGCTTCACTGTTGCTTCGGAGGTCGATTCACCGCCTGTTACGTCCCTAGATATGCCAACGTGGTACTTGATTACCTCGAAAGGATTTTTCGTGCCTCTCAGGCAACGACGCAAAAGGAGATCGAAGGAAGCATCCGCAGCTTCATATTCATAGCCTTTGAATTCCAGTTTCTTTAGTTCCTCCAGAAAGGCCTTCATCTCAGGTGAACGGGATTCGACATCCACTCCCATCTCCTTGGCTTTCATCATAATGCTACTGCGTCCCGACATGTCGGAGACAAGTACCCGGGTGCGGTTGCCGACAAGGGTGGGATCGATATGTTCGTAGCTACGGTCGGATTTGGAGGCCGCGTCCGCGTGTACACCTCCCTTGTGAGCGAAGGAAGCGGAACCTACGTAGGGGGCACGGATGTCGGGACGAAGGTTGGTGGCGTCGTCCACGAAAAGTGAGAGGTCGCGCAGATTGGCCAAGTTCGGACTACAGTTCATGTCCTTGTCCATCTTGAGTGAGAGGTTGGGTATGATCGAGGTGAGGTTAGCGTTACCATTTCGTTCGCCATACCCATTCATCGTGCCTTGAATCATCACTGCTCCGGCTTCTACCCCAACTAAACTGACTGCCACTCCAACTCCCGCGTCGTTGTGGCAATGCACGCCTATTTTCGCATCGGGAAACTTTTGGACCACGGCTTGAGTGATTTCGGATACCTGCGGGACGAGTTTTCCACCATTGGTTTCGCAGAGGACAAGAAAGTCTGCCCCGGCGCGATTCGCTGCCTCCAAGGTGGACAGGGCGTATTCCGGATTACTGAGATAACCGTCGTAGAAATGCTCGGCATCGTAAATGACTTCCTTTCCTTGTTCTTTCAAGTAGCGCACGGAATCCTCGATCATGGAGAGATTTTCCTCCGAGGTGGTGCGTATGACGTCGGTCACGTGGAGGAGCCAGGATTTTCCAAATATAGTGACTACGGGAGTGGAGGCATCCAGAAGGAGCTTGATTTGGGCATCTTCCTCGACCGGTGTATCTGCTCTACGGGTGGATCCGAAGGCTGCAAGTTTGGCGTGGTTGAGATCGATATCTTTTGCTTTTTCGAAGAACGCCATGTCACGCGGGTTCGATCCGGGCCAACCTCCTTCGATGTAATCGATGCCGAATTGGTCGAGTTTTTTGCTTACCCGCAATTTTGCGGAAACGGTGAAGGAGACACTCTCTCCCTGCGAACCATCGCGCAGGGTGGTGTCGTAAATTAACATTTTGGATTGAGAGAGAGTGGTCATCGGACAAAATTTTTTGCTTAAATATTAGGTCTTCGACCTTTTGGAACAAGTAGGCCGAAGGAGGTCGTCGGTAGGCGCCTGAACAACAAAACCGATAAGGTGTCGTTGCCAGGCTAGGAAATTCGTATTGCCTCGATGATTTCGACGATGGTCGTCCGTTTCATAACAAGTTGTGGATTAAAGCACTTCCCTGTTTCTCGGGCAAGCGAAAAGGCGGCGGGTTTCCCCGCCGCCCAGGAGTTCCGTTGAGCCCGCCCTACCGGATATCCGGTTGGCTACAACGAAAATCTATGAATCGCTTGATTCCGCATCATCTCATTGACCAAGCCATCATCATTTTATCAGAGGCTCGATGACTGTCCTATTATAAAGGACCAATAATTTTATAACTACCCGTTTATCTGGGAACGCTTACTCGAGAACTGGGGCCTGGTCCATGTCCCATGCTTCCCACTGCTTGTTGGTGGTTGGCGAAGAATAGGCGGGGAAGGGTGCCTTGTTGGTAGTAACACCAACCCTTTACGAAGGGGATGGAGCTTATAAGCATAAGCTCCACGGTTTCTTCTTCTTGGGAGAGTCTGCGCTGGATGACTTCAGACTCGAGATAGGCGATGCGAATGTCCTTCTCACCTAGTTGTTTCTCTAGAGCGGTGATTCGTTCTTCGCTGGAGATTTGTTTTTCATCCCTTGTCTTTATGACCGCGGTGGCATTATTTTTGCAATGTAACTGGAATCCCGCAAACTTTGTCAGTCTTTTGTCCTTTGAGTATGCTTTTCTTTGACGTTTGAATAAGTCGTTGTTGGATTTGTGTAGTTTTTAGGCAAACTCACAAGAACAGCCTTAATCTCATGCAAGATAAAATCGTGGATGCAGGAGAAGATGATTTCTCCCATAACCCTTTGTTGGGTAGTCATTTGGCGTGGGAAGCTTTTCGTTCGTTGGCGACTGACAAGAAACGGCAGACTTTGGTCGATTGCACTGCTGGCACTAGCACTTTCAACGCTGGTGTAATCCTGATACTCTCCACCTTGTTGTCGGATCGCTTACGCCGAGAAACCTCAGCTCCAAGGGTTGGCATTGTCTTGCCTCCAGGCATCGGTGCCTTGGTTGCTAATTTGGCTGTTACGTTTGCCGGAAAATCTCCGGTCAATTTGAATTTTTCGCTTGGACGAGAGGCCTTGGAATCATCCATCGAACGGGCCGAGATAGACCTCATTTTGACAGCCGGAATCGTAAAGAAACGCCTGCAGGATTTTCCTTGGACCGACCGTACCTTGGACGTGGGCTCCATTATGAAGGGATTTTCCAAATTTACCTTGGCCATGAGAAGTTTCGCCTTGGCTTTGCTGCCCACGAGTTGGGCGGCTTCTTGGTTGGGCATTCCTCGCAAGGGTGGTGGACAGGAGGCGGCCTTGCTTTTTACCAGTGGGAGTTCGGGAATGCCCAAGGGGGTCGTCCTGAGCCACCGCAACATTTTGGCCAATTGCGCCCAAATTCAGGATACCAACCTTTTTCCCGCCGGCGAGACCTTGTTGGCCAACCTACCTATATTCCATAGTTTTGGGTTCACCATCAGTGTTTGGTTTTGTCTCATTCAAGGAGTTCGGTTGGTCACGGTACCTTCCCCGCTTGATGTCAAAGGTAGTTTGAAAGCCATACGCGAACAAGAGGTTACTACACTTCTTGGTACCCCTACTTTCTTGCGACCTTATCTTCGGAGAGCCAAGGAAGGTGATTTCGATTCAATCAAGTTCGTCATCGCCGGAGCAGAGAAGACGCCGGAGGGCTTTTCCGAAAAATGGGAGAAGGAGGCCGATTGTGTTTACTTGGAAGGCTATGGATTGACCGAGACATCCCCCGTCCTCTGCGTCAATCTGCCCGGCGAGACAGATGGCAAATTACTCAAGAAAACAGGAGCTGTTGGCAAATTGCTGCCTGGTCTGAAGGCCCGTGTGGTCGATCCAGACACCGGAGAATTATTGGTCCCCAGTCAGACAGGTATTCTCCACTTTCGTGGTCCCAATGTATTCGATGGCTATTTGGGTGAACCTGAAAAGACGGCTGAGGTGCTTGATCAGGATGGATGGTTTGCTACTGGCGACTTGGGCTCCTTTGACGAAGATGGTTTTCTTAGAATTGAAGGTCGGTTGTCACGCTTTTCCAAGGTAGGCGGTGAAATGGTACCTCACGGTCGTGTGGAGGAAGCCGTGATCGAAGCACTTGGTCTGGATGACGGCGATCAACCGATTTTGGCGGTGGCAGGTCGAGCCGATCCTGCCAAGGGAGAAGTTTTAGTGCTTTTGACCACTGTGGAGATTGATTCCAGCCAACTTTCCAGTCTTTTGTCAGAGAAAGGATTGGCGAACTTGTGGATTCCCAAGGAAATCAAGCGCATCGATGAAATTCCCGTTCTTTCCACGGGAAAACTAGACCTTAAGGCAATCTCTGAATTAGCCACTTCCAGCTGAAAATAGTAGTCTTCATCGCTGCTTTTTATGCAGGGGTTCAATACCCATGTAAGAAATTGATTATCAATCATATATGCTATTATTTATAGGGTATCTCTCTTGCTTCAGGTAAGTTGGATGCAAAATATATGAAAAAAAAACGTTATGTTTTGCGGTTTTTGGCTAATACCTCTTGATGCTTTTTTCGTACACGCGGGTTCGCACGCGACAAGTTTATATCAACTTGCTCTTGGTATTCTTTGGCTCTATACCCCTCTTTGTCATAGATTAAAGGATTCTGGCTAATATGCTATTTTTCCGTCAGTCATTCCATTTTCTCCATTCTTCGCGCGTGGGCCTTCGCGTGAGGCTGTGCTTTTCTCCCGAACTTGTTCCCCAAGAGCTTGTTCGTATTCTCTTTCTCAAGCCTGTTCATCAGAGTGCTCTTCCCCCTCTTCGGTGTAGGCTTTCAGGACAACCCTTTATTGATGGCAATCCACTCCAAGGTGGAATTACGCCGTAAACCGCAAACTGCCAAGTATCATGAAAACGAAAATCATAATCGTTTCCTCCTTCCTATTAGCCGGTCTTTTCGCCGTTGCCGCTGCTCCACCTCAGGTGACAGGTGTTACTGCTGCCCAGCAGGCAGGCACCAAACTCGTTACGGTGAACTACACTCTGGTCCTCGACGGCAACCAGACTGCTTTCGTCGAGCTCTGGTTCAGTCAAAACAACGGACTCACTTACCCCATCCACTGCGAAACAGTCGAGGGTGACGCTGGGGCCGGCGTTTCTGCCGGATCCAAGTCAGTTGAATGGAATGCTGGGGCCGACTGGGATCAGAAGTTTACCTCGGCCGGCAAGATCCGCGTGATTGCCACCTATGGCAGCGAGCCCTCGGGATATGATGGCGGAGGAGGTGAAGGTGGTGCCTCGGGCCAGGCTGACTCCAGTCTCCTGACGGTGGCTTGGGACGTTTACTGGCGTCCTGGAGGCCCCCCTGGCACTTGGGAAGATTCAAGCAACGGTGCCGTGGGCCATTTTGCGGTAAAGGGAGGTAACTTGTCTGCGATCAAGGTGGACCCCACAGAGGTATCCAATGCCAAGTGGAACGAGGTTGCCGAATGGGCTCTGTCCAACGGTTACACCCAGTTGCCCCTAGCCTCCTCCGAGGCTGACCCCGAACTACCCATGACCGGCATCAATCTCTGGCAAGCCTTCAAGTGGTGTAATGCCCGTTCGGAGAAGGAGGGTCTCGATCCCGCTTACTATTTGGATCCCTCCGAGCTTCGCGGTGATTTCAACAATGACGGCCAACTCATCAATGGTTCCGATACTTTTACACCTTGGGGATCGCAGGACACCAATGGGAACGGGCAGTGGGACACAGGTGAACAATTCACCGATGCCAATAATAACGGTATTTACGAGGGTCTCGAGTATGCGGACTTGAACAATAATTCCCAGTATGACGTCGGACGTACGCAGGTCTTTCGTCAGGGGGCGAACATTCCCGATTACGGAAAACAACTCAATTTGGGCAATGACAGATGGTACACGTATTGGGAAAATTGCATCGACTGGAATGCCAATGGCTACCGCCTGCACAATTATGATGTTTTCTTCAAGTTGGCTACTGGAGGCAACCACAAGAAGGATTGGCCATGGGGAGACGAGACACCGACCAACTATGGCGAGTTCGAACAGCATGTCAGGGCCAAGCTTGGGGCAAATACTCTGAATGGTCCGGTTTCGCCCGATTCGGTGCATGCCAACGGGTATGGCCTCAAGCACCTGCTTGGCAACGTCGCCGAGTGGGACGAAGGTGCCTGGGAGTCGGATGGCGTAACCAAGTCCTATGTTTACGGAGGATCTTATCTCGGCCTGGACAAGGCGGATGAGGCCATGCCTAATCCCATCTTCACCGGATGGGGTGAGGCCAATTCGCTTTTTAACCTCATGTTGCAAGGGCCTGCCAGCGCTACATCTCCCGCCATTGGGCTACGCTGTGTCAGGTATAAGGATTAATCGGACAGTATTTCCAATCTTGACTAACTGTCCGTGAATTGATGTCTATTCCTTCCCATGATTTTCGCAAGGTCGCCAGTCTGGTGGCCGTCTTCTTATATATCCTCGGGTTTGGGGGCGCGGTTTGGGCGGACGATGACAATAGTACTGTTGTCGACCCCACGGAAACCGGTCACGGTGACTCTGGTGCCTTCGCGCTCAATACGGGGGACATTGGCTCCACTGATGGCTCTGTGGTCTATTCCGAGGAGACTGGTTACGGAGACTCGGGCGGCTTCACCTTGAACACTGGCGGTGATGCGAATGCGAGCGCGGAGGACATTGATTTCACGGAAACCGGCCATGGTAATACCAGCAGCTTTGTTCTTAACACCACGGATGAAGCGCAGGGCTATGGCCACGACATTGATCCGCATGAGACCGGATTTGGTGATTCAGGCACTTTTGTCTGCGATACAGATGACGAGGATAACGGAAATGGATCAGGCGGTGAAGGCAGTGATGGTGAACCCGAAGCCGAAACTCCCGGCAACGCCTTGTTCTTCGATGGCAGCACCTATGTCAAGGTGCCTGACAACGGAACCCTCGACCTCGTCTCCAATTATACCATCGAGGCATGGATCAATGTCATCGACGCTTCCAACAACACTATAATCGACAAGGGTGACTATCGCTTTCTCTTTCAAACCCACACCAACAATACGCCAGGCCTCGGCTTCTATCGAGCGAACGTCGGATGGATTTATTCCGCGGGCTCCATTCCAATCAACGAATGGGTGCACGTTGCGGTTTCCGTGGCCAATGATGGCACGGTCAAATTCTATAAGAACGGCCAACTGCTTAGTTCTCACCAAACCGCTTTGGGAGGAGCCGATAATGGCGACGTCAACATTGGCCGCCAGTCACCCGATACCTGCGCATGTAACTTGGCCAACGGTTCCTACGATGAAATCCGCATTTGGGGCAGCGTTCGCTCACAGGAACAGATCGTGGCATATCATGAGAAGATGATCTCGCCCAATACTCCGGGCTTGCTCGCATATTGGAAGTTCAACGAGACGGATGGAGCCAATGTCGCCGACAGCAGCCCCAAGGCTAACCATGGTACCATCATGGGTGCCGCCACCCGAGTTGCTTCGGAAGCTCCCGTGGAGGAAGCGGCTAACCACGCCCCCGTGGCTGCGGACTTGACCTTCGAAACCAATTCAAGCCATCAGGTATTGGTTCAATTCAATGCCACTGATCCAGATGGAGATTCTCTCGCCTTCAATATCGTCACCAATCCCCAGCACGGTCAAATCTCTCTCCTCTCCATCGCTGACCAAGCACAGACCGTAAATCCAACCAATGTGGGGTCCAATGGTGGCCAAGTTTTCACTGCCGGGCAATCGGGAGCGCTCGAACGCATCGAGTTGACTATCTGGCCCGCTGCCGGAGCTACCCTCGTGCTCCGTGAATATTCCGCTGACAGCTACGCTCACATGTTTGATGGAGCCGTCATTACCACTTCAGCTCCAGTGAATGATATGCCTTCCACTTCGAACTGGATGGATTTTTCCAACTTTAATTTTCCAGATCATCCCATCTTGGTCGCTGGTGAGAAATACGTAATTCAAGTCGTTGGAGCAACACCCTACGAGAAATTCGGCAACCCTTATTCCGGAGGACACTCCGATTCAGCTGTCAATACTGGATCGGCGGGCAAGGACCTCAAGTTTCGAACTTGGATGCAAGCCTCCGACCAAGTCATGTACAACTCGGAAGAAGGCTTTGCAGGCACTGAATCCTTTACTTACTCAGCCAGTGACGGGAATCTGGAGGTGAATGCTTCCGTGACCATTCAGGTTTATCCCGGCGAGAATCAAAGTCCCACCGACATAGACCTTGCCCATGCCTCCGTGGACGAGAACCAACCCGCCGGTGCCATCGTGGGCGAACTCAACGCAAGTGACCCGGATTTCGGGCCTCAAGTTTTTGTTTTCACCGAGGGAGTGGGCACCAAGAAATGGGATTTCCCAACGGGGCATGACATCTTCGCCTCTCCCGCCTTAGGATTCGATGGTACTGTCTACTTCGGTTCCTATGATAACAAACTGTATGCCGTTGATGGACAAAGTGGTGAACTGAAATGGCAATTCGCCACCAGCGGCGACGTAACCTCTCCTCCTGCCATCGGAACGGATGGCACCGTATACTTTGGTTCCTATGACAAAAAAGTTTATGCCCTGAACGGACAAAGCGGTAGTCTGATTTGGTCCTATGTAACAGGGGGTACCATCAACGCCTCTCCCGCACTAGGAAGGGATGGCACAATTTACGTTGGGTCTTGGGACAAGAAGTTATATGCCTTGAATCCGAACGGCACCAAGAAATGGGACTATGAAACCGGAGGGAAAGTGCAGTCCCACGCCGTGGTCGGGTCAGATGGCACAATTTACGTCGGTTCCAATGACGACAAACTTTACGCCCTCTATCCGAATGGTACCAAGAAATGGGATTATGAAACTGGAAAAGACATTTGGTCTTCTCCTGCCATTGGAAACGATGGCATAATTTATTTCACTTCCAAAGAAGACAAGCTCTACGCCCTCTATCCGGACGGCACCAAGAAATGGGACTTTGATACGGGACATAACAACTCACGGTCTTCTCCTGCCATCGGTGTGGATGGCACCATCTATTTCGGGTCAGAGGACAAGAGTTTGTACGCTATCAATCCGGACGGCACCAAGAAATGGGACTATGAAACCGGACATAAAATACTTTCCTCTCCCACTATTGGAGGCGATGGCACAATCTATTTTGGCTCACAGGATAATTCCTTTTATGCACTGAATCCGAACGGTACCAAGAAATGGGACTTTGAAACGGGTGGTGACGTCCATTCCTCCGCCGTAATCGGAATCGATGGCTCTATATACTTTGGCTCCTATGATAATAAACTTTATTCCTTGCAGGGATCCTCAGGACCGTCAGATGCCCCTTGGCCAATGATCAGGCATAACGCTCGTCACACGGGTCGCCGAGCTCTTCCAATCACTTTCGCTTTATCGGACGGCACCGGTTCCCACCACAACTACCTCTTTCATCTTGACCAAAACGGCACGCTGACGACCACTGCCAGCCTCGACCACGAGGCAAACGCCTCGCTCTCAATTCGTGTCAGCGCCACCGACGACAAAGGAGCCACCTTCGAGAAGAACTTCGTCATCAACGTGACTAACGTGGTGGAAGACCTCGATGGCGACGGCATCGAAAATCACCTCGATCCAGATGACGACGGAGATGGTTTTACCGATGCGGAGGAGATTGCTCACGGTTCCGATCCCAATGATCCCAACTCGCTGGCTAACAATCCGCCCACCGACCTACGTCTTACCAGCGACTTCATGTCCGGATCACCTTTCCACAACGAATCCCTTCCCGGTTTGATCATGTGGATGGATGGCAGCGACCCCGATGGCGACGGCATTCCCGAGACCACCACAGCTAACATAAGCACTTGGCAGGACAAGTCCGTGGATTCGCGGCATTTCACTTGGAAGCGAGGTGACCCTCAGTTCCAGGCCAATGTGCTCAACGGCTTGGGCGTTGTAGACTTCGACGGCAACGACGGTCTCGGGCAGAACGACAAGAGCATGTATGATGACACCGCTAACTTCACCATGTTCGCCGTGTCACGCTACGACGGAACCGACTCCGAGCGCGTTATATCATCGATGGAAAACTGGAACTGGATCATCGCCGGACACGCGGGGCGTTACACTCGTACTTACTTCAACGGTTGGCTCCACCAAGGAACCAGTCAGGAACTAGAGAACACCGACTGGCACATATACGAGGTCACCCAGACCAATACCGACAAAGGAAGTGTCTGGCTGGATGCGGAGAACCTTGTAGCCGACAGCTCCGGTTCCCATAATAGCAACTACCGTCCTAAGAAAATGCGTTTCGGAGGATTTAGGACCAACCAAGAGGAATCCCAGTGCCAGATCGCGGAGTTCCTCACCTTCGATCGCATCTTGAGCGAAGAGGAGCGTCTTAAGGTGGAAGGCTATCTCGGACAAAAGTGGGGCCTCAACACCACCATGTTCGCGGAAAACCATCCATATTTAAGCATCGATCCTTTCGGACAGACCGTCGCCCTCCTCGAGAACCAGCCCGCGGGGACGGTTGTGGGCGACTTGAACGCGACCGATCCGGACGATCCCGAGGGAACCGATGAATACGCTTATGCGTTGGTCGGCGGTGATGGTTCCGAGCACAACGACCTGTTCGTGATCGACGGGAACGGGACCTTGAGGACTACGTCAGTGCTGGACTACGAGATCTTGGAGGGGGTTGCTGCGGAAATGAGCGAACCGCTTTCCCTTGAGTTCACGAACGTGGGAGCCGCGGGGCGTCACGGGCCGACGCAGGCCCAGGTGACCGCGGGCTATTTGGACACCCCGCTGGAGAATGCGGTGTCGGTCGGCGTCCAGGGAATCCAGGAATGGACGGTGCCAGTGAGCGGCCAGTACCGAATCGAGGCTTTTGGGGCCGCGGGCGGCGATTCGGGTTCGAGTGGAATGGGTTCGGGAGGCAAGGGAGCGGGAGTTCGCGGTGTCTTTGAACTGGAAGCCGGCGAGGTCCTCAAGGTTTTGGTGGGACAACAAGGTGTTTCGGCAGCTTACGAGGCTGGAGGTGGCGGAGGGAGCTTCGTCTACCTGGGGGCCACCGACGCTCATCCTCTTGTTGCCGCCGGAGGAGGCGGAGGTGGCGGAAAGAACAGTCATGGCGTGGATGCAACGATTGCAGGTGACGGCACCATCGGAAGGCAAGGAAACAACGGAAGCGGTGGAAATGGACCGGGCGCGGGAGGAACCGCCGGAAACGGTGGATTCCGGACCTCGCACCCAAGTTACAGCGCGGCTGGCGGAGCGGGCTGGCTGTCAGACGGACAGGACGGCAAGGATACCAGAAACACTGCCTACATGGCCGATTCCGGTGGCCATGCCCCCCGACACGGTGGAATCGGCGGTAACAACGGAACGGGCAATACGCCCTATGGCGGTTTTGGTGGCGGAGGGGCTGGTCGAGCCCATAGTTATGCCGGCGGCGGAGGAGGCGGCGGTTACTCCGGAGGTGGAGCGGGCGAGGGCGGCGGCAGTGCCAGCGGCGGCGGCGGCGGCGGCGGATCCTACAACGCGGGAGAGGACCAGAACAATACCGCGGGCGCTAACGAAGGTAATGGTCGAGTGATGATCACTTTGCTTGAGGTCGGCTCCAACGCCGGCTCCTTGTCGATCCGCGTGCGGGTGACCGACGAGCACAACGCCAGTCTCGAGAAGGCTCTCGCGATCGATCTCCTCGACGACGACCAGGAGGACAGCGACGGGGACGGTTTCAGCGACCGCGACGAGAACGAATACGGCAGCGACCCATTCGACGCGTCTTCTAGGCCCAACCAAGCGCCCAGCGACTTGCATCTGGCCGAAGACGTCATAGCCGAGAACCAGCCTGCGGGGACGTTGGTGGGCGACTTGAACGTGACCGACCCGGACGACCCAGATGGCAATGGCCAGTACACTTTCTCCCTGGTTTCAGGCGAAGGCGACGGTAACAACTCGTCTTTTCATATCGACGAAAACGGTACGCTCTTTGCCACCACTACTTTTGATTACGAGCAACTGGCTGGCAACGCTGAACAGGAAGACAGCTTCGAGGGTGACTGGGCTCCCTCGGAAGCCAACGAGTATCGATTTATTTCGGATGAGGCTGGCGAACTTTTGGTCTATGTCTTTGGCGAGCAGCAGGACTGGCCTGGGATCGATCTCCAACAGGCAACCGACGAACTGTTTTTTATTCCAGTGGATGACTGGGTGAAGAATAGCGCCACCACAGCAACTTTCCATGAAGACGCCAACACCACGGTTTCGGTCACTTTCCACGGTCCCGATCATGGCACATTCCATTTTGTCGGATTGGACGAAGAAAGTGATACTACGGAGGAATGGAATTCCACTTTCGTGGTCGAACCCATCGAATGGGAAGGGGAGGGGTTGGCCCCCGATTCACTGGTGTCCAAGGCGATCCATACCTCTACCGAGCTCGCTAATGGCGGTTGGGCGGATGAGGACCTCCATTTCGGTGAATCCGAAGTCCACTCACACTATCACTTCGCAGAAACCAATTCGTCCGATCCTTCTTCTCAAGATTCCACTTGGAATTACTCGTACCAGAAAGTGGGGCAAGACTTTGGACGTTTCCAAATGTTGGACACGAACGAGACGTACACCTACCTTATTCATTTCGATTCTTCCCACTCCGGTACAGGGCAAATGTGGTACCATCTGAACCATGAATTGAAACTCGATAATAGCGGTCCGTTCGCTTTCCACTTCCCTGATGCTGCCACTGCTGCCGACCTGAGCATTCGCGTCCGTGTCACAGACGAAAATAACGCGAGCTTTGAAAAAATTCTCACTATATCCGTTCTCGATCAATTCCAGTCCATCACCGACATGGTTGGTGATTTTTCGGTTACCTACGGTGATCATCCTGTCGACTTGAATGCCACTGCTTCCAGTGGTTTGCCTGTACAGTATACCAGTTCCGATTCGCAGGTGCTGGAAGTCGATGCCAACGGCCTCGTTACGTTCAAGGCGGCCGGGGAAGCAATTATCACTGCTTCTCAAGATGGCGGTAGCACCACGGATGCGGCCCGCGACGTGAACGCCACGGTGGTGGTCCACAAGGCGGACCTGCAGGTAATCGCGCATCCCGCGTCGAAGGCCTATTTGGACGAGAATCCCGAGCTGAGCTTCCACTACGCGGGCTTCGTCAACGACGACAACGCGAGCGCGCTGAACGAGGAACCGGGGGTGTCGACGACGGCGACGCAAACCTCGGTCGCTGGGGTCTACGACGTGAACGCCAGCGGCGGAGAGGACGACGACTATCACTTCCTCTACCAAGGCACCACCCTAACGATTGGAAAGGCTGGACAGGAATTGCATTGGGGGCCTCCGAGCGAACCTGTTTTGGAAAGCGGCATGCACCAGATCGAGGGCTTGGGCGAGGTTTACCTAGACGGCGATACCGATGGAGGGGGTTGGGTTCTAGTCGGATACGGGGCCAATGGTTCCTTTGCCGGCAAGCTTACCACTCAAAGCGGACACTACGACGCGGCCCGCCAAGGCAGCGCCACTAGGAATGCGTTGGATTTCATTCGCGGAAGCGAGGAAATGGCGATTTCTTGGAACACCTCCGGAAAACCCAATGGTGGCATCGATTCCTACCAGCTCGCCATAGCGTTCGATTTGCCGAATGCATCGGGGATGACCCTTACTGCAGGGACAACTCCGGGAACTGGAGGTGGCGCCGCCAACTGGTCCACTATTTCCACGAACTCTTCCACTGCCTTGGTTGACTTGCGGGTTCTCCAAGGAAATCCCGAACTTCCTTCTCAAATGTATATACGGGCAGAGACTTTCGGTGCAAATTACGGAAATTCCTACGGTTTGTCCGCACCTAACGCCAGTAATACGCAATTGGATTGGGAGCCCGACATTCAGGGCTTTCGCGTAATCTATATTGGGTTTGGAAATGTCGGATATGTGGCCAAGGGAACTGGTGGTACGCAGAATGGCTATGCCCCGTCCACGATGGCGGTGTGGGTTCGAGCCGCGGAACCCGAGGCACCAAGTTTGGCGGATGTGGCCACTTATGGTGATGATCCGCTGCAAGTGGAGGCGAGCGCGAGCTCGGATCTTCCAGTGAGCTTCGTTTCGTCGAATCCCGATGTGCTGGAGGTGAACGGAACGCAGTTGAAGATCCGTGGAGCGGGCGCGGCGGTGATCACGGCCCGCCAGGGAGGGAGCGCCAACTACGACGCGGCGCCCGACTTGAACGCCACGGTGGTGATCCACAAGGCGGAGCTGGAGGTGGTGGTCCATCCCGCGTCGAAGGCCTATTTGGAGGAGAATCCGGAACTGAGCTTCCACTACGAGGGCTTCGTCAACGACGACAACGCGAGCGCGCTGGACGAGGAGCCGATCGTGTCGACGACGGCGACCCAAGCCTCGGTCGCTGGGGTCTACGACGTGAACGCCAGCGGGGGAGAGGACGACGACTACCGCTTCGTGTATCAGGGTTCCGCGCTGACGATAGGAGANGCNACGCAGGCTATTATTTTTAATCAGCACTTAAATGATATAGTCTTTGGTCAGGAATCTATCGAACTTAACGCAACCACTACTTCCGGTCTCTCAGTATATTATAATAGTTCCAAGCCCTCCATCGCAGAAGTAAATGGCACTACACTATTTATAAAGAGTGCCGGCGAAGTCACCCTGTCGGCTCATCAGGATGGCAACGGACACTTCCTTGCCGCCCAAGTGGTAAATAGAAGTTTCGAGATCAAGGACATTACTCCGCCAGTCATCACCTTGATTGGTTCGTCAGTCATCTATCACGAAGCAGCCACTCCCTACATAGACGAGGGTGCCCAAGCCATGGATTCCTTGGAAGGAGACTTAACCGAGTTCATCGAGACGAACAGTACGGTTAACGTAAAGATTCCAGGAAATTATCATGTGACCTTTAATCTTATCGATGGTCATGAAAATGAAGCAGCTACCGTAACTCGCTTGGTTATTGTCGAGGACACTACGGCACCTTCGCTCATTGTTCACGGCGGCGAGTCACTATCTGTTCAGCAACTCGCAACGGAAGGCTGGCTTGAAGGAGCGGAAGATGCCACGGAGGAGAAAGAGGAAGCCTCTGGGTTGATTCTCGAACTTACTTTTGCAACCCCGTCAAAAGCGAATGGATTGAATTTGCCTGACGGGTTCCCCGTAGACGCAATCGAGTATGTCGAGGCACTTGCCTTGGGTCATGAGGAATCACTCGTTGTATGGGAAAGCCAAAGCGAACCTTATACAGAACACGCCGAAAGCGAGGAACAGGACGACCCCACCAATTCTTCAGGCGAGGACGCGCCCGAAGTCGAATCCACGGAAGAAGGTAATGGCGTGGACCAAAATGCGAGCGCGGAACAAAATAAAGAATCAATAGATTACGATTTCATTCCTGAACAAGAGCAAGAAGAGGAATCTTCTGGTGAGGAACAAGTCGACGCTTCTGCCGATTCCGAAGATGCTTCCATTGATCCCGATGAGATTTTTGAGCCCGAACCCGATCTCACTTGGGAGCAAACACCTTTCGCGACCCATCACCTGCACCTTGCCCTGAAACCCGGGATCAGTCTCTCCGAGACATTGCAAATGGCGGACTTCGTTCTCCATGGCACCTTCGACAACGTCGTCGTACTGGAGGCAGGTCAGGACTACGTTGACCCGGGATTTCATTCCGATGACACGGTGGATGGTGAAATCACCGACAAGGTGGAGGTTTTACATGAATTGAAAGTGTTGGTCCCTGATTCCTATTACGTCCAATACGAAGTGGAGGATCAGGCGGGCAACCACTCCTTTGCCGGACGCATGGTGCAGGTGGTAGATCACTCCGCCCCCCTTCTTGAGATGCGCGGCGAGCAACAAGTCGAGGTGACTGCAGGCCATCACTACGTGGACGAGGGAGCTTGGGCAGTCGACCTCGTGGACGGCAACCTGAGTACAGTGATCTTCACGGATAACTCGGTGAACGTTGAATTGCCGGGAACCTATGAAGTCACTTACGTTGTTTCTGATTCACGCGGGAATCTCGCCGAAATTACTCGCCAAGTGGTGGTCAAGGATTGGGATTCAGAGGAACTCGATATTATCCTTGAGGGTGACTTCGTGACCGAAAACGCGCCGACCGGTGAGATGGTGGGCTCGTTCTTCGCGGTCAAGCCAGGCCAGAAACTGGAGCACCAGTTCCGTTTGGTCGATGGCGAAGGTTCCGCCGATAACGCTCTCTTTTCAATCGAGGACGGGCACTTGCGGGTCACCGGACAAATCGATTTCGAAGAAAAGCCTGATTTGGCCATTCGCGTCGAAAGTATTAGTGCCACCGACGCCCGCTTCCAAAAAACCTTTACCGTCAGGATAGGTGATGCCCAAGTGCCAACCGTTGTCACAGGGCAAGCATCCGAGGTCGGTGAAACCACCGCCCATCTATCTGGTTCCTTGATTGACGATGGCGGTAACCCCATCTTCCGCATCGGTTTTGAATTAAGTGAAACGCCCTTTGGCCAAGACGAAAATCAATCCATTGTTTTCATTTCCCTCGATCATGCAGATGAAATCATCGCCCACATCCAGGAGATCCTGCCCGAAACCAATTACCATTTCCGTGCCGTGGCCGAGAACGCCGAGGGCATCGGCCATGGCGAATCCTCCACTTTCCGCACCGAGAATGCCTCTGCCCTGTACGGAGCCATAGGGGTCGAAGGCAAGCGCAATTGGTTGATCTCCGATTGGTTCGGCGAGGTCTATCGTACCGATACACCTTGGATCTATCATTCGGAACTCGGTTGGCTCTATATGGTGAGCGAGGACCAATACAGCATATGGCTGTGGTCCAAGGATCTTGGCTGGGTCTGGACCACAGTCGATACCTATCCCTACCTCTACCGCTTCAGCGACGGAGCTTGGCTCAACTTCGCCTTCTTTACCGAAGACAAGCGCATCTTCTACAATTACCTGACCGAGAGTTGGGAACTCTACGACGTCGAGTAGACGTTCCCTCGGGTTATACTTGGTAGGCCGGCCGGGACTCGAACCCGGAACCAATGGCTTAAAAGGCCACTGCTCTACCGATTGAGCTACCGACCCCTAGGTAAGCGTTGATGGAGTATAGAACCCTCTTGGATGGGTCAATCTTCAACCGATCACCTCGCCCACTTTTGCCCAATCTTTTTTTCAAGACTGGAACGCCCCCGTACCAATTATCCAAAGGTAGTCTATCAATTTCATTACAAATTAGAATCAGAACCTCTTTTGGATGAAAGAAATTCATTAAGCCATGAAAAAAACAATAATCGTTTTCCGTTGACCTGCAGTAGTTTAAAAACCTTTTTCAGGGCTCTTCCGGAAGGTATCAAAGATTGAGGCTTTCCGGTAACAAGTCATTACGAATGGTATTCTATCTTTTTCGGAAGCGTTGGTTTCTCACGATCCTTTTCCATGTAAGCTTTTTGCTCGCACCGCATCCAACCATAAATTCTGCGTGGGATTTGGAGGTGTTCAGGCTATCGGAATATCATACAGAACTCATGGCATTCATGATTTTTGCTCATTTCTCAGTTTAAATGAAAAAGAAAACAATCAGTATGTTAGCTCTCTTGACCGTGGCGTTCTGCCTTCCCTTTTTTGGCTTTGGTGATTTTGCAGCGAGTTGGCGGGCTTTTATTAACGGTAGTACCTGGATTCCCTTCAGTCCTTACGTCAATCGCGTAGAGGATGCTTCTAAACTCAAGCGACTGGACGGAACCAAAGTCGTATTTGAAGACATGGCATTGTTCTGGAAGGGATATGGAGCGGTTGCGGTTCCCCAGTTAACCAAAGGTGACGAGTTGCGAGATTTGAAAATTGCTTCGGGTGGAAGCGGTTATGGATCAAACGTGAAGGCAACCGTCGTCGGGGCGGGAGCCAACCAGTTTGAATTGGGTGAAGTGACGGTGAGGGATGGCCGCATAGTCGCGGTTGAAATCATCCAAGTTGGCACTTGGTATCACTCGTCAAAAGTCTTTTGCGAGGACGAGGTATTACCTTTCACGGGTACTTCTCAAATCAAGTACCAGAATGGTCAAATCATGGAGAGTCGAAAATATCTGGAAGGTGAATTGCACGGCACTTGGTCGAAATGGAAACGCAACGGTATTCCATTGTTCGACAAGGAGTATGTCAGAGGGCTGAGGCACGGTTCGCATATGTACTGGACTGGTCAAACAATTGATCCCAAAGACTATGACCCGCGAGCCGAGGAAACTGATTTCACCTCCTTGTGGTTGGAGGTAAATGAGCAGGCAAAAGTCAAATTCAATGGAAACCATCCGTCTCAGGAATCAAATGATTGGGTGATCGATGAATACGGAAGCCAAGGTGGGATCATGGGCCCGAAGTTGCAGGAAAACTGGAGGAGAAACAAGCTCCACGGTGTTGTCAAAGGATTCGATTCCCGTGGAGAAAAAACCTTTGAGGATGAATTTGCCTCAGGAAAACGAATCAAGCACAAGTCTTTTGATCCCAGCATGAAGTGGAAACTGCCCAATCACCTGTCTACTTGGGCAGATTGATGTGTTTCCTTCCACGGCGCCTGAATCTTCAGTCGAAAGCGGTTTGAGCGAGGTACACGGTACCCTTGGAAGTATCTTCGGTTATGGGGTTGTCAAACTCGATGGTGTGCGACTCCGCCCTGGCGAAGACCTTACCCAGACGATTGGTGAAGGATGCGTCGGGTTCGCCGTCTGCCCAGAGGGCAAACACGCCGCCGGGTTTCAAGTGTTGAGCGAGTTCTCCCAAGCCTTCCTCGGTGTAGAATCGGGTGTTCGTTTGGTGCAATACGTTGGTTGGCGTGTGGTCGACGTCCAGCAGTATGGCATCGTGCTTCTTCGTCGGGGTCTCCGGATCGAAGCTGTTCGCCATGTCTCGTGAGAGGGCGAAGAAGTCAGCCTGTAACAAGCGGCACCTGGGATTTTTCGCCAAAACTTCGCCCAATGGCGCCAATCCGTTCTTGTGCCACTCGATGACGGGTTCCAGGTATTCCACGACGACGAGTGAGCTGACGCGTGGATCCTCGAGGGCGGCCACCGCGGTGAAGCCGAGCCCTAGTCCGCCCACCACGACGTCGAGTGTTTGCTTTTCCAGTGCGGCGAGTCCTAGTTTGGCCAGTTGACGTTCCGCTTCATGAAACAAACTGGACATGAGGAAGTCGTTGCCGAGTTTGACTTCGTAGACATCCAATTCCCCCAATCGGGGTATCCGCCTACGCCGTAAGATGAGGTCCCCGAGGGGAGTCGATTGGAAGTCCAGTTCCTCGAAGATCAAGCCGTGGCGCCTTTGTCGAATGGACGAGGAATCGATTATTTCTTTTTGCCCCAGCGCTTTTCCCAGATGGCGGCCATTTGGGTGACACGATCAGGGTACCTAGCGGCGAGGTTCTTGGTTTCGGTGCGATCCTCGGCAAGGTGGTAGAGTGCCCAGGGGCGCCTCCCTTCGCGAACGATCTTATACTCGCCCTTCACGATGGCATGGGTGCCGCCGTGGTTGAATACATAGGCATGTTCTCGGTCGACGGTCTTGCCTTTTAGGATCGGGACGAGGGAGAAGCTTTCGTGGGGTTTTATTTCCTTGCCGTTGAATTCCTTTGGGTACTTGATCCCGGCGAGCTCGAGGCAGGTGGCCATCATGTCGATGACGTGACCCCGCTGGTTGGAGATGGAGCCTGGCTTGGTCTTGAGGCCTGCTGGCCAATGCACGATGGCGGGCGTGCCGGCCCCGCCGTTGTGGACGTTTGCCTTGTAGCGACGCATGGGAGTGTTTTGGGCATTGGCCCAGTTGTGTCCCACGCTGCCATAGGTCATGGGGCCGCCCATTGGGACGTCGAACTTGTCACCAACGGCGATGGTCTTACCAGCTTTCTTTGCCTTGGCGAGCACATTGTTGGCTGTGTTCCAACCGTTGCCACCAAGGTGCTCGGGGCAGGCCCCATTGTCATGAAAATAGATGATGAGGGTATTTTCGAGTTCCTTGGTTTTCTCGAGGGCCCGGACAATCGTCCCGACGGCTTGGTCCATATGATCGACCATGGCGGCGTAGACCGCCATATTGCGGATACGCCATGGCTTGTGCTCTATGTCGTCCCATGACTTGACCCGGCTCTCCAGTGGTGGAAGGGGCCAACTTTCTTCATCTATGATACCCATTTTCAACATACGGGCGTAGCGGTCGTTGCGTAGTTTCTCCCAACCGCCTTCGTACATTTTGATATATTTCAGGATGGATTTTTCGGGGGCGTGTATGGGCCAGTGGGCGGCGGTGAACGCGACATATTGAAAGAACGGCTTGCCGGACTTGGCGAATGCCTCGATTTGTCGTTTGGCCTCCACGCCTATGCGGTCGGTGTAGTAGTAGTCTTCCTCGTCCACCTCGGTGAACTCGGTGTTAAGAGCCAAGGTGTAGGGGTCGAAGAAGGAGCCGGCCCCGGTCATGGTGCCGTAGAAATCGTCGAAGCCGCGTTGGATGGGTCCGTCCTTGGCGGGGTGTCGACCGAGGTGCCATTTCCCCACCATGCCGGTCTGATAGCCTGCCGGCTTGAGGAGCTCAGGTATGGTGACTTGGCCGGTGCCGAGGCCATTGCTGTATATGCCGCTAAGCAGAGTGGCTCGGGTGGGCCAGCAGCGGGCGGTGTTGTAGAACTCGGTGAAGCGGAGACCGTTCTTGGCCAACTTGTCGAGGTGGGGAGTATTGATTTCGCCGCCGAAGCAACCGAGGTCGGAGAAGCCCATGTCGTCGGTTAGGATGATGATGACGTTGGGTCGGTCGTCGGCGTGAGAGAAGAGGGCAAGGTAGAGGAAGAGCAGGAGTGTGGGGAATGCTTTCATGGCGGCAGGTTCTTTTCGAGCGAGCCATGGGTCAAACGCAAAAGGGAAGGGCAGGGAGAATTTTGATGGTTCTAAAGGAAATCGAACCATCGCCTACCGGTTTCTGTCGCTAGCTGATTTTTTTTCGAGGGACTTTTTTCCTGCCTCTTAGGTTGAGTTCGGACATGACGTAGCGTTGCAGGCGCACGGCAACTTCCGCTCTGGGCAAGTAAGCGTGAAACTTGTAGTCAATGCCTTTGTCAATCTCGATCAAGGCATGAGGGAAATAGGCTTGGATATCTTCCTTGTACTTGCCGCGAACTACCACTTGGGTTTCGTCGCGAAAATTCTGAACAATGCTCAAGAACCCTTTGTGCGTGTAGAGCCACATAATTTATATCTTTCCCTTGTTTTTGGAGTTGAAACTGAAGTCGTCGGTAATGTGAGATAGCTATTCATAACGGTTGCAAATGGCCCATTTGCAATTTACGCGCCAAGTGGGTCGCTACACAGGGAATGGCGTAAAATTTCGCCGCGACCAGTTCGCTATATCGGCTCCGAAAAGGCCGAACCCAAAGAATCGATAAATGAGTTCAGTCCTTGAACTGAGCGACGAGCGCGGTGATGGTTTCCTTGGCGTCGCCGTAGAGCATGCGGACGTTTTCGCGGAAGAACAGGCGGTTGACTAGGCCGGAGAATCCTTTGCCTTGGCCGCGCTTGAGGCAGAACACGTTGCGGGCCTGGTGGACATTGATGATTGGCATGCCGTAAATAGGACTGCCCTCGTCCTCCAGGGCGGCGGGATTGACGACGTCATTGGCCCCGATGACGACGGCGATGTCGACGGTGGCGATGGTTGGATTGACGTCGTCCATTTCGCGAAGTTGCTCGTAAGGTACGTCGGCCTCGGCGAGGAGAACGTTCATATGTCCCGGCATGCGCCCGGCGACGGGATGTATTGCGTGGGCCACCTCACAACCGTTTTCCTCGAGGATCTCACCGAGTTCCTTGACGGCGTGTTGTGCTTGTGCGACGGCCATGCCGTAGCCAGGGATAAAGACCACACTGGCGGCTGACTCTAGGACATAGTAGGCGTCCTCCACGGAGACCGGCTTCATTTCGCCCTCGACTTCAGCGGACGCACCCGAGCCGTCGGCCCCGAACCCTCCAAAGAGAACGTTGCCCAAGGTGCGGTTCATGGCCTTGCACATGATGACAGTGAGTATGAGGCCGCTGGCCCCCACGAGGCAACCGGCCACGATAAGCACGTTGTTCTGTATGACGAAACCGGCGGCGGAGGCAGCGAGGCCCGAGAAACTATTGAGGAGAGCGATTACGACTGGCATGTCGCCGCCACCTATGGGAAGCACCCCAATTATGCCGAGCAGGAGAGTGAGTCCGACGAGCCATACAAAGGTCTCGATGGGCTTTATTGCGAAATCTCCTATGTCAGGGAGATTGCCCGTGAGGATGACTCCAAGGCCCACTATGACGATGAGAACGAGTGCGTTGATGAGTTTCTGGAGAGGAAAGAGTGTGGCATTGCCACTTATCTTGCCGGCCAACTTGAGGTATGCGACCATGCTGCCGGTGAAGGTCACGGCTCCGATTGTTACGGCGAGGCAGATAACGAGGGTTTGAAAAGTATCGTGTCCGTCTTGTCCTGGATCAATAAAACCGTAGGCAGCGACCAACAGGCTAGCGAGTCCGCCAAAGCCGTTGAAGAGGGCGACCATTTCGGGCATGGAGGTCATTTTCACCTTCTTGGCGGCAACCAAGCCTATGAATGCCCCGATGGCCACGCCCATGGCGATCCACTTGTAATCGAGGCCTTGAGAAAGCAAGGTGGCGACGATTGCCATCAGCATGCCGAGAGAGGACAATTGATTTCCTTTTCGGGCGGTGTCTGCCGACCTGAGCATGCGCATGCCGAGAATAAAGAGAATTGCCGATGCGACGTAGGCGAGGTTGATTCCTATAGCACTTCCCTCACTCTCGGCTTGGGTGAGCATCAGGAGTGAGCAGAGAGGGAGGGTCATTCCTTTTGATCTCCCTTCTTTTTGAACATTTCGAGCATGCGGTCAGTGACTACGTAGCCGCCGACCACGTTAATGGAAGCAAGAACGAGTGCCGCGAAGCCAATCCATTGGCTGAGCTCGCCTTGGCCGAGCTGAAGAGAGAGTATGGCGCCAACTATGGTAATGCCAGATATGGCGTTGGACCCGGACATGAGCGGCGTGTGCAATTGGGAAGGCACCTTGGAGATGAGTTGGTAGCCGAGAAAGGCGGCCAAGGTGAAGATGAAGAGTAGTTGCACGAGTTCCATGGCTTAGGCGTTCCCTTTGAATTGTTC
>PAZC01000028.1 GCA_002716045.1 Opitutia bacterium
CTGGACTTGATACTAAATTACTTCATCATGTTACTTTTGCTAGCAGCAATTCGGATGTAGCTTATGTCGCTACTCATGAGGGTGTATATAGAAGTGATAACGCTGGATTATCTTGGATTGAACGTAATAATGGATTGCAGTATAAGTTTACTACACCAATTGCCGTTGATCCAAGTAATGAGAATATTGTTCTTGCAGGGTCTGCTTCAGAGGTTTATACGACTCATCCAAATCATTACAATCCTGGTTTGCATGAAGGTGAAGGATTGTATAAGACTGTTGATGGTGGAGAAAATTGGTTTCGTAGTGATACAGGTGTAGATGAAGCTAAATTAGTACAAATGGGTACGCATCCATTGTTGCCGTTTAATCTTTGGGCAGATGGTGAATCTGGTCGGGGAGCATTTTTTACTCCTGATGCAGGTGAGAACTGGTTATTCTCACCAAATCATGCAGCTCATTACCCTATGGTTTTTGCATTTAGCCAGACATTACCTACAGAAATATACCTAACCAGCTGGATGAATGATGGTGAGCTTATGACTAGTAAGGATGAAGGCCATAATTGGACTGATTTGGCGCCATTAATCGCAGCGGGTGTTAGTGATGAGACAAAAGAATTGGGTTTGTATGACGATTCTAAACGTAGATGGCTACATTTGCATGGTCTTGCGGTGGCCGCATCTGATCCAGATGTGATTTATGTTGGTTCTGTTCATGACACTGTATATCCTGATGTTGAATTCAATTTGACTGGTGCCCATATTTTTAAATCTGTAGATGGTGGAGAATCGTTTATAGAAATGAGCAATGGTTTTCCTATAGAGACTCGTACTTCAATTAATGTGATCGTTATTCACCCAACTAATCCCGATATTGCATATGCTATGACATCTTTGCACGAAACAGAGGTTGCGATTGGTATATACAAGACAGAGGATGGTGGAGAAAATTGGAGAGCCATAAACAATGGGCTTGATTTATACACTAACGATCTTCAAATGGATTCAATATCGTACGATACACTTTATGCGGCAACTGAAAGAGGCGTGTATAAGACGACTAATGGAGGCGAGAAATGGAATAAGTTTTCTGCTGGAATTCCTGATAATATGCCCGTAATTGATTTGGCGATTGATCAAATCAATCCATTGGTTCTATACGCTATAACACCAGATCACGTATATCGAACTAGAAACGGAGGTGATGAATGGCATGTAGTGGATTTTGGATTACCACTGTTAACTAGTTCAGAAATTGCATCAGCGCAATCAGAAATTCCATACCCAAATGATCTGGCTAGGTCGAACGCAGCAAAGAGCGGCCATTCTATTTATGGTCGTACATTTGCCCAGGACCGTAGCTTGGAGATTGATGCTACCGGTAGAGTGCTTTACGTAGTTGTAAAGACAAAGGCTTCAGATAAATATGGGCCAGAATATCACAAGATTAGGAGGTTGTATCGTGCAATCTTGTTGCCCCTCACGGATGTGGAATATCAGTTTGAAGTGGAGGACAAGACTATAGTTGTCGAGTCAACATCGCATGTTTACGGTATGACTTATGATCAAGGTTTGCGTGAAATAAGATTTACATCGGCTGGGCCAGTAGGCACTTTAGGGAAAACAACTATTAGTATTCCAGAGGATATGATTCCGAGCCCATATAGTATAAGTGTAGAAGGTATCACTGTGGATACCTTAAGTGATGATGGGTCTATTACATTTGAGTATGATCACGCAGGTAGGAATCAAGTGGTTGTATCTAGCAAATAACTAGCTGAGGATGGTCCAGATTGTATGATAATGGAATTTAATCAGAAAGATTGGCAAAGTAGAGACGTAATACACTATATCGAGCTTTATCTTCCGGCCATAAGAAGAGAGGTTGCGAAAAGTTGGGCCAGATGATTGGACTTGGGAAAGCGATTGTTGTTGGTGTATTGTTTGGGTTGGTTTCTGGATGTACTACTGATTCAATTGATGTAGATAGTGATATTATTACTGTTGATACTCCTCGTATTGAAAGCACTACTTTAGTAGATGTTACTGTAGATAATGATGTTGTTGCTGTTGATACTCCTCGTATTGAAAGCACTACTTCAATAGATATGCCTAAGCTAGACAAGAGTGATAATTCTGGGTTGGCTGAAGAGTCTTATGATGATTTGAATGGTGGCGTATTTAATGGAATTAGATGTGTTACTGAAAGCAACCCTGATATCATGTTCACATCTGAAGTGGTTGAATTGTCAAACATTAAACATACAGCACCGCCAGGATCTGTTTTCAATGGGATGTTAAAGCGCCACGGTTATTTTTTTGTGGGTAGCGGAATTCCAAGTACTCAATGGACAGGTTATCCCGCGGATATAGCTGTTCGCGCTCCAGTAGATTCGTGGTTAAGACAAGTACAAGTTTATGAACAGTCTGTTGCTGGTATCACCGCTCTTGAGTATGAAGTTGTGCTCGAAGCTAGTTGTGAAGTGTGGTATAAGCTTGGTCATATAGGCCCACTTTCTGATAGAGTGGTTGGAGTGGAAATAGGATACAACTATATAGATGAGCCAATTTTCTTTTCGGCAGGTGAGATCGTGTCATACTGGTCTGGAATAAATCCGGGTGGAAACATAGATTTGGGTGTGTTTAATACTACGGTGGTTAATAATTTTACTAATCAGGAAAGATACATTGATGGAATACATGACCAGCAATTGCATGAAGACTGTCCATTTGATTATTTCGAAAAAAATTTGCGCAATAAATACTTTGCATTGTTGTCAGAAGAGAACAACTTTACTAAAGTTAATACAGATGAATGTAGAAGTTCAGCTAGTCAAGATGTTTCGGAAACTATATCTGGTGAATGGTTTTTGTCGGATCAATATTCACCAGCTGCTTCAATAGGAATTTCTCTGTTGGGTTGGGTTAGATTTACAACTCGCGATTTTGAACTAACAATTGGCCCAGAAGAACCGACTTATATGTTCCCATCAGATGTAAGAGGGTCGCACTGTTACAATAGTGTTTCATTAAATAAGTACGTTAGGGCAAGTCTTCAAAATAGTGCTAACTTATTGCTTGAGTATGGGGATGGAAGTTGTACAGAAGCTATTACAAAGACCCTTTTAGAGCTGAAAAAATAGTTGTGTAAAACCCTAAGTTTATTGAGCTTATTAGTTCGAAAATATAATTACAAGTAATTATAATCTTTCTTCATTCGTTGCTGTATTAAATTGATGGTACGGCTGAGTATCTCGACTCTAGGCTCAGATGATGTTTTCGCGCAAAACGAACGGGAGGCTAGTGGCGGTTGCACACCGGGAGATGTATTATGAAAGTGCTTCTGACCATGTGTGAAGCTTGCCGACCAGCTTAGAGCTGGTGTATAGTAATCATACGTCAGAGTATGGAGTAAATAAAAAATGTTAGCAATAATTTCACCTTCCAAAACTCAAGATTTTTCACCATGTGATATAAACTCCTTTACACAACCTCGTCAACTAAACAGCACTCAAGAATTAGTTGATATCTTAAAAAATAAAACCCAGAGACAAATTTCGGAACTTATGTCTCTTAGCGAAAAGTTGACAAAGCTAAACTTTGATCGATTCCAAGCATTTAATACACCTTTCTCGTTAGATAATGCTAAGCAAGCTTTATTGGCTTTCAAAGGAGGAGTGTATAACGGTATTGATGCATCTTCACTTTCTGTGAAAGATCTTGAGTATGCACAAAAGAGTGTGCGCATACTTTCGGGTTTGTATGGAGTTCTTAGACCGCTTGATTTGATACAACCTTATCGCCTTGAGATGGGGACAAAGCTTAGCAATACTCAAGGAAAAAATCTGTATGAATATTGGGGCAAGGGCATTAGTCAAATCTTGAATGAAGATACAGAAGAGACGATTGTCAACCTAGCTTCGAACGAATATATTAAAGCGATTGACAAAAAAATACTCAAAGCACAGATGCTGGATATCGTATTTAAAGAAAAGAAGAACGACACTTATAAAGTCGTTGCAATTTATGCCAAGCGAGCTAGGGGGCTGATGATTAATTACATCATCAAGAACCGTTTGAGCAACATTGAGGTGCTAAAGGAATTTTCTGATGAGGGATATCAATATAACCATGAATTATCTGGCGACTTGACATGGGTTTACGTTAGAGACTAGCAAAACTGGTCGCTTTAGACCATATCATTGTTAAAGCTTATATATGCAGTGCGAATTAGACCATTAATGTCTCGCAAACTAGAGTAAACATCCATGTCGGCTATTTCTGTAAGAATATCTTTTTTGTCGCAGTAATCGATAAAATCAGCTGTGTTTTTTACTAGCTGTATAAAATTGGGGGGATAATCAGGTTCTTTGTTCGGTGTATCTTCGTACTGGTGATATCCGTAAAGAGTGCCTGTTGGGTTGACTTCCGTTCCTGAATCTGGATCTAGTGTAATTACACCGATAGGGTGACTTTTTGTAGATATCGTCCATTTATGTAAAATGTCTGTGTCCCAATCATGGTCAGCTCTAATATCTTGTTGCTTCTCTAGATAGAAATCTACAACAAAAGATATAGGTCTGGGACTAATAGGTTTCCATGTTTTGTGTATTGGCATGATATTAATATTTGTCCATTTCTAATGCTTTTAATATTGCGAGTCGTTTAAATAGATTCAATTCGTTTGAGGTCATTTTGTTTTGGCGCTAGGCGCATTGCTTTTTCTAATGCTTGAGAAATCGTGAATATACACCGAGATGCTAGAGTAAGCAAGTTGCTAGGTCGTATTTGCCAGTCTCCGAGCAATATATTATATAATCCGCGTTCTATTAATAATGGAGGATTAAAGTGCACGATAGCATCCGTTTTCTTGATAAGCTGGCTAAAGATGGATTTCAGTATTATTATAATCTTGATTCCAGCAGTCTTGTTGATATGTCTGTGTCTAGAGGTGAGACTAAAATGCTGGATTCAGGAGGTGTATTGCTTAATACATCACCTCATACTGGTCGCGCTGCTCAAGACAGATTTTTAGTTAGAGATCAGACTACTGTAGAAGATGTGCATTGGAGTGATGTTAACAAGTCAGTCGAGGCCAGCCAGTTTGGCTTGCTCATGAGTGATGTAGAAAAATACTTATCCTGCAGGGACTTATTCGTCGTAGACAAGTATGTATGTGCTGATGAATCGCAAAGAGTCAGGGTGCGTTTTGTTCTAGAAATGGCTTGCCATGCTCTGTTTGTTGATAATATGTTTCTTGATGCTAATGACAGTACTATAGAAACATTCAATCCTGAGCTCATGGTTTTTCATGCCCCATTAATGAATGCGGACAATGGTGAATATGGGGTGCGATCTGGCACTGCTGTGGAAATCAATCTTGATAAAAGAATAGTTGTTATTGTAGGCACCTTGTATTCTGGTGAAATCAAGAAATCAGTTTTTAGCTTTTTGAATTATATTCTGCCGAAAAGATCTGTTCTGCCTATGCATTGTTCTGCAAATATAGGTTCTGATAATGATACCGCGTTGTTTTTTGGTTTATCTGGTACAGGTAAAACAACCTTGTCTGCCACCAAAAACAGAAGACTAATAGGAGATGATGAGCACGGTTGGGATGAAAAAGGGGTATTCAATTTCGAAGGTGGCTGTTATGCCAAAGTAATCAATATTTCGCATGATAACGAACCGGAAATATGTGCGGCAATAAATAAGCCAAATATATTGTTAGAGAATGTAGATATGTCGTCTGATGGCTTAGATTTTGCTAGTACGCGAATTACTGAAAATACTCGTGCATCATATCCGGTAGAATATATGTCCGGATTTGTCGCATCCGGCTGTGGAGGCCATCCTCAAAACATATTCTTTCTTTCCGCTGATGCGTTTGGTGTGCTTCCTCCTATCAGTAGACTGACTTCAGAGCAAACCATATACTACTTTCTATCAGGGTACACATCTAAGCTGGCTGGTGTTGAACAAGGGATTGTTGAGCCTGAAGCGACTTTTTCACCTTGCTTTGCCGAGCCTTTCTTGGTGTTGAATCCAATAAAATATGCTGAGATGTTAATGTTTATGATGAGCACACAAAATGTAACTGGATGGTTAGTTAATACAGGTTGGCATAGGGGTAAATATGGTGAGGGAACGCGAATAAGTATTTCGGTTACTCGATCTCTAATTGATGCTGCTCTCACTGGAAATATCGATGATGTAGAATATATGGTTGATCCTGTGTTTGGTTTGCATGTGCCGGTACAATGCTCCAATGTCGATGAAAAATTGTTGACACCCCGTGAGTTATGGAAAGACAAACATAAGTATGATGAGAACGCTGAAAGTTTGGCATGTAAATTTGAGAACAATTTTAGAAAATATCAGGGTGAAGTTTCCGTTGATATTAGTTTGAGCGGTCCTCAAGTATAGAGCCTAAAATGTGCCGTAATAGGTGTGTTGCACGTATTACGGCACTGTCTGTATTTGTCCGAGTGTCCTTTTAAGGACGAGCATCGTTAATTTTATCGGCAAGGTCAGAACAGGCGTAACAGCAACCTCGCCACAAATCAGTCAATCTGCTTGGCATTAAATCGTGCTGACTGGCTCTATCTGTAGGTGTAGGTGCGCTATAGCCCAACTGTAGAGCTTTTCTATCGTACTGTTTATACTGTGGATCATCAGCTTGTGATATATATACCTTACCCAGAACTACTGATAAGCCACCTTTCTCACCATAGAATAAATCCACCTGCCATTCGTGGTAATCAAGCCGCTTGTGATAATTGGTCACCTTCCAGCGCGGATTAGTTTCTAGGTATTTGTTAATGCATCTGGATGCTTGCTCTAGAGTTAGCTTGTCGATAATCTGAAATAATTCAGAGGTCGTTGTTTTATCTGTTGGGTCACTATAAGGCAGATCGTTGTATATCTTTTCTAAACGCCTTGCAGTACTTCGCAATGCGTCTAGCACCTTTTTGCGTTTCTCTTTAAGCGCATCTGCTGGACACTTATCGTAAGCCTCTGTGGCATCTTGAAATGCTTTCTCTGCTTCCCAGCATTCTAGATGCCATTGGTCTACAGCCTCATTGCCAGTGGGTTTAGGTTTAGATAGTGTCATGCTACTGCAGTTTATCCCCAATAATCCTTAGATATGGTTTCTATTACTTCTTGGCTTTCGAGTTCAACGCCAGCATCAATTCTTTTCTTGGTTATATCTTCGCGTTTCGTAAGCACTTCGAATTTTGATGGGTCTTTAACTTCTGTAATGTCATACACTTTGGTCTCATCAGAGTTTGTGCCTGCCTAAAGTATGTTTATACCTAACTCATTCAAATCAGGCTCAATCTCTTTATACATTGTTAGCCAAGCATCAAAGCCTTTTGTAATGTTGAAAGTTGACAAAAATTTCATTGATATTTCCTCCGATATATATTTTAGATTGTTAGGCTATTTTGTCACTTATTGTATTAATACTATACACCCATCTTTGTTGATTGCGTGCTAAAATGTCTGCTAGATATTTGTCCTGAAATAGGCGTAAAAAAGTTATTTTGAAAGGTAATTTACATGGAAGATGAAAGAATTGTGGATCGCGCACGCTGGAAAGGAAGAAACAGTGCAAAAGACATTTTGCGATTTGAAGTTTGGTCCTTGCTGGAGGAAAGATCTGTTTCGATAGGACCGGTATGGAGCCGTATTCCTAACTTCATTGGAGCTGAAAAAGCCGCGCATAAATTGGCTGAGTTAGAGATTTGGAAGACTGCCAAAATTGTAAAATCAAACCCTGATTCACCTCATGTTCCAGTGCGTTTACGCGCCTTAGAGGATGGCAAATTAGTCTATGTGCCAGTTCCGGAATTAGTTAAAGATTATCCATTCATTGAGTTGGATCCAAATATATTACAGGAAAGAAACATATCATTCGAACAAGTGGCTCCTATTAAAGGAGCCATGGAGCATGGCCGAAAAGTAGGATTTCAGGATATGAAACCGTTTGACCTAGCCGTTGTTGGCAGTGTTGCAGCAAGTCGAAATGGTGGTCGAACCGGTAAAGGTGGCGGTTTCGCTGACTTGGAAATGGGTATCTTTAGGGAAATGGGATTAGTCAATGCGGACACACCAATTGTCACTACGATACACTCTCTCCAAATCAAGGAAGACGAGCTTATTATTATGGATGCGCATGATACACCTTTGGATTGGATAATTACACCCGATGAAGTAATTGAGACGCAAACGCTGATAGCACAACCAGAAGGCGTTAATTGGGATACTATACAATCTGACCAATATGAAAATATTCCATTTCTTCTTTCATTGAAAGCAACATTATTAGGCAAGAAATAAAGGTAGGCTCAGTCTGTTTGCGTACAAGCATATATTGCTATGTTTGGATGTGTGTGCTGTATACGTTGATTCCATGATAAACAAATAATTGATCTTAGTAATTGCCATGTTGTTGACTGCATGCGGCTGAGTATTGTTCTGCCTAGTTGCAGGCTCGTACCTCAAGACGAACCAGAGGCGAGTTTCGGTGGGTTTAATTTGTCGCAGATAAATCTGGAACAGTTGTCTCTATAGAAACATAATCTGAGTTTCCGCCATAATCATAAACGTATAAGTCAGCTATAACAGTAATCCCTTCTTGGAGTGGTTCAAAGGAGTACGTTAGTTCGTCAAGATCAGCGTATAGCCACATGCTGTCGGAGGGTGAAACCCAGTCTAGAGAGCCGTCATCATTCTCCATTTGAAGTATTGGGAAGATGGCTCCTTCAGGATCGGCCAGCAGTTCTCCCCACTGACCTGACTCATCAACTTCGTAGTATACCTCGCTGAGAATTTCGCTGGTGTCTCCATCGATAACCAGGCTTAATTCGACATCATGGATAGGTGCATCGTCATTTTCTAATTCATCAGATGACATGTATCCTAGTGGTATGTCAAAGAAGTACAGATTTTCGTCTTCATCCACTGTGAAGTATGTATATGCATAAGATGTGTCAAAGCCATCGCTCATAGTTAGTATCGATAAGTCATAAAATGCAGTCACTGTACCGTCATCATTGATCCAGCCAGGTTCCTCACCAACAAAATACAACATGTCATCTGCGGCATCTATGACCCCATAATAGAGAATTGCTTCAGTGATAGTATCTTGAGATAATGAGTCAAGACTGGCGGTTATGGTCAGGCCATCGCCATCAATGTAATATTCTGTTGACGTTACTTCCTGATCTAGTTTTGCTCTAGACATTTCGGGGATTGCCTGACCAACATCCAAAAATGTCTCCAAGAAAGCTTTCCAATTCGGAACTACGTCCAAAGATAAATAATTTACGTCCAAATAGTCAATTGTTTGCGGAAAATATACTGACAGTCCCGAAGCGCGCTTCGAAGCAACGCCTGCAACCTTGTTGACGACTAATTTGTTTAGAGCATTTAAGGTCTGTTCTATCTCATTGTCTACACCAATGTCGCCCAGTTCCTCTACAAAATTACCGAGATCCACAATTTGTGAATCTTGATCAGGGTTAGGACTACTACCGAAACGAGATGCTATATTAAGTGATCTTGATACAGAAGGCGCGGCAGGTTGTGGGTCAGAAAGCAATGGTTCAAGCAGATTAGCTATTGAATTCTGAAATTCGTCAAATACGGTTAAATCTAATACAGAAAGAGTGATGTTTTCGTCAGTATCAAAACTTTGTGCTTGCGATTGAAATCCTTTGGCAATGTGTGAACCTAACTCTTCGGCTGTGACATCACTTGTTCCATTGAGGATCTCTAGTGATTGGTAATCCCAACCGTGGCCGGGTTCTAATTCCTCTGAGGCGACCATAAAGTCTGCTAGGTTAGCCATTGCTGCNGCAACCTCATATGTAGCCATCAGGCANGCGTCGAAGCCAATAAGGTCTAGTTTCTCTACAGNNACGCTGGATAAGCCAGATGTTATCCCGGNCTGGATTTCCNATAAGTNAAGGATGTCTCCGGCAATATATTCNCCGCTGGCNTCTAAAAATGGAATACCGTCTTCAAATTCGTCAGGGCCCATTCCTGGCCAGCCTGCTCCATGGTCCCAAAAAATTAGGCCAGTTCTGTCTGCAGGAAAATTAGATAAACCAAATTCTATGAAATTGGCCAGTGTATCNGCNTCACCCATGTTTAGACCCTGTTCAGCTGATTTCAANGGTGGCAANATGGATACTTCCTGATNNCCAAACAACAGCATTTTGGTGTCATCCCAGTTTCCAAGTCCAACAAAATCTTCATTGGTGTAACCTGGAAGAAATTCTTCGTCTAGAGGTGATCTNTCAGCNAGTACTACTAGATTGAGTCCGTTAGNTGCATCGATTGAGAGCATTTCTTCNAGATCTGTACCCGCGAAGAATTCAAGGTCNGTATCNCCCATCATNTAGACTAGAATAGTCCATGTNCTTGCGTCNNCAGGATCATTGGTGAGNTGTTGGTTTTCCGGTGTATTAGTNGNCTCTATGTCAAAACCANCAATCAATGTGTTTGGAGATTCAACAGGNANATCATCTATTACCGTAAANGTATCAAAAATNCTTTCGACTGTACTCCAGTCGTCATCATTAACGAGTTGNATGCCTAANAAGATCATGTAATCTGATGCNTCGTCATATGTAGGTGTCACAGCTAATGAGATGTNTCTGCCTTGNTCNCTCTGTTCATTNCATTNCCATTCGTCNAAATGGCCCGCNTACAATCCGTCATCNTAATCGATCCGTTCAANTATCANACATCCGNCTTCTGNAANGTCATTANCNAANGTATCNAGAAGATCTGTAGTGCTAGAAAAGTTTTCTGCAAGCCACCTGGATGCAAGAAAATCTACTCCAGGCACATCCCAAGTCTGAGTGAAGTCTGTTAGGTCAGTTGAAGCACTTATAGAATAACCAATGAATTCGTCGTCTGTTACACGCGGCGTAATGTCTATATCATCCCACTCAAGCGGAATTTCAATCACGATTACATTAAATTCATCTGTAAGAACTTTGTAGTCCGATTCTGGTTTGTTATTGTCAATATTTTTTCGCTGATTTATAACAATAGGATGCGTAGCTTGTGGTGTGTTTGTTACTGAGTATGTATTCGTGGGTATTGCATCTATTGTTTGCTCTGGGGAGAATTCTTGTTTATTCTCGAACCCTGCAGTTGGCATAACTATAGTCTCTGTAATACTAATTGTTTTGGCATATGCCTCGGTAGCATTCTCCGACTCAGATAGTGGAGTATTAGTGTCTGGCACGGATGGGCCACAAGATGCAATAATTAAAACAAACAGCAAAATAATCTTATTAGTTAAATGTTTCATAATTGTTAGTTAGTTTCAAGTGGGTTCAAAACCCTAGTGTTGTTTTGTGTAGGTGTAATTGTATTAGTCTCTTCAATATTTGAGAAACATGAGCATGTAAAGATAATTGCAAGAAAAACAGTTTTCGTTGTCATATTATGATGATTTTGTAATTAAGGTTTATATTAAACTCGAACAATATTATAGTACTTATATTGATATAAAGAAAAAATTATTGACATTATTTATTTTTGTTTGATTGTATGTTTAGTTGATGGGTTGTCTGGAAAAATTTAATTGTGACTGTAGTATTTTGGTTTATAAGGTTATGTTGATTTGTGTCTTTATAGTAATATTATATTACTTAATAGAGTGCAATGTTTATTATTTAGTGAATAAATATGAGAATTTCTCACAAAACTTTTATCGTATTTTTTATATTAAACCTAAATTCATGCATGCCGCATCGAGAAGAGATTGCTCTTAATAAGTTTTCAAAATCATTAGAGGTTGATGTAACTGGCACGCATACTATAGAGTCAGATGAAGTAGTACTAGATGAATTATCAATAAAATATAAAGAATTAGTTTGTGGAATGGTTCCATATGGACGCAATCTTTCTACTAATTGTTCAGGTATAGAATTGATTGAAGAAGATTTAAGTTACACAAACTTGGAAGAGTTTGATTTAAGTAAGGCTAATTTACAAAAGGCTGATTTGTCTTATGCTAATCTGAGGGGGGCGGACTTGAGTGAGGCCAGTTTACAGGGAGCCAACTTAAGAGGAGCTGATCTGACTGGTGCGTATTTAAATAGAACAAATCTCCAAGGTGCAGATTTGGATGGTGCGGCGTTAGAATATGTTGACTTGAGTACGTCTATCTATAATGAAGAAACAATATGGACTAAAGGGTTTTCACCAAATAGCGCTTCAAATTTGGAGGAGTCTTATGGTAATATTTTGGATTAAGATTGCTTAGAGATTTTGATCATTGGTGTTTGAACGATTTGTAAGTAGATCGTTATTAAAGTTGTGGTATGCAGTGCGAATTAGTCCGTTTATATCGCGTAGACTAGAGTAGTCATCCATGTCTGATATTTCTGTTAGAATGTTTCTTTGATGACAATAATTTATAAAATTACCTCCATCTCTTACTAATTGCATAAGTTTTGGATGGTAATCGAAATCTGTTTTTTGAGTGTTTTCAGATTGTAGATATCCGTAGATAGTCCCAGCTGTTTCAGTGCCTGTATCTGAATCAGGTTCGAGGGTTATGTATCCTATGGAGTGACTCAATGTTGAAACTTCCCATTTGTGTAAACTATCTGAGTCCCAATCGTGATCAGACCTGATGTCAGATTGATTTTCGAGGAAAAAATCCAGAACAAAAGATATAAATTTTGGGTTGATATTATTCCATGTCTTGTAAATTGGCATAATATTAATATACGCTAAATGCAATTGTAATACAAGTGCATTATGACTTACGTATTCTTTGATTTATTACCTTTACATTTGTGTAGTTTGCATATGTTTGTATTGTCATGCTACAATCTACTAACATCCACCAGATGTTTTGAGAAAATCTCGGGTCGCCGCTCGGGATTTTCTTTTGAATGAGACACGCTATCTATAGTGATTGAAAGGAACAAAAGTCTGTGTTGTTAAAATAATAACTGGTATCATCTTGTGTAGATTGGTTGAATTAAATAAAGGAGAGTCACTGTGAGTAATTTTTTAAATTATGTTGATCTAATTGGAACTAATCCTGAGAAGGTATTTAAGGCTGAGTTATTTGAAAGTGATAAGATATTAGTTGGCATAAATTGTTTGACTCCTGATCAAACACAAGATGTACACATACATTCAGATCAAGATAAATTCTACTTTGTTATTAAGGGATCAGGAGAATTTATTGTGGGTAATGATGTTCAGCAGGCTGGTTCTGGTTGTGTCGTTTGGGCTGAATCAGGAGTGCCGCATGGAGTAAAAAATACTAGTGACCAACTTCTAGTTTTATTGGTTGGTATTGCTCCAGCACCACAAAAGAAAAAATAGTAATTTTTACAGCTGAATGGAGCGTAGATGTGGTTGTATTATTTTCTGTATTTCTAGTTGGTGTTTTTGAGATAGTTATGGAGGAATTTTGCAAATACTTCATGCCCTCGAGCGCTTAGATGACTATCGTTTAGTGACCTGTAAAGAAAAGGTGTTTGAGAGGCTGCTTCTGTTAGGTAATTACGTGGGTCAGCAAATTGTATATTTAGATCTTTTGCTATTTGATGTAGGTCTTTAGCCCAGCTAGGGTTATTTGTATCAGACTGATACAAACTATGAAACATTTCTTTGTTTTGTCTTATATAAGGGTAGTATATTTCAGATGGATGCGGTAAATATGTTAGGATAACTGTACTGTTTATCGACTTAGCAAGTTTATTTATCTCTTGAAGTGTGTTAAGGCCAAGTGTTCGGCATGGATCTGAACACATTGGCGGTGCAGATTGGAGTTCTTCTGAGAATATCAGTTCTGTTTGTTTAGAGTCTAAGAAAAAACTAGCTTTTTGAGTAAGATTCGTATTTCTAACTTTGATTGTTTTGTGGGACGTGCTAATCCATGCGTCGATATATGCACATGTGTTGCAGTATTCTAATATTAATGAAGCTAATAAGTTAGTAGGCCATTCAAATGACAAGTTACTTGTATATAATAAATGATAATCTTGGCTAGATTTTCCGTTTTTATCTAATAAGTTATAGGTGTATGCGTTATCAAAGTCATTATGAAACAGAGTTATAATTATGTGGGTCGGGCTTTTACTTATTCCGAAATCTTTAAATGATTTGAGATACATTTGTGGGCCATGCCCAGGTATAGAGAGGTTTAGGGTTTGTTTTCTAGATACTTCTTTAAATATTTCAGGGAAAGGTTTGCTGTATCCTGCGCCAAATGTGCCAGAGTCTCCTAAGAAAACATAAGGTATATGTGAGTTTTCAGAGTAGGTACCATATTGATTCTTGAAACCTATTTCATCAATATTGAGCAGATGTTCTGTTAAGCCATCAAATGTTTCTACTTTTTGGTGATAACTAATACCAGGTTTATTTTTAAAATAGAGTCCATCAAATACAAATCGATCATTTACAGTTTCAATGTAATCTGAGTTAATGTGATTTACTGATCTGATATAGAGAGAAGTTCTCTTGTCCATGCTTGCTACTAAATTTGAATTTCTGACTAACCATAATGGTTTGAAGATTAGTAATAATTCTATGGTTATTATGCAAATCAGTATGCTTAGTAGAGTTACAGTTATGTTAATCAGTGTAGTTTGTTCTAGAAGTAATCCAAATAATAAGCAGAATAATGATAACGTTAGTAATGAGTAAATTAATATTGCGTATCGACTTGAATAACCATCAGACATGCTTGTTGATACATGTTGAAATGAATATATTGTTAGGATCAGTAAAATCAATCCAGATAATATATAGATACGGTTTAGTAATGATTTACTACTTAAAATTGATTTATACTCCTCTTGAGTTGGTGTTAGTTGATTGTGTTAGTCTCTTACATAAACCCAACTTGAGCTATCAGAAAGTGTCTGATTGTATTGATAACCATCATCTGAAAAGTCTTTAAGTGATTCACTGTCAGTCAAACGGTTTCTAATTATGTAGTTAATCATTAATCCTCTTGCTCGCTTTGCATAAACAGCAATGATTTTATAAGTACCGTTCTTTTTTTCTTTAAAAGCGATATTCAGCACTTGGGCTTTAAGTGCATTTTTCTTAATGGCTTTGGTGTATTCGTTAGATGCTAAATTAACAATCAATTCTTCTTCATCTTCATTTAGGGCTTTGCTAATGTCAGTTCCCCAAAAATCATACAGGTTGTTTCCATGGTTATTATTGAGTTTTGTCCCCATCTCTAAGCGATAGGGTTGTATCAGGTCAAGTGGTCTAAGTACACCATAAAGTCCTGAAAGTATACGTACATGTTTTTGTGCAAAAGCAAGGTCTTTGACAGAAAATGAGGAGGCGTTAATTCCATTGTATACGTCTCCTTTAAAAGATAAGAATGCTTGCTTAGCATTGTCTAGTGAAAAAGGTGTTTTGAATGCTTGGAATCGGTCAAAATTGAGTTTAGATAAATTTTCACTGAGAGACATAAGTTCTGATATTTGTCTTTCAGTCTTGGTTTGTAATATATCAACTAATTCTTGCGTGCGATTAAGCTGTCGAGACTGTGTATAGGAGGCTATATCACATTGTGAAAAATCTTGAGTTTTGGAAGGTGAAATTATTGCTAACATTTTATTATCTACTCCATCTTCTGATATATTGTTACTATACACCCGGTCCTTACGGTAAGCAAGTTTTACTAGTGTCAGGTTATTATAAATACTTGTAGTTGAAATATTAAGTATGTTGTTTATCTAATACTGTTCTAAACCTGACTTTTGTACTAGAAAGTCAACTAATTTATGGAAAGGGTCAAATCCTATGACGTTTTGAGCATCAGCGACAAAGTTAGAGCATGCATTTATATCATAGTAATAGATTTCTCCATCTCGTTCATTTACTAAATATTCCACACCGCCAACGTCTATATGCGCTGCCTTAGTAATTTCTTCTACTGTATTGATTACATCTGGTGGAGGAATGTAAGCTTCTACTAATGCTTTTCTACCAGAGACGCCATCGTCTAAGTTGTTTTGGTTGTTATTTGATGGTAAATCACAATAATCGGCAGGACAGAGATTAAAGGTTTGTTCCGATTCAAGATGTAGACGAATGGCATATAAATATTTGCCGTTTAGTATTTCTACGCGCACTATACTGTTACCTCGGGCCGGAAGATATTCTTGTACTAGAGCTATGTGGTCAATTCCTAATTCTATATGACCATCTGCAACAGCGCTGTTCAATTCTTTGGGAGTGGAGAATTTTTGTATTCCAGAGCCACTACCACCAATGTTAGGCTTAGTAATAACGGGATATGTTAGGCTATTGAGGTTTGTTGCCTGTGATGCATGATTGATTACGATGCTTTTGGGATATCTTATGCCAAGATTTTCAAACAGATTTAGCTGCTGTGATTTGGAGAATTCGTATACGTATGCGTTATATCCATTAATAACTTGGGCACCAATATCCTTCAAATAAGCCATATAGTCTAGACTATAAAATATTGCGTTTTTATGTCCGCGAGTGTGTGCAGACGGACTCATTCTGTTAAGTATAAGTGCATAAGGACTGCTGCGTTCAGTAGGATCAAAATAATGTTCGTGTGATATTAGGTGATCGTACGGTATTTGACGTTTATCAAGCTCAGTAAACATGGGCTTGAACCATTCAGGGTGTTCGTAAAATACCGCTATTTTTCTGTTAGTCATTTAAGTCTCCTTGTTTGCTGTACTGCAATTCATACTGCAACGAATTTGAATACAAGCATTTTTGTTTTAGCATGTAAATACTAACAGTATTTACATGCTAAAACTAGACAGTTTAAGAGGTAGTACAAATTTTCAGTATAAGACAATTAGCTTTCTCTATGTAGCTTGTAAATATATATATTAGTTCTGTACTAACTTGGTTGGTTTTATGTTGATGGGATTGTGATTATCTTTTCCTACGTATAGCTTATGTCTGTACAGAACTCTCAAATGTTCAGGATCATAGTTTTTATTTGTTTAAAAATATTATACAATGATGCTATTACGCAGACAATAGATTTCTGTAATCAGGACTAGTAAAATTTAGATATTTTAGGAGGTGATATGTATGGAAGAAGAAATATATACAGAGCATGCGCGGTGGAAAGGAAGAAATCGAGAAAAAGATTCTCTGCGATCTGAAGTTTGGTCATTGCTGGAAGAACGTTCTGTTTCAATAGGTTCGGTATGGAGCCGTATTCCTAACTTCATCGGAGCTGATAAAGCAGCGCAAAGATTATCTGAGTTGCAGATTTGGCGGTCTTCTGAAATTGTTAAATCAAATCCTGATTCCCCTCATATTCCAGTGCGGCTACGTGCTTTGCTGGATGGAAAATTAGTGTATGTGCCAGTACCAGAATTAGTTGATGATTATCCATTTATTGAATTGGATCCATATATACTGCAAAGTAATGGTATTCCTTTTGAAGAAGTTGCACCCATTGGAGGAGCTTTGAAGCATGGTAGAAAGGTACGTTTTCAAGAAATGAAACCGTTTGATCTGGCTGTAGTTGGGTGTGTTGCAGTATCTCGTAATGGTGGACGAACAGGAAAAGGTGGTGGATTTGCTGATCTAGAATTGGGTATCTTTAGAGAGATGGAGTTGATAGATTCAAAAACTCCTATTGTGACTACTGTACATTCTCTTCAGGTGAAGGATGATAGTCGTATTATTATGGATGCTCATGATACACCTTTAGATTGGATTATTACACCTGATGAAGTAATACAGACAGAAACTGTATTAACACAACCGGGAGGGATTGATTGGGATGCTGTCCAAGTTGACCAATATGAGAATATTCCATTTCTTCAAGAATTGAAGTCAGAATTGTTGAATAAGCAGGGAAGCTTGAGATGATTACAGGGTTGTAGTTTTTGTCTTTAATATAGATTTTTATGTTAATAACAATAGAAATGTGTAAATTATTTTTCTATTGTTATTAATATGGTCATTTCTAATTATCTATAATTTGTGAAATACGTATAAGTTTTTCTACACGATGTTTGCTAACTACTTCTCTAACAGTCCCTGATTTAGATCGCATTACTAACGAGTGGGTTTTTGCACCATCACCAAAATAACTTACTCCTTTAAGTAGCTCTCCATCAGTTATCCCAGTGGCTGCAAAAAAACAATCATCACTGGATACTAGGTCTTCCATTTGGAGTACAGCATTTAAATCATAACCCATTTTGCTTCCTAAGGATTTTTCGTCTTCATTGCGGGGCCAAAGTTTTCCTTGGATTTCACCGCCCATGCATTTGAGTGCACAAGCTGATAACACTCCTTCAGGGGTGCCGCCAATCCCCATCAATACGTCTACACCTGACTCAGGCCAGGCTGTCATGATAGCTCCAGCCACGTCGCCGTCTGTTATAAGGCGTATGCGAGCTCTAGTTTTACGCAATTCAGCTATGAGTTCTTTGTGACGTGGTCGATCCAAAATAATTACGGTAAGATCCTCAATGTTACAACCTTTGGCTCTGGCAATGTTTTGCAAATTGGTCTTAGGAGGTGCTTCAATATCTATAGAGTGTTTTGCGTCTGGGCCAACAGCTATCTTGTTCATATATACGAACGGGCCTGGATTAAACATAGTGCCGGACTCAGATGCAGCAACTGTGGAAAGGGCGTTGGCACGACCTAAAGCTAGTAAACTAGTGCCATCAATTGGATCGACAGCGATATCAATAGGTGGCATGCTACCTGTTCCAACTACTTCACCATTAAACAGCATAGGAGCATCATCTTTCTCTCCTTCTCCTATAATTACAGTCCCTGTCATTTCAATTGTATTAAGCATGAGTCGCATAGCTTCGACAGCAGCAAGGTCACTATTGTTTTTTTCGTTACGACCCATAAATCGACCAGATGCAAGAGCAGCTGATTCTGTTACTCTTACTAGTTCAAGGGCAAAGTTGCGATCTGGGTTGGAGTGTTTGATATTGTTCATTTTTAGATTGCTCGCTTAGATATTATAATTTCGAAAAAGTATAGATAATATTTATTTAATATTCTACTAGTACGCAGCCAGCAGTTTTTGGATTAAATTTGTCAGGCCATCTTGTAGCATTGTTGTACTTTGATTCATATAATGTAGCTCCTCTAATATCAGCTGAAGACATGTTAGATCCTCTTAAGTCAGCTCCTCGTAGATCAGCACCAGTTAAATCAGTAGAACAAAGATTGGTCCAAGCTAGAGGAGCATAGCTTAGATTTGTACCACTAAAATCCAAATTGCGTAGATCAGCACCGTACAATCTTCTTGCCATGGAGGTTATTTTTAGGACATTCTCAACAGTAAATTTACTCATAGATTAATTTCCACCTTTTGATTTATAAGTTAACTTTTGCGTGTATAAAGTACATTGTGATAGTAGGGTACAATCTCCATTGGAGACTGCACTATAGCTTGCCACTCGGAACCAGGTATGTAAGATTGTACAAAGTTATCTCGCGCTCTGTTAAGTTGATCCTCGTCAAAAATATCAATTACATTACGACAGTATCCTAGTTGAAATACATCCATAATATCTATCTTGTTTGGATTAGTTATGCCTACGCTCTCTGGTAAATACTTGCCAATAGGATTGTTGATGTAGAAATTGCTTGAGCGGTTTATTACATTGTCAAAGTATTGTTTAATTGTTTCTGGTAGCATTTCTTGAAAACTATCTATATTTATTACAAGATCAGCAGAAATATTTTGCCAATCTGTTTCTACGGTAGCATTAATGAATGAAACTTTTTGCATATGATCTGGAACAACACGAGCTAATACACCTGCGCTTAAATTGAGTAATTCAGGTAAGTCGATTATTGTGTAGCTTGTTAGATTGGGAAGAAGTTTTAAGAGTGCGTGACAGGTTCTTCCAAATCCTGCGCCTATTTCTATGATGCTATTGATACTTTGAATATTCATGTTTGACTTGAGGAACATGTATTCATTGATAGTAAACAGATAGTCAAGATTAATATCTAATCCTTTAGATCGTACTGTGACTGGATTGCCTACATTAGTATTTCCAAGTTTTCTGTAAAGTAAATAGGCATCATCTGTCCATCGCATTGCAGCATTAAATAGAATTAGTTTGTAGTAACGCATAGTTGGGTCGAATGGATCCCAAGCAGCTAAGCGAGAATTGACACCGCCTGGTTGACGAAAATTATCAATAAACTTATCGTCAATTTGTGAAAACAAACTTTCTGATAGATTGGCCCAAAGATTAGATATTTTGTGGTTCATATGATGGAATAATGCTTTCTTCTTGTGTAATGCCTGCGTCAATTTCTACGTTATTAATTATACCTGGTTTAATGTTTTGTGACAGATCGTAGTGTATAATAATTTTGTTTTCCCAAATTCGAATAATGATGGAGAGGTATTTCGTGAACGATGATAATTTTATTAATAGCAGTGATGCCATTAGTATAAAAAATCTGGTTAAGTTTTATGGAAATATTAATGCATTGAATGGTGTAGATCTAAAAGTAAACCGGGGTGAAATATATGGTTTTTTAGGCCCTAATGGTGCAGGTAAAACTACTACCATTAGATGTATGTTAGATTTGATTCGTCCTCAAGGTGGGTGGATTAGTGTTTGGGATTAAATCCTCAGGAAAAATCTGAATTTATCAAGGCGCGCGTGGGTTATCTTCCCGGCGAACTGCATTTGGACGAAAATATGACAGCTATGCAGATTTTGCGTTTTTTTAGTAACTTGCGTGGTAATAGTCCAGACTGGAAGTTTATTAATCAATTGTCTGAGCGACTTAAACTGGAACTAACAACTCCAATTAGAAACTTCTCAAAAGGAAATAAGCAGAAAGTAGGTATTGTTGCATCTCTGATGAACCGTCCCGAGCTCTTACTGCTTGATGAACCTACTGGAGGCCTAGATCCACTTATGCAGCAGGAAGTACTTAGTATGCTGATTGAGGCTCGAAATTATGGAGCTACAGTCTTTTTGTCATCA
>PAZC01000029.1 GCA_002716045.1 Opitutia bacterium
CAAGAATGGGCAGAAGAGGGTAGAAATGAACTACAAGGATGGCAAGAGAGACGGACTTGCGGCTGGGTGGTACGAGAACGGGCAGAAGTCGAGTGAGACTAACTACAAGGACGACAAGCTCATGTCTGCCGAGGTTTGGAAACCAAATGGCGAAAAGTGTCCCGTGACCAATGTGAAGGACGGGAATGGGGTTCAGGTTTATTACAATGATGACGGAATGGAATCGGGTCGCAACACCTACAAGGACGGCAAATAGGCCAAGTCTTACCCTCGGTGACGATCCGCCGCCATGAATCGGTTGCTCCGCCCCGAGGATTGACACCCCCTAGCTCCGTCAGGGGATCGGCAAAGCGGTTGACGGGACTCGTTCCAAACTTCGCCAAAAGTTGTAATAGCCGAAAACTTCCGAAGGTGTTAAGATTAGGTCATGAGAAAACTACTTCCCCTCGTTCTGGTTCTGTTCGCTTGCAACGTATTCGGCGAGTCCAAGGAGATCCCCGAACTACGGAAGCTGGCGGAGGCGGGTGATGCGGCCGCGCAGCACAATCTTGGTAAATTGTTTTACGACGCCAAGGACTTCAAGGAATCCTTCAAATGGTACCACAAAGCGGCGAAACAGGGACATGCGAAAGCGCAGCACATTCTTGGGTTGATGTACAACCACGGCTTAGGCGTCCCCTTTGACGTCAAGGAAGCGGCCAAATGGTATCGCAAGGCGGCGGAACAGGGGAATGCGGAAGCGCAGTGGTATCTTGGATTGATGTATCGCAAAGGCCGTGGCGTCCCCAAGGACTACGTCGCTGCATACGCATGGTACAGCCTCGACAAGAGTAATTTTATGGGTGAACATTCCCGCGCAAAAATCGCCAAGGAAATGACACCTGAACAGATCGCCAAGGCTAAGGAACTTTCTAAGGAACTGCTCAAGAAGATCGAGGCGAACAAGGCGGAGAAGAAATAGGAATGAAGAAAATCGAGCTTCTGTTTGCCACCCTGCTATTTGTTGGTTGTGGTTGCTTAGTCGTATATATCCTTTATCAGCCGCCCCCGGTTGATAACAAGAAAATCATCGAAGATGCCATCAGGGAGATTCTGAATAAATCAGATGATCCGCTTACCAAAGATGATTTGTTGTCCGTAGAATTTCTAGACCTCGCCGTCGACCGAGAAAACAACCCTCAACTTAAAGATTTTGGCATCACCAGCGTCACCCCGTTGAAGGGATTGACAAACCTGATCTCGTTGAAACTCGGCGACAACAAAATTACCGACCTCGCGCCACTGGCGACATTAACCAAGCTGGAAAAACTGGACCTCACTCACAACAAAATCACCGATGTCACGCCGTTGGCGGGGCTGACTAAACTGGAGGTGCTGCAACTCGGTTGGAACTACCAACTCACCGATATAACGCCTTTGGCGAGCTTGATTAATTTGAAGTATTTGAACCTCGCCCGCAACAATATCACCGACCTCACACCTCTGGCGGGACTGACCAACCTAACCAAACTGCATATCTTCGACAATCCCATCACAGACATCTCCCCGCTGGCGAAACTGACAGCACTGAAAGATCTTTTTATCGGTGAGATCGAGGACCCCATCTCCGAAGCCCAGAAGGTAATGCTCAGGAAGGCCCTGCCGGACTGCGATATCTACTTCTGACCAACCCTAGCGCCTCAGGGTGTTCGGCAAAGCGGTTGACGGCCCTCGTTACAAAATCCGGCGAAAGTTGTAATGGGCGGAAGCGAAAGAAGGTGCTAATCTGCTGGGATGCAAAAATTACTTTCAGTTACTTTTATCGCACTGCTTTTGGCAGGGTGTGGGGAGGATACTCAGAAGAAGGCCATCCAGAACGAGGTCCTCGCCAAGATCAAGGAGGCGAAGGAGAGCGGTCCCATCGAACTGGACCTCTCTGACAACGAAATCTCCGACGTCACACCGCTCAAGGGGTTGACGAATTTGAAGTATCTGAACCTCAGCGGCAACGAAATCACCGACGTCGCGCCGCTGGCTGGGAAGACGAATTTGGTGACGCTGTGGCTCGCCTACAACGAAATCACTAATCTCTCGCCGCTCAAGGGGTTGACTAATTTGGAGGTGCTGCGGCTCGACAGCAACCAAATCTCCGACATCTCGCCGCTGGCTGGGTTGACGAAGTTGGAGGAGCTGTACCTCTACGACAACGAAATCACCGATCTCTCGCCGCTCAAGGGATTGAAGAATTTGAAGACGCTGGACCTCAGCGGCAACCCCATCCCCGAAGATCAGATCGAAATGCTCAAGAAGGCCCTGCCGGACTGCGATATCCCCTTCTCTACCTTTGATCCGTTGCCCGACACGGAGAATTGATCACTCGGTGTCTGGAACCTCGTCGAGCCATTGGCGGCGCAGGAAAGTTGACCAAGCCCTTGGCGAGGCTATGGTGGAGGGATGAGAAAACTTATCGCAGCCATGTCCATCGCCCTGCTGATAGTTGGGTGTGGGGATGAGTCGGGAGGGGGCGGTTCCAAGGGCTATTCTTGACAGAAATTCTTTTTTTGAATCCAAAACTAGAAAACGGACGAATATTTCTTTGGACCCATTTAATCTCTTCTATAAACAAGCATAATTCATGAAAAAAATAATCGCCTCTTTACTTGTCATCTCCCTCTCGCTTTTGGGTGCAGAGCCAAATCAGGTTGAGATTAAATCACTCCAAAAACGGGGGGAGCACGGTAACCAACTTTATTACCTTCCAAACCAAGAAGTCCCTTTTACTGGAATAGCGGTTGCTTATTATCGTAATGGTCGGAAGATGACGGAAGCATGTTACAAGGACGGCAAGCAGGACGGACTTAAGTCTCATTGGTACGAAAGCGGGCAGAAGTGGGTTGAGCGAAACTACAAGGACGGCAAGATGCACGGGCCCTATACCATGTGGTACGAGAACGGGCAATGGAGGAGAACAGGTAACCACATGGACGGCAAGATGGTCGGGATTTGGACTCATTGGTATGAGAACGGGCAGCAGAGAGATGAATTATTTTACTTTGATGGCTACAAGGAGTCTGCCATTGTCTGGAAACCCAATGGCGAAAAGTGTTCCATTACCAACGTGAAGGCTGGCAACGGAGTCATGGTCAAATACACGGATGGCGGGACGGAATGGATGCGCATCTCCTACAAAGACGGCGAAAAGCACGGTTATCGCCTCACCTACAAGGACGGCGAACTAGTCGAAGACTAACCCCAACTTCCCCCAACCCTTGACCCTCGCCGCGAGGGCGACATAGGGTGGCGGCGAGAGGTTCAGGAACTGAGTGCTTCATCAGCTTGACGGCGGACTGCCGTTTGCTTTTCATGGAGGTATGAAGACGCTTCTCATCGGAGTACTTGCCGCCTTGCTTTTGGCGAGTTGTGAGAAACACCCCGTTGAAGACGTCTCGGAAGAGAGGTTTGATGAAAGCGAGTTTGAGCGAACGAAGCTTTTGGCCGAGCAGGGATATGCCGAAGCTCAGTTCAACCTCGGGATTATATATGACAATGGACGAGGCGTTCCGCAGGACGATGCCGAGGCCGTCAAGTGGTGGCGCAAGGCCGCCGAGCAGGGGCATGCCAAGGCTCAGTACAATCTCGGGATTATGTACGAAAATGGCCGAGGCTTCCCGCAGGACTATGCCGAGGCCGTCAATTGGTACCGCAAGGCTGCCGAGCAAGGATATACCGACGCCCAGTACAACCTCGGGCTTATGTACCGTAATGGCGAAGGCTTCCCGCAGGACTATGCCGAGGCCTCAAAGTGGTACCGCAAGGCCGCTGAGCAGGGGGATGCCTCCGCTCAGCACACCCTCGGGTTTATGTACGCCAATGGCGAAGGCGTCCCGGAGGACTATGCCGAGGCCTTGAAGTGGTACCGCAAGGCCGCCGAGCAGGGGCATGCCAAGGCTCAGTACAACCTCGGGGTTATGTACGCCAACGGCGAAGGCGTTCCGCAGGACGATGCCGAAGCCGTCAAGTGGTGGAGCAAGGCCGCCGAGCAGGGGTATGCCATGGCTCAAAATAACCTCGGGGCTATGCACGACAACGGCAAAGGCGTCCTTGAGGACCATGTACAGGCCGTGGTCGCTTACAAGGAAGAGCAGGTATTGGCCGAGGAGGAGCGGAAAGCCAAGCCATTCGGGGGACATGAAGCCCTCGCCAGAATCAAGGAGGCGAAGGAGAGCGGTGCCACCAAGCTGTTCCTCAGCGGCAACCTAATCTCCGACCCCTCGCTGCCCAAGGGGTTGACAAAGTTGGAGTGGCTGCAACTCGGCGGCAACGAAATCACCGATATCTCGCCGCTGGCGGAGTTGACGAAGTTGGAGAAGCTGAGCCTCAGCGACAACCAAATCTCGGACCTCTCGCCGCTGGCAGGCTTGACGAATTTGGATTCGCTAGACATCAACCGCAACCCTGTCACCGATGTCTCTCCGCTCAAGGGGTTGACGAAGTTGGAGAAGCTGAGCCTCTCCTACAACCAAATCTCCGACCTCTCGCCGCTCAAGGGGTTGACGAATTTGGAGAAGCTGTACCTCTACAACAACAAAATCTCCGACCTCTCCCCGCTCAAGGGGTTGACGAATTTGAAGGAGCTGTGGTTCGACGACAACGAAATCTCCGACCTCTCCCCGCTAGCGGTGTTGACGAATTTGAAGGAGCTGTGGCTCAGCGACAACCGAATCACCGATATCTCGCCGCTCAAAGGGTTGACGGGTTTGAAGGGCCTGTCCCTCTACGACAACGAAATCTCCGATGTCTCGCCGCTGAAAGGGTTGACGAATTTGGAGAAGCTGTTCCTCGGCGACAACCGAATCAACGATATCTCGCCGCTCAAGGGGTTGACGAAGTTGGAGAGGCTGGGCCTCGACGGTAACGAAATCCCCGAAGATCAGAAGGCAATGCTCAAGAAGGCTCTGCCGAACTGCAAAATCGAGTTCTGACCCGAATGACTGATTGATCACTCGGTGTCAAACTCCTCGTCGAACCATTGGCAGCGCAGGAAAGTTGACCAAGCGCTTGGCGAGGCTATGGTGGAGGGATGAGAAAACTGATAGCAGCCATGTTCGTCGCCCTGCTGATGGCGGGGTGTGGAGGGAGTCATGAAGAGCAAACTACCGCAAAAATTCGCTTAGCGAAAGAAAATGGAGCCACCGTGCTGGAACTCCACGGCAAGCAAATCAGCGATCTTACTCCACTCGCGGAGTTAGTCGATCTGAAGAAATTAGGTCTTGGTCACAATCAAATCACTGACCTTAAGCCGCTTGCTAATCTAATCCAATTGAACACACTTTGGCTCCCTGATAACCAAATCAACGACCTTACGCCGTTGACGAAGCTAACCAAACTGAAAATGCTGTATCTAAACGGAAACCCTATTCCCGACGACCAGCAAAGAATGCTCATAAAAGCCCTACCGAACTGTAGAATACAGTTCTAACCTAAGCGAAATCGCAAAACGTTCCTCCACCTGCGGTTTAATTACCGGCAAAGCGGTTGACGGGACTCGTTCCAAACTCCGCCAAAACTTGTAATGGGCGGAAGTGAAAGAAGGCGCTAAGGTGGAGGAATGAGAAAATTACCTTCGGTTCTTTTGGTCGCCCTGCTTTTGGTCGGATGTGGAGCAGACAAAAGCGATTCGGATAGTTTGGAAAGCAACGCCTCCGCCGATGCAGTCGTTGACAAATGGGCCGAATGGGAAGCGAATCCCGCTCCCTACGGCGGTCTCAAAGCACTCACCAAGATCAAGGAGGCGAAGAAAAGTGGCGCCACCTTCTTGGACCTGCGCTCATCCGGACTCACCGAGGTATCACCCCCGCTGGTATTGCCTCATTTGAAGGCGTGGCGCTTCGAACGCATAACCGATCTCTCTCCGTTGGCGGAGATGACCGATCTGAAGTTATTGGATCTTCGCGCCAATCAAATTTCTGACCTCTCGCCACTGAAGAAGTTGAAAAACCTGGAGATTCTGATCCTTTTGGACAACAAAATCACCGATGTATCACCTCTTAAAAATTTAACGAACTTGAAGAAACTTTTTCTTGATGAAACGACCCTCCAATACGATGAAACCGAAATATTAATGAAGGCCCTGCCTAACTGCGAAATCAGGTTCGAACTGATTGAACAAATCCCCCCTCCCGCCATTCGTCGAGTTCGGTTACTAGGTGAAGGGGAAAGGGAATACTGGGATAACGTAAGAGAGGGCGAAGGCTCTTTGGGCAAAGATTAGCACAGAGGAAAGATTCGGCCCGATTCCCATTTCCTTGAAACTTCGAACGGATTCCAAACTTCGCTAAAAGTTGTAATGGGCGGAAGTGAAAGATGGCGCTAAGGTGGAGAGATGAGAAAATTACTTTTAGTTACTTTTATCACCCTGCTTTTGGCAGGGTGTGGGGAGGATTCCAAAAAGCCTACAGAGGATAGCCCCGAATCCAATCAATCGTCTGCAGAAACTCCAACTGCTAAGTCTCCCGAAGTCGGCGGGGTTGACTTGGACGACAATGAAACCCTCGCCAAGATCATCACTGGGGCGATTGATGGTAAGAAGCTTAAGAAGGGAGATAATGACCGCAAACTTGCCTATGCACCTAACGAGCAAACGCCTTACACGGGATGGGTAAAGCTGATGCACGACAATGGGCAGATAGTAGGGTTGAAACAATTCAAGGACGGCAAGACGCACGGTCTGGCGACTAGGTGGTTCGAGAACGGGCAGAAGGAGTTCGAAGTCACCTTTAAGGACGGCAAGCTGGACGGGCTGTGGACCAGATGGTACGAGAACGGGCAGATGCGCGGGGAAGCCACCATGAAGGACGGCAAGCCAGTGACTTGCGTTGCATGGAAGCCGAATGGGAAGAAGTGTCCCCATACCAACGTCGTGGATGGGAATGGCGTCGTGGTTAGGTACAACGATGACGGGACGGAAGCCGGTCGCTACACCCACAAAGACGGCAAGCCAAATTCTGCTCAGGTATGGAAACCCAATGGCAAGAAGTGTACGGTTACCAATTTGAAGAATGGGAACGGGGTTATTGTTGAGTACAAGGAAGACGGGACGGAAAGTGGTCGCACCACCTACAAGGACGGCGAACGAGTCTTAGACTAAAGCAGTCCCTCGCTCCATCCCCCTGACAACCCCCTAGCGCCTCAGGGGATAGGCAAAGCGGTTGACGGCACTCGGGCTTTGGCTTCAATAGAAATGATACTTCCCCTTACTCGCTATCTTTATGATGAAGAACAAAATGGAAAAAATTATACAGACGACGAGCATCCCTAAACCCCCTGCAGCGATTTGACCCAATATTTGAGCAAGAACAAATAAAAACGTAAGGCCCCAATAGAGAGCCCTCCCATCATCGTCATCAGCACCGGATTGCCCAAACCACGAAAACGGCGCGGCCCACGGTTTCCTCTTGAAAACATACTCTTTTTCAGTGACAGACAAAATTTGATCGTCTTCGGTTAAAAAGAGGTTTGGCAATTGGCCTATCAACACCCACTGTCCATCATAGCAGGCAGAATCCCTAGTATTGAACTGACCTTCATACAAGAGCTGACGGACTTGTGAAATATCGTACGGCCCCTGCTGTTGGCCGTCTTTGCTGAGATAAATCTTCAATTACCGAAGGTTTTTATTAGAGTATACAAAAAGGCCCCAAGCAGAGAGATGACGGCAAAAGAATAAATGAAAATCTTTCCAACCCAGTAATTGAAATCGGTTCGTTCAATCACCACGTGATCCGTTATAGGTTGAAGCAATCCAGGTACTTCAGCAATCCGCACCCAATTTTGTCCGTTGTAGCTGGCCCAATCATCCGAACTAATATTTCCCTGAATCAACAATGCCCGTAATTGCTCGAGATCATAAGGTCCGTGGTTTCGGCCATTTTCCTGCACATAAGTAAGAGGTCTTTGGTTTTCTTGCATAAAAAAAGAACCTTTTTTCATCGCTTTGTTCAATTTCTCTACTTTCCCATCGTACAAGATTTGCATAATTATATTCACCATAAAAAAAAATAAGATCAGTCAAGCATTAGCTCGCTGTTTTGGCTTCATCCCCCTTAGAATCCCCTAGCGCCTCAGGGGATCGGCANAGNGGTTGACGAGAGTCGNTCCAAACTCCGCCAAAACTTGTAATGGNCGGAAGTGAAAGAAGGTGCTAATCTATAGGGATGAGAAAACTGATCGCAGCCATGTCCCTTGCCCTGCTTTTGGCAGGGTGTGGGGAGGAGGCTCAGTGGGAAGCCAACCCCGAACCCTACGGCGGCATCGAAGTCCTCGCCAAGATCAAGGAGGCGAAGATGAGCGGTGCCACCGAGCTGACCCTCGACAGCAACGAAATCACCGATCTCTCGCCGCTCAAGGAGTTGACGAATTTGGAGTGGCTGTGGATCCACGACAACGAAATCACCGATCTCTCACCGCTCAAAGGGGTGACGAATTTGAAGATGCTGGGCCTCAGCGACAACAAAATCACAGATATCTCGCCGCTGGCGGTCTTGACGGAGTTGAAAGGGCTGGGCCTCAGGTACAACGAAATCACCGATCTCTCGCCGCTCAAAGGGTTGACGAAGTTGGAGTCTCTGTACCTCAGCGGCAACCAAATCACAGATCTCTCGCCGCTGAAGGGGTTGACGAATTTGAAGGTGCTGGAACTCTGGGACAACCCCATCTCCGAAGATCAGAAGGCAATGCTCAAGAAGGCCCTGCCGAAATGCAGAATCGTCTTCTGACCCGAATGAGTGATTGATCACTCGGTGTCAAACTCCTCGTCGAACCATTGGCGGCGCAGGAAAGTTGACCAAGCCCTTGGCGAGGCTATGGTGGAGGGATGAGAAAACTTATNGACTACAAGAGCTTCCTCATTGGCTTCTTCTTCGCCTCCACCGTCCTTCTCGCCTTTGGGGCAGGGAAAGGCACCCAAGATGTTCGCATCGTAGGGATCGACAAGAACTTCTCCGACTGGGACGCGATCCTCGTGGAGACGAAGTAGAGCCATCCCGAAACTTGACCTGCCTTAATTCTGCTTGTTGCCTTGCAGGATGAGAAAACTGATCGCAGCCATGTCCGTCGCACTGCTTTTGGCAGGGTGTGGGGATGAAAAGAGAGGCGATGCTCCCCGCGAATCCAATCAGTCGCCTATAGAGACGATTGACTTGGACGACAACGAGACCCGCAATCGGATCATCGCGGAGGCGATTGATGAAGACAATCTTGATGCCAAAGGAGACTGCTGCGATGAGATCCTGCACGTTGCCGGGCAAGAAACTCCTTACACGGGATGGGTGAAGAGCGCATACGAAGATGGCGGAATATTCTTCTTGGCCCAATACAAAGGCGGCAAGGAGAACGGTTCATGGGTTCAGTGGTATCGCAATGGCAAGAAGATGGAGGAAACCAGCTTCAAGGATGGGAAAATACTACAAATTCTCGTTTGGAAGCCGAACGGCATCAAGTGTCCAGTGACCAATGTCGTGAACGGAAACGGGGTTGCGGTTTCGTACGATCCAGACGGAAAGGAATACCTTCGCTCAAACTATATGAAGGGCGAATGGGTCAAGGAGTGATGCTCCTCGCGAAGCATCTTCCCCAAAGTGGTTGACGAACCAAAGCCCTTGATGCGCTAATTGCCCATTTGCAAGATGTGGGAATGAAAATGATACCAAAGGTTTTGATGCCAATCTTACTATTGGTTGCTTCGTGTGATTTTGCAAAATCCTTCTTTCCAGTTGATATGCCCGAATCAATCGATTACCAAATGCAATTTGGCAACGGCACATGCGGATACAAGCATGATCGTGGTTTAATGGGCGATTTGTCGGTTAGCCCACGATGCGAAACCCCAATCAACGATGTACTTCAAACTTGGTGGGATCAAAACCCAAATTGGGAATAAGTCCCCCTGACAACCCCCTAGCGCCTCAGGGGATCGGCAAAGCGGTTGACGGCACTCGGGCTTTGGGTTTGGGTTGAAAATTCAAAGAGAAATAGTATCCGCCTACCTGACCGACTTTGGCTACGGATTTGAATCAAATGCCGAACCGGCTAAATTAAGACAAGATGACCACTTCGGAAAAGAAACCCAAATCGACTCTCAAAGACCAAACCCCACTAATCCGAACGGATCACGAAGAGATCGTGCAATCACGGATAGCTTCCGCAAAGCAAAGGCTGAAGCAGTTAGAGTCCTTGGAATCTCCAACAGGATTAGATCGGTTGGCGAGAGACTTTCTGCGCAGGAGATACAAGACTTAACGCAAGACATTATCAGGTTAATCTCCTCACCCCTTGACAGTATTGAAGGCCGCAAACTGCGAGAGGTAATGCCTCGCGCCTAGTTGCCTTCCCGATTCTTTTCGAAGAGCCCGCAATCATCGAACATGGTGGCCTGGTAGCGAAGCTTGGTCGAAAAGTCGACATCAGCCTATCCTTCGACAACCGGCAAGCAAAGCGCCGCGCCCGCCAACCACAAGTTGCGGAAAAAGGCATTGGTTGGAAGGCAAGGCGTGTAACAAGAATCTGAATAGGAAAGCTTAAAACTGGTTCTGACCTACCTAGTAACCTTGAAGATTCGTGCTTGCGCCAACACAAGGAAAGGAGATTCGAGTGGTCCGGGGAAAGCTGCTTTAAGGCTCGTAATGATCAGTGAAACCTGTCATAGATGGTGAATTATTCACGGAAGCCATTGGCGCCTGCTTGTTGAAAATTGGGAAGGGCGACGGAGCTTCCCTTACAGAGTGGCCTGCGGAACAGAAGTTTATGCTGCAGGCAGAACAGGTGCAGAACAATGAGCGACGAAGAAATAATTGGCCCCGAAGAGGGTGATTCGACGAATAACGAAAACGACCTTGCGTTTACTGATTTGCCGTTGGCAATCGAGGTGCAGGAAGCCATCGAGGCAATCGGCTACGAGACCCCCTCTCCCATCCAAGCGGAAGCCATTCCTTACTTGTTGGAGGGACGCGACCTGTTGGGCGTTGCCGACACGGGGACAGGAAAGACCGCTGCCTTCGGCTTGCCCATCCTGACGAACTTGGATCAAAAGGGAGGCGGACCGCAAGCGCTCTGCCTGACCCCAACTCGTGAGCTAGCCATCCAAGTGGCGGAAGCAATGGAAACCTTTGGCAACCGCATACGAGGATTCCAGGCCCTCCCCATTTACGGCGGCTCCGACTACGGCAAGCAAATACGCGGCCTGAAGAACGGTGCCCCGGTCGTGGTTGGCACACCCGGCAGAATAATGGATCACATCAACAAGGGCACCTTGAAACTGGATAAAGTGAAGACCATGGTGCTCGATGAAGCCGACGAAATGTTGAGCATGGGATTCATCGATGACATCGAGTGGATTTTGGAACATATGCCGGAAGAAAGGCAAACGGCCCTCTTTTCGGCTACCATGCCGGCGCCGATAAGGAAGATATGCGAGAAATACATGCGAGATCCGGCCGAAGTGAGGATAAAGGTGAAGACGTCGATTTCACCGAACATTCGTCAACGCTACCTGAAGCGCCGCAATCCGGAAAAACCGCAAACCTTGCTCAATATTCTGGAGGCAGAGGAATATGACGGTGTCCTGGTTTTCGCCAAAACCAAGAACGGCACAATGGAGATTGCCGAGCGTTTGCAAGCGCGGGGATATGCGGCTGAAGCTCTGAACGGGGATCTTCCGCAAAACCGGCGCGAAAAAATAGTCAATAGCTTGAAGCAAGGACGCATCGACGTGTTGGTCGCCACCGACGTGGCAGCCCGCGGACTCGACGTGGAGCGCATCAGCCTGGTCGTGAACTATGACGCTCCGTTCGACGTGGAGTCTTACGTGCATCGGATCGGACGCACCGGTCGGGCGGGAAGGTCCGGTGACGCCATCCTTTTGCTGACAGGCAAGGAAACTCGCCTTATGCGCAGCATCGAACGAGTCATGGGAGGAAGGATCGATCGATACGAGTTCCCTTCTCTGGAAGACCTCAACCAACAAAAGGTACAACGTTTCTTCGTACGCCTGGACGAGGCCATGAAAAAGGATTTCACCGAGTACAGCGAAGTGCTTGCCAAATACATCGAGGAAAAGGAGGGCGTCGACCCCTTGCAACTGGCCGCCGCCTTGGCCAACATGGAAGCAGGCAGCAAACCGTTTTATCTCAAGAAAGCATTGGACAAGCCACGGCGTGAGCGCGAGAGAGACAATGAGCGCGGCCGCGACCGAGGACGAGGCAATGACCGTGGACGTGACCGGGATGGTGGACGCGGACGCGGACGTGACAATGAGCGTGGACGCGACCGTAGGCGCGGACGCGGCATAGAATTCGAAGGCAAGGAGGTGGCGCTGAAAAGCTATCGCCTGGAAGTCGGCGAATCGCATGGGGCAGGCAAGGGAGACATCGTGGGGGCCATTGCCAACGAGGCTGGCCTGGAAGCCAGGTACATGGGCAAGATCCGGATGTTCGATCGGCACAGTTTCATTGATTTGCCTGAAGGGATGCCGAGGGAAGTATTCGATTTGCTGCAAACCGTGAGGGTTCGCGGACAATCATTGCAAATCAGCGAAGACAAAGGCCGCAGGCCCGCAGGCTCGGGTAAGTTCGACAGGGGCTCACGCAAATTCGACAAAAAGCCCCGCAGGAGAAAAGAATCTTTCCGGAAGTGATTGGCAGCTCGGGCGAGTGGCGCCGCGAGGTATCCGCAAAGAGTCAGCGAGACGCCCCAATGCAATAGAGCATCTCTTGTCGCTCCGAACCATCGCGATGGGCAACACGCTGGTAGAGGCGGTTTCCGCAGATCACGGGAGTGGCGAATATCTCGGCTCCCAACTGGTTTTTCGCTACAAGCTTGAATCCCTTTGGGTTGGCCTCGAAGACAAAGCATTCGCCTGCCTCGTTGGCAGCATACAAGCGATCGTTCACCAAGGTGAGTGAAGCGCTGAAGGTACCGCCAAGACGGCCCTTCCACATTTCCTCGCCCGTGTCGCTCTTCCAGCAGTAGGCGATGCCGGCGTCCGCAATCCCATAAAGGTAGCCATTGCGAATGATCATGGATGGCACGTAGACCCGCACGTTGTTGCGCCAAGCGACTTTGCCGGAGCCATCGGCCTTTACTGCCGAAACATGGTTCTTGGGGTATCCCCCGCTGCTGTAGACATGGGTGCCATCGGTCACCGTAGTGGTGACGCACTCGGTGGTGGCTCCGGGTATTTCCCAGAGTTTCTTGCCGGTGGAAGGATCCAGACTAGTGACCAATTCGCATCCGGTGAGTACCAACTGTTCGCGTCCGGCGACATTCAGCACAACGGGCGATGGGTAATTGGGCATTTTCGGGCGCTTTACTTTCCAGACAATCTTGCCCGTGGCGCGATTCAAGGCAGCCACTGCTCCCGCCTTCTTGTTATCGGCTGTGACCAGCAACAGGTCCTTGTAGACGGCAGGAGATGAACCGTAAGCTTGATGCACCACGTAATCGGTCACCTTGGTTTGCCAAACGATTTTGCCGTCGCGGGCGAGAGCCGTGGTATAAGCGCCACCGCCATTGGCGAAATTAACGTAGAAGCGCTCGCCGTCGCAGGCGGGAGTGGAGGAAGCTTGCGAAGCCTTCTTGTTGCGACGCATGAAATTACCGCGATGCACGACAGTTTGCCAAAGTAACTTGCCTGAGGCCCGATCATAACAAACCACACTCTGAATCTGCTTGGCCTCGTCCGCGGTGACTAGGACGACCTGGTTGCCGACCACGGTCGGGGTGCCATGCCCGCGCCCCGCAACGGGAACCTTCCAAATAACGTTTTTCTGGCTGCTCCAGGCAGTCGGAGGCTTCTGACCGGTTGCCGCCGCCCCGTCGGATGAGGGTCCCCGCCACCATGGCCAGTCATCCGGGCCCGGGAACTTTTGCCCACGAGAAGCGAAACCGGAAAAAAGAATGGCTAAAAGGAAAGTAAGGAAATTGAAGTTACGGATAGTTTTCATGGCGTTTGTTTACACTCGGGAACCGGAGTGAGCGCTTTGGAACCATCGAGAAAAGCACGTACGTTGTCCATGCACAACTGGGACATTGCGCGGCGGGTGTCATGGGTGGCGCTTGCTTGGTGTGGTTGAAGGATCAATTTGTCCTGGAGATCGAAAAAATCCTCCGGCACGTTGGGCTCGTCGGCAAAGACGTCGAGGGCCGCCATTCCCAGACGGCCTTCATGCAAGGCAGNGGCAAGCGCCTCGTCGTCCACCGTGGGTCCGCGGCCGACGTTCACCAAGATGCCTTCAGGGCCAATGGCATCCATGACCGCGGCATTGACCAAATGCCGGGTGCCCTCCCCTCCCGGAGTGATCACAATGAAGTAGTCGGCCCATTCGGCGAGCGACACTGCCTCTTCGAAATAAGGATAATCCAAGTCGTCGCGACGGTTGCGGTTATGGTAACCGATTTCCATGCCGAATGCCTCACACCGACGGGCAATGGCCAAGCCTATGCGACCCAAGCCCAATATACCGAGCCGTCGCCCATATAATCGCTGTCCATAGGCCATGGCTCCCTCCCTCGGCCAGCGACCCTGCCGAACATAGCGGTCACCGGCCACGATCCGCCTCGCGGCCGCCAACAACAAAGCCATCCCGTAATCGGCCACTTCCTCCGTAAGGACGTCGGGCGTGTTGGTGACCAAGACGCCATGGCTTCTGGCGGCGTCCAAGTCCACTCCCTCGTAACCTACCCCGCAAACCGCGACAAGTTCGAGGTCAGGAAGCTTTGCCATCCAGTCCGCAGTGAATACGGCCCTTGTCACGGCAGCTCGACAAGTCGGAGCCAAGGCAGCCAACATGGCATCGGGATCATCTGTTTCCCACAACTTGTGAGCCGAACAAAACCCCGCCACCTCGTCTAGAGAGTAACTATACAACGGACGGGCGAACAAAACGTCTGGCTTGTCTGCGGTCATGGAAACTTCCAAGAAAGGATTTTCACGCTTGTCGGCAAGCGCCTTTGCTTCCTTTATCAAGAAATGATCGCTCCAATCAAAAAAGGCCCGCTAAACGTATTGGGTAAACCGCTAGAGCCTTGCTGCAAAAAACTAAAGACCGGATGGTATCGCAACGGGTCCTGTGAAACGGATGCAGGCGACCATGGCAAGCACGTCGTCTGCACGGTCATGACCGACAAATTTCTCGCCTTCAGCAAAATGGTGGGAAATGACTTGAGCACCCCCATGCCGCAGTACCAGTTTCCCGGTCTCAAGGAAGGCGATTGCTGGTGCCTGTGCGCCGCCCGCTGGCAGGAAGCATTCGAGGCTGACATGGCACCGCAGGTCAAGCTGGAGTCCAGCGAACAAAGCGCCCTAGAGATAATCGACTTGGAGAATCTCAAGACCTTCGCCGCAAAGGCAGAATGATCACGAGAAGATCTTTTTTAACCCAATTGCTTGCGGCAGCGACGGCGCCTGCCCTCCTCGGGCAGTCAAGCAAAGGGACACGGCGCGTTTGCGTAATCGGGCATACCGGCCGCGGCAATTACGGCCACGGACTCGACGTAGTGTGGAACATGTTGGAGGAAACCAGCATCGTGGCAGTGGCCGACGCAAATGAAGGCGGCCTAGCCAAGGCGAAGAAAAAGCTAGGCGTGGACAAGGCCTATGCGGACTACCGCGAAATGCTACAAAAGGAGAAGCCCGAGCTGGTGGCGGTTTGCCCGCGACACGTCGATCAGCGTGTTCCCATGATCACGGCAGCCTGCGAAGCGGGAGCCAAGGGAATCTACGTCGAGAAACCTTTTGTTCGCTCGCCCAAGGAAGGCGACCAAATAGCCAAGGCTTGCGCCAAGACAGGGACGAAGTTGGCGGTGGCTCATCGCAATCGCTACCATCCGGTCCTGCCCGTATTGAAGAAATTGCTCACGGATGGATTGATCGGTGAAGTGCTCGAACTTCGTGGACGAGGCAAAGAAGACCGGCGGGGCGGCGGCGAAGACCTGTGGGTCTTGGGGACGCATGTCTTCGACCTTTTCAATTACCTCGCAGGCAAACCGATCACTTGTTCGGCCGAGATTAGGGAAGGCGGTCAACCTGTAGCCAAGGAACAGGTGTACGAGGGCAATGAAGGCTTGGGTCCACTAGCAGGCGACGAGATCCATGCTCGCTGGCGCATGTCCAATGGGTGGACGGCGTATTTCGACAGCGTGCGCAACCGTGGTCGCAGGGAAGCGGGATTTGGTCTGCAGGTAATAGGGAACAAGGGTGTGATCGATATCCGCAACGATCGAGAGCCGCTCGTTCATTTCATGGAAAAATCGCCATGGGAACCCGCCAAAGCCGACCGCAAGTGGGTTCCAGTTACCTCGGCGGGAGTGGGCAAGCCGGAACCACGCGAGGTCCGAGGCACCATCCACAATCACATTGCTGCGACCCGCGACTTGATTGCAGCCATCAAGGAGAACCGGGCTCCGAAGTGCGACTTGGAGGCAGGCCGGATGACCGCCGAATTTGCCTGCTCCGTGTTCGAATCACATCGAAAAGGCGGTAAAACCGTTGCGATGCCATTGAAAACAAGGGTGAATCCGTTGACGCTGCTGACCTGAACAAGGCAAATCCCTTCGACTTTACCGCTCAATACGCTCCAATCTGATCACCGACCTCAGTAGAGACGAATTGAACGCTTTTGTGGCGGGAAGTAAAAAAGAGCCTTTTCCATCTCCACTCAGAGAAGAAAGTGGATAAGAAAGCTCGAGACTCAGCCCAACTGAAACGCATCAAGCGCTGAAGTTCCCGCAACCTAGGCTCGCTGAGCGAGCCAAGACCATCGAGAAAAAGTGATCCGATGTCGATCGTGCGTCGTAATACCAGTCATTACGCAAATTTTCATATTCAAAACCTCACACCAAATTAGGGAAATAAAATGAAATCTAATCAATTATCCAAAATCTGCCTAGTGCTAGGATTCGCATCAATCATCGGTTCCATAGCTATTTGGTTTTTAACCAAAGACACTTCTCCGGAATCGGTAGCACATGCCGAGCGGTTTGGTATCTTCGTAGGTCTATGGGCTCCCACCTTTTTCATTCTGTCAGGAAGATTACAAGACGGCAAAAAAGAGGAATGACACCAAGAAAACACATATCAATTGCACCAAAATTTCCAATAAAACGGGCAATCACAACTGCATATGGCAAATGTGAAAATAGCTTGCAACAGCAGGGCACTCAATTGAACGCCGAACAATTTCTAAAAAGGGAATCGCTCGGAACCAAGCCGGATTCAGGAGAAAAGAATAAACATTCAATCTTTGGCTCATTGTTGCTAAGAATAAAGTGCCTTGTAAGCAAAAAGATGCGGATCGGGACAAAGAAGAAAATACATAGAAACATAGTCAACTTCGTGCACGAAAATGCACAATACTGGCAGAATCTTCATCTATGCTACGCGGTGTGGTACGATGGAGAAATTTATTGGTCCAAGAGCAAAGATGAACTCGTGGATATGATTTGGGAAGAAATTCGATGGGACGGGTGAACCCTTCAAATCGTTTGAATTGCGTTCCTTGCCACCTGTAAACATTGAAACATGTTTCTAAAAAAATTTGGCCAGAGAAAAAGAGGGGGAAAATTATATTTTCTCTAAAAAGACTATGAGCTGGATAGAAATCTAGTTTGGTCAAACAATCAGTAAATATAACTTACAATGCAAAAGCCTCATCATTGGGAATGAAAAAACTCATTGCTGTCCGAGTACACAGTTGTCATGGAAATGATAGTAATATCGTGACCAGACATCATGCTCGAAAACGGCGAACAGATTTGGACCCAGATAAAAGAAGGTGACACCAAGGCCTTCTCTTTGCTCTACGATGCATTCGGCGGTGCCATGTTCTCGTTATCCATGAAAATCCTAAATGATCGATGGGACGCGGAAGAAGTTGTCCAAGATACCTTAGCCGCATTTTGGAAGAAACCCGACTCGTATTCGCCTCGAAAGGGGAAACTGACTAGTTGGTTACTGGTCTTGGTAAGAAACCGAAGCATTGATCGTTATCGAGCGAGAAAGAGAAGAAAAGATACTGCCGACATCGAAGTGACCTTGGAAACCCAGCCCCATGACGAAGCCAAAGATGGAGTGACTGCCGCCTCACAATCGGATGATCGAAAACTCCTGAGGGAAGCATTCCTTGAATTGCCCGAGAAACAGAGAGTTGTTGTGGAATATTCTTTTTTCAAAGGAATGGCTCACGCCGAGATTTCGGCAAAGCTAAGTATTTCCCTTGGTACAGTGAAATCAAGAATTCGTCTAGGTCTTGAAAAACTGCGACGATGCTTGCCTGAAGCCGAACTTCATTGAACCCTCAATGTTTTATTTTTTACTTTTGCAAATCATTCACTGAAAAGCTGCTTTTTTGAAAAACGACTAAAAGAGAATACATAGAACCAACAATGTCCGACCTCGAACAACAGGCTATCGATTATTCTTTGGGAATTCTCCCTAAGAATGAAGCTGACCTGTTCGAGGCGATGTTGGGGAACACCCCCGAAGTTCAGTCTGCGTATGCCAAGGCACAAGATTCATTGTCGTTAGTCGGGCTAACCTCTTCTCCTCAAGCGGTCAGCCCGGATTTTCGGGACCGTGTTCTGGAGGCAAGCCAACGCTCTCAGGAAATTCCACGACTTAATTTCCTCAAGGACTTGAATCCTGCCCAACTGGAAGGCCAAAGGTACAATGGTGGCGGGGGGAGCGTGGACTTAGGAGACTTGAGGAAACTCGATTTCAAGGATCAAATCAACCGCTTGTACGAAGGCTTGCTTCTACTGACCCCTTTGATTTCCGGATCCTCTGCGGCCGCAAATGGCAATTTGTCTGAACTCAAGGTTAGCTTGGCTTCGCTGGGCTTGGCTTTTCCTGAAGAGCAAGCATTCAGCTCGAATGGAGTGTCACGCAACCCAAACGACCCTCCTGCCCAGTCCTTGCTGCGATCCTATCTCGCCAGCCTACCCAGCATGGGCTTTTTCGTGAACAAGATATGTTCGCAATCTGGCACCGTGGGGGATGTCCGGAGATTATTTTATCTTTGTCGCGACCAAAAAAAGATCATGCGGGCATCATTCGGAGACTTGGATGCTCCTCGCTTGGCCGATGACGAAGAACTGAGATTACATGGAGCCGACTTGCTGCGAACAAAATGGTGGGGAGCCGAACATTCCTATTTTGGTGANGCAGCTAAAGTGNNCNGNGNNAACTTCTTCGATGGCCCCGTAACCGAGCGTTGCGTGGAGTTCGCAGAGTACGACTCCAATTTATATTGCCTCGCTAATTTGCTTGCTACTCGATCCTCCGGAAACNGGTTTGACATCGAACTTTTCAAAGATCTCGCCCCTAATTGCGTAGTGGCCTTAATCTCCGCTCAAATCACTGATGAGTGCCACTCGAAACTAAAGGAATTATTTGACCTGGATGACAAGCCACTCGAAAAAATGACCGAGGATCATTACTTGGCCAACTTGGTCATGGCTTCGGTATCAAGGGCATATCACTTGTGCTCACCAAGAGACTCCTTGAAAGCTAACTTGATGGGATGTGAGCGAAATGCAGAGCAAACTTACCTTTGGTTCACTTGGCCCAACATTGATCAAGGCAAAGGGATCAACTAGCTCATCTTATACTCTTGAGCCTTGAAGGATTCGAGGGAGCTTTTCTTTGCGATATTGAAAAATTCGGTTCAAATTCCTGCGCACAAACATGAAATGAGCCAACCTGCCAAGCAAACCGTAGGGCAAGGCATACCGAATATCATCAGTCATGCGGGTACCCCCGTCTAAAGGCTCTATTACATGGCGATGAATCCATAATTTGTAAGGGCCAACGCGCTGCTCATCCACAAAGGATACACCTTCCTCCATATACTTGATCTCAGTCAACCAAGAGGTTTTTCCGAGCACTGGCACCTTCACACGATATTCAATTAACTGACCTGCGAAAATTCGGGTGGGCGGGTCGCCAATGATTTGAAACTCCATGTCGGGAGGTGTGATTAGGTTGAGGTTAGAAGGCAGGGAAATAAATTTCCAAACCTCAGCAGGAGGAATTGATAAGGTTTGAGTTTGAGAAAGAGAGTACATGTTGAAGGAATTTTAGGAATACTGCCCAAAAAGCCAAACCACTAAAGCGTAAGTCGAGGCAACTCCATCCGCATAACAAAAGAAACCTTCATCGACATTGATCGATTATGGCATCCGCAGCCTGTAAGCCAGACAGAGCCGCCCGCTCGACGCTTCCACCGCCAAAGCCATCACCAGCAAGAGTAAGTCTCGTTTCACAATCGTGAAAAAAGGATTCACCAAAAGTGACGATTGGTCGGGCATATCTCCATCGATGAACGGACCAATCGATGATGGTCGTAGACAAAATTTGTTCGGCGCGAGAACCAAGAAGAGAGAATATCTTTTGATCGGAAGAATCCCAATGTTGTCTCGCAAATACATCACTGCTGTGAAGGGTAAAAGAAGGTTTAGCGGATATTCCTTTGTGAAAGTTATCGCACAACCAGTCGATCTCGGGTTCCGGGGAAGATACAAATCCCGGATGCAACAAGGGGGAAACCTCCTGCAATAAACCAAACAAAGCGAGGCAACGAGCGTAGCGGACTTGGTTCAAATTTTTCCTTACCTCATCGCGCAAGGGCAAGCCGCTTCGATCGAGAAGTTGCAAAACCTGAGGTACCGGTAAAGTTAAGACCAAATGGTCTGCTGAAAAAGGCTCGGCAGCCTCATTCCGGGTAAAAATGGTCCAGCCCGACTGAAAGCTAATTCGCTCTACCAAACAGTTAGATTTAATCGACAACGAGGAAGCCTGTTCCCGCACAAGGTCGTTGATGCCATTCGTTCCGCGAAACCGTTGCAAAGACAAACCACCGAATACTTCAGGTTGTTCAAGGAACCATTCCATAGATTGCCCAGATGCAAGCCATCGATTGGAATGCTTCGAAAAACGATCGTGACGTGCACTGAAAAATTGCGCGCCATGATCAATGGTTGCTCCTTGCANGCGACGGGTGGACATTCTGCCACCAACACCCCTTCCCTTGTCAATGAGCGTGACATTGTGACCACAAGTGGAAAGCTTCTTGGCGCACATACAACCGGAAATGCCGGCTCCAACCACTACGATTTCCATGAATAAAACAATAAGGATTGATTAAACAAAGAAAAACAATTGCAGGAAATTATCGAGGTTGGAACATTACCCTTAGTGCCCAAATATCAACATGGCATACATTTGAGCAAATGGTATCCTTGATGAGGAGACACTAAAATCCCTAGCACGCAACAATCATCATGGAGATGCGATTTGCTTGCGACGGAATAATAATTATAAAGAGGATTTGAAATGAAAGGAATGCTACAAATAACTGCGCTTACCATTCTATTGCCGATTTATGCACTTGCTTACGAAACGATGTACGAACGAACGGCAGTAGGTGAAATTGAGGTAAAGGAAATACCCCATCGCGTGGCCTTGGAGACAGCTATACAAAAAGACTATTTTGCTGGTGATAACAATATGTTCCGAACACTTTTTCGTTACATCCGAAGCAATGACTTGGCCATGACAGTACCTGTGGAGGCAGAAATGAAACCTGGCAAAATGAGGTTCTTTGTAGGCGGAAAAGACGCTGCAAAGAAAATCACCTCCAGAGATGGAGTGGCAGTTAGGGAAATGCAACGAATCACAGTCGTTTCAATTGGTATCAGAGGCAGCTACTCGAAAACAAGATTTCAAAGATACGAACAAAAACTGAAGGTCTGGCTGATGGAAAACAAAGAATTCGAAGCCATTTCGCGCCCATATGGAGTGTATTGGAACAGCCCGATGGTACCAGGCATTTTCAAAAGATCTGAAATTCATGTCGTGATTCGGAAAAAAGATTCCGCCGGGGAATCAAAAAAGAAGCCTGAAAAACGAACCGACGATCCAGACGAATCTTAATTAAATCTTCAACCCAGCAAACAAAACAATAATGAAAGCATTGCTTTCCGCAATTATCATGGCCGCGACTTCACATGCTCTCTCCGCATCCATCTACGAGCACAAACTGATCGACATAGACGGCAATGAAACGTCGCTGAACGAGCACAACGGGAAAGTAATTTTAATTGTAAACGTCGCCTCCCGTTGTGGCTTTACCAGACAATACAAAAAGTTGGAAGAGCTATATCAAGAATACAAGGACCAAGGGCTAGTTGTGTGCGGGTTTCCTTGCAATCAGTTTGGCGGGCAAGAACCTGACTCTGAAAAGGAAATCAAGAAATTTTGCTCCCTTACATACGGTGTCACCTTCCCATTGTACGCGAAAATTCTCGTGAATGGAGCTGATCGACATCCACTATATGAAGAACTGGTGGGAGATGATTCTGCCATCAGTGGAAAAATAAAATGGAATTTCACCAAGATCTTGGTTGGGCGTGATGGGAAGCCAATTGAAAGATATGGAGCCTTCACCTCTCCTAACTCAAGAAAACTTCGCAAGACCATAGAAAATGCCTTGAATACGCAGCCATGAAAACTGGTTGCATCGTCCTTCGAACTACTATCATCGCCAACCTGCTACTGGCAGGGTGTATGCAAGTCGAATGGCGAGGGGGAATGACTCCCTCCCTCAACTGGCAAGGAACAAACGAAAAACGAGAAGTTATTGTAGATAACTCCACGCAGTTCGATTCTCGCTTGGAAAACAATTCGACGATCTCTGAGTGGCCAGATTTCCGAGGCCCAAAGCGAAGAGGCATTGCTCCGAAACAAGGTTTTTCAATCAACTGGAAACAAGAGCCCAAAATAATATGGCGACAGCCATCGGGGCCCGGCCATTCTTCCTTGATAATGGCTAGTGGACGCCTTTACACGATGGAACAACAAGGGGAATTCGAAACACTGACTTGCCGTTCCATTCAAAATGGCTCGATACTCTGGAAACACCAAATCGAAACCAAGTGGAGTGATTCAATGGGCGGCATCGGTCCGCGCTCCACACCGGTTGTTGCAAGAGGCAAAATATACTCCCTGGCTTCAAACGGAACTCTAACCTGTCTCCAAGCATCGACAGGCGAAGTGTTGTGGGAAAGAATCACAGTAGAACCTGATTATGAATTCCCGCATTGGGGGCTCGCTCTGTCTCCGTTAGTGTTGAATGACTTGGTTATCGTATCTCCTGGCGGAGAACATGGAGCAGTCAAGGCATACCATGCTTCAACGGGTAAAAACAAATGGGTTTCGGAACTAAGCGGAAAGGGCGTATACCTTTCGCCGATGGCACTCGAGCTTCAAGGTAAAACCCATCTGGTCGCCGCAGTGGAGGGAATGTTTGCGGGGATAGATCCTCTCACAGGCAAGACATGGTGGAAACACCCTTGGAAAATCTTTATGATCAACGCTCACATCGCCCAACCACTTGAATTATCAGAAAACATTCTTTTGCTGTCCGCAGGTTATGGGAAAGGAGCCGAGGCATTACGCCTTAACAAAACGCCAGAAGGTTTCAGAAGTGAAATGGTTTGGAAGTCAAAGAACTTAAAAACCAAGTTTTCCAGTCCGATACTTAAAGACAATTACGTCTATGGTTTCAACGAAAGTTCGCTCACCTGCCTCGACGCAAAAACAGGGGCACTTATGTGGCGTGGGAAGAAATATGGTTATGGCCGCATTATCTTGGCAGAGGATAAATTGCTTATCCTTGGAAACACAGGAGTTTTCAGCGTGGTGGAGGCACAACCGGATAGGTTTGAGGAAGTGTCATCCCGCCAACTCTTGAGCAAAGAGAGGTGTTGGAACGGCCCGATCTTGATTGGGGGATATTTAGTGGTTCGGAATGGAAGTGAAATTTGCTGTTACGATTATCTAGACGAATGATGTTAGCTCAGTGAAACAAGAGTAGATTCCCGAGTTATTGGACAAGCCTTCCGCATGCGGCAAAGATGAATTTACAATTTCATCGGTCTAATAGACTGCACAAAAGTGATCCAAGAGGTGAATTCGGGCGATATAATAGTCATGACACATCACATGACACATCTTGTTGCAGGCGGAACCAAGGGAATTGGTCGTGCCTTAGTAGAAAGCCTGATACTCAATGAACATGATGTTCATTCGATTGGAAGGGAAATTCCTGCAGATAGAAATTCAGAAGTTAATTGGATACTGGCTGACTTGGAAAAACCCTACGGTTTTAAAGACGCGCTCCCCGAATCCATCGATTGCCTGACATTTTGCCCCGGGGTAATAAAACTTGGTAATATCAAGAGACTTACAGAACAAGATCTGCAGGAAACTTTCCAACGAAATGTCGTGGATGCGTTCAAGTTGACACAAGAACTATTACCTCTACTTAAGAATGAAAAACCTGCATCCATAGTCTACTTATCCTCAGTAGCAGCCCAGGTTGGACTACCGAACCACTGTGCCATTGCAGCTGCCAAAGCCGGCCTTGAAGGATTTGCTTTATCATTAGCCGCAGATCTAGCTCCCCGTGTCCGAGTGAACGTTGTAGCTCCAACTCTCACAACCACTGAGAATGGGCTAAAAATAGTGGGAGGCAGCCAGTTCATTGAAATGCTGGAAAATCGCCATGCATTGAAAAAAATCCCCTCACCAGAGGAAGTAGCTGCAACAATTGCTTTCCTTCACTCCATAGAAGCTAGCTCCATAACCGGGCAAGTGATAACGGTAGACGCTGGAATGGCTCGGATAAAGCATCATGAAAAATAAATCTAATGCCCTCCCCAAGGCGTTGGTTTGGTTTCGCCGAGATTTGCGGCTAAAAGACAATGTTTGCTTGAAGGAAGCTAGTGATGCTGGCCTGCAAATAATTCCAGTCTTCGTTTGGAACCCAACAGAGGGTGGGAAATGGGCGTTTGGAGAAGCATCGAGGTGGTGGCTCAATGAATCCTTGCGCAGTCTGATTCAAGATATTGAGCAATTAGGCGGAGAATTGATTCTTAAGGTGGGGCCCGCGGAATTAATTTTACCGCAATTAGCTACAGACATGGGTGTTGATGAAGTCTTTTTCAGCAAGGCATATGACCCCGCGGGAAGAAGAACGCAGGACAAACTTGAATCTTGCCTGCAAGAACGAGGAATGAGCTTCCAATCATTTAATAACACTCTTCTGAATGAGCCTCCCACCGTTCTAAATGGCTCGGGTAAACCCTTTCAAGTTTTCACCCCCTATTGGAAAAAAGCCAAGTCCGTAATTCCAAGTCAAAACCCTTCTAACCAAAAAAGCCTCTTGAACTTTGCCAAAGGTGGAAACAACAAGCTGAATCTGGATCAAACCTCCATTTTGCCTAATCATGATTGGTACAAAAAGTTCGCTGGGAAATGGGATATCTCGGAGTCCGCAGCAAATAAGTTAGTTGAGCGAATACCAGAAGATATTGTTCCAGAATATGGTAGTAGACGCAATATTCCAAGCATTGTCGGCACCTCCCGCTTGTCTCCATACCTAGCTTGGGGATTAATTAGCCCCAGACAAGTTCTGGCCGAAATAGAAACTAGAGGGGAAAGCAAGGCTACCGGAATCGACACCCAATATGTAGCGGAAATAGGATGGCGCGAATTTTCACATCAACTTCTGTATCACTTTCCACGGATGACGGATGATCCCCTGAGAGAGAAATACAGACAATTTCCTTGGCGAAAAGATCAAGAAGATTTGCGAAAATGGCAGCGGGGGCAAACCGGATACCCATTAGTTGACGCAGGTATGAGACAACTATGGGAAACCGGCTGGATGCATAATCGTGTCCGCATGATAGTCGCATCATTTCTGGTTAAACACCTACTAATACCTTGGCAAGAAGGAGCTAAATGGTTTTGGCAGACCTTGGTGGACGCCGACTTGGCGAGCAATTCTCAAGGTTGGCAATGGTCAGCGGGATGCGGGGCAGATGCCGCCCCCTACTTTCGGATTTTTAATCCCTTTGGGCAGGGTGAAAAATTTGATTCGGCTGGTGATTACGCAAGGAAGTGGGTTCCAGAAATCGGTGACTTGCCCAACCAATGGATACACAGACCTTGGGATGCCCCTATCCATGAACTTGCATCTGCTAAGGTACGCCTTGGGAAAGACTACCCAATGCCAATGGTTGAACACAAAGTTGCACGCAAGAGGGCACTTGCTGCCTTAGCTCAGGTCAAGGAAACTTGAACCAAGCCTCTCGCAAGGAGCAACGCCGAGTGCTCAAAAGCAGCAGAAATACCCTTCAAGAGAAAAGGGTGATCTAGATCGATCGACTGCTCGTTATATTTTACATGACCTATCATTTAACCACAAAAACCAAACATTATAGTTCTGACGAATCGGATTGCATCGGGCGCTACATGACAGCGAGGTCGAGAATGAATCCACCGACAAAGAAAGAGTGCGAGCAGCTACTTTCCGACATGAAAAACGGGTCGACTGATGCTCGAAATGAATTAATCGAAAGACATTTGAGGTTAGTTGCCTCGATTGCCTTAAAATACAAGTTCGCGAATATCCCAATGGAAGACCTGATGGCTGAAGGCATCGAAGGATTCATAACGGCACTTGATAGATTCGATTCCACCAAGGGGAACAAACTAAGCACTTATTCCACATGGTGGATCAGGCAAAGAATACAGAGACTGTTAAGCAAATTTGCGGGTCCGATAGCAATACCTCACGACGTGATGCAAGCAAAACGCCATCAAAACCGCACCTCGAACAAAACCAATCGAGAACCAAATGAAGCATCGGCGGCAGAATTTAAAGCAACTAAAGTAGATAATCAAAATTTGGACAAAAGAATCAAAATGGTTCCCAACGCTATACTTTCTTTCGATGAACCTATCAGAAACACCAAGAGAAATGTCGGAGATTTGCTGAGCTCGAACAATCATGAAAAGGATTCATATCGTGAGGGTGGTTCACTTGAAGAAGATATTTCTATGGCATTGCGTTTTCTGGATGGACGCGAAAAAAAAGTCATGCAGTTACGTTATGGTTTAGATGATGAGTTCCCCTTAAAGCTTGGAGAAATCGGGGAACGCATGAAAATTTCCGCTGAGCGAGTTAGGCAACTACAAGCTGTTGGTCTTCGTAAATTGCGTGCAATACTATTGCATAAAGGGGAAATTAATTTTCGCAATGTAGACAAACTACTAGGAAAAAATCTTCGAGGAAAAACCAAGATGAGTCCTCTGGAGCTTGCCCTCGCCTCTTGAATCATCAGTATGCATTCATGTCATTCTCACTACTAAAGTGGGTGGCCCCACCACCCGAGACAATGGAATCACCAGTCCCACGCGAAGAAAGCGTGGAATGGTTTCGATGCGCCCCATTCATATTGATTCACGTGGCAGCCATCTGTGCAGTCTTCTTGCTCCCGTTTACTTGGCCGTGCTTGGTTTTGGCTATCCTGTCATATTCCATTCGGATGTTCACGATCACCGCTTTCTATCATCGGTATTTCTCCCACCGAAGCTTCAAGACATCTCGACTGGTTCAATTTCTGGGAGGCTTCGTGGCTTGCAGTTCCGGTCAACGCGGGCCGCTTTGGTGGGCAGCTCATCATCGCATGCATCATCGGCACTCGGATACCGAAAAGGACATGCATTCCCCGCAATGCAAAAGTTTTCTCTGGAGTCACGTTTATTGGTTCATGACCGATTACGCCTTACCAACCTACTTGAAGGAAATCCCGGACTGGCTGAAGTTTCCAGAGCTAAGATTCATCAACAAACTCGACTGGATTCCAGTGATCTCATTGGCCGGAGGCTGCTATCTGCTCGGTGAAACGCAATGGGCCGCAACCCATTTCGAAGCAACGGGTTGGCAATGGTTGTCCTGGGGATTTCTGGTGCCAACCGTCGCTCTCTATCATGGGACCTTCTCGGTCAACTCGATAGCCCACCTGTTCGGAAAGAGAAGATTCGATACCAATGACGAGAGTCGCAACAACGCATGGGTCGCACTGATCACCTTTGGGGAGGGATGGCACAACAACCATCACTTTTTCCCTGGCTCGGTTCGTCAAGGTTTCAGGAAAAGGGAGTTTGATCCCACCTTCTGGATGCTTTGGCTAATGTCCAAAATTCGTTTGGTGTGGGCTCTGAAGCCGGTACCCGAATGGGTCCATGCGAAGGCACGGGATTAAGCCCGGATATTTGAGAGAATGAGGATCGCGGTCATTGGGTCGGGAATATCTGGCTTGATTTGCGGTTACCTGTTGGGCAAGTCGCATGACGTCACGATTCTGGAATCGGACTCGAAACCGGGGGGGCACGTCAACACGGTGCAGGCAAGAGGTTCTTCCGGCATGCAGAACGTGGATACCGGATTTATTGTCTTCAACGAGTCGAACTATCCAAATTTTTGCCGCTTGCTGAAGTTGCTGGAGGTGGACTCAAAAGCCACCAGAATGGGGTTTTCCGTTAGTTGCGAAAAAAGTGGGTTCGAGTACAGTGGCGAATCCTTCGGAGGTTTTTTCGGGAGTTTGCGAAACCTTGCCGACCCGGGGCATTGGGGCATGGCATTGGATATCTCGAAATTCCACAAGCTAGGCCAAAAGCCCAATGCTTTCGCGGGAACAGTAGGTGAATTCGTGAAATTCCACGGTTTCGGGAAGCGCTTTGTGGAATATTTCCTCTACCCTCTGGGTTCCGCCCTGTGGTCGTGCCCAACCGAAAAGTTCGAAACCTTCCCGATGGAGTTCGTTTTGCATTTCCTGAAGAACCACCAGATGCTGCAAGTGGGCAATCGACCGATCTGGCGTGTGGTGACGGGCGGTTCCGCCTGTTACGTGGACAAGATCGTCGCAGAGTTGAGTTCTCGCCTGAGACTGAACGCTGAAGTAGCTAGTGTGGAACGGTTGAAGGATTGCGTTAAAGTCGAGATGGCAAACGGGGAATCCAGTTCCTATGACGAAGTTATCCTGGCTTGTCATGCCGACCAGTCCCTGCGCCTGTTGAGCAACGCCGATGCCGAAGAAATCGAATTGCTACAAGCTTTTCCCTACGAATCCAACCTCGTGTCGCTTCATTCCGACGTATCCCTCTTGCCTCGCAGAAAATCCGCGTGGGCAAGTTGGAATGCCAAGATACCCGATGGAGACAGATCGAAGGCGACCTCGACTTACAGCATGAACATATTGCAGGGACTGCAGGACGATACAGAATTTTGCGTATCCCTCAACCAAAGAGACTTGATCGACGAGAAATTGCTTCTGGCTGAGTTCGATTTCTCTCACCCGACCTATGCCGANAATCGATCCACGGCACAAAAACGACATAAGGAATTCATAAGGAGAAAAGGTATTTCCTGGTGTGGCGCCTACTGGGGATATGGCTTTCATGAAGACGGCCTTAACAGCGGGTTGCGAGTCTGTGAATCCTACGGGGAAGCATTGCCATGAACAGCAGTCTTTATTTCGGGGAAGTGATGCATCACAGGCTATCACCAAAAAAGCACCTTTTTCGGAACAAGTTATTCATGGTGCACCTCTTCCTCGACGAGTTGAGTGAAGTCTTCGAAAACCGCCTCTTGTGGTCCTCCAATCGGCGTAACTTGGCATGGTTCAATCGTGCCGACTACCACGGCGACTCCTCGAAACCACTAGGGGATGAGGTTCGCCGCACGATGGAGAAACAACTCGGCCAAAAGCCAAGTGGCCGCATCTCCGTGCTGACTCACATGCGTTACTTCGGCCATTGCTTCAATCCAGTTACCTTCTANTACGCGTGGGACGAGGACTTGGCCCGCCCGGAAGCGCTCCTTGCTGAGATCAACAATACCCCGTGGAACGAAAGATACGCCCGGGCTTTTGCATGGAACGGAAACGGTGAATCAAACGATACCTCGAACTATAAATTTCAAAAGGAATTCCACGTTTCCCCCTTTATCGGAATGGAGGTCGACTACGACTGGCGATTCAATGTCCCAGCCGAGGCCTTGGTGGTGAACATGACAGACAGCCAAGACGGGGAAATTTTCTTTCGAGCCGGGCTTTCGCTGCGCAAAAAGCCCATTACGGGCACTAACTTGACTTGGGCATTGATCCGTTTTCCGTTCCTGACAGCCAGAATACTTTTCGGCATTTATTGGCATGCCTTGCTCCTGCGTCTAAAGGGTTGCGAGTTTCAACCGCATCCAAACAATCTAACTTCTTCCTCTTCGAGCAATGACTGAAGATACTTCCGTCCAAACCCCTACACTTCCCTGCGAGCTCAAAAAAGCAAAGGGCTTTTTTGAAAAGCTCTTCATTCGCCAAATGGGAAAAATAGAGAAGGGTCTCCTTGAGATTTCAACGGACAAGGGAAAATGGATTTTGGGCAAGAAAAATAGCGATGCCCAAACGGCATCGCTAGCGGTGAATAATCCAGCGTTTTTTCGCAAGGCCTGTCTCGGCGGTTCTCTCGGCGTGGCCGATTCCTATGCTGACGGCGACTGGGAAACGGACGATCTAGTTGGCCTCTTTCGTCTCTTCCTGCAAAATTTGNAGACACTGGACGACATGGAGGGTGGCTTGGCCACGCTCCTCAACAAGCTGGCGCGCTGGTCATACGAAATCAGCCAAAAAAACACCGAGCGAGGCAGTCGGCGAAACATCGCCCTACATTATGACTTGGGGAACGACTTCTACGAGTTGATGCTGGATCCCACAATGACTTATTCCTGCGCATTGTTCGCCTCGGAAAAGGACACGCTCGAGGAAGCTCAACTCGCCAAATACGACAGCATACTGGATCAACTTGAAGTGAAAGAGGAGCATCACCTGCTGGAGATTGGAACAGGATGGGGAGGCTTCGCGATTCGTGCAGCGGAGNGGCATGGTTGCAAAGTCACCACCACTACGATTTCCGAACGACAATACGAGTACGCCTTTACTCGGGTGAAGAAAAATAACCTGCAGGACCGCATAAAGATCGTGCGGGATGACTACCGAAAACTGAANGGCCAATTCGACCGCGTGGTTTCGATCGAGATGATCGAGGCTGTCGGACACGAGTTCCTGCCCACTTATTTCTCCAAGATCTCACAACTACTAAAGGGCGACGGCGCCGCGCTGATCCAAGCCATCACCATGCCGGATCATCGCTATGCCCGCTACCTCAAGGAAGTGGACTACATTCGGGCCCGGGTCTTCCCGGGAAGCTGCGTGCCCTCGGTCGCGGCCATGCTCGATGCAGTCTCCCGGCAATCGGATTTGCGACCGGTGAGCATACGGGACATTGGCTTGAATTATGTCCTGACCCTACGAAAGTGGAGAGAAAGCTTTCTTTCCAACTTAATCAAAGTGAAGGACTTGGGTTACAAAGAAAATTTCCTTCGCGGGTGGGAATANTACCTTTGTTATTGTGAAGCGGGATTCAAGGAAAGCTATACCAGCGACGTCCACCTCCTGCTGAACAAACCCAACTGCACCTTGGCCCGCGCCACACCCTAAGGTGAAGCCTCCCTTTCTAGTCGATTTCCTGGCCTTTCAGGCGGTTTGGTTTGCTTGCGTCATGTCCGCAACAGTTTCGATCCCATCCCTCGTTCTGCTCTTGCTGGCTACCCTCATATCGGTCGGCCGTGCAAGACTAGACGGCATTCGCCCGAACTTGGCCAATGGGATGGCCTGTCTGGGCTTGGGAATGATTGGGGACAACCTCCTCGCCCATTTGGGTGTCATTCATTTNCAGCCTTCGGACACCCTTCTTCCGGCACCGGTCTGGATCTTGTGTCTTTGGTTCTGCTTCGGTCTCTGGTTGAAACTGTTGTTCGGGTGGTTCATCAGCAGTTACCCCAAGGCGCTGCTTGGATTTTCCTTGGGTGGAGCAGCCGCATATTGGGCAGGCGAACGACTGGGATCGTTGTCGTTGCCACCCGAAAAGCACGCCCTCGTCTGGGTAGGCTTGGAGTGGGCCGTAGCTGGGTTGGTTCTTTGCAGGTTAAGCCGAATTTCACTTTTTCAAGACAGTCAGCATGAGCCCGCTTGAATTGATTTTATACGGGCAAGGGGCCACCTCCGTCGCAATGACCCTGGCCTGGCTATGGGCAAAGCGGATCGGCAACGTGTCCTACGTCGACGCATTCTGGGCATACGGGGTCGGTATCCTCGGTTTGCTCTATCTGCTTTTTCAGGAACCGCTCACCTTTCGCAATCAGGTGGTAATCTGCATGCTTGCCTTCTGGAGCCTACGCCTGGGCACTTACCTTTTCCGCCGATGCATGGGTGGGAAGGAAGACAGCAGGTACCAGTTCTACCGCGACAAATGGGGAGAAAAAGCGGACTCACTCTTTTTTTGGTTCTTCCAAAAACAAGCTACCTGGGTAGTCATCTTCGCCTCCCCGATGCTGATCGTCAGAACAAACCAAACTCCTTGGGGACCGCTCGACTCGACGGGACTCGCCCTTTGGATCATTGGATTAGGCGGCGGTTGTTTGGCCGATTGGCAATTGGCTCGGCACAAGTCGTCTCCGGACAGAAAGCCCGGCGAAATCTGCAACAGCGGATTGTGGCGCTACTCCAGGCATCCCAACTATTTCTTCGAGTGGATCGCCTGGATGAGTTACCTCTTCCTCGGTTGGGGTGCCCCGCTAGGCCCATGGTTGTTGCTTGTTCCCGTGATCCTACTGGCCTTTCTCTTGAAGTTCACGGGAATTCCGCACGTCGAGGCACGCAAGCTCGAGAACGCGAGCACGGAGTATAGGAAATATCTACAATCAACCAGTTCATTCTTTCCCTGGTTCCCCAAGAAGAAAGATTCAGCCCAATGAGTTTTACGAGCAAATTGATCGATTGGGCAGAAGCTGGCTTGGTTCCTGATTTCTTGATACGCGCAGGAATACGAATCCTCTGCAAAAAAAGGCTGCGGCAATGTGAAAGCAACAATTGCGAGAAAGCGGCGGAGTCCATTGCCAGCTATCTGGAAGAAGCGGACAATGCCCCGATTGCACTCTTGCCCGAAAAGGCCAATGAGCAACATTACGAGGTGCCTCCGGAATTCTATCTGGAAGTGCTGGGTCCCCACTTGAAGTACAGTTGCTGCGAATGGTCTTCGGGTGTTTCCGACTTGGGAAAAGCCGAAAAAAAAGCACTCGAGGTGACCTGTAGCCGAGCTAGGCTGGCTGACGGCCAGAAAATATTGGAACTGGGCTGCGGTTGGGGCTCCCTCTCCCTGTGGATGGCTGAAAAGTATCCCGAATCATCCATCACCTCGCTTTCGAACTCCAATTCACAAAGAGAATTCATCGAGTCCCGGGCAAAGGAGCGAGGATTGACCAACCTAAAGGTCCTTACGGGAGACATCAATGACTTCGATCCCGGAGATTCCTTTGATCGCGTGGTGTCGGTGGAAATGTTCGAACACGTTCGCAACCATCGGAAATTGTTTCGACGCATCGATTCATGGNTATTGCCCGANGGGCGCCTCTTCACGCACGTGTTCTGCCACAGGTCGNTCCCCTATCCTTTTGAGGTCGAGGGCGAAGACGACTGGATGTCGAAACATTTCTTCAGCGGGGGCACGATGCCATCTGATGATCTCTTCCTGAGGATTTCGGAGGATTTGGATATCGAGAGTCAGCACCGCTGGTCAGGGTCCCATTACGCCAGCACCTCGGAAGCTTGGCTGAAAAATCTGGATCTAAGAAAATCGGCTGTGCTGGCCCTATTTCGGAAGGACTTGGCGCCAAGGGAAGCCACCCGCATGTTTCATCGCTGGCGCCTGTTCTTCCTAGCTTGCGCCGAAACCTTCGGATATGATGACGGGCAAGAATGGTGGGTGAGCCATTACCTGTTCAAGAAAAGCTGAAAGAAAAAAACTTCCAACCACAAGAATCTGCATCTAAAAATCGTAACATGAAGATCTCATTTTTGCTCTTACTCTCCACAGCGCTTGCCGGAAGCTGGTCATTGACAGCTCAACCCGAGGAAACGAACGAGTCCAATTTTGATGACATGGCATGGTCCCAATGGCGCGGTCCCACAAGGAATGGCTTCGTGAAGGAAGGCGCCCCTTGGCCCGACAGTATCGCCGAGGACAAACTGAAGTTAGTTTGGCGCAAGGAAATCAACAAGGGATATCCGGGACCAATCGTTTCAGAAAAACTAGTCTTCACGGTGGAGACGAGGGATGCCAAGGACGAGGTCGTGCGAGCCTTTGACAGGAGAACTGGAAAACAGGTTTGGGAAGCGGAATGGCCAGGCTCCATGAAGGTTCCCTTCTTCGCCTGGAAAAACGGTAGTTGGGTGCGCTCCACGCCAGCCTACGACGGCAAGAATCTGTATGTCGGCGGAATGAAAGATTTTCTGGTCTGTCTCGATGCAGCCACAGGGAAAAAGAAATGGTCGGTTGATTTCACCAAGAGATACAAGTCACCGGTGCCTACCTTTGGTTTCGTTTGCTCACCCTTGGTCTCGGATGGACACTTGTTCGTGCAGGCGGGGTCCGGTTTGGTCAAACTGGATACGGAGACAGGCAAGTCCGTTTGGCGCAGCTTGGCTGACAGCGGCGGCATGTATGGGAGCGCTTTCTCCTCTCCCTCAATCGCTTCGCCGAAAGGCAAGAGGCAATTGCTGACGCAGACCAGAACTAATTTGGCAGGCGTGGACATGGAAACTGGAAAGGTCTTGTGGACTCAACCAGTGAAAGCTTTTCGCGGCATGAACATTCTCACCCCAACCATTTTCAAGAACAGTGTGTTCACCAGCAGCTATGGCGGGAAGTCCCTGCTCTTTAACTTAACAAAGACATCCAGTGGCTTTTCAGTGAGCGAAAAATGGCAGAATCGACAGGAAGGCTACATGTCCAGCCCGATCGTCATCGACGGACATTGCTACATGCATTTGAGGAAACAACGGATGACCTGCATCGACATGAAGAACGGAGAGACGAAGTGGATCAGTTCGAAGTCATTCGGCAATTACTGGTCAATGGTTTCCAATAAAAAGGAAATTTTGGCTCTCGACGAAAATGGAGACCTCTTCCTGATCGAGCCCAACACAAACAAACTAGTGATAAAGGAAAGTCGGGAAATCTCCAAGCAACCCGCTTGGGCTCATCTCGCCTTGGCGGATAATCAGTTGTTCGTCCGGGAACTCAAGGCGATTGCCTGCTACCAATGGTGAGCAAGCCGCGACGCCTCCGCGTCCATTGGTTGCAACACGTCCCGTTCGAGGGATTGGGATGCATGGAAGATTGGTTCCTTTCCCGGGGACACAATCTTTCGTGCAGCAAGTTGTTCGAAAAACCCGACCTACCTTCGCCGGAGGATTTCGACTGGCTGGTGGTGATGGGTGGGCCGATGGGGGTCAACGATCAAGACAAGCACACTTGGCTTGAACCTGAAATCGAGCTGATCAAGGCGGTGATGGAACAATCCAAGCGCATTCTAGGCATTTGTCTTGGAGCGCAACTCATGGCTGCCGCCAAGGGAGCCAAAGTAAAAAAGAACCGGCACAAGGAAATAGGATGGTTTCACGTCCAATCTCAGCCCATGGGAAATGATCCGCTTGGCCAAGCACTTCCACCTCGGTTCCGCGCCTTCCATTGGCATGGCGAGACCTTTGAGGTTCCCACCCATGCAATTCCCTTGGGTTCGAGCGAAGCTACCATCTGCCAAGGCTTTCGAACAGGAACACGCGGATTGGCCCTGCAGTTTCATCTTGAGCTGCGACCGGAAGACGTCGACAGGCTCACGGAAGCCTGTCCCGGGGATCTTGCTCCAGGTCCGTACGTGCAAGCACCGGAGGAATTCCTCGAGAAGAGCTACCAATTCGATGAGGCGAACGAGATAACAAGACGCATTCTCCAAGCCATGGAAAATTGCGGCTAGTCTCCGAGCTATCCCGAATCAGGAGGAGGATGCGGCCAAGGCTTGGTCAACGTCGGCGAGAATATCGTCCACGTGCTCCAACCCGACGGAGAGACGCACCAACTCGGGCGATATGCCACCAGCGGCTTGTTGCTCCTCACTCAGTTGAGAATGAGTCGTCGTAGCCGGATGAATCGCAAGGCTCTTGGCGTCTCCAACGTTTGCCAGATGAGAGAACAGTTGGAGGTTGTCTATGAACTTTGGACCTGCCTCAGCTCCACCCTTGATCCCAAAGACAACCATGGATCCGCCCTTGCCTTCCAGGTACTGCTGATTGAGGTCGTACATGGGGTCATCCTCAAGTCCGGGAAAACGCACCCACTCGACTGCGTCGTGATCCTGCAAGTGCTTGGCAACTGCCAAGGCATTCTCGCAATGACGTTCCATCCGAAGCGGCAAGGTTTCGATTCCTTGCAGAAATTGCCAGGAGTTATCCGGGGCAATGCATGCCCCGAGATTGCGAAGAGGCACCGTCCGCATCCTGAGGATATAGGCAACCGGCGCCAAAGGTTCGGGCAAGTCGTGCCCCCAACGAAGACCATGATAACTGGCGTCCGGCTCATCATAGAGGGGAAACTTTCCGTTGGCCCAGTTGAAGCGTCCGGAATCCACCACCACGCCACCGATACCATTGCCGTGACCGCCTAGCCACTTGGTCAGGGAATGAACCACGACGTCACAACCATGCTCGATAGGGCGTGTGAGATATGGCGTTGAAAAAGTACTGTCCACCACGAGAGGGATGCCGTGGGAGGAGGCGATGTCTCCGATCGCCTTCAAGTCTGCAACGTCCAAGCCCGGATTGCTTACTGTTTCGCAGAAAAGAGCCTTTGTCTTGTCAGTTATGGCGGCAGCGAAATTCTCCGGATTATTGGGATCGACGAATTTCACCGTGATGCCCAGCTTGGGCAAGATGTCATTGAACTGCGTGTAGGTGCCACCATAGAGATTGTTGGCCGACACGATCTCATCACCGGCTTCCGCCAAGTTAATAATGGAGTAAAACACACCACTCGTGCCCGATGCGATACCAAGGCCCGCGGCGCCTCCTTCCAATGCGGCGACTCGTTGCTCCAGCACGTCGGTGGTGGGATTCATCAAGCGGGTATAGATGTTACCTAGCTCCCGAAGGCCAAAGAGATTGGCCGCATGCTCCGTGTCCTTGAATACGAAAGAGCTCGTCTTGTAGATGGGCACGGCACGGNAATGAGTGGTCGGATCCGGCGCATGGCCGGCATGTAGGCATTGTGTCTCGAGTTTCATGAGAGGCTTGGGGATTGGAATTAGAGAAGTCTCGAAAAGACGTTGAGATTTGAGTCGGGGCAATATGGGGACGAGCTGCAAAACGTCCAGCCTGAATCGAAAACTATCATGTCATAGGAAAGCCAAAACCGGCAGACAGGCGGGGAACCTCAGACCAACTGCGGTATCGGCTTGGCGTCAACGACTGCCTTCTTGACCTCGTCCGGGATATTCGAAAGCAAGCGGACTTGACCGGGATCGAAGAGAACGTTCATCACTGTGCCGAGCAACATATTCGTGGTGACGAGGTCCTCCGCCGGCTGTCCGACCAGTTTATCCGACTTGCCCACCACTTGTCCCATCTTGAGTCCGCCTCCTGCAAAAGCGAGAGTGCAGAGATTGCCCCAATGGTCGCGGCCTCCCTTTGTATTGATCTTAGGAGTACGGCCGAACTCTCCAGTGATGATCAGTAAAATCTTTTCCGAAAGGCCACGGGCAGCGCAGTCTTCGATGAAGGCGCTTGCCGCCTTGTCCACGGCAGGCCCGAGAACAGGCATTCCATCGTCGATACCGAAGGCATTGCCATGCATATCCCAGCCCGTGCTGGTAACCGTCACGAAACCGCATCCACTTTCACAAAGTCGGCGTGCCATCAGCATCTGCTTGCCGAGGGCGACAGGAGAAAAGCCAGGGATGGATTTACCATTCTTCTTTTTCTTGGCCAGGCCTTTCGGGATCGTGTACATGCCCGTGTCATACCTTTCCAGGGTCCGCGGGTCTTCTTTGGACAGATCGAAGGCATCGGTGACGCCACCCAATATAACGTCGAATGCCTTTTGGTGGAGAAGGTCCGCCGAAGCCAAGGTGGAATCGGCTCCGCGCTTCAATTCATCAATTTCGTAAAGCAGGCCACGACGATTCTCGAAACGCCCTTCAGGCAAGTTCAATTCCATGTCGTTGAGGATAGCGCCTCCCTTGCTGGGGTCGAATGGGACTAAAGACTTGGGCAGGTTGCCGACGGAAGTGACGCGCTCCGAAACCGACCGCAAATCCTTGTATTTTGCTCCAGCAGCAGCCGGCACGACCAGGCAGTTATTGGGCAAGCCCGTCTTGCCATTGGTGAGGCCAGCGATACGGGAATAAACAGAGCCCATGCAAGCGCCCGTGGAATTGCCTCCCGCCGCCACCAAGGCGGAGGCAGAGGCATGGCTACCATTCCCGTGACGAAAGGAGCGTACCACCGCCATCTTGTGAGCCAGTTTGCCGAGCATTGGAAAATGACTTCCAAAAGTGACCCCGGGAAGGGAAGTTTTCACCTCACCATACATAGCACGGTATTCCGAAGGAGCCGTCATCTTGGGGTCAAAGGTCTCCACATGGGGGGGACCGCCTTGCAGGTTCAGCATGACAACACTCTTGTCTCTCAGGAAATTGTAAACATCACCCTCTCGGGCCTTGGCCTTGAGCGCCAAAAGATCAGTCAGGCAAAGACCACCTAGGCCCAGGCCACCTATGCGAAGGAATTCTCTTCGTGAACTCCCTTCACAGGTAGCGGCGTTTTCACTGGACCTGACCGTAAGCATGCATGCAATTTATCAAGGAACGCTGGGCTTCCGTAAGAGTTATTCAGAATTGAGAGGGTCCGAAGAAAGTGAAGCTGACCACATGAATGACCGCAAATAACTGATGGCAAGATCTTTGGGCTTTCCGCCCGAAGGATCCAAGTGGCGGAAGGATAAGATTGTCTAAGAAAATCGCAAAGGCTAAGCCCCAAGATGACCTTTACCCCTGCAAAAAACGTTCGACCTGCTCGAAAATCAAACGGATCACCTTAACCGCAACGGAATTGCCAAATTGCTTGTAACAAACGTTATGCTTGGGATGAAACTTGAAGCTTGAAGGAAAGCTCATCGCTCTTCGGCACTCCTCGGGATGGAGGCGCCGTGGAATGCCATCGACCAAGTAAATGCCTGTCTTGGCGCCTACTCCGCCGCCGAAAGCGGACAAGGTGACGGAATGACCCTTCACGCTGTAGATGCGCTCGCCTTGCCCTCCCTTGGAAATGGTGCCAACCCGCAAGGGACGAAGCTCGCGTTTGGTAGGTAAGTCGGAGGCCAAGAAAGTATCGGGACGATTGATTTGGAGTCCATCTAGACGGGGATCATCAGGTGGGAGGAGAATATCCTCGATTGCAATGTCTTCATCGGTGGGTTCCGGGAAAAGAAATTCATCGAGACCCAGATCCTTTCTGAAACAAACGAAATAAATGCGTTCCCGTTTTTGGGGGACACCGAAGCGGGAAGCGTTCAGAATGGCATGATGACAGTCATACCCTACACCATCCAGCAACTCCAAGGTGGTGGTCAGCGTACGGCCACCGTCATGACCGCCGTAGTTCTTGACGTTTTCCAGAAAAAGAACCTTGGGTTGGTGATGCTTGGCAATGCGCAAAACCTCGTAGAGGAGGGTACCGCGAGCATCTTCGAAACCCTTTTGCTTTCCTGATATACTAAAGGGCTGGCACGGAAATCCCCCGCAAAGCAAGTCGTGGGCAGGGACTTGCTCGGTTAAGATAGAAGTAAGATCACCGACTGGAGTTTCACCGAAGTTGAGGGCATAGGTTTGCTGGGCGTGAGGATCGTTGTCCGAAGAAAAAACGCACTCGTGGCCGCCCTCCTCCAAGGCAAAGCGGAAGCCGCCGATGCCACAAAACAAGTCGATGAATTTGAGGCTAGTCATTTACCTGCTGGCAAATGATTTATCCTTCAAGAAAAAGTCTCGGCAACTGCAAAGAGTGGAATGCTTTGCTACACGTCGCAAAGAGAGACCGCTTGGGACAAACCCTTGAAAGGATCGCGAGTGGGTATGAACTCCTGCCCAACGAAACCCTTGTACTTGATCTTAAGCAAAGCTTCCATGATTGGCGGATAAAAAATCTCCTGATTATCATCCAATTCGCCCCGTCCCGGATTGCCAGCGGTATGGACGTGACCGATATGCTCTCCGCATTCACCGATGCGGCGTATGACGTCACCGTCCATGATTTGAACGTGATAGATGTCAAAGAGAAGTTTCATGCGCGGCGAACCAACCTTCTTGATGATATCCATGCAATAATCGATATGGTCGCCTTGGTAACCCGGATGCCCCTTGTTGGGATCCGAGTCATCGCGGGTGTTAAGCATTTCAAGACATAGGTTGACCCCCTTCTCCTCNGCGTGACCGATGATCTTCTTGAAGCCGGCCACGCAGTTCTTGGCGCCCTGCTCGGAAGAAATTCCATCGGCGTAGCCGGTGAATGAAATGACGTTCGGACAACCGAACTCGGCGGATACGTCGATCGCCTTGCGAGTGGCATCGATCACCATGTCATGATGCTTCGGGTTGTTGAAACCCTTGATGAAAGGGGGACCCTCCACCGGGATCGGTGAAATAGCGCAGGTAAGGCCATGCTTCTTGAGAGTCGGCCACTCCTTGGGATCGATTAACTCGATACTCTTGCATCCAAGTTTCTTGGCCGCTCCGCACATCTCCTCGGTGTTCCAGTACTTGGAAAAGCACCAGGAAACCACGGATTGGTTGATGCGGCCTTTCTTCACGCCCATCGCCTTGGTTTTTCGTTTTTTGGCGACGGCAGGGGCCGCATGGGCAGAGCTGGCCACGGTGAGGCCAGCGGTCACCAAGCCTGCAGCTCCCTTGAGAACTCCTCGGCGATCGATAAGGCCTTTCGTATTATTTGAAAGGGATAAGTCGTTTGGGGATTTCATGGTCAAAGATTCAATCGCAAGGAACCTAAAAGCAAGATCGAAAGGATTTTTGAGAGGAAGAAAGATACTAGACAAAAGGTGGCGATCGGTTTGAAATGAAAAGATGAAATTGCCTGCGTACATATTGAGTGGCCTTGTCGCCATGGTGATGGCCTCCTGCTCCGACTCGAATCAATTAGTTGAAGATCCCTCGCCTCACATCGGCTACGATAACCCAAATGAAACGGGCCCTTGGACGATGGCCGAGGATGATAACCGCACAAGGCTTGGGCATTGTGGTCTCCAAGTGTTTAGCCAAGTGAGCAACACAAACATCAGAGCCCATTGGGCCGAACCAGCCAACCTTTATGACCAATCTGAATCCACTCTCGAGGAGCTTTCAGGCAACGAGGAGAATGCCACCCAGAACGAAATTGCGTCGGACGAGAATGCTAGCTTGGAACCTTTGGTTAAGCCTCTCTATCGCCTGGAAGTGGCAGAAGACGAAGGATTCACCAAGAGTTATCGCTCTTTTCCGGACATTAATGGAACTTCCTTCGAGATCAAAGAATTGGAGCCTTTCACCTCATATTTCGTAAGGCTTCAGGCATATTTCGAATCAATGGAGGATCCATTCGCTCCATCCGAGCCAGAGATCGCAACAACCACCACTGGGGCCCGCTTGTTTCCTCCCGCAAATTTCAAAGTTACTGTCGAGTACGGCAAGTTTTCCCTTTCCTGGGAACCGCCGGCAGGAGCCGAAGGCAAATTCGAATACTTGGTGAGGCTCTATAAGGAAGGCGGTGGAGAAAACCCGATTGAGCATCGTAACACAAAAGTTCCATTTATAAAGGATTGGCCCGCGAAACCTGAAACGAACTATACGGTAGAGCTTCTCACTTGGACGGATCCGGACACAACAAATGAAGTACTGACCTACCCATCCATCATCGAATATTTCACTGTGCCCGGACACAAACTCGACATCCCGAAAAACTTTTCGGCCAGAAGAGATGGCAACAACATCAACCTCTCTTGGGATCGCATCGATAACAATCTAAACGATTTCGAGTACTTGATTAATATTTATCTGGATGGAAACAGATCAGAAGATTTGGGGACGCACTATCTGGATGACCCCGAATTCACCATGACCGAAGTACAGGAGTTCCCTCGTTACTGGTTCGATCTACAAGCCGTGCCCAGCAGGACCAACAAAGTCGACACGGCCAGCGAAATCATTTCATCATCCATAGATTTGCCTACTATGACTTATGCAGTTCCTACAATTAAGTCAGTCAAGTTGGAACCCGTAACAGATTCTGATATTGCTGAATCAACCATTATTTTAGCGTGGGAAGGATCTGCGAACGAGGATGGCAAACAAACGTACTGGATAGAATTTGCCGAAGATCCCGAATTCACAAAGGGATTCCAAGATCATGAAGCTGACATCGGTACCCTCGAGGCCGAAGTGGGCCCATTTGAACAGGGCGCCATNCTTTATTATAGAATGATTGCCCGGGGACCAAANNAAGACGCCACGCGTATCGAATCGGAATGGACCGAGGTGAAGAAGATAGTCATCCCTTAAGCTAGACCGCCAGCAAAACCAAAGGCCCGAGTGGCAAATCCTGAGATTGGTGAATCGTGAGTCAGGTCAATCTTTTGCAATAGCAAGAGACGATAAAGGTGCCTGTGAGATAACCAGCCACGTCAGCTAGAAAATCAAAGAAGTCACTATCCCTGCCAGAAACGTGTGATTGCCAATATTCGTCCAAGCCGCTGAAAGCCAAACCAAAGCCAAGCAAGAGCAGCAAAAGAGAAGGTTTGTATCGCAGGTAAGCCCAGCCGCCCAAGAGCCCGAGCATCAAGTACTCGCCGAAATGCAATAGCTTGTCCGAGACAAGGTCAACTTCCTGAGGCAAATCAGAGCCCGGCACACTGGAAACGGCCAAGATCAACAAGGCATAAAGCCCGTGGAACAATCTCCACCGCCAGGCTCCAGCAATAACCTTAGCCATGACAGCATTTGCCGGTCTTCTCCAATCGCCAGTAATTGAAGGGCCAAGGCGTGAGGAATCCCACGATCAACATAAACGGTATGGCAATGGGGTTCATTCCCAATTCGCCTTTGGTGAACCATAAATCGGTGAGCTCCATCGCGACCTCCATCATGAGCATTGAAATGAAAGACATGCCAAGAGCAGTCTTCAAGGCATCGGAAAAGCCCATTTGCCCACGAATGAGAATCAAAGTCTCCAAGACAATGCTAGTGATGAGTCCATTGATGAGAGGGAGTATTAAGAGCGGCCAATACCAAGTGGATCCAATCGGAACCGAGGATGCAAGATCCAGAAACGAATAAAGGGCAAGGGTACCGAATTCGCCGATTGAACACCCGAGGAGACACCATGTAGTGTTGCCTGCTGATCGCCTCCAGTTCGCCTTGTTTCCCCAGTTCATGAATGAGGGGGAATGAATTACCAAGGAAATGTTTACTTGTCGAGAAGCCCTTTGGGCTTATTATGAAAGACAAGACATGTAAAAAATCATGAGCTTCCGCAAAAACAATGCTTTGGGGAGGCGAGATTTCCTAAGTGTGGGGAGCCTCGCCTTAGGGGGAATGAGCCTTCCTCAGTTTCTGCGAGCGGAGGAAGCGNTGAAGTCATTTGGGGGACTTGCGAAGGACAAGGCGGTGATTTTTCTATTCATGCATGGCGGTCCAAGCCAGTTCGAGACCTTTGACCCGAAAATGGATGCTCCCACTGGAGTGCGCAGCGCCACGGGAGAAATCCCCACTCGCATACCCGGCATCACCTTTGGCCCGACCTTCGAGAAATTGGCGAAATTGAACCACAAGTTCTCCATCGTGCGGTCCTTCACCACCGAAAGCGCAGCCCATGACTCCAAGCCTATCGTCAGCAAGGAGCATTCAGCCGGCGCTCAAATCGGGGCCCATTACGCGAAGGTAGCAGGAGCCAACAACCCGGAATCAGGCATGCCACGCAACGTCTGGCTTCATCCGCAATCCGTAGATGCCAAAGCCACGGATCCGATCATGTCCTTGGGCAAATTTGACCTAACTGGTCCGTTGGGCCCTGCCTACGAACCATTCCAGCCAAGTGGCAAGGGTGACTTGAGGCAAGACATGCGACTCACGGTAAACCNGGACCGCCTCGACGACCGGCAAACCTTGCTGGCAAGCCTGAACCAATTTCGGAGCAAGATGGAATCCGAGAGATTGACTAGGGGCTTGGACAAATTCCAAACACAGGCACTGGAAACCTTGACCGGCGGTATCTTCGACGCCTTCGACGTCACGAAGGAAGACGCCAAGATTGTCGAGAGATACGATACCTCGAAACTAATTGATCCGTCTCGAATAAGTAAACGTTGGAACAACCACAATCGTTACGCCAATCACGTAAAAAATCTTGGGAAACTTTTGCTATTGGCCCGTAGGTTGGCTGAACGCGGCGCAAATTTCATTACAGTGAGCACGGATTTCGTGTGGGACATGCATGCTGACAATAACAATGCCACCATGACCGAGGGCATGGATTACGTCGGGCGTCCGTTTGACCATGCCGTCAGCGCCTTCATCGAAGACATCGAGGCTCGTGGGTTGCGTGACAAAATATTACTTGTGTGCTGCGGTGAAATGGGGCGTTCGCCGAAAATCAACGCAAAGGGCGGACGCGACCACTGGGCGGGCTCGGCTCCGCTTCTGCTTTATGGCGGGGGACTACAAATGGGCCAAGTGGTGGGTTCATCCACCAAAGACGGCGGAGAGCCTGCCAATCAAAGGGTAACCATACCGAATCTTTACGCCACTATCATGGAAAGCATTCTCGACGTCGGCGCATTGCGATCGACTACGGGAATTCCAGAAGAGGTATCCAAGGTGATCTACGGAGCCAGCCCGATCCGTCAACTCATGTAACTTCCCCATCCGGAAAATTCATGTCGGCATCACTTGACGGTGAGACCGTTCTCGTCTTCGCTTTTGGGTGGATCGAAAGATTGCAAGGACTTGCCATCGGCGATGTTCCAAACACGCAGGACACCATCTTCGCCACCGGCAACCGCGGTTTTCCCATCACGGGAAACGTCACCCGCGTGCATTAAGTCGGCGGTACCGGAGAGATCGCGTACGTTGCCGGGATTGCCGGAGCCGGCGCGCATGACTTTCACTTTCTTGTCGCCGGCGGTAACCAGAACGTTGTCCCCATAACCGACGTAATGAATCGAAGTGAGTTCCTTGGAGAAGCCACCGGCCTTGCCCACCCGGTCACCATTCACGACGTTCCAAGTCTTGATTTCCATGTCAGCTCCCACACTGGCCAAGATACGTCCATTGGCTTGCAAGCTGACCCCCGTGACATGATGGGTGTGACCTTCGAAGGAACGAATGATCTTGCCGGTTGAGACTTCGGTAACCCGGGCAAACTTGTCAGCCGCCCCCGATGCAATGCGCTTGCCGTCGCGGGAGAACTCGATAGCAGTCACTGTGTCACTGTGGACACTTGGCATATTGTGCAACAACTTGCCGTCCGATATGTTCCAGACGAGTATTTCACCACTCCGACTGGGGTCGCCACCCCCACTCGCTAGATGTTTGCCATCCGAGCTGAAATCCAGAGAGGTAACTCTGTTAACCACCGGGGAAGCGGCCGTGTCACCACCAAGGTCCTTGTCGAATTCCCAATTGCGGGAAACGTCCCAAGTCACTGTCAGTTCTCCTTTGGACACCAGAAGATCTCCTGCGGGAAGATAAGACACCATATCCACCTCACCATCTGAAATTACTAAGCCCTCAAGAGGCTTGCCATTAGTTCCACTCCAAAACTGAAGGTACTTGTCTTCACCACCGCTTACCACAGTGGAACCATCGCGCGAAAAGGAAATCGTCCGGCAAATCGCCTTGTCGGCCGCCGTCATTCTTTCCTTGGCCGCTTTGTTTTCCTCTGTCTCCCGCTTCTCCATGTTTTCGGACTCCAACTTGTAGCCTTCGTATTCCTTTTCCTTGGCCTCCGCCTTGGCCAAGTCCTGAATCGAACGCTTCAGCTCGCGCTCGAACTGGGCCCTTGGGTTCTCTATGTCCAAGTATTCTTTCTCCGCCTTGGTCAAGGCGGCGGTCTTCGCCTTGACATCGGCATCGGCAGCAGTCTTCGCCTTGATGGCATCGTCCCGTGATTTCTTGGAAGAATCGTAGGTTTTCTTTACCTCGGCAAAAGCTTTGGCGGCATCGTCTCTGAGCTTGCGAACTTGGTCGGCTTCAGATTTGGCGTCACCAGCTTTTTTCTCGGATTCCTTGTGGCCCTTGTTTGAAAGAGCCAAGGCCTCCTCGGCTTTCTTAAGTTCAGCTTGGACGTCGACCAATGCCTTGTCGGCAATATCCTTGGCCGACTTGGCAGTGGAAAGCACCTTATCCGCAGCGGCAAGTTTTTGCTTGGCGGGATTGAGCTTCGAATTGATCAAGTTGTCGTGGGCTGTCTTGGCGGCGTTAGCCAACTTACGATTATTTACGGCATCTTGATTGGCCTTCTTTTTCTCGGGTTCAGGCTTGTTGGCATCGCCTTGAATTTTTTTTGCGAGAGTCTCCGCAGCGGTGGCTTTTTTATCGGCGGCGGCGAGAGCTTGTTTGGCTTTCTCAACCTCCACGGTGATAGCTTTCAAAACATCGTCCGCCTGCTTGCGATTACTCTCGGTCTGGACAAGCCCCTTTTGGGTTTGCTCCACCTTTTGCTTGGCAGGATTTAGCTTGGAATTGATCACGCCGTCCCGGGTCTTCGTCTTGGCATCAAGATCACGTTTCTTGTTAGCGAGATCTTGATTGGCCTTTCGCTCGACTCCTTCTGGTCCGGCCACTTTTGAGACAGCTTCCTTGGACTTGGCCTCACTTTCCTTGTAGGCACTTTCGGAAGTTTCGAAGGCAGACTGGAATTCTTCCGCCTTCTTGACCGTTTCCTCAACTTTCTTTTCGGCGGCGTCCCGTTCGGTCCGAGCCTTGTCAGCAGCAGCCTTCTTTTCGGCAATGGGTTTTGCAGCCGCGGTCGCGAGATCCTTTTCTGCCTTGGTCTTGCGTTCGATGATCTTCTTTTTTTCGTCACTGCGCTTCTTCAGTTCATCAGTGAAATACTTGAGTTCGGCCTTGGCGAAGGCCAGTTCGCCATCTTCCCACAGAGACTCGCGTTTCAAGATCGGGTTGCCTTGCAAATCAGCGATCTTCTGACCATTGGCAGCATTCCAAAGACGACCGTAATTGGCACCTGAGGCAGTGGCAATGCGCTGACCATCCGGTGATACGGCCATGGAGAGCACCGGGCCACCAACACTGATTGAACGTATCACGCTTCCGCCATCGGCATTCCAAATGCGCGCAGTGTTGTCCTTAGCCCCGGAAAGCAGTTGCTTGGGATCATGGGGCATGGAAAGCAAATTCAGGATATCTTGGGAATGCCCCTTCAACTCCTTCCGCATCTTGACTTCAACACCGCCCTCGGCAGGCAGTTCCCAAACGCGAATAATCTTGTCGGCGTGGGCAGAGGCAAACCATTTGCCATCCTCNCCAAGGCTCGCAACGGGACCGGCAGGNTGCTCATGCTTGGCTTCNGCNACCAATTTGCCGTCGGCCACGCTCCAAAGGCGAACGGATCCATCGGCAGCGCCTGTGATCAGGCGCTTAGAGTCAGTCGAGAAAGCAAGGCCTTTAACGGGTGGTTGCATTTTTTCCAAACCGCGAAGACGTTTGCCTTCGGCAAGCTCCCATATCCCTGTTTGGTTGTTTTCCTCGGCCAATGCAAGCCATCGGCCATCGGGACTGACAGCTCGAAGACCATCCGCTGCCTTGGCGTTGAATTCTTTCTTCTTTGCAGGAGCAGCCCGACGCCAAAGCTTGATCACTCGATATCCTCCGGAGGCAAGCAAGTTGCCATTGGGATGAAAGGCCAAGGCATTGACCACGTCAAGATGGGCAGCATCTTTTTTCCCATAAAAACCATGCTTGGCCAATGAAGGATCGGCGAGGTTAGCCAACAATTGACCAGTCGATACGTCATAGAGGTGGATGCGATTCCCCCGTCCGGCAGCGGCAAATCGTCCCTGGGGGCCTGCGGCCACTGCATAGATGGGGGGTGTCTCACGTTGGTAAGACTGCCAGGCAAGAGGGTCGGCGGCCCGCATTTCTCCTTTAGCTCCCTGGGCGATCCAGAGCTTGAGCAAGCCAAGTTCATCGGGCTTGAGGTTCTTGGCGCCCACCTTGTTATTAGCCGGCGGCATCTGTGGCTCATCGAGATGAGCGGAAATTTGAAAGAGGAAACTGTCCAAGGGCTTCCCAATTTCAACGAAAGGGCCATCATCGTTTCCGTCGCGAATATCGGCTGGCGTCTCGAGGACTACGTCTCCCTTGGTGCGAGTGCGATTATGGCAAGCCAAGCAATTGCTTCTCAAGATAGGCAGAATCTCTGACTGAAAATCAACCGGTTTGTCCCGTTTGAGATCCTTGACCTCGAGACCTTCGCCAAAAGAGGTACTCAAGAACAATAGAAAAGCGAAGTGTAACAAAGGTTTCATTTGATTACAGGTTCTGTATCAAGTTAGCCCTTCTTGGTTGTTGGAGCAGGTTCGACCTTGAGCAGAAAGGTTTCGATGAACTTTAAGTTCTGGTTGTTGAACCTCAGCGTTCCCTCGAGTNTGCACTCGTATTCACCAGGTGGAGTGGCTGTAGCGCTGGTGACCACCTCGAAGGTAGTGGCGTAACCGTCCTTTGCGATGGACGCAGCCTTGGCCGAAACACCCTTGGCTTCTCTCGGCGCGACGACCTTGAAGCTCACTGCATCGGCAAACCCGAAGAGCCGATCGATGGCTAGGTCAACCGTAGCCCTTTCACCGGCCTGTAGCGTTTTCTTTTCGACCGCTTTCACTTCCAGTGGAACCTCTCGCACCTTGAGTGTAAAAGGGTTGGTGAAGAGAGTAACTGTGACGTCCTTGGGTTTCTTTGATGCATCCATCATTTTCTTGGCGAGGGCATCAGCCGACTTCTTTTTGCTTTCGAGACGCTGAACCTTGCCCTCGGCATCCTTGGATTTTTTCTCCAATTCCAGATATTCCTTTTCCACTTGAGCCAACTGGCCTTCTTCCTTCGCCTTCTTCGCTTGGTCTAGTTTCTTCTTGCCCTCGGCCAATGCTTTCTTGGCTTCCGCTGCCGCGGTCTTGGCTACTTTGAGCGACTCGTCTATCTTCTTGGCTTCCTCGGAGGCTTTCTTGGCTTCTTCCTCTGAGAAAACCTTATACTTCCCTTTCACTTGGGCGGAGCAAAAGAGAGGATATTCGCCAGCCGGCAACTTGGCTTGGGCAAGATTGAGATCGATCGTGCCCTCGTTCTTCTTCTTGGGGTCGACCGTGATTTCCTTGACCTTGGCAAAACCTGCATGTCCGAAAATCTTCACCTTGGTGGACGCCTTGAAAGCATCCGTGCAATCCAACTTGAAAGGAATCTTGATCTGTCCTGAAACGGCAGTCTCGAAAACATGAACCTCTCCGTTCGGACTGTCCTTCCGCTTGGTGACTTCAGCCAATTTGGCCTTCTTCGCCTCGAGCTCCTTCCTCTTTCCTGCTTCGGCAGCTTCGGCTTGCATGACCTCGGTTCGCGCCTTGTTGGCCGCAGTCTTGGCGGTGGCCACTTTCTGTTCCGCTTGGCGGATTTGGTTGGGCAGGGCCTTGAGGGCTTGGTCCATTTTCTTCGCCTTCGCCTCCAAAGCGGCGACCTGCTTGGTCGATTCAGCATCACCCTGCTTCGCCTTTTCCTTGGCTGCCTTGAGGCGAACGTTGACCAAGTCATCTAGCTCCTTCGACTTGTCGGCCAATTCCTTTTTCTTGGTTGCCGCATCCGCCTCGGCCTTCTTTTCGGCCTCCACCGGGACCTTTAGTTTTTCGCGGACCCGGCCAAGCTTGGTCTGAGCATCGTTAAACGACTTCTCGGCCGTTTCAGCTGCCTTCTTGGCGGACTCGACTAATTTGGCATCATCGAAAACAACCTTTACCGGTGTCGCTTCCCTTCCCAGAACGGCAAAAGGGACCGAAGGCACGACGTGGACGTGCGAAAGGGCCACTTTGGACTGGTTGTCATAGGAACTCCAGGCAACGTCGGCGAATCGACACTCCCGTTGAACTTCCTTACCCGCAACCTTGGCTTTACCGGAAATGGAAAAGAGCCCATCCCAGTCCGTGGCCTTGTCATTAGGCTGGAAAAGCATGGTAACAGAATCAACCCCGGCCGGAACTCGTTTGGGTGAATAGGAAACAAAAGCAGGCAGNCCCNTGACCTCCAAATCGATGGGATCCTTGAATCCATCGCGGCGCAGANCCATCACCTTGACCGGAAAAGCCTCACCCTTTCGGATAGTGGGTGACTTGACGTACACGGGGCTGGCATTGTTGCTGGCTGGCGGGGGAAGCAAACCGTAGGCAGCCAAGCGAAAATCGGGAGTCTCCTTGCGGATGGACAAACGATAGACATTCAGCGGATCGGGAGCAGTGTTGAAAAGGTCATACACAAGAATGCGGTAATCACCGTCGGCAGGAGCCTCGAACCGCAAGGAGGGATCACGGGTCGAAACGTCGAACACATTGCCACCCAAGGTGGAGACGGTTTCGAGGGATTTGCCAATTTCCTTGGCGGTTTCCTCGCCATCGTCCTTCTTCGTCAATTGCTCGAGCAGCAGGAATACGTGAGTGGGTCGCCCCAAACGCTCGGAAAAGATCTCGATCTGGTAGACGTCGCCCTTCTTGGCGGTGAAGCGCAGGCGATCCTTGTCGGAGCCGGGAAAGAACTTGCCCACGAATTCGCAGGGAGCGGTGATTTTCTGTTCTTTGCCGGGCAAGCCGTTTTCGCCTTCACTCTCATGAATGACGTCATGCTCTCCGTATCCCACGTAAGTGGCGGCGGAAATACCTGCAGGCGACTTGAGGCGATATTCAAGATGGTCAAGGGAAGCCCGGCGGGGATCGAGATAGTCCGTGAGGTTCAACTGGGCCCGGACATCACCCGATGGCAGTTGGATGCTCACTTCCTTTTTTTCCAAGGCGCGTCCATTCTTGGTTTTCCATTCGGAAGGTTGGCCCCCCGGCAGGTTACGACCATAGATGGTAAACTTTGCATTGCTCCCAGCTTTGCCCACGGGTGGATAGACGAGGTCTATGAGGGGGCGCGTGGAGATGGTCATGCGGTATTGGTAGTCATCCCCTCCCTTGTACAGAAAATCGTTGAGACGAACGAACCAGTCGCCGTCAACAGGAACCGTGAAGTCCAACAAACCGTTTTGCGGATCGCTCTGCAACTGAAGCCCGGCGGCATTATACAGAGCAACCGAGGGAGTCAGCTTGGAATCAATGTCCTTGGTCGAGACCTCCACCAAAACGCGTTGCCCCTTCTTGGCGGAAAACTTAAACCAGGCGAACTTGTTGGCCGGCGACTTGCCGAGAGCCACTTTTCCAAGTTCCAACTCAAAGGCCTTTTCCTGGGAAACTCCTCCTTCGCCAGTATCCACCTGGGGAAGATCGCCAACAACGAAGGAACGATAATTTGATGCCCCGAACTTGCCCCCGCCAATCCAGCCCTTGTGAATGCCCAAGGGAGCGTTGGAAGCCACCTTGAGNACAAATTCATTNGGCACTATCTCCCCATCAGCGTCCTTCTTCGGTTCCGCCTTGATGGCGTCATGTGAGAATTTCAACCAATTCACGCCTTCAAGGTCTTGCCCTGAAATCTTGACCTCCAGTTTCTCACCTTGCTGAGCCGAAGGCGGGTAAACACTGTCGAATCGAGCCGAGGGCAATTGCCCTAAAGCGGAAAGCAAAAGCAAATGAAAAACAAAAAGAGAAGCGAGGAGATGAAAGGCTTTCATTAACTGCATGCAAAACTTTCCTTCGCAAGCGCGCGCGAGTCAACTGAAAGGGCGGTCAATCGAATCTTTTTTCTCTAAGGGCGAAGTTTTTTCGGCTGTTCGTCAATTGCTTCGGCGAAAGGCAGAACGGGATGGGGCGATACTAGTGATCCAAGCACTGCTTGCCGGCTGAATCCGGGGCAACCGTGGACGTTTGCTTGGCTTATTGCCAGATGCAAGCGTAGTGATCAGTCAGTTGATCACAAATTGAACAAAAACTCCTTGGTATTGAAAAGGGCCCAAACGACGTCCTCGTAAGCTTGCTTCTTGTCAACGGCCTTCTTGTTACCCTTGTCGTCCTCAACCTCTCGAGTGACATAATTCACAGCCATCTTCAATTCGTCAGGCTTGGGTGCGCGGGCAAAGGCAACGAAATAGAGCTCGGTTATTTTCGCCTCGTCGGTCAACTCCTTGTTGGCGGCCAGCTTGGATGCGCGACTGGATCCATTGGTGAGCTTCCCTTGGATGTCCTTGGAGTTGATCAGGTGGAGGCTTTGAGCAAGGGAGGCATCGCCGGAACGCTCGCATTCGCAGGCGCTGGCATTGTCGGGTCTGCCAAAGACAGACAGGAAGTAGCTGTTCTGGTTGTAGCTGTTGTCGGGCAGCATGGTGGCCCGCGTGCCGGTCGGCAATCCACTGAACCCAGTGCGTACGTTGGTCAGGTCGTCGATCGAATCAAGAAGCACCTCGGCCCCTAGTCGTTGCGGATAATGCCGAGAGAAGTTGTGCTTGTCCTTGGCATTGTAGCGATTGGGGATGGAACTGAACTGGTAGGTCTTGGAACGGCANATGTCACGGATCAGCCCCTTCATGTCGAAGCCGCTCTCNATGAATTTTTCGGCGAGNGCCTGCAATAGCTCGGGGTTCACGGCGGGATTCGTCTCCCGCATATCGTCCTCGGGATCGACCAAACCACGTCCGAAGAAATGCTTCCAGTAACGATTCACGAGGGTGTGGGCGAAAAATGGATTGTCCTTGGCCGACATCCAATCGACGAGGGCTTGTCGGGGATCATCGTCGGCGGCGATCTCCAGAGGAGTGGAACCAAACCCAGCGGGCTGCACCGCTTGGTTGTCCTTCTTGTTCGTGGCCTTCGCAACGCCACGCTTGTGGTAAATGATGTCCTCGTCAGGCAGGCGCCCCTTGGCCCGACCAACCTGAGAGAAGAAGGCGCTGAACTGGTAGTAATCCTTTTGGCTCCATTTCTCGAAGGGATGGTGGTGGCACTGGGCGCACTGGATGCGCGTGCCGAGAAAGAGCTGGGCGGTGTCCTCGAGTTGGTTCTGGACGGTCTTCACTTCACGGTACCATGCGACAGCGGGGTTGTGGAGCATTTCCCCGGAGGCCCCGACCACCTCGCGCACGAACTGGTCATAGGGCTTGTTTTGTTGCAGACTGTCGCGAATCCAAGCGTGAAAGGCGAAGTTGCCCCGTTGGTAAGAGGTCTTGGTTCGCTTGTTGCGAAGCAGGGAGGACCACTTGTTTGCAAAGTAATTGGCATAGTCGGTACTGGCCAAAAGGCGATCGATCAACTGGTCACGTTTCTTGGGATCCTTGCTTTCCAGAAAGGTCTTGGTTTCCTCGATGGTAGGCAAGCGGCCTGCAACGTCTATGGTCACGCGGCGAATGAAAGTGGAATCGTCGGAATTTTCAGAGGGAGGCATGCCCACGGCCTTGAGTTTGGTGAAAACATGCTCGTCAACGTAATTTACCGGTGTGGGCAAGTTATCGACCGGTGCCCCCAATGGCACGATCGCGCGGTAAACAGATACCTTGTCTTGGTAGCGAACCATCACACCGAGATCTCCCGGTTGTTCGAACACGGCGACGTGACCGTTCTCATCTACCTCGCCAACCTCCTCGTCATTCACTTCGTAGACGGATGAACGGGTCACGTCTTTCATCGAACCATCCGAATACTTAGCCGTGACCAAGAGTTGCTGCTCCCCCGTCATGTCCATTATACGGACGCCGGGATGGACGGATATGCCCTCCAATGTGGGATCGTCAGGCTTTCCGTATGGCATGCCTTGGGCAATCCAGGAACGAAGGAGGCGATAATCCAAGGAATCCTTCTCTATGCGGGAACCGCCGCCATGAGGCGACTGGTTGATGGCCTTGAGCAAAAGCAGGCTGTGATCAGGAGCTGCAGGGAACACCCGACGGCCGCGGGCTTCCTTAACGATGTATTCGTAGTCCTCTTGTGGTTCGAATCCGAGGAGCGAGAGGCGAAATCCGTTTTGACCGCCCGACTTGCCATGGCATCCACCGCCATTGCAACCATACTTGGTGAACAAAGGGGTGATTTCATTGGGGAAATTGATTCGCTGAATGGCACTTGAATCCTCAACCGTAATTTCAGCTGTAGCAATTGAATCACCGTCAGCCTTTGCAGTGATTACCGCCTTGCCGTCCTCGACCGGACTCACCCAACCCGTCTTGTCTATGACCACGATGCCTGCAGGTTCGGCATTATATTGAACCTGACGGGTCAAGTCACGTTGATCACCATCCGTATAAACCCCCGTGACGACCAATTGACGACGCGCATCGATGCCTTTCAATTTGAGGGAGTCACCCTCGAAGGCGGAAAAAGAAAGCGTGATTTTCTCGGGGTCGCCGAAATCGGCGGCGTGAACAAGAGGCGAGAAGGCCAAGGAAGTGGTGATTGCGGCAAAGATGCCAAGTCGGGCAAAAGTCATGTTGTTTGAGCGCTGGATTGTTTCAGGTCTGTTGCTTTGTCTGAGTTTCGGGAACCGGTCAGCCAACCAGTTCGGAAAGAGGTCCGTGGCCATTTTCCACCAAATACTGCGGGCGACCGGAAAGGTCTTTCAATTGAGTCTTCGTAACGTCAATGCCCACGTTGTGGTAAAGCGTGGCGAATACTTCGCCCAAATAGACGGGACGATCGGCGGGCTCTCCGCCTTTGGGATCGGTGGTGCCTATGACTTGTCCATTCTTCATGCCTCCACCGGCAAGAAGCACCGACATGACGCGACTCCAGTGGTCGCGACCGGCGTTGCCATTTATCTTGGGCGTGCGGCCGAACTCACCCCAAACAATAACTGTGACGTCATCCAACATGGAGCGATCTCGCAAGTCTTGGATTAGATTGGATACGCCCTTGTCCAAATTGGGGAGTCGAGAGTTGCGAAGATTAATGAAGTTCTTGCTATGCGTATCCCATCCTCCCGTGGTCAATGTTACGAAACGGGCTCCAGCTTCCACTACGCGGCGGGCCAAGAGGAAATTTTTGCAGTCATTGCCATACCGCTTGACTGTCTTGGCATCCTCGTTCTTCAGGTCCAGGGCCTTGGCCAGACGTTCCGAGGTAATGATGTCAAAAGCCTGACGATTGAATACGTCGAATCCGTTCATCATGCCACTGGCATCACAATCGCGGCGAAATTGGTCGAACCCCTTGAGCAAACCCATGCGGGAAGCGTAGCGATTCTCCTTCATGCCCGACTGGCGGGCCATGTCGTAACGGCCCTTGCCGCCACTGCTGAAGCCCGCATAGGCGGAACCCAAGAACCCGCCACCTTTGAGACCGCCTCCCATGTTGACGTAGCCGGGCGTGCCCAAGTGATCCCCTTGGACCTTGGAAACGATGGAACCGATGGAAGGCCAGCCACCGACAGGTTGCGGACCATTCTTCGGGCGACCCGTCATGCAATGGTAGGAACTATGGTTGTTCACCGTGTCGGCAATCGAACGAATGATAGAGCATTGATCCATTTGAGCGGCGATGCCCGGCAGGTGTTCGCAAATACGTATGCCAGGGACCTTGGTCGGAATAGAAGCGAACTCCCCGCGAAATTCGGAAGGGGCATCCTCCTTGAGGTCGAAAGTGTCCATATGAGAAGGACCTCCGGCGAGAAAAACCATGATGACGGCTTTCTGCGAGCCCTTCCCTTGCGCCTTCTCCGCTTGGAGCAAACCCGGCAAACTCAAGCCTCCCATGCCCAATGCGCCGATCTTCAAAAAATCGCGTCTGGCGACTCCGTCACAAAATCCCCGTTGCTTGCCTCCGTTAACGTTCAACATGTCAAATACCCTCCCATGTCATTACTGTAACTTTGCGAATTATTGCATGCACAAATACAATAGAACGTAACTATTAGTTTAAGACAATAACTTCTCGCCCGCACGAGGAGGCATGAAAATGGGCGAAGCGCCAAAACACGGCGCAGACATTCTAGCCCACTAATTCGGGCAGGGGTTTCCAGTCGTCGACCAAGTAATGAGGCCGCCCGGAAAGATCTTTCACGGTCGTGGCATGGGGATTTATGCCCAAGTGCTGATAAAGAGTGGCATGTACTTCGCCGAAATGAACCGGTCTTTCAGTCGGCTCGGCCGCCTTGGCATCGGTGGCGCCGATCATTTGGCCATGGTTCATGCCGCCTCCCGCGAAAAAGGCACATCCGACCTGCGGCCAATGGTCCCGACCGCCGTCCTTGTTGATCACGGGGGTACGGCCAAATTCGCCCCAAGCAACCACCGCAACGTCATCCGCCATGCCTCGTTGGTGAAGATCCTCGATGAGGGCACTAAGGCCTTGATCGAAGATGGGAGCATGACCTTTAACGCCACCGGTGTTGTTGCTGTGAAAATCCCAACGCCCGAAATTCAGCGTGACGACACGAGCCCCGGCCTCGACCAATCGTCGAGCCAAGAGGAAATGTTCGTTGTTGCGAGGCGCTCCGTCACCTACGTTTTTCGGGTCGCCTTTGCCGTAGCGTTCCCGAACCTTCGGATCCTCATTGTCGAGATCGAGGGCTTCACCCAAAAGGGAGGAGGAGAGCACACCGAAGGCCTGTTGGGTGAAGGCGTCCATGGTTTCCAATTCATTACCTTGGTCCAACTTTCGCCGAAAGGCATCGAAGCCTGAAAGCAAGGACTGCCTTCTGTCCAGACGCGCAGAACCGACGGGTTTGGGATCCATGTCCGTCCGGGCTGGGCCCGATGGACGAAACGGTCCATGCGAGGCACCCAAAAAGCCAGCCTCGCCCGGTGACCCATAAGGAGGATGGCCCGCCATGGGAGCCAATCCCACGAAGGGCGGCATCCCGGGAAACCTTTCGCCTGCAAGCTTGGAAACCGTGGAGCCAATGCTCGGCCAATTGCCGGGAGGTTTCGGGTAAGGACGATCGAAAAAAGCGGAACCGGGACGTCCGGTATAACACATGAAGGAGTCGTGACTTCCGCTCGGAGCGCCCACGAGGGAGCGAATTCCGGTCCACTTGTCCATCACTTTGGCCATCATGGGGAGCGATTCGTTGATATGTATGCCCTTCACCTTCGTGGCAATCGGGCCAAATACACTTCGCACCTCTTTGGGCGCGTCCGGTTTCGGGTCGATCAAGTCTTGGTGCGGAGGGGCCCCTGCCATGTAGATCATAATGACAGACTTGTTGGAATGCCCCAACCCAGCAGCCTTTTCGGCCTGAAGCAATTGAGAGAGATTAAGCCCACCCATGCCCAAGGCGCCGACGGTCAAGAAATCCCGTCGGCTCAAGCCGTCGCAAAAACGTCCTGCTCCTTTACCCTCGACGTTCAACATGAGATTGATCTTGAGAGATTCATTGATTGCACGCAATGCAAACCAACCATTCAAAGCATAACCAAAAACCTGCGAAGCGCCACCGAACAATCCGAAAATCAAGTTTCAGGTGGCCCGTTACTCAACTCAATCGGGAGCCAGAGCCATCACGGCCCAGCAGGTCGCAGCAATTGATATGAACTGGTCCTTGCCGTGAGGAAATTCACTGTCGAGTGGTTTCTGGATCGGCTTGCTGCGTGTCTTGACCAACCAGGAACCGTCCTTCAGTTGGTTGTCCAGCAGCCACTTCTCACCCAAGGAAATGGCCTTGGGCACGGGTTGCGGCACACCGCTTTCCTTCAAGGCAAAGAGTGCAAGCGAAGTAGCGTAAGCATCGCTCGCCATGTCAGGCAGCTGACCCCAGCCATTATCCTCGCGTTGCAGGGCGAGCAAAGCCCGAGACGCTTCGCCTGCCTGCCCTGCCTTCGGGACGCCGCCCCAGTGAAGTCCAAGCAGCTTGAAGGCATGATCCTCTGTTGAACTGGGCGGGAACTCCTTCATCCATTGGAGTGCCTTTGCCATCGCGCCTTGCCGTTCATCGGTCCCGCCATAGGCTTGCAGTCCCCTGTAGGACAGAGCGGTGGCGGCGAAATGGCTGTCCTCGATCGGCGGTCGATGATTGATGATCTTCCACGACCCGTCCTTCTTTTGTGACTTGAGCAGGTAACGAACCAAAGACTGGGTCACTTCATCGGCAGGCTCCCCCGCCGCGGACAAGCTGGTGAGGGCATAACCTGCATTATAGGGTCCGCCCGGCACACCCTTCCCTTGAAGCAAAAGTTTGCTTCGTCCACCAAAGTAATCGAGGGAGAACTTGACCTGCGTCGCGATAGAATCCTGAGCCACCTTGAGGCCGAAGTCCCGTGATCTTCCCAACGCCATCATCGCCAGGGCTTGATGGTGACAAGAGAAGCAATCACGCTTCTCCACGTAGGCGAGGACGCTCTTCTCGATCAAGGGAATGGCCCGAGAAACCGCCTCACCTGCGGGCGAACTCGATTCCTTGGCCGACAATGCTTCCCAACCCGACGAAAAGGTTGCCAGTACGAGCAAAAAACGAAAGGGGAAGATTCTCATCTTCACTCAAGCCTTGCAGGAACCCGTCACAATTCCAAGGAATAGATTGTTTCAAACAAAGGGTCGCGAAGAGCAAGCATAGCTTAATCGCGGACCGGTTTCCTAACGGAATAAGCCTTGCTGCCCAAACCCAGTGCCTCGACCGCTTTAGCGGGGAAAGGGTCGTACTTCCCCTCGGGTTGGTAGAGGACGACGCGGCAACGCTCGGCGGCAAGAGCAACCGCTTGGGGAAGATTGAGGTGTCGCAACACATGGAGATAGGCGGGGCCTTCCATATGGCTGGCGGAGAGGTCGTGGAGATCAAGACGAGTGACTTTGGGAGTGAAGAGCGATGCGTACAGAAGATTGGCCGCCATGTGACCGTGGGCCTGCATCCAAAGAGGCGTTTTGGCGAAGCCGTCCACCTTTCTGAGCGCCTCTGCGGAACGGATAACGTCGAGGACGCGCATGCCGTCGAGGGTTTGGCCGAGCAGGTAAAAGCGGCGGCGAATATGGTTCTGTTTGCGGGCGTCTCCCGACCAAGCGGTGAGTCCTATGCCACGTGGGGCGACGTATGCCATGGCCCATTCCTGATTCTTGAACATGCGTTTTTCAGAGGCGAAGGCATCGGCATCGTGGGCGGGAAGTTCGTCCAGCTCGCCCAAGACCTTGGAGAAGGGTTTGCCATATGTAGCGGCGAACTCGCCCCACCCTTTTTCGTCGAGGACGTTGAGGACGACGAGGTCGAGATCCTTGCGAGGGAGTCCCTTGCGGTGGACTACGAAAAGGCGGAGGTTCCACGGTTCCTGCGAAACAAAGTCATAAGCGGAGAAGGCAACGTCGTCCGACTGCATCCCGATCACCTTCCGAACAGTTACGGGATGAGGTTTGTCAGGCCATGCCAGAAAAACGTTTTTCTTGAGACCGCTTATGGTGTTTTCGCGAAAAGTGGCCCAGACCTTCTTGTTCTCTGGAATAGCAGGTGGAGCGATCGGCGGCACGAAGGTTTCATGTATCGTGCTGGTGATTTGATTCTCGGGAAGTTTGTCGAAGACTTTCAATTCCTCGGGCTCGAAATACTTCACGGCGGGCTTGTCAATGAGTGGTCGCTCATTCTTGAGGAAGCGGTTGAACCATGAAAAGGCATGCACCCGAAGGTCCTGCGTGTCCTTGTGCGGGCCTTCTGCAATCTGGAGGCCGAGCTTGCTGGAGGCGCCGAGCATATCATAGACCCGCTTCGTCTTGCGGTGCACCTCGACAACACCATCGAGGGGAAAAATACGGTCCTTGTCGGTGTTCGAAATGAGCAGGGCCCGCGGGGCCACGAGCGAGGATATCATGGCGAAGTCCCAACCTTGGGAATTCACCTGGTACATGCAGTCGCAATGGCCCTCGACGCATCCGTCGACGACGTGGTTGCGCATACTGGTGATGCCCGCCACGGGGACGGCGGCCTTGACCCGCTGGTCTAGGGCGGCCACCCACCAACTGTAGGCGCCCCCACCCGACCGGCCGGTCACGCCAATGCGTTCACCGTCCACTTCGGAACGGGACTGCAGGTAATCTATGCCTCGAATGCCATTCCAAGCCTCCACACCAGCAGGTGTGTATCCACGAGACGCCCACCACCACATGTTCTTGGAATAGATGCCGTGGTGAAGTCCCTCGATCTCGCCCAGTTGAATGGTATCTATGGTGAGGCAAACGTAGCCATGCCTTGCGAACCATGATCCGTGGTGATGGTAGTGCACCTTGTTGCCGTAGCTGATGCCGTCCTTCTTCACCCGGCCATGCCCACAGACATAGAGTATGGCGGGAAATTTCTGGTTAGGTTTGCGATCGGCGGGAAGATAAAGGTTGCCCGTTACGTATAAGCCGGGACTCGATTGGTAGTGCAATTTCTCGACCATAAAGCCCTCCTCTTCCACTTTGCCGGTGATGGTCGCCTTCAGATCTGTTCGGGGTCGATTGGGATCGAGACCCAACATATGGAAGAGCTGCTTTCGATAGATGTCCTTCTTAGCCGACCAGTCCGCCGCGTTCTTCACCTCGGCGAGAAAACCCGCTTCGATCTTGGTCGTCTCGAGCTCGAAATATTCCTTGAGAGCGTCGTCGCCGGGATTGGCGAAAACTCCAGAAGCAAAAGAAGCAAGGGGGAGGAGCAAGCAAGGGGCATACGGTTTCATGGCATGAGTTTCGGGAAGAGAGCGAGAACGGTCAAACTCGAAGGAGCGCGAACAAGCCAATTGGGGAAATCAGGACAAAGGGGAATACGCGCTTGCCCGCAACTGCCTTTCTACCAACCTTATCACCATGAAACAAAAATTCGCCTTCATCCTGATGGCCTGCCTGATAGGCGGAACCCTTTTCGCCCAAGAGGCAAAGAAACCGAAACGGATCAGCCCGATGGCTCCGATCAAGGACGTCGCGGGCTTGCCCCGGGTCCTAATCATAGGGGACTCCATTTCGATCGGGTATACTTTGCCCACTCGCGCCTTGCTCAAGGGGAAGGTGAACCTGCACAGGATACCGACCAACGGCGGCCCGACGACCAAGGGCGTTGCGGAAATCGACAAATGGCTGGGTGACGGGAAGTGGGATCTCATCCACTTCAACTGGGGTCTGCACGACCTGAAGTACATGGGGCCCAACGGTGAAAACCTGTTTCCCAAGGAAAAGGGCGGAAAGGTACAGGTGCCGATCGACGAATATGAAAAAAATCTGCACAAACTCGTTGCCCGCATGAAGAAAACCGGTGCCAAGTTGGTCTGGCGGAATACCACACCAGTGCCTCCGGGTTCAAAGGGTCGTTACGTGGGAGATTCGGTTCGATTCAACGAAGCCGCCGCTCGAGTTATGAAAAAGCACGGCGTGCCCACGCTGGACCTGTTCACAATGAGCAAGGAACGAATGAAAGAGCTCATGCGGCCAGCCAACGTGCACTACTTTCCCGAAGGCTCGAAGGCTCTCGCCGAAGTGGTCGCCAAGGATATCCTGAAGCGCTTGAAGGACTAGTTCTTCTTGGCTTGGCGCACCGCGGCCAAGGCGTCGAGCAAACCGGCGCCATATTGTGTGTCGTAACCTTTGGGCCCAAGATCGACGGCGGTACTCTCAAGCAGTACCTTGACCTCCCAGGGATTCATCTCGGGATTGGCCGAAAGCACCAATGCGGCGACACCAACGCCATGGGGCCCGGA
>PAZC01000030.1 GCA_002716045.1 Opitutia bacterium
CTCAATTGGTCGATCAGTTTTTCTCGTGTCTTTCGTGGATCCTCTTCCTCTTCCTCTTCCTCTTCCTCTTCCTCTTCCTCTTCCTCTTCCTCTTCCTCTTCCTCTTCCTCTTCCTCCTTTGCTGGAATGGATTCCTCGACGGCCTCCTCTTTCAGATCTTCGATGAATGGCACTTGTTCCGGAACTTCCGGTTCCTCCACAAGTTCCTCCTTCTCCTCGGCGTATTCAATGGTCTCAGCTACCTCTTCTGTGGGTCGGGTAACAGCAGGTTCGCCGGCAGGTTCTGCCGCCGGTGCTTCCTCCGCAGGTTCCTCGGCCTCGGGAACACTGCCGAAAACGGGGCGCTGGTAGAGGGCGTCGAAGTCGAGCAGAGTGACTCGCAAATCGAAAGTTGTCCCCGGGGAGAGTCCTTCCACCACTGCTTTTTCTTGAGGCGTTGTCTGGACGTTTGCCTCGAGGTTGCCTCCCTCCAACTTGCAGGTCAGGGTGGAACCGTTGTTGTACTCGGAAGCAAAGCGATTGCCCAAGGTGTTGCTTTTGGAAACCAATGACAGCGAGAGTGTATAGACCTCGCCTTCGAAGGGCTTGATCAACCCACCGGCCTCGAAGGACAGTCGTCGGTTTTCGGTGAGGTCGTTCAAGACCCCCAGCAATTCGGACTTACTCACTTGCCCACCATGCCACGAATGCCTGCTTTTCCGCTATTACAAAAAGGAATTGATTTTGGAACGGAGGCCCCATCTGCATTCCTTGCAAGGGCAGTGCAGTCGCGCGACCGCTACTTTTTCTTTTTGTCAGGCTGCTCCTTGAGAAGGATCTCAACTGCTTTTTCCACGTCGCTGTTGGCGACGTCGGCCCAGCGAAGGATACCCTTGCGGTCTATTACGTAGTAGTCCGGATAACTTTTGACATGGTAGGCGGCGTTAGTTCCGTCATCCACTGCCACGGCATACTGGATGTCATGTTCCTTGACCGTGGCAGCCATTTTCTCTGCTCCGCGCTTGTTGCATACCCCAATGATGACCACGCCGTCCTTGGCGTATTTCTTCATCATGTCGTTGGTGTGTGGAACCGCCCGCAGGCAGGGTCCGCACCAAGTAGCCCAAAAGTCGAGTACCACTATTTTCCCCTTGAGGGTCTTGAGGTCCAGCGGCTTGGAGTTCATCCACTCCCTGAGGGCAAGCTCGGGTGCTTGCTTGCCTTGCATGTTATTGAGGATGTCGCGTGTTTTTCCATCCTCCAGTCGTGGGGCGTCTGCGACCAAATTGACTGTGTTGAAGGCAAAGGCCAGGCAGGCCAAAAGAATTAGTTTCTTATTCATGATGGTACTTTTGTTTGGTCGGAGGTGGCAGGCAAATGATTTCCAGTTCAAAGAACAAGTTCCCTGATTGGTTGCCCTTTGTTGAGAAGGTGACGCGGGCGCCCGCTGAGGTCAGTTATGGTGTCGCTCGAGGGATTGATGCCCAAGTTGTGGTACAGCGTGGCCATTACGTCTTGGTAGTGGATTGGCCGATCGGTAACTTCCGAAGCGGTTTTGTCCGTTGCCCCGATGACTTGGCCAACCTGCATGCCTCCGCCGGCCATAATCCCCATGGAGGCTTTGGGCCAATGGTCTCTCCCTCCCTTTGCATTGACTTTGGGGGTTCGCCCAAACTCACCCCAGGCCAGTACCGTGACGTCATCCAACATGCCGCGTTCCTCCAAATCCGTGACCAAGGCCCAGAGGGCATGATCCAGTATGGGGCCGAGGTGGCGCATGCGAGGAAAGTTGTCGGAGTGTGTATCGAAATCGCTCAGTGAAACGCTAACGCATCGCACTCCCGCTTCCACGAGGCGGCGGGCGATGAGTAGTTTGCGGGCCGCGAGGGGGCCTTCCGCTGTTGTGAATTGTTTGCCGGAACTTGGATTCGGCGGCGTGTATCGTTCGAGTATGCTAGGGTCTTCCTTTGACAGGTCGATGGCTTCAGCCACTTTGCCGGAGGTGAGGATTGCGACTGCCCGTTGGTTGAATGCGTCACTCGCCATCATCTCCTCGGAATTGTCCAGTTCCAAGCGCAACTTGTCGAAACGGCGAAGAATCTTCAGGCGTTGGTCGAGTCGTTCGGGGCTCAGCCCCTCCACCAAGGAAAGCGAATCGCTGTGGTACTCGCCCAAGCGGGCCAATTCTCCTTTCATTCCATCTTCCAGTTTGCGCCGAAAGAGATGGGAGAGGTTGGGGCGAAAGGGCTTGTAAGGTGCCCCGAGGAAGCCAGGTCTGGCACTGTTGCGGGCTAGAGGTCGGCCCTGCATCAGGTCGACGAACGCGGGGGAGTCATTGGGGCCCAGTCCTAACAACTTTTCCACCACGCAACCCATCGCCGGGCGTCCGCCGACCGAGGCGAGCGACTTTTCCGAGAAGCCCGACTGGCACTGGAAGGCATCATGCTTGCCTTCTGCTCCCACGAGGGAGCGAATAAACGCGAAGCGGTCGGCGATACCCGCGACCTTGGGTAAAAGTTCGGTTAACTGGAGGCCGTCCAGCTTCGTCGGGATGGGCGCGAAGGGACCTCTTATTTCGGCGGGGGCATCAGGCTTCGGGTCGATCAGGTCCATCTGCGGGGGACCTCCGTCCAAGTGAAGGTGAATAACTGCCTTGTGGGAGGATCCCACGCCTGTCCTCGATTCCGCTCGCAACAACTGGGCCAAGGAAAAGCCACCAAGTCCCAACGAACCCATTCGCAGAAAGCTTCTGCGCCCGATACAGGCTTTTGTGGAAAAAGTGATCATCCTTTGTTTCTTTTCATTTAACTCATCCATTTACTGCATGCAACCCTCCAATGATCATCTTGCTGTCTCTCTTCCGTGGGAGTAAACTTTTCTTATCGGAAAGTGATTCGGTACTGGTTTTTTGATCGAGAAGGCGCAATGAAACATATCATGAAAAAAGTTTTTATTATCTTTTTCCTCCTAGTGCATGCCTTCGGTTTCTCCGTTGAGCCGGTGGGAGACTGTCATTTTCATTTGCTGGATTTTCTCCAGAACGGCGAGTTCGACAACCGCGACGGCCGTTTTCCCGCCTCTGCACGCGGACTGATGAAAAATGGCCGCTATTTGCAGCTTCCTTATGGCGAGCTCCATCGCCGCCTCACCGGTTTGCTGGAGGTGGCCGAAAAGCATAATGTACGCGATATTGTAGTCTGCGGCATGCCCTTCGTGAAGAAGTGGGCCGAGGATGATTATTTTCTCCGCCCGAAGTATTACTTGGATTCCAGTTCGCGAGTGAAGGCGGCTCGAGACACTGACCTGCAGGTGGCGAGCGCTTTCATGGATTACAAGTCGGTATTCCGCAAAGATTCCGCCCGCCTGGCGAGTCTCCAGCGCCTACATCCTTTCATTTGCGGCCTCGATACGACGGATTTGGGTGCGATGGACTTGGCCATCAAGCGAATTCAGGAATATCCAGGCTTGTGGGAAGGGGTGGGTGAGCTCATGTCACGCCATGATGATCTGACCAATCTGACTACAGGTGAGCGTCCTCGAGCCAATCATCCTTCCCTGATTCGTATCTTCAAGTTTTGTGGATTGGCAAGCTTGCCCGTAAGCATTCATCACAACGTGGCACCGATTTCTCGCAATGAAAGCGAGGTCAAGTCACCTCACTATCTGCAGGAGTTCATTGACTTGCTCGAGCTCACTGTGTCCAAGGAGGAAAAAAAGGCAAATCGCCCCTTGGTTCTTTGGTGTCATGCTGGGATCAGTCGGCGCATCGTGGTGGATAATTACGCTAGCATACTCGATGGTTTGCTGGAGCGCTTTGAGGACAATCTTTTCATCGACCTTTCTTGGGTCGTGCTCGCTTCTTACGTTTACAAGGATATGGGAGCTTGGAAGAAATTAATCCGGAAGTATCCTGAGAATTTTGTCATCGGCTCTGACGCTGTTGGCAAATACTCGGCAATTCCACTTGAGTTGCGCAAATACGACGCCCTGCTTGGAGCGCTTCCACCAGCTGTGCGGGGGAAAGTGGCTCACGGAAACCTAAAGACGATTTTGGATCGTTCCCGCAAAGCCAGAAAAGCCAAAGGTTTCGGCGACGGCGGTATCGTCTTACCGGCTTCCTTTGAATTGTCTGATAGCTTCGGACTTGAGACCTTACAGCTCAAGTAAGACCCTGAAACCCCGCTTCACCAAGTCGGCTTTTCTCCCGATCCGTCGTATGTCTTGGCCAGCCCCACTCTCTTGAGGGCCTCGGCCAGCGATGCCCCGTCCACGTAGACGTCGGCCAAAATGCGAAAATATTTTCCTCGCTGCGGATTCCTGAGCTCTATCTGGTTGGCGCTCGCAAACTTCTCCTTGACGAAGTCACGGGCCTTGCGGCCAAGGGCCTCGACCTCGTCCGTTTCCCCGGTGATCTCCGGAGTGTCTATGCCGTTCACGCGAATCGAAACGTCATCGCCGAAGATCGGATGAATGCCCTCCAAGTCCACCTTGAAGGTATCGCCGTCGTAAACGGACACGACGTCGCTGGCCTGCAGCACAAAGTTTTCCGAGTGAGTGGTTTCCTTCGTTGGTGTCTCCGGTTCATCATCCGCGGATAGAAGCACGGCTCCAGTCATGAGAGCTGCTGCCAAAATCAAAGCTCCGCCACCAATCCAAGCTAATTTCCTCTTGGAGCCGGTCGGAACTTCCTCAATCAAGCCAGGTACCTCGGCCAAGGTGATCCAGTTGGCGCCATCATGGCAAGCATGGTCCTGCGGGCTCAATTGCCCCGCATCAAGAAATTGCCGTAATTGATCGATCCCATACGGTCCCGACGGCTTTCCCCCTTTGTGCACGTAGACCTGCATGCAATATTCATACTAGGCAATAATTCGGTTCTTACAAGTGTTTCTAATGAAAAATTCGGCCTTGCTCGGGTCGGCTAGTGAAAAGTTTACTCTCTTGCCAGACATTGAACTTTCCTTATATCCCCTCCGGCATGTCAGAGGAAAGCATTACGTCGGATCGTATCCGCAACTTGGCTATCATCGCTCACGTCGACCATGGCAAGACCACCTTGGTTGACGAGATGTTGAAGCAGGCGGGCTCCTTCCGCGATAATCAAGTGGTGGCTGAACGGGCCATGGACTCCATGGATCAGGAACGCGAGCGAGGCATCACGATCAAGGCCAAGAACACTTCGGTGCGTTGGGAAGGCAACGTGGTGAACATTGTCGATACTCCCGGGCACGCGGACTTCGGCGGTGAAGTGGAGCGAGTCATGAATATGGTGGACGGGGTGCTCTTGTTGGTCGATGCCTATGAGGGGCCACGGGCCCAGACGCGTTTCGTGCTCAAGAAAGCGCTCGCCCTTGAATTGCCAGTCATTGTGTTCGTGAACAAGGTGGACCGTCCCAATGCCCGCCCGTTGGAGGTGCACGAGGAAGTGTTGGAGCTTTTGCTCGAACTCGATGCCAGTGATGAGCAATTCAATGCGAGCTTTCTTTATGGCAGCGCCAAGGACGGTTACTCCGGGCCCGATCCGGAAGCTCCTGGCTCAGATCTCAAGCCTTTGTTCGAGACCATTATGTCCAAGGTGCCTGCCCCGCAGATAAATTCCGCCGAGGGCTTCCAGATGCTCGTCTCTAATATCGACTGGTCTGATTTCGTGGGACGCATCGCGATTGGCAAAATCCTTTCGGGCACTGTCCGTCTCGCCGACGTCGTCTGGCGCTTGCGCAAGAACGAGCCGCCGCAACGAGCCAAGATATCGAAGATTTTCGAGTACAATGCGCTTGCCACCACCGAGGCCACCGAAGGCATAGCGGGAAACATCGTCGGACTCTCCGGTTTCGAGGACGTCGACATTGGGGAAACCATTGCGACGGATGAGGAAAGCGTCCCCATTCCATTCGTGGAAATTGATCCACCTACCGTGATGATGACCTTTGCAGTTAACGATGGTCCTTTCTCCGGCAGGGAAGGCAAGCACGTCACCTCGCGGGAAATTCGCGACCGCCTCCTGCGGGAAGCGCGAACCAACGTGTCGATCAAGGTAGAGGACACCAACAAAGCCGGGGAGTTCAAGGTTAGCGCCCGTGGCGCCATGCAGGTTGCCGTGGTGGTCGAGGAAATGCGGCGCGAGGGCTACGAGGTATTGGTGTCTCGCCCAACTGTCATCAAGAAGCGGATCGACGATCGTTGGCATGAGCCCTTCGAGTCAGTTTATTTGGAGGTTCCCGACGAGGATTTGGGCGGTTGCATGCAAGCCCTCGCCAATCGCAAGGGCAAGATGGACAACATGTCGGCCGCCAACGGACGAACCCATCTAGAGGCAACTATCCCCACGCGAGGCCTCATCGGGTTCGAGTTCGAGCTGCTCAACTTGACCAGCGGCGAGGGCGTAATGTCGCACCTTTTCAAGGAATATCGTCCGGACAGCGGAGATATTCGCACCCGCCGCACCGGCACCTTGGTCTCCATGGACATGGGCGATTCCATGACCTATGCATTGAATAACATCGAGACTCGGGGAAAACTTTTCATCGGTCCCGGAGACCAAGTTTACGAAGGCATGATCGTTGGAGAAAACCCGCGCTCCGAGGACCTGCCGGTGAATCCCACCAAGGCCAAGCACGTTACCAATCACAGGGCCGCCGGCAGTGACAAGACGGAGGCCCTCACACCACCTCTGCGTTTTTCTCTCGAGCGGGCCATCGAGTACATAGCGCCTGACGAACTGGTTGAGGCAACGCCTGAGAACATTCGTTTGCGCAAACGCATACTCGACAGCAACGAGCGAAGAAAAGCGGTCAAAAGAGCGGCCGCTCCATCGGAATAGTCGATTATCGGGAACTCTGCCTCCTTGCTCCGGATCCGCTCATTTCTTTGGAGGCCGCTATTTTCACGGAATTACTTTGTCCAGCAAGCCGGAGCGCAGGACCACGCACCCCACTAGCCCGCCGAGCAAGGATCCCACCGTTACGTCGAGGGGTGTGTGTACGCCCAGGGCGATCCTTGAAAGGCAAACACTGCCAGCCCAGACAAATGGAATCCAGAGCCAGTGCTTTCCCTTGGCGAACAGGTGCCGGATGAGGAAGGCGATGAATACGGCCAAGAGGAAGGCATTGAGCGAATGTCCGGAAGGAAACGAGAATCCAGTTTCCAGTTCCCAGTGCGCCCTGACCTTTGGGTGCAGCGATTGCACCAAGGAGTTTTCGGCGTGCTCTTTCATTGTTTCACTTAGTAACAGGCTGCGTGTCTTTTTGTCGGGCAGGGCGTAAAAGGCATCTGCCTCCAGCAACTCCTCCGCTTCCAGTTTCAGGACATAAGGCCGTGGTGCTGCGACATAGGGCTTGGTGACGAATTCATTGGTCACTGCAAATGCTCCCAATATAAGGAATGCGCTTCCCAGATAGTGACTGCCTTTTCTCATGCGCTCCTTCGTTCCGCTATGCTTTGCCATGACTAGGGCAGTAGTCACGATCAACAGGGGACCAGTGCCCCATTGAGCTCCGCTGTCCGACAGGAAAAGCCAAAACCGGCTGAGGGTCTGGTCGGCCCGAAAACCGGAAAAGGCGAGAGGTACGGTCCAGGCGATGCCTGCAGTCACGATAAAGGCAATGGTTGCCTGTCGATAGATGACGCGATGCGAGAGGCTCTCTTTCTTTGCAAGAGCTTTACCTTTTGTATCGGACTCACTCATCAGTTTTCGGATTACGTGTTCTAGTTTTTTTGTCCCAAGCGGCCGCGACCTCCTCTTCCTCGGTGAGTTTCGCTCCAATGCCTTCACTTTCCACTTTCTCTCGAGACGCTTTCTTTATCTTCCTCAAGGCGAGGTAAAACGGGAGGACCCCCAGGAAAAAGAACATCAGGCAAAAGATTCCGAACAGTGTGACGAACATACGTTCCTCGCCCCAGTGGAAGGGGTTGATCCCGTAGAAGATGAATGCCCCGCCGAAAAGGAGCAGAAAGGGCCCCAGCGCCTTGAATTTATAGGCAAATGAAACAACGTCCGGAATGGATGAGTTGGCGTGAGGTTCAGGGGTTCCGCAATGCTCGCAGGTATTAACGGTGGCGAGCATGTCAAAAGGAGTGGGTTCCCCGCATTTTTCGCAGGGCAATTTCTCGACTCTATCCGCTTAGCTCATGGAATGTTAACTTTATTGAAGGAAATGCTCGCTGAAAACACAAAACCGCGTTTTGCCAAGTTTTGGTTGTGCGTTCAGGATATGCCTTGACCGTTGCGAACGCTTGCTTTCATTTTCTTTCATTAACTATCCACTGACTAGGCTAATTTGCTAGTATAATTCTGCATGAGAAAGAGTCATCCACTTTTCTTTCCTCCCTTCGTGATTCGGGTCTTTTTCTTTTTTGCGGCGACCTGTTTGCTTGCTTCCTGCGTAACCACCACGGAATCAGGTCCAACTCCCGCCATTGCTCCCCCCGAGCCCAAGAATCCTCTCTCGGAGGTTACGGTTGCGGACCTCAATGATTCCGTCGAACTGGAAACCCTGTTGTCCGATGCAATCCACAAGGACAGGTTGCAGTTGCAAGGCGAAGAGGGCAACGAACTCTATTTTGCTCCCAATCCCCCTTATACCGGTTGGGCCAAGGAAATGTATGAAAATGGCCAAGTCAGCAGGTTGGTTCAGTTCAAGCGTGGCAAGCAGGACGGTCTCCGGATCGACTGGTGGGGCAATGGACAAAAGATGGTTCAAGGCCGATTCCAGGAAGGCAAGCGCCACGGAATTCAAACCAGCTGGTATTTGGAGGAAGGTCAAAAACAAGCGGAAAACATTTATGACAACGGCAAGTTGATTTCCGCCGTGGTATGGAAGCCAAATGGCGAAAAATGTTCCCACACCAACGTGCTCGATGGCTTTGGTATTTTGGTTGCCTATCATCCAAATGGACAGAAGCAGGGGCAGGGCCGCTACGAGGATGGTGAAAAGGAAGGGCTCTGGATTTATTACAGTGACGAGGGCGAGGAGGATCATCGCGAAACCTACCTCAAGGGCCGCTTGCAGGAAAATTGAACTTTTCGTAATTCGCCTCCTGCCGCAGGAGTCCTTTCTTTCGAGCCAGAGGCCTCGTTACGAAACCATCGAGCGTTGCCAGTTGGAGGGCTGGGCATTCTGGCCTCCCCGACCTTTTTCTCAAGCGCAGGGTCGGGCAGGAACCGCTTGACTGCCTCAGTGAAGATTGTAACGTAATTAAGAAAGCAGAGAGCTGAGCTTATTAATCTTTCGTTTCTTGCAAGTTGCTTATCAATAGAATCATGAAGACCCATTTACTGTTTATTCTTTCCTTCGCCGTATTGGGGTTATTGGGGTGTGGTGAAGCTGAAGTTGGTGTCAGTATTGGTCCTGAACTCAGGTCTCAGGGCGTTACCCAGACCATCTCCAGCGTGGATGGCCAAAACGCTATCTCCGTTTACTTGATTTCCAAAACTGCGGTCAAGGGAACCTTGGTCGCCAAGGCCATAAATGAAAGCGGTCAGGAAATCGGCCGTTCCGCAACGGAGCTCAGCTTGGAAGCTGACGACGCCAAGTTGATCAGTTTCAAGTTTGGCGCAGAAGTGGATGCTACCGCAGCCAAGAGCTACTTGGTCGACTTGAAGAGTGTTCAGGAATGAATCTGCGGCAACTTTCCCAAGGCTTGACCCGATGAGAATTCTTTTCCTGGCAGTTTTCCTTGTTTCTACGCTCCTTGCCGTTTCCACGGCCGATCTTCTCGGTGCCGTGCAGAAGAATAACCAAGGCAAGAACAACCAAGGCAAGAACGGGCAATGGAACAATTCCAAGGGGAAGAATGCGCAAAACCAAAAGAACAAGACAGGTCGGACGACCGGGCAAGCGACTGCTAACAACAAGCTCATGGCCCGGCAAATGGCCTATAGATCAGCTGCCTCCAAGATGCCCAAAGGAGCTCGCATCACGGAGACGAATTTCACCAGTGGATCCGCCCCCAAAGGTTCGTTCAACGAAACCTGCGCTCTTCGCTGGGCCCTCGGGGATCAGCAAAACAAGGCGCTGGAGCAACAGCGCAAGCAATTGGCCGAGCAAAAGCGCAAGCAGGAGGAAGCGGAGGCGGCGAGGCGCAAGCAATTGCAGCAACACAGCAAAAAAAGAAGTGAAACGTTGTTCGCGGAGTTGAAGAAGCAGATTTCCGAGAACGTCTCGACCATCGGGCAACTGGAACAGCGCTTCGAGTCGATCGGCAAAAAACGAAAGAATTTGTCCGATGCAGTCGAGATGACGATGGCCAAGGATGGCATAGGGAAAGCGCCCGTGGTCAAGGCCCGGCTCGAACGAATCAGGAGCGAGATGAAGGCTTATTCCGAGCAATCGGGCAATCCGGCCAAGTCGCTTGGAGCCAAGTGGAAAGGTTCGGGCGGAAGCGGCAAGCAGGATGCGCCGTCCGGCGCCGCCTTGACCAAACTCGAGGAGAAGGTCGTTCAAATCAAGCGCGACCGATCCAAGCTCGAGTTCGACCTGAAAAAAGCCGAGGGCCATTACAAGACTTCCAAGGACGTTCTTTTCTTCTGCGTGGGCGAGCTCGTGCGCGCCGGAGTGAAGTTTTCCACAGCGGAGCAAGCCTCCGTTCGAGCCCTCTCCGAGTGACCGTTGGTTGATCCGGCCTAGGCCGGAAAAGCAGTGGAGTGGCACCCTTCAAGTTCTCCCGCTTGACATTTTTTGAAAAGCGTAACACTTTTCAAATATGACGCGAGGCGGCAGAAGGGAAGGGGCTGGAAGGCCTAGCGGGCAAGGCCCGTACGGCGAGGCGACAAGGCCAGTGAGGCTCCCTGTCAGCATGGTGGACCGGGTGCTTCGATTCGTGAAAACAAAAGAGGCAGCCATTCCCTTGTATGCCTGCGGGGTATCGGCGGGATTTCCATCACCGGCCGACGACTACCTGGAAGGAACTCTCGACTTGAACGAGCGTCTGATCCGCGAACCCGCCGCCACTTTCTTCGTCCGGGCCAAGGGCGATTCCATGATCGGGGCCGGTATACACGATGGGGATCTGTTGGTGGTGGATCGAAGCGCAGAGCCAAAGGACGGGAGGGTCGTGATCGCCGTCATAAACGGGGAGCTTACGGTGAAGAGATTGGTCAGGGAAAAGGGTGTCGCTCGACTTGAGCCAGAGAACCCCGCTTACAAGCCGATATCCTTCGGCGAGGACGATGACGTTCGATTATGGGGCGTCGTCACCAACGTGATACATCCCCTGTGATCGCGTTGGCGGATTGCAACAACTTCTACGTTTCCTGCGAAAGAGTTTTCCAACCGTCGCTGGAGGAGCGGCCCGTGATCGTGCTCTCCAACAACGATGGTTGCGCGGTGGCCCGCTCCAACGAGGCCAAGGCGCTTGGCATCTCCATGGGGGCTCCATATTTCCAGATACGGCGAACCTGCGAAAATCACGGTGTCATCGTGTTTTCCTCCAATTACGAACTATACGGCGACATGTCCCGGCGGGTGACCTCGGTGATGGCTCGCTTCGCGCCGGGAATCGAGGTCTATTCCATCGACGAGTCGTTTCTCGATCTTCGGGCATTCGCCGATCCACTTGCTCGCGCCCATGAGATGCGAAGAATTGTTCGACGCTGGACCGGTATTCCAATTTCCATCGGATTGGGACAGACCAAGACCTTGGCCAAACTAGCCAACCGCTTGGCCAAGAAGGGATCTGGTTGCGTCGCGGTGGATGCAGATGATCACCTCGCTTTGGCCGGCGTCGAGGTCGAGGACGTTTGGGGCGTGGGGAGGCGCTTGGGAATTCGCTTGCGGCGGGTCGGGGTAAAGACGGCCCTCGACTTGGCCTTGGCTCCGGCGTCAACCATTCGAAGTGTCGGCGGCGTCACCTTGGAGCGTACTCACAGGGAACTCGGTGGCCTGCGCTGCTTCGAATTGGAACAGTCGCCCCGCCCGCGAAAGAATATTTGCTCGTCCCGTTCTTTCGGTCGGCCGGTGACGACCCTCGAGGACTTGGAGGAAGCCTTGGCCAATTACGTGGTGACCGCTGCCCGCCGGATGCGAGGAGAAGCTTCGCTGGCCCATGGCATACAGGTTTTTCTGACCACGAACCGGTTCCGCGAGGATCTTCCCCAGTATCGTAATTCTCGCTCCCTTTCCTTCGATGAGTCCACCGCTGACCCGATGCGTCTGGTTTCCGTGGCCAAACGATTGTTGCGGGCCATTTATCGTCCAGGTTATGCCTACAAGAAAGTGGGCGTTCTCCTCCTCGACCTCACTCCCGCTTGCGAGAGGCAAATGACTTTTTTCGAGCATTCTGCCAAAGCCGTCAGAAGACAGAGCCTAGTCGATGCAGTGGAGGAAGTGGCCGCTGGTTACGGTCATTCCGGAGCGTTCCTCGCGGCTCAGGGAATTCAGCCCGACTGGGTCATGCGGAGAAATCGGCGGACGCCTCGATACACGACTTGCTGGAGTGATCTCCCCGTTGCGGAATAACTCCGAAATCTTCCTCTTGGCGGTGCTCTCAAACGCAAGGAATAATAAAAATCATAACTTTTTTAAAAAAGTTTCACTCATCCATTTGCATATCCAGAAAAAGCATGTATTGTGTAATTTCCGCTGGAGGGTTTTAGGGGCGGCGCAATAGCGTCAACTTCATTTCAGGGCTCCCTTTGGGAGGGGGAAAAGTCAACTTCACCGCATGGTGCAGGGGGGACCTTTCTCTCTCTACAAGGAGAGGTTCGTGCTTTGGCGGCCGAAGTTGAAACGAAAAATAGCAAGCGAAAGGAAAAGATATGACGACCGTGAATTTGGACCAAGCCATCAAGATTAATCTGCCACCGGCAAGACGAGACCTTCGCCCCTTGTCGTTCGAGACAAGCGATGGTCGACGCGGCTGGATGACTTCCTTTGCGGGCGATCGCCCCATCGCCACTCCTGCTTATGACAAAGGTATGCTCTTCGTGGGGGGTGGTTACGGATCGTACGAGTTCGTGGCCCTCGATGCGGCCAGTGGTTCAGTTGCCTGGAAAACCACCACTGCCGACGATGGCCCAACCGCAGCCGTGGTGGAGGATGACTTGGTCGCCTTCAACACCGAGAGTTGTTCCATCATCGTGTGCAAGGCCCAAACCGGAGAAGTCGTTTGGCAGGAATGGTTGGGGGATCCCCTCATGAGCCAGCCGGCCATCTCCGAGGGAAAACTTTTTCTAGCCTATCCCACCGGCCAACGAAAAGGTCAAGCCGTGGCCCAAAGGAGCCATGCCATGCTCTGCGCCGACCTTCGCACGGGTGAACATATCTGGGAGCAACCGATCACCGGCGACGTCATCACGGCGCCAGTGGTCAATGATGACCAAGTGTTCTTCACCTGTTATGACGGTACCGCGTTTTGCCTCGACGCGAAAAAAGGAAAAGTGGAGTGGCGTGAGAAAACTGATTCCACCGCCGCCCCCTTGGTGGTGGACAATGAAGTCGTCATGCCCGAGAAACAAGAAACCGCAAGCCAAGTGGAGGAGCCCGTGTGGCGGCGTCACAGGCATAGCGGCGAGCGCGCCCATGCCCAGGCCATGATGAGAAAGAAAGCCGCCTACCTCGGCGAAAGCAGCTCGATGAGCTCGGGCCTCGAAGATGACTATTGCGATGGGCTCGACTCATCGGTCGGCTTTGCCAGCGCCCCACATGCGGCCAAGCTGCAGACGGCCCATCGTTTCGTCGGCGTATCCACCGTGGCGGGAGCATGGGCCTATCAGGGCTCGCGTGCTAGCTACAGCAAGGGAAAGTATTACCAGGCGGGTTCCGGTTCCGTCGATTGCACGGACAAGGAAACCGGCCGGTCCTGGAAAACCGAGTTCACCGGCAAGGACGTCAATATCGACGACCAAATTTTCACTCCACCGTCCATGGGCAAGGACTACCTCTACCTTTGCAGCCGATACGGTCATCTCGTGTCAGTCAATCAGGACAATGGTTCAACCGGCTTTTGCTACCAGACCGGTCTCCCCATGGCCTTCCAGCCTTGCCTCGCCCAAGGCTCGGCTTTCGTGGGCACCAGTCATGGTTCCCTGATCTGCCTGGAGACAGGTTCCGACGATGCCAGTGGTTGGCACATGTGGGGAGGCAACGCCCAACACAACAAGACACGCTGACCGCCCGCCGATGCCAGAAAACCCAACAACCAACCGATCAATTAACTAGCCAACTATGATTTTGAATACTGATTTTATGGACTACATACGAACCCAAGCCCGCATGGGAGACGACGTTGAGGACGAACGTTTTCGACACGACAAATATTGGAGGGCTTTGCTTATGCTTGCCGAGATCTGGCGGAATGCCTGGCCCGACTGCGCCCTCAAGGTAACTGGTTTCAAACCGCTTGAAGAGGGTTTTCGGGCTGTCCTCTACGTCGACGTGGAACATTCCGTCTTCGGGAACCCTGGGCCTTTGTTGGACCAGTTTCGAGCAACCTTTGAATTCGCCGATTCCGACGACCTCATGATTTACTTTTGCCAGAAGGCGCAAGCCATCACCGATAACTTCTATGATTGGCAGCAACAGTGGATTCGGCAGGCCTTGCAGAAGAGTTGATCCACGGAAGCCCGGTGACTTAACTGTCGCCGCCGAATCCGAAAAAGGCCCAATAGGAGGCGGCGCAGGCGACTCCGCCAAGTGGGAGGCCGAGGCCGACAATGCCTCCGATGCCGTATGCCACGATGCTAACCACGACGGTCAGCACAACCTTTGCCTTGGGATCGAAACTGCGGAATTTACGAATATCCATAATGCTTTTGCACCTTAGCTTGATTTCCCCGAGGATTTCAAGCATCGGGTTGCCTGCCCGGAACGATTGATCCTTGTTGCCCCATCGGTCTTTCCTCTTTCTATTGGCTTCATGTCGACTTTGCATGGACTTGGAATTGCGCCCATCCTGTCTTTTGTTTGGGCTCTCTGCTCCCTTGCTTTGCATGGAGCCGAACCCGAAGGTGGCTTGTTCCGCAAGGGAACCGAGCAAGAGACTGCTTGGTACGTCGTGAATAGCGGAAAGCCGGGCCCCGTTGTAATGATTGTCGGAGGCATGCACGGCAACGAGTTCGCCGGAGCCAGAGCTGCAGACCAAATCAGACATTGGCCGATCGCCCGAGGCAAACTCCTCGTTGTGCCAAAGGCAAACTGGACGGGACTCAAGGCTGGGATTCGTTATATCCCCAACGTGGACCGAGATCTGCGTGACTTGAACAGGAATTTCCCCAAGACCGATGAAAAAAACGAGGCCAAGGGTGCGCTCGCCAAAGAAATCTGGGAATTGGCCAAGCAAAACAAGCCTGACTGGTTGCTTGATTTGCATGAAGGCTCGGACTTTCATCAAATTAACAAGAAGTCTGTCGGTTCCTCCATTATTCCCACCAAGGGCAAAGGGATGGACGAAGCGGTCAAGAAGGCATTGGCGGCAGTCAATGCGACAATCGAGGACCCCAAGAAAAAGTTGGTCCGGCTCCGCTATCCGGTGAATGGCAGTTTGGCCCGCGCCGCCCATGAAAAGCTTGGGGCGCGTTCCATGATACTCGAGACCACGATCAAGGATCAGCCCCTTTCCCGCCGCATCCGGCAGCACAGGCTTATGGTCCATGCAATCCTCGAGGAACTCGATTTGGCCAAGGGAGGAATCCATGTCCTGACACCCTCGAGCTCGGGCAAGCAGACAGTGCAGCGAATCGCCATCTATGATGCCGGAGGCACCGGGCGAACCGCTGCCCACAGCTTGGAGAAGGTGTTGCGCCTTATGGACAACGTCTTGATTCGCCGGATCGGGCCACCCGAGATTCGTTCAGGCGCCTTGTCGCAGTTTGACTTGGTCGTTTTTCCCGGGGGTAGTGGCAGCAGGCAGGCGGCCGCGCTCGAGGACAAGGGCAAGACGGAGGTTCGTGAATTCGTGCAGGGCGGTGGCGGCTATCTGGGGGTCTGCGCCGGAAGCTACTTGGCTGCCCATAATTATTCCTGGTCACTCAAGATTATCGATGCCAATACAGTGGACACCAAGAATGGTCACTGGCGACGCGGCGAGGGCATGGTCCGGATGGAACTGACTCCCAAGGGACGCAAGCTGCTCGGTGATTTTCCGAAGTTGGTCGACGTACGCTATGCCAACGGCCCGATTTTTGCGCCCGCCGGAGCCAGTGACTTGGACGATTTCGAACCCTTGGCCTATTTTCGCACCGAGTTGGCCAAGAACGGTGCCCGGGTCGGAGCCATGGTCGATACCCCCGCTATCTTGTCAGGCCAAATGGGCAAGGGCAGGGTGCTTTGCATCAGCCCGCATCCCGAGTCCACCAAGGCTCTCCACGGCATCGTGCGCAAAGCCGCCGGTTGGCTGATCGAGCGAAATTAGTTGCCAATGTCTTGGGCTTTGAGATGGTCTTTAATTTGTACTTGGTGCTTAAATTACAATATTGTTGAGCAAACAAAATTTTTGCTCTTTGCTCCACTCAGCCAGAATAGAGGCTTTCATTGAGAGAGATAGTTAAATTTTCAAGTTCCATGAACACGGCATCGACCTTCGTCGAAAAGCTCATTTCAATGCCGTTCCAAGTCGAGAAACTATCAAAATCGACTCGTCTATCCCATGCGTTATTTTGGGCCTAACGACCAAGCCTGACCCTGTTTCATCATGAATACCCGTAACCCTTACAGGATAACAGAAGATTTTGAACATGAATTGGCGGCCTACACTGGTTCTGCATATGCAGTAACCATCGACAACATGAGCAATGCCTTGTTTCTTGCCTTGTATTACGAGAAAAACGTAATCGGGACAATTTCCTCCGACTACATTACCATTCCTTCGAGGACTTACCCCTCGGTTCCTTGCGAAATCATTCATGTCGGTCTAAAGGTTAAGTTTCGCTCGATGGACGGCATTTACTTGAAGGGCGCTTACAATCTCGAGGGAACAAATATTTGGGATTCAGCCCTCCGATTCACCGCAGACATGTACAAGGAAAACACTCATATGTGTGTTTCGTTCACTGGTCCCTACAAGCATCTCAAGCTTTCCAAAGGCGGTGCTATTCTGACTGATGACGAAGATGCGTATAATTGGTTCAAGCGAGCTAGGTACAGCGGCAGGCGGCCCTGTTCTTATCATGATGACAATCTGGACATGCTGGGTTGGAACTTTTACATGATGCCCGAACTGGCCACGAGGGGTCTCTTGATGATGAATCAATTTTACAATTCAGACGGTACCAAGAAGCATAACGAAGATATAGCTCTCACCTATCCGGATTTAAGTGAATTTGAGATTTACCAAACATGAAGATAGCCGTGATGCAGCCGTATTTCTGCCCCTACCTTGGCTATTTTCAGTTAGTGAATGCAGTTGATCTCTTTGTCTTTTACGATGACGTTCAATATATAAAGAGAGGATTTGTTAATCGAAACACCCTGAAGAACGAATTTAAATTTACAATTCCTGTCAGTAATGCGTCTACAAAACTGCAGCTTAACGAAGTCCTTATCAATTGGGATAATGTTTTCTTCAAGGATTTTGCCATTTCATTGAGGCACTTATATTCAAAATCAATGAATTTCGATGCTGTTTCGAGTATTTTGAATGATCTTTTTCAGTCAAAACCTGAAACAATTTCACAACTTGCGATTGATAGCATAACCTCTTTTTCCCAGCTGCTTGGTGTCACTACTCAATTTAAGAGATCTTCGGAATTGGAATATGAGAAAACGGAAAATCGAGCTTTGAACTTGATTAATATATGTAAAGCCGAGGATTGTGATCATTATATCAATTCAATTGGCGGAATGGATCTTTACCTAAAGGAATTCTTTTTAGGTGAAGGTATTATGCTTAACTTTTTGGAACCTGCAAAGAGCCTATCAATTATTGATGTATGTATGAAAGGCCCTCTAAATGAAGTTAGCCAAGAACTTGATAACTTCAAATTGATCTAGCATGAAATATTTTCATAAAGAGAAAAGGGGATTTGCTCCTATTTCTGAATCGATCGTCCGCATTAGTTCAGTCGAGGAACTTGTTCTTTTCGAGAATAGTACCGAAATGGAGGATACGCAGTATCTGGAAATAGCTGGCAATCTTCTCGAACTTAAGGAATTCCACTTTTTGTTCTTCATAGGAAAGAGTCTCGTCGTCCCTTTGGGGGATTCGATGAATATCAGAGAAATGTTTCTCAATCCTATGATATCTCACCTGTTGGTCGAAGATGACTTCGACTGCTCGCTCTGCGAGAATTTGCCAACTTCTGCGGTGAATCAGAGGGAGATCCAAAACATAGTTTGTCATTTGGATGTCACGAAAATTCAAGAATACACCCAAAAGTCTCTTAAAGATATTTTGTTAAGTGTATGGAACCAGTTTATGGTTTACCACTTTTTCAATGTGCCGGAAATCGATTACGTGCAGGAATACGAGGAGCTTGCCGAAGAGGTCGGAACTATCCGTCTCTGCCATCCGGTGAATAACAAGTCTACCAAGTTCTCCAAGTCGCGAGACATAAAGCCCAATCCGGATTTGTACCATTACTTTTCGTCTACAACCAGGCAGCCTTTGCATACTGACTATGCCTATTATAGGGAAGATGAATGCCCGGACTGGCTTATGCTTTATTGCGTTTATCCCTCGGAGGTGGGCGGAAAAACATCCATCCTTTCCACCAAGACGCTGGATCGCATTCTTACGAAATACAATCCCGACTTGCTGGAAAAGATCCATACCCACGTGACTTGGAAATACACCGGAAAAGATGGCGACAAAATCCATGAAAAGTTCATTTATGACGGGAAATTCATCAATTGGAACTACTGGCAAATAAAGGAAGAGCTCAACGATGAGTCCACTATGGAGATTAGGGAGGAATTCTTCAGGTTTCTGGAAGACGTCATTGTCAGCGGCGGCATGTATGACATCCTCAAGGAATGGAATCCTAGGGACTGCCTCATCTTTAATGATCACCTCAACCTTCATGGCAGAAATGCATTTCTAGGTGACAGGTGGCTCAAGGATCACGCCTTTTATGGGGAAAAGGAGATTTTGAGCGCTGGTTGAGGCTTGAGTGTATTTGAATTTAAAGGGTTGCTCTTGTTGTTGAACCTAAGGTAATTACATACCTGTTGAAGAATCAAATTTATGTTTGCAGGGACGCTTTTCCGAGCAAAATTCATCACTTCTTCCAGAGGACTCCCCTTGATTAGATCTCAGTCATTTGGCGTATTCAATGGATAAGAAAGTTTTCTCGATAGTCGTTCCCGTTTTTCAAAACGAAAGAAATCTAGAGAGTACCATACCCACTCTTTTGGAGCTGCAGAAAAAACTTCCGGGTTACGAGTTGGAATTGGTCTTCGTTGACGATGGTAGCAAGGATGGTTCCCATGATATTCTGATGAAATATCATCAACTGAATCCCGAAATGATCAGAGTCGTCAAGTTGGTGAAGAACTTTGGCCAAATCATTGCGATTCAAGCGGGTTTGGCGAATGCCAGGGGAGACTGTGTGGGTATTATCTCAGCCGATTTACAAGATCCTCCGGAGATCTTTCAGGAGATGATTGCGGCATGGGAAAATGGGCATAAGCTGGTGATCGCTGAGAGGAAAGACCGTCAGGAAAATTTCTTTCGCGTCTTTGTTTCTAACCTGTACTGGAAAATTGTTCGCATCATGGCGGTCAAGGATTATCCCACAGGTGGATTTGACTTTTGCTTGGTGGACCGAGATGTCGTCGAGATCGTCAATCAAGTGAAGGAGAAAAACAGCCATATCTTCGTACTTATCTTTTCTCTGGGATATTCCTATCATTCCATAGGCTATGTCCGTCAAAAAAGAATTGGTGGAAAATCACAGTGGACTTTGTCAAAGAAGATTCAATTGTCCATTGATACCTTGGTGAACTTTTCTTATGTTCCGCTTCGATTCATATCTTACTTAGGTTTGGCGATTTCATTCCTCAGTTGTTGCTACGGCCTTACGGTACTGATTTTTTGGATTTTCAAAGGAAATCCCGTCGAAGGTTGGACTACGATAACCATTTTATTGAGCGGATTAAGTGGGCTGATCCTTCTCACTTTGGGCATTATTGGTGAATACCTGTGGAGGCTTTTTGATACAGTCAAGGATCGGCCTATTTACATCATTGAGAAAACTACGGACATCCAATCAAAGAAATAACTTCGACATCTCTGCAAGGCATTGCTACCGGATTGAAGGTCAAGGAACCTGGGTTTTACTATTCCAGCAATCGTTCTGAGGTTTCGTTCCCCGAAGATATTCATGCTGACTTTATTAATCTCGAAGGTGATTCCTTTTGGTACCAGCACAGAAACCGTTGCATTGTCACGGCCTTGGAACTCTTTCCTCCTCAAGAACCATTTTTTGACATTGGCGGTGGTAATGGCGTAGTCGCCTTGGCCATTCAGGAAGCCTCCACCGAAGTCGTTCTAGTTGAGCCCACCATGACTGGGGCCCGACATGCCTTTCAACGTGGGATCCAACCCGTCATTTGCGCCACTTTGGCGGAGGCCAAGATAAGGGAGGGGTCGCTTCCCTCGGTGGGCCTTTTTGATGTACTGGAGCATATCGAGGACGACGATGGCTTTCTTGCAATGATTCACAGATATCTTCTGCCGGGTGGACGGTTTTATCTGACCGTTCCCACCTTTTCTAGTCTCTGGTCGATCGAAGACGTCAACTCGGGTCACTACCGAAGGTATGCACCCCGCCAATTGATCGCAAAGATGGAATCATTGGATTTCGAGGTTGAATTCAATACCTGCCTTTTTGAAGTCTTGCCTCTTCCAATCTTTTTGATGCGTTCGATTCCTAGTCGCTTGGGCTTGCGAAAAATTGATCGGAAGCAAACCCACGGCGAGCACCGAGTGAGGCCGGGGAAATTTCGCCTCTTGAATTGGTTTTTGGAACGAGAAATCAAGAAATTGAAGCAAAAGAGGAAGATTTCCTGTGGGAGCAGTTGCTTGATTGTGGCGCGAAAACCTTCTTGAAGCTTGTTCCTGCAAAAGCCGGATTCATTGCTTCGCTGGAAATTTCACTAACTTGTAACTAATCGCCAAGGCCTCCACCCTCTTGGGGATCTCCACTTGTGCTGAGAGAGGGATGAATTCGTTCTTTTGTTCGCCANCCGCCAGAAAATGCCAGGAGTTTGTTTTGTTACCGAGTTTCCCCGCCCGCCATTCTAAGCCTACCTTGTCCAGAGTGAGTTGCTCCGATGGTTTCGCCGAGTTTCTGTATGACAAGCGATTACCCGAATATGATTCCAGCTCAAAGGACTTTCGCTTGATGAATAGTAGGGTCAGGGGTGGACATTCCAAAGGTAGTTCCAAGGCATTGCTCAGGAAGGTTGGGTTGGCTAAATAAATAACGGAATCAACGGGGAATGCAGATATGCAACGAATATCTTCGCTAGGAGGCAAATTGATTTGGTTGGGCGTCATCTTTTGCTCATTTATCAATGTTTGCCAATTGAACGAAGCTTCCTGTGCTATACCTAGAACCGGCTTTTTGAGGGCTAGTTTCACTTGTTTTTCACGAAATTGATGAATACGGAAAAATTCGTCGTGGGCGAGCCATGACTCGGTGGTTGGGTAAAGCGAATGATAGAGGTTTTGCCAGTAAAGGGCAGGAAAGGCATCGAATTCCCTGGATATATCTTCGGCTGTTTTGGCAATCCANTCATGTCGGTAAATTGGCTCTTTTAGCAATGTCAGCTCTTTTTTCGTTTGGTATACTGATAACGCTTGCGACACGCCCAATAGGGCAACTGCGGATACCTTTATGAGCAAGGGGTTTCTTTTGAGCTTAGTTTGCAGCCCAAACTGCAAGGCAATCATCTGGAAGTACAGCAAAGCCGGAAGAATTGGAAATAGATACCGGGCTTCCCTGTGCGGTCTGATCCAGTTCATTAGAGCTAGGTAACAGATTACTACTAGGATTAGTTGGAGGTCGATTCTCTTGCGGCGGTAACAACACAGGCAAAATCCTGCTACAGCCAGAAGGGTGCCGGCCGGATTGAGGATGGACCAAATCGCTGACAAGTCCTCGTGCCATGGATTTGAAAAGGCTGTCAGCTGGAAAATGATTTGCGGCCCCATTTCACGAGCGACATTGCTTGCCAAATATGACAAGGTCCCTTCTTCTGGCCGAACAACGAGCAGGGCTACTGACATGTAAGTTAGGATTGTCAGCAATCCCGCCGAAACGAAAGGAATGCAGAGGCGCAGGCAGGTTTTGAAGGAGATGTTGATTCTTGCAATGCCCAGATTATAGCCTCCATATTTGGTTTTGGAGGTGAAGCGGACCGCTTCCGAGCTCAGTGCCGCGGCCAGGAATAGGCCAAACACGATGAACAGGTTGTTGAAACGAGCCAACAAAAGGACCAGTATCGCAATCGTTGCCCAAGTGAGATATTTCCATTCCTGTAGCCGAGGCTGCAACAGGCAGTGACAGGCAATTATCGTGCATAGGCAGGAAAGGATGTCTGCCATGAAGAACGTAGCGTAATGGGCGTAGAGGGGATTGAGGAAAAGAATGCATGCCCCGATGGTCGCGTAAGTTGAGCTCAAGTTGACTTTCAGATAGCGATAGAAAAATGCGCCACCCAGCACAGCGATTGCCCAAGGCAATAGGTGNCTGGCAAGGGCTAGGTTTTCTGAAAGAAGAACCGCAAAGGGCACCGATAGGAAAGAAAGCAGGAGAGGACGAACAAACTCGTAAGTGAGGCCTATCGAGGATATGTCTTCGCCGGCCAGTATCCGAGTGTTGGATAGGTAGCCTCCGCTATCGTAGTAATCAATTTTGAGATTGCATGCCACGATCAGGAGGGCGATGGCACAGGCGATTGCTATAATTCCCAGCAAGCTGGCATCGAAAGCAAGCCAACGAGGCTCGTTTTGTGATGTCTTGCTATCTTTCGGAGGATTCATTGACGGGGTTGGATCTCTTTCCCGAATTAGTTTTACGTTGTGTAAACCTTCTTGTTATCAACGGCTTGTATTGCGCATGATTGCCCTTTTGATGGCAAGCTTTATCGATTTTCAAGCTATCGGCGACCCTCTTTCGAAAACCGCGCGTTTGGCTTTTGTGGAACGAATGGAATTAGTTCTCTTCACCTTTGGCTCTGCTTTTGCGCCAGTCGCGCAGGTTGAGCGCAACGGACACAATGAGGGCAGGAAGCAACGTGGTCCAAGCCAGTCGCTCCGCAAATTCGTCTGTTATGATGATGCCCGTCCATGTGTCGAAGAGATAGGTCAGGTAGTTGTTTGGCAGACCAGTTTGACCGAGAGCATGTTTCACTTCCCAGTGCCAATGCGTGCAGGGACAGTATCCCAAGCCATACCAAGGCGCGAAGACAAGCCAAGCTGACACCGTGAGCCCGATGCTGATAAGGTTCAGTCGGCGGGTTTTTTTCCAAGCCCAGCCGAACGAGTTGAAGAAGATCAGTCCGGTATGCAACAGCAGGAAAGTATAGTCGAGCAGGACGAGTGAATTCACGGCTGCGAGCGCCGCCATGCCACTCGCTGCCATTACTGCAGTTGGTCTTTGTATTCCTGCAGGTGCGCCTGCATGAGCTTTCTTTCCTGATTGTCCTTGGCATGCCGGATTGCTTTTTTCTGCATCTCCAGGGCCTTGCTCAACTGGCCGTCCTCGTACAAGGCGCGGGCATAGGTGTCCAAGACAAAACCGGTCTCGCCGTCGGAGGCATCGTAGGCTGCCTTGGCCAATATCAAGGCGAAGGCCTGGTTGCGGTACTGGACCTCCTTCTCCGTCATGATGGTCCATGACAAATTGTTCAGGTAGGTGACGTCACCGGCTCCGTCTTTCAGCAACTCGTTGCCGAGGGCATCGGTTTCCTCTCCCTTCTTGCCTGCTTTGATTCGTTCCCAGTAGGCTTTGGTTTTGTCGGCCAGGCGTTTGTCGGCGAGGCGTTTCTCGATTGCGGCCTCGAGGTCGAATTCTCCAGCAACTACCTTTTCCAGCGTTTCGTCCAAGTCGGACATGGGATGGCCATGCCAGACGACGCGGCCTTTCTGGTCCACTATGAAGGCATGGGGAATGGCGGTTTGCCCATAGGCTGCCATGTAGGCTTTCATGGTGGCTTCCTCATCGTCAATCGCCACCACGTAGTCCATCTTGTCTCCAATTTTATCGACGAAGCGCTTCACCGTTTCAGGGTTTTCGTCGCTGATCCCGATGACGGTCACGCCCTTGTCTTTGTACTTTTTCTGCAGCTCGGTGAGGNGTGGTATGGTGGTTAGGCAGGGCGGGCACCAGGTGGCCCAAAACTCCACGACGTAGACCTTCTTTCCCTTGGCCTTCGCCTTGGCCATGTTGACTTTCTTTCCCTTGATCCACTTGGAGATCTGGAGGGGCTGGGCTTCGTCGCCGAGGTCGGCGGAGTGGAGCGAGCCTGTTAGGGCGAGGGCGCCTGCTAAAATGAAAAGGGCAATTCGTTTCATATGAATGTCTTCTTTTGTCGGGTTGTTCCTAAAAACTTACTCAATGTACTTGGCATTTCCAGTAGAAAGAGTGGCTTCATTCGAAATCAGTTGTCGAGTCAAACGAATGAATTGTTGATCACCTCGCCCAATCCGCCTGCTCCCGGCACGATGTACTGGCGTTCGTTGAGGCCCCGTTCCTCCTCCCAGCGCTCGCCCGGGACAGTGGCGAGTATTTCCTCGGAACTCAGACCGCGATCCACTCGGAGGGCGTGCACCCGCGCCTCAGGCGCTTCGTCCGCAAGTCGGCGCAGGTATTCGGGAGTCACTATAAGGTGGGCGCAGACAATGCGTTTCGGGGTGCCATCGACATCTTTCTGGTACAACTTTATGGCGTCGCAGATCGAGGAGCCGGTGGCTCCCATCGGGTCTGGGAATACAAGCACGACGTCGTCCGCGTCGCCTCCTATCTTGTTCCCTGACATGTGGGTGCCGGTGACTTGCTCGTTCTCGTCGGTTTTGCGATTTATGAATACGTGATCCAATCGCACGTTGGCCGGGTCGATCAACTCGTTGGCCAAGTCGAAGCATACCTCGCTCGGTATCATGCCGGCCCGGGCAAGGTCGACCAATACCCAGCGCTCAGCAGGGTCAGGAGCCGCCACCGAGGCCACTCCCTTGTCGGTATATTCCGCCATGCGGGTCCGAGTGGTGGTTTCCACTATGCTTGCCTCATGGTCGACCACGCTGCGGAAAAGCGCTCCGTAGAGGCGGCGCAGCAGTTGGTTGATTCGCGGTTGCACTGTGTCAGGCGAGGACAACTGGGCGAGCAGTCCGTTGAGGGCGGGCGAGTTGAGGATCTTTACCTTGTCCCCGTATTGATGCTCAAGCAAGTGCGTCGACATGAAAAGCAGGCTAGGGGAAGGTGGCGTAGAGGGGCAAGCCCTCCGTCATCGTTTTCTGGGTGGAAAGACTTTTTCGTGGACTGCGAGCACCCGGGCCAGTTCCTCGATCGGTTGCGGATGATCCTCCACCCGCAGGTCGCGGTAGCGGTCGTTGAAACCCGAGTAGCCCCAGCCCTTCCTCACCACAAGCAAGGCGGCCGATTGCCTCCCCCGCTTGTCACCGCCCGCCTTTTGGCCGGCCCGTAACGACTCGATCATGCGGTGGGCTAAGTCTCCCTCCGCTTCCTCGAAAGCTTTGGCCATCGCTTTCACCACCTCGGGGCCTGTCAATATGTTGCCCTGCACCGCGTAGTGCTTGCCTGTCTGGTGTCCCGCCCAATCCATGCATCCCTTCCCTGTAAAGGAGCTGGCGTTGCCGTCCGCCCCGATCACTCCAACTTGTCTCCGGTCTCTCCGCCGATCCGCCTCGGTCAACAACTTGACTGTCTCGGCGGCCGACTTTCCTTGGGCCAGCAGTTCCAGTCCGATCGGCCCGTAGCGCGTATTGGCCCAGGACTGCGTGGCGATGGCTCCGACCTCCGCCTTGGCCCATGGCACGACCGATCCCACGGCCACGAATTTCGATTGCACCGCCACACCCAGTTCACTGGTTGCTGGGTCGCGGGCCACGATCGAAAAAGTGGCCATCGGCGGATCCGGTGTTATGTTCTTTTCAGCGTATGATGCAGGGAAAACGAATAGGAGGCAGCACGCGGCTATTCCCCAATCCTTGGCCTTCATCTTGCTTGCCTCAGGCAGTTGCCTGCCGCCGGTCCTTGGCCAACAGGCTGGGGCTTCCGGCCCGGGCCGCGGTCCATTCCATTACACCCGCGAACAAGCCGCCGAAAAACAAGTCGCTCACAAGCGAGTTGCGCAAAAAGGTCCATGCCTGTGGATGGTACGCAGGGTCGCCGATGGTCAATGCCTGGAACCAGCCGCCAAGACTTTGCAAGTAGGCCGGGTTAACCGCCCAAGCCGCCGTGCTGGTGATCAAGTAAAAGAGCAAAGAGCCTGCCACCAGTCCGCCGCCCAACTTGGCCCACGACTTCCCCTTGGCCGCCCAGATTCCGAGCCCGAAGGCCAAGGCGTAGCACCCGTAGTTGGCTGCCATCCACCAGTCAGCCGACACTGGTGTTCCGAGGTGGCGGTAGTTCAGGATCAGGTCGGAAGTGATCAAGGCGAAGGCTGGTATGGCCCAGCGCCAGTCGCCCCGCAGGTAGACCGCCCCACAAAAGAAAAGGGCCATCAACGGGGAGAAATTGCTCCACTCGTCGCCTCCCGGAGCGAGCACACGCCAGCACCCAATGGCCAGGATCATGCCGGCCCCCAACAAGTGGGCTTGAACGCTACCCCTCGAATCTACCTTCTTTGCCATGGCCATGAATTTCTAGCAGTTCGCCCATCGGAGGCAATGGTTTTTCGTTTCGGGATACCTGTCTCCCCACCACATTCCAATCTTGACCGTTTTACTCCGCTACTTATTTATTTGTCCCCTTTGCTTGGTTGCCGGGCTAGCTCAATTGGTAGAGCAGTTGACTCTTAATCAATTGGTTCGGGGTTCGAGTCCCCGGCCCGGTACCAGCAGGAAACAGCGGATCTTTTCTCTTTGATCCGCATGATTAAAGGCATTGCTGTTGATTCGCTGGAGTCACAGAGCGTAACATGGGCTAACGTCGATATACAGGGATATCCATAAAAAGTGGCCCTAATTTGGCCCCTAGCTCTTGACCATTGCCTCTTTTCGGACTACCCTTTTCGAAGATAAGTCAATTATTTCGATGATGGGGAGGTTTTATGTCCAAGGTTAGCGTTTTCAAACAGGGTTCGAATTACTACACCCGCATCATGGTCCAGGGGAAGCGGATAAAGCGTTGCCTGAACACTACCGACAAGACAGTGGCCCTGCGCCGAGCAAAGAAATTGAAGGCTGATATGCACTCCGGTCGTTGGGACAAAGTGGACGACAGCAAGGCGCGCCGAACGGCAGCCAGCCTGGAGCGGATCAAGGAGGTCTACGAGAAAGCGGGCAAATCACGTTATCAGCGCTATCAAAAGCCGAGTCCTGCCACTCTTAGGCAAAACCTGAACGCTCTGCGCAGAATAGCCGGCGATCTCGATGGTCGCTCTTCCAC
>PAZC01000031.1 GCA_002716045.1 Opitutia bacterium
CACTCCTCGTGGCAGGCCTCGCCTTGTTTGCTTTCACTTACGGTAATTCATCTCCGGCTCAGGCAGCGAATCCGAAAAAACCAAGCGAGCTGGATCGCTTCATCCTCGATGGAATGAAGGAAGCCAAGGTGCCTGGGCTAGCAGCCGCGGTGGTGAAGAAAGACAAGGTACTGTGGACGGGAGCATACGGCTGGGCAAACCGCGAGCAAAAGGTTCCCGTCACCAACGACACCCTGTTTCAGGTGGCCTCGGTATCGAAACCCGTGACTGCCTGCGCCGTGATGCAACTGGTGGAGCAAGGCAAACTCTCGCTCGACACCGACGTTAACGAAGTCCTCCCTTTCCCTGTCCGGAACCCCAAGCACCCGAAGATACCGATCACCCTGAAACATCTCCTCACCCACACCTCCGGCATACGAGACAACTGGAACCTGCTGGAAGAGACCTGGGTCAAAAATGGCGACTTCCCAAAGCCACTGGGCGAATCCCTGGCCGCCTATCTTCAGCCCATGGGAGAATACTACAGCGCCAAGAAAAGCTATTACTCATGGGCTCCCGGGGAAAAGAGCCAGTATAGCAACGTGGGCGTGGCTCTGGCTGCTTACTTGGCCGAAGCCAAGGCAAAGGTGCCGTTCGAGACGCTTTGTCAAAAAGGTATTTTCGAGCCGCTCGCCATGCAGGGCAGTTCCTTTCGCTTGAAAGACATGGACCAGACAAAGATCGCCATGCCCTATGGCTTCAGGAAGAAAACCGGAGTGTTCAAACCATTAGGCCACCATGGATACCTTGATTTCCCATCCGGCACCTTGCGGGTAACGGCTCCACACCTTGCGCGTTTCCTGCTGTCTTTCATTGGGGACGGACAACTCGACGGAGAACGGGTACTGCAAGCGGAAACCGTTCGTGAAATGCGAAAGGTCGCCTTCCCCAAAGCCGACTCGAAACAAGGGCTTGTCTGGTATTTCGACAAACTCGGTGGAGACAAGGTGATGGGCCATGACGGTAGCGATCCAGGGGTATCTACCATCATGCAATACCGCCTCAAGGACGGCGTCGGTTACGTCATTCTACAGAACGGAGAGCCCAGGAACGGAAAATTCGAGCAAGCCCTGAGCCTGCGCCTGATGAAATTAGCCGAAGGTCGCTAGCGGGCCCGCTTGTCGGTTCCGGTTGGCGGCAAGTTGTCAACGAATCCCGCCTTGGTGCGTTTCAGTTCGGCGATGGTTTGGGCGCGCATTTCGAGCACTCGGCCGCCATGCTTCTTGAGCAAGGCGAGGTTGCTCAACTCTTGGGGATCCTTTTGAAGATCGTAGAGTTCCTCGATCTCATCCTTCTCGAAAGTGCGAATATATTTGTAGCGGCCATCGTGAAGGGAAGCATACCACGGCACTTGGGCGACTTTGCGCAATTCATTCAAGTCAGTCGGTATTACATTGGTATCGGAGCCGTATTTGCGGCCCGTGAAAACCGTCAGGACGGAACGCTTCTTAGCCTTTTCGGGGTTCTTCAGCAAAGGCGAGAGGTCGCGACCATGCATTTCCCATGGCAAGTCGATGCCGGCAAAGGAAAAGAAGGTGGGCACGACGTCCACTCCGCTGACGGGTGAGGCGCAGGTCTTCCCGGTGGGCAATTGAGAAGGCATCGAGAAGATGAAAGGACATCTTATGGTGGCATCGTAGGCGGCCACCTTGGAACGAAAGCCATGCTGTCCCCAGGCAAAGCCCTGATCGGCGGTGAAGAGAATCAAAGTATTGTCGTATTGCCCGGTTTCCTTGAGCGTCTTGATTAATTTGCCGACGCTCTCGTCAAGGGCCAGCACGCCCTGTTGGTATTGGCGAAACCAACTGTGCAAGTCGCTGCCGTGAATGCCCCTGCCAGGACTTTGCTGTCCCGTGGCGCGCCGACGGCCCTTGAGGTGAGGCAAACCATCGTCCCCCTTGTACCATTGGGCGATTTCCTGCATGAAAGCCGGCTTGCCGGGACGGGGCGGGAAAACATCGGCGGGAATGGGCACCTTGGCATCGGGATAGGCTTCGAGGTGACGCTTGGCGGGGGTGAATGGCCCATGCACCGCCCCGTAGCACACCCAGAGGTACCATGGCTTCTTCGGGTCACGTTGTTCTCCCTTGAGGTAGTCAACCGCCCAATTTGTGTAATTATCGGTGGAGTACCCCTTGGTCATGACGGGCTTGCCGCCATTGGTCTCGATGAGTTGGTCCTTGTAATAGTTGCCGGCGTTATTCGGATAGCGCGGACGGTTCCACACCTTCTGGAAATCCCAGTCGCGTCCCGCCCCGGTATCGGTGCCGGTGTGCCACTTGCCGACTTGGGCCGTCTGGTAGCCATGCTGCCGAAAGATTTTGGGCCAAAAGGGACACTTCTCGGGATCGTATTCACTGCCGGGATACTTGCCCTCCATGCGCATGCTCTCGACCCCGTGCTGGTGATGCCCCGTCAACAAAGTGGCCCGCGAGGGCATACACCAAGTGCCGACGTAGGCGGAGGCAAAGCGCACGCCATTGGCCGCCAAGGCATCGATGTTCGGCGTATTCACCCAAGGATAGGCCTCGGGGTAGCAACTTATGGTGCGATGGGAATGATCATCGGTGTAAATGAACAGAATGTTCGGCTTGTTTTTGGCATGAGCAATCGAGGCCAAAAGCAAGGAAAGGAGCAGGAGCGAGCGATTCATTTCGATTTGCGGAGATCGTTGTCGCGCACAGCCGCCAACTTGGCCGCCAGCTTCTTCTTGAACGCCTTCACCACGGGCTGAAATTCTTTCTTCTTGGCTAAATTATGGTATTGCTTGGGATCTTTCTGCATGTCGAAGAGCTCGATTCCCTTCTCCGCCTTTTCGCCGTACTGAATGTAGGACCAATCCTTCTCCCGCAAAAGGAATCCCTTGCGCATCGGGGCCACGCAGAAGGCGGCATCGCGCACGGAGTGCGTGGGGTCGTCCAGCATCTTGGAAACGTCCTTCCCCTGGAGGCGTTTCTGGGATTCCAGCCCGCACATGCTGGCCAAAGTGGGATAGAGGTCGAGAAGCTCCACGAAGGAGTTGCAGACGGCTGGTTTCTTTCCCGGGGCGCTTATGATGAGCGGCACTTGGGAGGACTCGTCGCGGAGGCTCACCTTGGCCCAGAAGTCGTGCTCGCCCAAATGGAAGCCATGGTCGCTGGTGAAGATCACGATGGTGTTGTCGCGCAGACCGGCCTCGTCGAGGGCCTTCAGGACCTTGCCCACCTGGGCGTCCAGGAAAGCGACCGAAGCATAGTAACCGCCGACCGCCTTCTTTTGGCGGCGAATATCCATCTTCATGTTCGAGCTGGTGCAGTAATTGATACCCGCCTTGGGGATGTCGCCCCAGTCGCCGGGAATTTTCGGCGGCAGGATCATTTTGCTGTAAGGCTTGAAGGGCGGGTAATAGGATCGCGGAGCGACGAATGGAACGTGCGGCCGAACGAAGCCGACGCCCAACCAGAATGGTTCGTCCTTGTCCTTGCGCTGGTGAATGAGCTCCACCGCTTTTTTTGCGGTTTTGCCATCTGAGTGCACGAGGTCGTCACCGTCGGCTTCCACCACCACGAAGGTGTTGCCACCCACGGCAGGCTTCTTGCCATCGGGATTGTTTTGCAAGGTTTCGCCGTTGCCGGGAGCCCGCCATTCAGGGCCCTTGCTGTTGAACCGCTCAGTCCAGGAGGCTTCGTCGTNGGAGCCGTGTCCTCCCTGTTCTATTCCACCCGGCACACCCATGTGATAGATTTTGCTGACCCGGGCGGCGTAGTAGCCGTTGTTCTTGAAGTGCTGGGACCAAGTAACGCGGTNGCCTATCTGNGGACGAGGGCTCTTATANCCCAACGCACCGGTCGCATGCGGGTAATACCCCGACATGAAGCTGGCCCTTGACGGTCCGCAGTAGGTGCCTTGGCAATAAGCTTGGGTGAAGCGGGTGCCCCGCTCGGCCAAGCTATCTATGTTGGGCGTCTTACAGACCTTGTTACCGTAGCAGGATAACGCAGTCGAGGTGAGGTCGTCCGATATGATGAAGAGAACGTTGAGCTTTTCCTTTGCGGCAAGGGAAGCAGCAAAAGACAGGAGGCAAAAGATGGGGAGAACGGTGNGTTTCATAGCAAGNAGCATTTCCTGCCGTAATGAATTCGTCAAATGAAACCCTGTCAACCGAAGCGAGTGAGCGCTGGCAGGTATACGCACTAACGAACAGGCTCGATTTGCACCCAGCGAGTTTGGACCTGCTTGCCTGTGGCGAGGCGCCAGTCGCCCTTTCTGTCAAAGACATGAGAGCCTTGATGGGCGCCGGAAGCATCGGTCCAAGCGTAGGTCACCTTAACCGGGTCCGGCTGGCTGGTTGCTTGGATCAAGTGGGCTTCGGCTCGCAGGTAGCGCTTACCGCCATCGTTGCGGAAACGGACCAGGATGGTTTGGCCGATCGGAGCCCGCATGGCGGATGAGCCGTAGGAAAAGCTTTGCGACCAGAANTCACCNGGTTCGTCGCCGCGTCTTGGTATGGCCCGACCNTNGACGATGGGAATCCAGCTGTTTCCCGAATCCAAGCTATACTCGATGTGATAGCGCACCTTGGGGTTCGGTGGACTGCCGGATGCCACGTGAGCGGATGCATGGAGCGCGACGACCGGTTTGTTCGGCTTGATCGCCAAAGTGACTTCCTTTTGGTTGAATCCGCCCGCGCTGAGGTAACTTTGGGCACGGTTCAGTTCGGGACCAACTGAACGCACTTCCTTGCCGGATGCCTCGTAGCTGATAGTCGTCCCATTGTCCTTGAGCCAAGGAAGAACCGCGACGTTGACCTGGCACACCGTGCGAATAGTCAGGCTAACGTCACGTAGTTGGCTTGCGCCCGCTCCTAGGCGCAACCAATAGTGTGATCGTCCCTTGACCAAATCCGTCAGGTCGAGGCCATCCTTGAATGCGTTTGGCTGCGACCAGGTGCGTCCGTCGTCCAAGGAAAGGGAAATGGAACAAGTTGCCTTGCCTCGCAGGATCAATCCATTGCGGCAGCCCTTGTCGTAGATTCCCCAAGGCTTGTCGTTAGGGGGAGTTGCTCCGATGACNTACGGCGTTTGAAAGAAAAATGTCACGCTGTCGGCCGTTTCCCCGACGATGCCTTCGCGGTAGTCGCCGCCGGTGAAATCGGGTTCGTACACGTATTCCACGTTGGCGAAGCGGGCCTGCCCATTGCGATGTGGCGTCCCGTTCTTGGAGTTCAACATTTTGTCCGGCTGGTTGACCCAAGTGCGCGAACGCTCGGGCCCTGGTATTCCGCTGGCATTGTAGTTGCGCCCCCAGAACACGAAGGTCTTGCCATCATTCAGACCTGGCTCGAAATAACGTCGCATCCGTTCGCCCCGCCGCAAACGAAGCATGGGCGGCGGACCAGCGTAGCCAGCGAGATATTCGGCCACGGCATACTTACGATAGGTATTGCCGTCGCTGGGATGTAGTCCGCAGACCAACCATCCGCGTTGCCGATTCGGCTTGTAGCGTCGATTGATCCAGCGGTCGACGTCCTTGGTCACCTCGGCGATGCCGAGCAAGCGACGACCGGACTCGTCGAATATGACGGTCGACAAGTCATGATCCAGCAAAGCCCATTGCNCCTCGCCATAGGCTCCGCCACNTAAAAACACCTCGAATGAATTGTGTCCGGCCACGCCGACCCCACGTCCCCGGGCATGTCCCAGCAAATGATCGAGCTCCGCAGTCCATTGGGANTGGGTCGTGCCACAAAGCCCGAAACCATATCCAAAAAGCCCATTCCAATATTCGCGCAACCGCTTGTCCTTTCCCTGATTCAATCCCTCGCCCCAGAGGTCGCGGCGACCGGCCTCGGCGTGCCAGTAGTGGGTGTTACGCCAAAACCAGGAAGCAAGCGCCTTGTCCTCGTCCGACTGCACCCGTCGACCGGTGACTCGTTGGTACATGGCAGCCTGAGTGGCGAACAAACGATCGAAGGTGGAGATGGCAAGCTCCCCGGGATACCAGGGATGGTCGGTCTTGATCTGCGGATCTCCGACCTCGCCAAGAGCCGAGACCGAAAGCCCANCGGCAAAGAGGGTGAGAAAGTATTTACGCGTCATGTTCGCACTCCGGATAATGAGCTCGGCTGACGCAGCCAAAATTAGCTTGGGCCACAGTGGCGCTGAAATCGGCCAAATAACCACGCGACTCATAGTCTGGTTTGGCCGACTTCCATGTCTTGCGGCGCGTGGCCAAGTCCTCCTCGCTGACTTGCAAAGTGATTTCGCCAGCCAAGAGATCGAAGGATATCTCGTCACCATCCTCGATCAAGGCAATCGGACCACCCACCGCTGCTTCTGGAGCGCAGTGCACGCCTATAGCGCCGTGTGACACACCGGAAACCCGCGTATCGGACAGGAAGGCCACCTTGCCATCCAGTTCGGGCAGGGCGAGCGCAGCGGTGGCCACCAGCACCTCGGGCATACCGCAAGCCACCGGGCCTTGGTAGCGCAGGACGACAACCATACCGGGTTTGATTTTACCGGCTTCCACAGCCTGGGACACTTCTCGAGCATCATCGAAGCAAAGGGCGGATCCAGTGAAGGAAGTCTTCTTCATGCTGGACACCTTGAAGACCACGCCATCGGGAGCCAGGTTGCCGAAACAAACCTGCATGTCGGCATGAGCCTTGAACGGTTGATCCGCTGAGGCTAACAAGTCCTGACCATCAGGCGCCCCGGGGACACCGGACAAGTTCTCAGCAATCGTCTTGCCGGTCACGGTAATGCAGTCACCATGCAACAAGCCTGCATCGAGCAAGAGTTTGAGGAACAGGGGCGTTCCTCCCAGATTATGCAGNTCAACCATGGTTCTTTTACCACGTGGGGCGAAATTAGCCATCACCGGGGTCGAACGGAGTATACCCTGTATGTCAGACAAACCAAAGGATACTTCAGCCTCGCNGGCCAGGGCTAGCAGGTGCAAAATACCNTTGGTCGAACCCCCGGCCGCAGCAATGGCCACCGTCGCATTGACAAAGGCTTCGTTTGTCAGGACGTCACGTGGCCGCAAATCGTTGACCAAAAGGCCGTGAACCAATGAACCGACAGCTAGACATTCCTCGCGTTTTGCAGGGGTATCCGCGGGAATCGAGCTACTGTAGGGAGGCATCAGTCCGATAGCCTCCATGGCGATGCCCCAAGTATTGAAGGACGCTGCTATGCCGCACCCGCCAGGCCCCGGACAGGCCTTGCGCAAGATCTGGTTGGCCTCCTCCTTGCTCATGTTCCCGACGTTGGCTGCGGCCTGAGAGTCGTAGACGTCGAGGATAGTGACGTCGCGCCCCTCGTGACACCCCGGCTGGATACTGCCTCCTGAAACAATTAGGCCAGGAAAATTAGTGCGGGCCAAGGCCATGGCGAAACCGGGGCCATTCTTGTCGCAGTGGTGCAGGCCGACGAGGGAATCGTAGCCATGGGCCGTGATCACGCATTCCGCGGAATTCGCTATCAGGTTGCGTGAAGGAAGGCTGCCGTTGCCCCCCTCGTGTCCTTGGGAAATATTATCACTTACTCCGGGGGTGCCGAAGGGGAAGCCCACAAGGCCTGCCTGCTGACATCCTTCCGCTACCTTGCTGGCCAATTCATGGGCATGCAGGTTGCACAGGTTGCCTTCAAGCAGCGGTGTACCGATGCCGACCTGACCTCGCTCAAGATCCTCATCGCTGAAACCCAAGCCGTAGTAAAAGGCATTGACTCCCTGCTGCCAGCCACCGGTCAGGCGACCGCTGTTCCAATTGGGTGATTGAGACAAGTTAGATACTCCGATTGAGGAATGAAAACCGTCATTATTCCTTGGCTTCCAAACATTGAGATCGGAACAAGGAAGAACCCATGGAAAAAGGGATAGCGGATAGAATCACTCGAAGATAGAGTCCACCACTTGCTCCGCGGACAACTTCTTGAATGCATCGACGTCCAAATCACCGTCACCGAAGAGCGCATCCAGAGTTTGCATGGCCTCAAGGTCGTGAGAATGGTCAATCGACTCTCCGTCTCCAAAGAGAACGTCAACGACTTCCTCTATTGTAAGTTTGCGGAAGGTAGCGGTAATGACCTTTTCACTATCCACTGTAAGGCTGGTGGAAGAAGAGGTGTCAGTAAAATCTCCACTCCAGGCGACGAACACGTACCCTGCGTCAGGTGTGGCGATCAAGGTAGCGCTGGTTCCCTTGGAATAGAGTCCGGAACCCGACACGTCGCCACCTTCCGAGGCTTCGATGGTAACGCCGACGGTGCCTTCGTTGCGCCATTCCATGTAAGCCCAATGATAGAAGACACGAGGGTTCTGGGTTTCCGGGTTATGGAAAGTCCAATGACGATCCTCTTGCGAATAAAGATAATGGGCTACGCCATCGGTATATATCCCTGGATGAGTCCAGAGCCAGTCTTCCATTCCATTATCGTAAAACCAGAGGCCACCGTCGTTGGTTAATTCAGGATAAATCCACCCATGAACCTGATGATAAACCCAACCGAAACCATCGCCATCGTCGAAAAAGTATCCGAACCATTGGGAATGAAACCAATTGGAGGAAGCAATGGAATCGGATGCGAGCGCCAGGGCGGTGTAGCCATCGGTGGATGGGGCGCCATCGGTTACCTCTATGGTGAAACTTTGGGTAGCGGATGCGGTACCGTCGGATACCATGAGAAAGACTGGATGTGTTCCGACTTGGCCGGAAGGGGAACCCGAGAGGGTGGCTGCTCCGGAACCTAAATCGGTCAAGGTCAGCCAGGAAGGCAAACCAATGGCGGAAATCGTCAGGGAGTCACTGGCGTCGGCGTCGGTTGCGACTATGGAGTAGGTATAATTGGAATCCTCGCTGAGCGTGGTACTCGGAGAACTGGTGAACACGGGGAGATCGTTGACTTCAGTGACAGTCACTTCAAAGAGGTCATCTGTCGACAAGCCATTCGAGGTTCCGGTCAAAGTCACCACCGCGGTGCCATTTTGGTCTGCCAGAAAAGTGAGGGCCAAGAGGTTGCCACTTACAGAGACAGCGACCAAGGAATCATCACTGGAGGTAGCCGACTTTGCGATGGATGCATTATCGTCATCCAAGTCGTTGAACACGTTAGCGAGGTCGATGAAAGTGGAATTCGCATCTTCCAGCACNGTGAAGTCGGNGATTGCGTTTGCCACAGACGGGGGATCATCCGTGCTCGCGACCGTCACCTCGAAGATATCGTCNACAGTCTGTCCGCCTGAAGTGCCGGATACGGTGATGGCAGCGGAACCAAACTGGTTCGCCTGATAATCGAGCGTCAAGATGTCACCGTTCACCGTTACAGTGACCAGAGAATCATTACTGGAAATGGCTGACTTGACGATGGATGCATTGTTGTCGTCCAAGTCATTGAACACATTGGCCAAATCGATGGTGCTATTGGCGGCATCTTCGTCCACGGNTATGTCCGCAATAGCATTCGCCACGACCGGAGGATCGTTGGCTCCAGTGACCGACACGACAAATAAATCGTCCGCTGTTTTGCCATTTGAGGCACCGGTTAGAGTTACCACGGCCGTACCGTTCTGCTCGGCCTGATAATTCAATGTCAGGACGTCTCCGCTTACCGAGACAGTGACAAGCGAGGAATTGCTGGAAACCGCGGTCTTCGTGATCGAGGCGTTGTCATCATCCAAGTCATTGAACACGTTAGTGAGATCAAGGGTGGATGCAGGGGAATCCTCGAGCACAGTAAGGTCGGCAATTGCGTTTGCCACAAAAGGACCATCATCCACACCAGAGATCGAGACCTCCAGAACGTCATTCGCCGACAAACCGTTGGAACTTCCTGTAATTGTAACTGTTGCGGTGCCGTTTTGATCCGCGCCGTAATCGAGGGTCAAGGTGTTCCCTGTAACGGAAACTGCGACCAGAGAAGGATTGCTGGAAGTCGCGAGTTTGGTGATCGAGCTGTTGGCGTCATCGATGTCATTGAAAACGTTTGCCAAGTCGATTTCGCTGTCATTGGCATCCTCGAGCACGGAAAGGTCAGCGATTGCATTGACGACAACCGGGGCATCGTCTACGGGAGAAACGGTGACTTCGAACACGTCGTCCACCGTTTGGCCGTTGGAAGTCGCGGTCACGGTTATGGTGGAGGTCCCGCTAAGGTTCGCTTGAAGAGTCAAGGTCAAGGCATTGTCAGTGACAGAGGCGGTGACGAGGGAAGGATTACTGGAAACAACGACCTTGGTAATCAATGCATTGTCGTCGTCCACGTCGTTAAAGACGGTTGAAAGGTCANTCGCNGCAGGGGATACATCTTCATCAACTGCTATGTNTGCANTTGGATTNGCCACCTCGGGGGGCACGTTTGCTTCGGTCACCGAAACGCTGAAGACGTCATCCACGGTTTTACCATTGGAGGTGGCGGTCACGGTGACGTTTGCAGTCCCATTTTGATCAGTTTGATAATCCAAGGTGAGAATATCCCCGCTGATCGATGCGGTAACGAGGGAAGGATCGGCGGACACGACTGTCTTGGTGATCAATGAATTGATGTCATCGACGTCATCGAAAACATTGCTGAGGTCGATGTTGGTGTCGGGATCGTTGATGTTCACTGCGACGTCTGCAATTGGGTTGGCCACTTCGGGGCCGTCGTCGACGCCGGTGACCGTCACGTTGAAGACGTCATTTGTTGAAAGGGCGTTGGTGGAACCGGCAACCGTAATCGTGGTGGTGCCGTTTTGGTCTTCCTGATAATCCAAGGTCAGTACATCTCCGACAATCGTAGCAGTGACCAAGGCGGGATTGGCGGAAATTGCTGTCTTAGTGATGGTGGCGTTGTCATCGTCAATGTCGTGGAAAACATTGGTCAAGGTGATGAGCGTGTCGTTGGCGTCCTCCAGAACGGTGACGTCGGGAATTACGTTGGCAACTACGGGAGCATCGTCGACAGGGGTTACCGTGACGGCGAAAACATCTTGGACAGTTTGCCCGTCGGAAGTGGCCGTTACAGTGACACTGGCAGCGCCGTTTTGTTCCGACTGGTAATCCAAGGTCAAGGTATTGCCAGAGACCGAAACCACTACCAGCGAAGGGGTGCTGGAGGTCGCTGTCTTGGTGATCGAAGCATTGGAATCATCCACGTCGTGGAAAACGTTCGCCAAGTCGATCAGCGTGTCGCTCGCGTCCTCCAAAGCTGAAACGTCGGGAATCTGGTTTGCAACCACCGGCGGATCATCCACCGGGCTGACGTTCACCGTAAAGACGTCATCAACCGTCTGACCATTGGAACTGGCTGTGACCGTGACACTGGTTGTCCCAGTTTGATCAGGTTGATAGTCGATAGTCAGAAGGTCACCGCTTACCGAAACGGTGAGCAAAGAGGGATCGCCGGAAGTCGCAGCCTTGGTGATCGAGGCATTGTCATCATCCAGATCATTGAAAACATTTGCCAAGTTGATCAGCAGGTCGGGATCGTCCTCCGTCGCATTGACGTCTGGAAGCAAATTGGCAACCACAGGTGGATCATCAACTGGGTTCACGGTCACTATGAAGACGTCGGCCACCGTCTGGCCATCGGAAGTGGCCGTCACCATGACGCTGGTGGTTCCCACTTGGTCGGTTTGGTAATCGAGTGTCAAAACGTCTCCACTCACTGAGGCGGCCACCAACGAAGTATTGCCTGAAATCACCGTCTTTGTGATCGAGGCATTGTCGTCATCAACGTCGTGGAAGACATTTGCCAAATCAATCGTGGTATCATTGGCATCCTCCNACACGGTGAAGTCAGCAATTGGATTGGCGACAACCGGCGGATCGTCCACCGGAGCAACGTTCACGGTGAATTCGTCATCGCCCGTGTTACCATTCGAATGCCCCGTCACAGTGACAGTCGCGGTGCCGTTTTGGTCCGCCAGAAAATCAATCGTCAGGTTATTTCCATCCACCATCACAGCAAGCAAGGCGGGATCGCTGGTGATTGCTGTTTTGGTAATGGAGGCATTGTCGTCATCGAAATCGTCAAAAAGATTTGCCAAGTCGATGGTTACGTTGGCGTCATCTTCAGTCGCGTTGAGGTCAGGAAGGAAATTAACTGCCACGGGTGGATCGTCCACCTCGTCCACTACGACAGTAAAGACATCATCGACTGTCTGCCCATTGGAGGTACCTGTTAATGTGATTGTCGCGCTTCCTGATTGGTTGGATTGAAAGTGAAGGGTCAATAAATCGCCTGCCACTGAAACCGTGACCAAGGAATCATTGCTGGAAACAGCTGTCTTTGTGATCAATGCATCGGAATTATCAACGTCATGGAACACGCTGGCTATATCGATTGGAGCATCTGGAGCATCCTCGGTAGCATTGAGGTCGGGCAAGGGACCGCTCACCACTGGCGGATCATCCACGCTAGTCACCGTCACAAGGAAGGAATCACTCACCGTGAGGTCATTGGAATTGGCTGTAACAGTAACCGTTGCAGTACCGTTTTGATCAGCTTGATAGTCCAAGGTGAGTGTATTGCCGTTGACCACGGAGGTAACTAACGAGGTATCGCTTGAAACAGCTGTCTTTGTAATCGAGGCATTGTCATCGTCCTCGTCATCAAAAACATTCGTCAAATCGATCAAGCTATCATTGGCGTCCTCCAGAACCGAGACATCCGGAATCGGATGAACCACCGTCGGAGGACTGCCGGCTAGCACATCGATAATGGTAAAGCTCCTCACGGTGTCGATGGCAGGCTCATAAACAGCATTACCGGATTGCTTGGCTGTGACATCAACCGTTCCGCCGCTGACAAAAGTAACCATGTTGCCGGCCACAGAAGCAATTGCCGGATTGCTGCTGACGAAGGATACGGCGAGCCCGGAGGTGGCATTTGCCTCGAGAACGTAACCACCCGTGGCCAGCATCTGTTGAGGGATGGCAGCAAAGTTGATGGTTTGATTTATCCTTGTGACCAACAAATCCTGCTCCACGTAAGGAGCAGGGTTGTAGCTCTCATTCCCGTCCTGAGAAGCCAGTATGCTGGTCAACCCCTGGGAATGAATGGTAACGGTGGATCCTGAAATAGTAGCTACCGCGGGGTTCGACGTAGTATAGCTTACAGGCAAACCGGAACTGGCGGTGGCATTCAATTCGAACGGTTGATCCAAGGCTGTCTTGTTTGGCAAGGTGCCAAAGGCAATTACCTGACTGGCTCTTGGTGTGGCAGTAACGATTAGTTCCTGGGAAGCGGTGGCAGGGAACCAATGATCGCTGCCCGCTTCGGAAGCGGTGATGGTAACCTTGCCCTCCTTCAGGGTAGTGACCGTGGAGCCGGAAATGGACACCACAGTGGAATCGTTGCTGTCAAAAGTGAATGCGGATAAACCGGAATTGGAAAGCACCGACAACTCAAAGGTTTCGTTCACTGCCTTGTCGGGCAAGGGTTGGAAGAAGAGTTCCTGTTCACCTCCAAAAGCAGGCATTAGTACCTTATAAGGATGATCCGTCGGCAACTGATCAACCAAACCCCACTTGTGGGCAAGATAGCCCTCGATCTTTTGGCGAGTGGGACCCGACATTACATGATCATAAGCCACGATCTCAGCCAAATTTCCGACCAAGTCATTCCCGACCTTGGTTAATCCCCCAAGAGGCTGAGGATCCGAACTGGAGCCTTTGCTGGAACCATCGACGTAAAGGTCATATGCACCCGCCTTGCCTTGCCAAGTGGCAACGTGAAAAGAAGAAGTGGAGACAGATGAGTCGATCAAACCAACGCCTCCTTCTCTCTGGAAGGCAATGCTTCCGTTGAAAGAGGTAGTTACAAAGTCTCCCCCGAGAAACTTGGTCTGGGCACTCGGACCATCTTGTTTGAATACCGCGAAAACCGTCTGAACGCCATCAACTACTCCGAGATCAAAGGTACTGGCGCTCAAGGGGAGCCCGATGACTCCCTTTCCATTGAGAGCAGATGATCCCTTGCGGTAATCGGGAGCTTTCGCGGTATCGCCTTGGACGGCGTGACGGGTATTACCGGAACCGTCACTCCATTGGTAAATCACGGAACCATCAGCGAGGCTATCCGGGGTATCGTCGGCATCTACGTTATGTCCATCGAACCAAAGAGCCATTCCAGGAATGGTTCCCCTGAACAATTTGTAGTAGCCAATCGATAGAAGTTGGCTGGCGCTGGAAGCGGGATGGTAGGAAGTGTCTCCTGCTTGCGTAGCAGTAATCGTAGTTGTGCCAGCTGATCGTATCTTGATCGTCTGACTGCCTGGGGAACCTTCGACAGATGCCACTAATGGATTCGAGCTGGCATAACTGATTGGCAAGCTGGAGCTGGCGGTTGCTCCGGGATTAAAGTTGAAGTCGCCGACGGATTTGTTGGGCAAGGGATCAAAGGCGATGCTTTGATCAAGTTTCCCTACACTCAACTGGCTCGTCTGGCTCATGGCTGGAGCAAAACTGGCATTGCCAGGCTGGTTGGCCGTTATAACAGCAGTGCCAGGACCCTTGATTTGGATACGATTGAAATCACCCACGCCGGCGCCATAAACCTTAGCCACGGAGGTAGCGTTTAAATCGGCTGCGTAGAATCGCACGTCATCCAGTTGTCCGCTGAAATAGCTGGAACCGTCGGAACCAAGCTTGAGGAAACTGGAAGCGCTTGTTTGGATGGCAGTGGCTCCACTGCCCGCAACTGCCAAGGTTCCGTCCAAATAGAGCTTGGCATCGGAAACCAAGCTGTCCCTCGGCATTGTCATGACCAAATGATGCCAGTTCCCATCGGCCAGCCCGGTTCCACCAGTCAAGGTGGAGCCACCTAAGTCAAGAACGACAGATCCGGAGCTCAAGGAAAGCTTCAAGAGCGATCCTGTGCCTGCAGAGCCATAAGAAAGTAGCGGGCGATTATCAACGGATGTCTTGAACCAAAGAGAAATCGTTCTACGACTCGTGCCTGTGATTCCAGCATAACCGGACACCAAGACATGATCATCGAGGCCATCCAAGTTAAGGGCATTGCCGAATTTGCCACTACCCCAAGAGGAGCTTCCATCTGTGCCCTGCAAGAGGCCGTCATGCACGTTGGCTCCCTGACCGGAAGCATCATTTACGGTGGTGCCTACGGTCGAATCCATCTTCCACCAAGCCTCCAGGTTGCCTTGGGAGAAAACCGCTGACTCGGCAACGGCCGGGTTGTTGGTGGTATAGATCACCGGAAGGTTGGACGAGGCGGTTGCGTTAAGATCGAAGAACTGGTTGATCGACACATTGGAGAAATCCTGTCCCCAAGTGATCGTTTGGGGGGTCTTGTCACTGACCATCAAGGTGCCATTGACAGCGGTGACCAAGTATTTCTCAGAGGTAGCTGCAGGCACAATCGGATAACTACCCTCTGGACTGGATACGTTTGCATCCGAGCCAAGGGTGACGATTGAGGTGAGACCGGTAGTTTCGTTGTCATCATTGACAAGTCCTGAAATCGAATAAGTAAAAGGAGGATTGGCTTGGCCCACGTTGCGTATCTTGTCATCCGCGGTAATGGTCAGCGGAGCCTTCGAGACGGTGAAGACCTTTGACACGGGGGCAGCCGCAAGCATGGCACCAGTCCCCGGGGCATGGGCAGTCAAGGTAACAGTCCCTGAATTTTTCACAATGGCCGAAGACCCCGCAATCGAACCAGAGAAATCGCCTTGCCCATTTCCGAACAAAGTGGAGACCTCGGATTAGAGCAACACCTTGTTGTAAATGCGCAAGTCGTCCAAAATGCCTTTGAAGCGACTGCCGCCCGGCGGGTTTTTACCCAAGGTAAGGACGGTGCTGCCGTTGGTGATCGCTGCAATGGTGTTTTGGTTTCGGTAGACGCCATCGGCATAAAGCTTGGAGTTATTCGTACCCCCTCCGTCTACCGTAAGGACGAGATGATGCCAGTTGCCGGCGCTCCAGGAAGCGGTGACGTTTGTATTTCTACTTTGGCTGCTGGAACCACGCCAATAGGCCTTGGTATTGCTGCCAGCCGTATACAAGGAATATCCCCCGTTGGCAGAACCCGACTTGTTCGAAACCAGTCGCCCACCTGCCGCATTTTCCTTTGCCCAGACGGAAATGGAGATCTTGTCCCCGACGTCTCCGACACCGGCGGCAAAGGTAACGGTGCTGGCAGCGTTGGTGGAGCCATCGAACTGAATAGCCTTGCCGAACTTGCCTTCCACCCAAGTGACTCCACTGCCTAGCGTGCCATTCGCATCGCCAAAGAAGGGATCGGTCCTGGATCCGTTACCTTCATTGAAGGCCCAATAGTGGACGAGCCCGTCCATAACTTGGGGTGACAGGATTGCGGTACCATTGATATCGAAAATGCTTGGGTCACTGGAAACATAGGTTACTGAACCACCGGTTGCAGAGGCTGTCAGTTGAATCGGGGCTGCCCCATAGGTCAAAGCAGTCAAATCCTGGTCCCAAGTAATTTCGCGGGTGCCCTTTATTATGCTAAAGAAGAAGACCAATTCATCCGACCCACTGGAATTACTAACAGTAATCGTGCAATTGAAGTCACCGAAGGTATTGGGTATGCCCGTGATTTTACCTGTGGCAGCGTCCAAGGAGAGACCTTTGGCAGCCAATTCGGCGCTCGCGACAAAGGAGGTTGGACCTCGAATGGCTTCGACCTGATAGTCAAAGGGAAGGCCGGCGTAACCAAGGAGATTAGTATGGTCGTCTCCGCCACCGCCACCATAGATAGAGCTTATCTCAGCTGCCGAAAGGGCAGCGTTATAAAGGCGGACGTCATCAATCATACCTTGGAAGTAACGATTCGAATGATCGGTGCCGATACGCATATCCAAGCCCGANGCAGTGCTTATTGCNGCGGCGGCGACACCAGAGTAACTGGATTCGGCCACTCCGTCGACGTAGAAGAGTATCTGGTCAATGTTGGTTACGCCGTCAGGAAGAACACCTGCCACGTGATGCCATTGATTGTCTGCTACGTTTTGGTTGGCAACGCGATATCCACCGTTCACTTCGACNCGAAGCGCTCCGAGGTTTCCATTACCGGTTTGGGTGCGGAAAATCCATTTTTGACCGGCTGCGTCATTNCCCCATGAGAGNATNCCAGCATCCTGTTTTGGTGTTTTGATCCATGCGCTCATGGTTCTGGGAGCGGAAGCCGTAATTCCCTTGTAACCGGTAATCAGAACGTAATCGTTACCCCCATCGAAGTCCAAGGCTTTGCCGAATTTGCCATCTACCCAGTCGACCGCTGTCATGTTTCTCAGGGAACCATTATTCGAAGATGNACTGGAATCAACTGCGACCATTCCGGTTCCTTCGTCGAATTTCCAATGGCCAACCAAATCTGCAGGTCGCACAAAGGTTACGCCCGCTTTCAAATTGTAACCCTTTGAGACTAGTTTGGGCGCATTGTCGAAAATGGGTGAAATCTCTCTATAGGGATGGTTGCCGGGCAGGGATTCCGGACGACCTGCCTTATGAGCGAGATATCCTTCCACCTTAAGCTTTTCTTCATTTGCAAGAAGCCGGTCAAAGATGAGAATCTCAGCGATATCACCGGAAAAGTCATAACCGGAAGATGTGCCATCCTTACCGATCTTGACACTGGTCAGTGTTTTGCCGGAACCAACGTAACTGGCAATGTCGAGGGCATACGGATCGTTGCCTGATCCGGCGTCCAAGTTCCAAGTTGATTCATCCAGAAGGTAAGCTCCGGAATCGCCACCCTGAGCGTCCCTTTTGGATGCGACAAACACGGTAATGTCACCTGGGTTGCTTTGTATGGATCCGTTGATGAAGAAATGGTCGCCATCGCCATCGAAGCGGACACCAGCTTTGCCGCCGAACTGGTTGGGCTTGTAGATGGGCTGGTTGACCGCGACGGTCTGCTTGACGTCGGCTGCAGTGTTTGACTTGTCCACCCAAGTGGCAAGGGAGGTACCGTTCGGTACGCTGTCGAAAAAGCCGTTGCCGTCCACGTCGGCGGCATCAAGCCAAAGCACAAGACCTGGCAACGTGTCTTTCCCCAACAAAGTATTGGCTGGAACAAAGGTTTGAACGGGGCTCCAGACATCACCGCCAAGATTGGATAACTTGGCAGTATAATAATAAGTGGTTTCCTTGTTCAGGCCAGAGAGTTCGTGCGAGACCACACCAATATCATGAGTTCCGGCCACCGTGTGATTGTGGTCCCAGTTGGCTGCCACGTTGCTGGCATTGTNATCGCCCCAGTAAAAGGTCACTGCAACGGGTTCGCCGCCTTGATTTAGTATCGGGTAAAAGGGGTCAACCGAGTTGTAAGGATGAGAACCATCGAACATTGCATCACTGAGGCCCCATTTCTGGCCGAGATAACCTTCCACCTTGAGGCGCTCTTCCTCGCTCAAGACGCGCTTGAAAGTCAGAAACTCGGCGATCTGGCATTGAGACTCTTCCTGCCCGCCAGTTCTATATCCGCCAAAGCGCATCCTCTTGGGGCGCCAATTGCTGTTGTTCGAACCGGTTCCATTGACAAGAAGGTTAACTGCATCCAACCAAACACTGCCTCTGTCGTTATTAGTGTGAGTTACCTCGAAAATGTGCCAGTCGTTGTTATCTTGCTCCAAGTTGGGACCTTGGTAAAGCCATCCGTTGAAGTGGGCGATGCGGGTGTGATATTGTCCGTGCCCGGCAAACAACCAGTTCCAGTTTTCAAGTGAAGTAATTACGCGCTCACTGTCGGTGCCATCGTATCGGGAGACNGCGAACATGGTGAAACCGTTGGACGTATCGTTGTACATGGTCTTGTCATTCTGTCCGAGGCCATCGTTCCCATCGAAGTCAACNACGCCCTTGCCNTTCAATACGTTAGCTTGAAACTGAGGGTCACCACGTTTCCAAGCGAAGTGGCGAGCATCAACCGACTTGTCCTGCCAGGTATTGATATTGGCAGTAGTGGTTTCGGGAATGCCATCGCCATTCGGATCGTTGCCGTCCATCCACATGATAAGATCCGAGATAGATGTATTGGAGAACGGTGCTCCAGTACGGTAAGTCAAGCCGCCGATGGAAGTGACCTTCGTGTTGATGGTGGCTGAAACGGTAGTCAAATTAGTTGCTGGAAGAGCAGCGACTGCGGCAGATCCAATGGTGACGAAATCAGCAGCGGCGGACGAGTAGCTAGTTGCAACGGAATTAACTGCCTTGAAACGATAATAATAACGGGTGCCCGGAGTAAGTCCCGTCAGGGAGTGACTGAAACTACCAGTGGGCTTCGACCCGAGGACCACGGATTGATCCCAAGCGACGTCGTTTGTTCCATTGTCTTCGGTTCCGTAGAAAAGAGTTAGCGTAGGTTGATCTGCGCCGTCGAAAGAAAGCAAGTTGCCTTGAGCGGTGGCGACGGTGGTTCCAATTGAGGTGGGACTGGTGGTCATCACAACGGGGGGCCCCAATACCGCATTTGTGGTTAAATTATGATCAGAGGTCCAAGTGGCGCCCGCGGAGTTCAGGGCGCGAACACGAACGAAATACTGAGTACTTGTGGAAAGGGCGGAAAGCAAAGCTGTGCGGGTCCCAGTGGACGGTGTGCCGAGAGAAACGTTTGAGTCCCAATTGGCAACGGTCTGGTTGGCATCGTTGCTACCGTAGAAAACATGCAACTGAGCATTATCTCCACCGGAGTCCACATATTGGAAATCCAGTACTGCCGTGGTACCTCCAATGGAACTGGCGTTCAAGTCGGCCAAGAGAGGTCGGTTGGGCACCACGGAGAGAACGAGTGTTTGCGGGGCACTGGAACCAGAGAGATTGGAAGCCGTAATCGTGACGTTGTGGTCTCCCAGGGTTGTGGTGGCTCCCGAGATGGCTCCAGTGCTAGAATTAATCGACAATCCGGCAGGCAAGCCAGAGGCCGAATAGCTGATGGGACCTTTTTGGGCCGTTACGGTATATATGGCAGCTGAAGATGCCCCGCTTGGAGCTTCAGCATGAATGGCGGCAATATCGGCTGCAGAGAGAACGGCGCCGTAAACCCGGAAGTCATCCAAGTATTCGGCAAAGCGTTGGTTGCCACCTTGATAGTTTCCAATTGCATAGACGTTATCGCCGGTGGGACGATCGGAATCTCCCTTGTACTGACCATTCAGGTAAAACTTCGTTGTATTGGCGGTCGCATCGGAAACAAGCGCAATGTGGTGCCAGGAGTTTTGTGAGTCGGTTGAAGGAAGGTCAAACTCGCCCGTGTCTCTGAAGTTGCCGTTGTTGTTTGCGTATACGCCAACGTTGTTGGAGTTATTCTGGATTATCATGTGATGATGGCGATTGGAACCACGTGTCAATGTTCTCCATACGCCGACGGGATACAGATTTCTAAACCAGGTGGAGATCGTGAAATCAGCCTTCGTTATATCGCCGCCCAAAGGCAAAACTGTAGTCACTTGGGCATAGGCCCCAGTGCTTCCAGGTGGAATATAAAGGGCGGAATCTCCGAATTTCTTGATGCTGGTTGAAAAGACGGCTCCATTCAAAAGGTTGGCATTATGGGCATTGCCCGCGGTGCCGGAGTTGGAAGCAATGCTGCCCGCGGCTTCGTCAAAAGTCCAATATCCAATGAGGTCTTCGGGGCGCGTGATAGGAGTAGCGTAATTTAAATTAGTGTAAGCAACAGTGGCATTGAGTTCACCAACAATGATGGGAGGCGTATTTTCAACGGTTGTGCCCCCGCCGGCATCAACTGTTCCAGTGATAAGGTCGTTACTATAATTAAATGCTATTCTGCCTCCACCCCCGGCATAGACACCATTGCCCAAATGACCGCCCTTTGCCTCGATAGTGCCATTATTTATTATAGAGCGTCCGGCAAAGCGCAGAGAGCCTCCGGAACCGCCGCCGCCGCCGCCATTGATATTACTCGTGACACCTCCATTAGCTGAAACGACTACACCTGCGTCGATGGTGACAGTACCGTTGCCATCGGCCTCGAGAGAGAGAGCGCCGCCGCCAGCGCCGCCGCCATAATTGGAACCGCCGCCGCCGCCAGATCCACCATGTAAATGATTTAGGCTTTCCTCGCCGTAAACGCCACCGTAACCAGGTTCGGATTCGCCACCCGGCGTAGCATAGCCACCGCCTCCTCCGTCATTCAGGTATACCCTGTCTCGTCCTCTACCGTGCCCTTTGCCTGGCTCAATTCTCCATCCGCCATCCTGACCGCCAGCTCGACCCATGCCCGGCACCCAACCGGAAACATTGTTGCCGCCATTTACGTTGAGATTCGTTCCAACCTGAATATTGCCATGATTACGTGTCTTGAGGACAATTCCATTGGAACCTTCGAGAACAACGGTCAATGAAGGGGGAAAGTGAATGGAATCAAAGGTGAAAGTGGCGATTCCATAAGCGAGATTGTTTTGATCGACATGCGTAGTGACCACGCCCTGCCCATGATCGCCGTTGCTATGTGTCCAGGAACCAGAAGAAGAGTTGAGGGTAAGGATGCCTGAAGTGTAATTCATGTCCGTTATCTCGGCCATAGTGCCAAGCACTGCCAAAATGCCTTCCTGCCCGCCGGAAACATTGGTGGACCCAACTTGGACATTGCCACTGCTGTGGAAACTTATACGGCCGCCACCACCAGCTTTATCGGCTACCGGGGCAATACCCTTGGCCTCCAAAACACCATTGTTGGCAATTGAGCCACCGACCAAGCGAATCGAGCCACCCGACCCGGCTCCCCCATCATTGCCGCCCGAGAAAGTGTCTCCACCATTGGCTGAAATCTTGGCTCCATAGGCAATGGTCAATGGAGCGGACCCATGAGCAAACAATTCAATGGCCCCGCCACCGGCGCCGCCTGGTCTATTATTACCTCCACCTCCACCGGAACCTCCAACAAGATCCGAAATAGAGGAATCGCCATATATCAAGCCATGCGTGCCCAAATGATTGGATTGGCCCTGACCACCATAACCACCGCCTCCACCAAGGCTGTATTGGGTGCGATTCCTGCCCTTGCCTGGACCAGTACCATCGTAGTTTATAGAGCCGCCATCCCAACCTCCCAGCTTTCCGACGCCAGCAGTTGTATTGTCAGTGGCGCTGCCTCCATCAGCCAAGAGGTCGGTGGCAATGTTTATTTCGCCATGGTTCCGAGTGCGCAAGGAAAGCGAGGCCTTGCCCCTGAGCGTAACCGTGACCGCGGCCCCAAGATCTATGCGGTCAGCGGTGAAAGTACACACCTTGTAGGCATAATTCGAACCGTCGGGGGCTAGAAAAGTATGTTCGGTGACGTCTCCGGCCAAAAAGGATCCGTCTGAGTGGGTTATGGCACCGAGATCCGTGTCGATTGTGAGGTCACCGGTTGTAAAAACGAGTTCAGTCACTTGTGGTCGAACAATTTTGACTGTGCCGTTATCACCATGACGGGCACCCTCACTGAGACCACCATTGGCAGTAATATTATCATGGGTGGCGCTCTGATGATTCACCAAGCTGGTAACCCCCTCAATGTAAATGCGACCACCGCCACCTGCGGCAGCACCAGCGCCACCACCGTCCGTTGCATATGAGTTTCCGTTGGTGATACCCGTGGCACCGGCTCCGCCGTCGGCTTGAATTGCCGCTCCGGAGTTGATGACGACATGGTCGCCCTTCAAGTAAATGGCTCCACCGGAACCACTGCCACCACTGCGCTGCGCCTCGTTGGGCCGGGCGCCACCCTTTCCACCGATAGCATGGATGTCACCACCAATTGTAAGAGTACCACCGGCAACGATTTTAAGGGCGCCGCCGCCAGTGCCACCGGAACGCTCGTTGCCACCACCACCACCTGAACCACCCAAGAGATGGGTAATATTAACGTCCCCATAAATTTGGCCACCGGGCAAAACCGCGGAATATTGTCCGGTTCCCACATTGGTCTCCGAGCGACCTCCGCGACCTCCGTAACCACCTCCACCTGGCTCACGCCCGGTTGGCAGCCCGGGATCGACCCATCCTGAAAATGGCTTTCCTCCCGAATTAAAGGAAGAGGAGGAAGTCAGATTACCAGGCCCACCGCCGGGAGTCCAGGAATCGGAGGAATTTTTCCACCTATGTCCACCATGTCCACCGCCGAGACGCCCCATCAAGTTATCGTTTCCAACGTCGGTGCCTTCGTATCCATCGAGATTCAAGTTAGCGAGAATGCTAGCATCACCGGAAACTTCCAGATGCAGCGGATTCTTTCCGGTGAAATTCAGGGTGACCCCATCACCCAAGTTGAGAGTATCAAATTCAAACTTAGCTACCTCATAGCTTATCGTGTTCCCCTGATCGTCGACGTAACTAGTGGCAACGATCTCACCGTAACCAGTGGATCCATCGCTGGTGTTCCAAGCTGGAATTGGGCCATCGAGATTAAAAGAAAGCGAACCGGCGGAAAGGCTCAGATTCTTTTCCACAACAAAGGATGCGGTGGATATCGCCCAGTCACTACCCTGGGAATTTGTTCCGTAAAGACGATAGTAATAAGTACTGCCTGGAACGAGGCCAGCAAGGGCTGATTCAATCTTGATCTGCTCGCTGGCAAGCTTGCCGTTGGAGAGCTTGGAGATCGTGAAAAGTCCATCTTGGGCCGCTTCCAAAGGTTTGATCACGCGCATGGATAGGGAGGGTGACTGGAAGGACGCTCTGAACTTGGATCCACCACCCCACTCCAAGTGGGCCAAGGCAATCTTGTAATTTTGTCCGGCCACGAGCGCCTTGTCGCCCGAAGTGAAGTTCTGATTGCCTCCCATCTTCTCATTACCGGCAGTGCCGGTTGCGGAAAAAACGCCATTCTGATCCAAGTCCAGCCATATGGCCAAGCGATCGTCTCTCTGGTCCATCTTGAACTTGTAATTGCCTGTCTCCGGAACATTGAAGTCAGCAACCCAGAGATCCATGTAACTGTCGTTTTGGGCAATACCGATGCCAGCGTTCCTGAAGTCGTTATCACCATCAAAGAAAAATCCGTTGGCGGCCGGATTGTTAGGTTCTCCAGTAACTACCGCCATGCCCGCCGGCGTGATGGCCCGCAAGTTCTCGATATTATTCAAATAGCTCTCATTAACGGAAGCGAGAGGCTTGCCTACCCCAGCAGGATAGCCATAACCCCAAAAACCGTTTTCTTTAACCTCCGCATAATAATTGCCAAGAGGTACGGTATGCTCCCACGCAGTTGGATCGGTGCCACCGTCGGTGGAACCCCAATAAAGTGTGAGATCCACCCCTGTGGCAGGATCACTGAAGTCAGGGGCCAAGGTCTTGTAGGGATGAGATGCGTTCAGGTTCCCAGTCAATCCCCACTTCTGGGAGAGGTGTCCCTCAACTTTCAAGCGCTCGGAATCGGACAGGGCATTCTTGTAGATAAGGACCTCGGAAACCATCGCCTTGGCATAACTCTCGGGAGTACCTGCGGAGGGGACCCTTGCGCCAATGGCCACAGGACTGTTGGGCGAGAGTCCGATAGAACCTGAATCAGAGGAAGATTGGTTCTGGGTTCCATCTGAAAAACTTTTCCGCACTCCACCTCCATAAACCAGCGACCAGACGCGCGGAGAATTTATGGTGACATTGGTATAACGATGCTCATCCCCACCACTGGTGCCACGGATCAACCAGCGCGAATCATTGTTTGTGCGGCGTCCGAAAAGCCAACCTTCGTTTGTATCCACCCCATTCTTTGAGAGCAAGGTTCGCCAGTTACCAACGTTGTTGCCTTGGGAGACGATAAAGACAGTCATTACATCCCAATCATCGAAAGCAGCGGGGTTCTGAACCAACAGAACGTCACGGACACCATCAAACTGAATGGTGGGTTTGCCATTGAATCCTGCTCCAAGATACATTGGTTCTCTATTACTTGATGCGGCATAAGGCGTAGCGAAGTAATTGTTCCCACTTCGATCCCCCCAAAACCCTACTGTATCATTGGTGTCCGGGGGGCCTGAGGCACCGAGGGTGAGCCCCTTGTCAAGCGTAGCCGTCTCGTTGGCATCAAGCCAAAGCATTAGTCCCGGGTAACTAGCTGCATTGAAGATGGGAGAACCCGAAGTCACGGTTCCAGTTCCGACGTAGGACACTTTTCCGGTCAGGGTGGCTTCGGTACGAGTAAGATCGCTGACCGAACCATTGGCCACCACGGGCAAGACCGAAGCCGTGGTGGTGAAGGTCTTGGAGATTTCGCTGTCAGGTGTTCCGCCGGAGAAACCTGCCAAGTAACCAGGATCCTGACCACCCAAATTGCCGGTAATTGCAGAAGAGAAAACACCTATTGTTGATTGGGTAAGAACTAAATTCCCATCCGAAGGACTGGCGACGACAATTTCTCCGTTATGACCATCGTTGTCCTCGATGCATGCCTTGATCGATGCCGCGATCTCGGCAGATGTCCCAGTACTCTTCCACACAGGGGGATTGAGCGTAAGGTTTTCTTGGGCGCCGCCTATGTAGACAATGCTTCCGCCCGACCGCAAGGGAACGACGATCTGTCGATTGATGGCAGAAAGTTCGACGACCTCGTTGGCATTGAGCACACGATTGTAGATGCGGACGTCATCCATGTAGGCTCTGGAATATCCAGCAGGAGCAAAGGCAGCGTTGCCGTCGTTGTCACGGCAACCAAAAGCCAGCATCGAGTTGGTGTCATTAATATTTCCCCCACGACTTTCAGAACCTTTCTGGACGCCATTGATGTAGATCTTGCGCTCCCCTCCTCCAAAAGTGGTGGCAACATGTACCCAGGCATTGAACTGGCCGGTGTCGTTGACAGTCGCATCCCAGTCGTCGTTGCCGGGCCCGCGCAGCGTCCAGGAAAGTCTCGCTGCTTCATTCCCCCGCTTGCGCACTTGGTAGCCTTGCCCGCCCTCACCTCGCTTGGTGACGTAGGCCCCCCAACCATCTTGGGGCCATTCCTTGGCCCAAAATGAAATTGTGAGAGTATCCAAATCAAAGACACTTTGGTTGGCCGTGCCATCATCCACGAATATATAGCCGGCGTTGTTGAGATTCACGGACCTGCCTGAACCAAATGGAGTATCCCCGGTGAAAACAACGTTTGCTGAAGCGTTGCCATCATATCCATTGCCCGAGGTGTCAGTGGTATTGTTGTTGTCAAAAAGCCATTCCCCCAAGAGGCCATCGCGGGTAGGTCCAGCATTGGGGTCACCGGTAATTTCAATGCTTCCCGTTGCCTTGGTACCAGGCACGTGAGTACCAGTCCCCCAGACACCGCCGGGAGCAGCTGAGTTGAAGGCTCGCACACGGTAATGGTAGGTGGCTTCAGGGGTGAGTCCACCGATTACGTGACCAAAGGCACCCTGCCCTTTCTGACCAATATCAAGGGCATTTTGCCAAGCGGTGGGTTCGGTGCCTCCATCTGAAGTGCCGTAATAAATGAAAACTGTGGGGGCGTCACCTCCGTCATCCGTGATCGTACCATTGAAGGAAGCTGAGGTGGCCGTCACTGCAGTTGCTTCGTCAGTTGAAATAACTGGGACTCTGGCCGAAACGGTCAACTGCAGGATCACTTGTTGCTCTGGATTGCTGGTATCGTTCGAGCCGATGACGTCAGGGAGCGAATCGAAATCCGTCAAGTTACCATCATCATCTCCGTAGTAAGCCATAAGGGAAACAGGAAATACACCTGAAACGGTGGGCGTTCCCGTGACCGCTCCAGTAGTGGCGTTGAACTGGAGACCACCAGGGAGATTAAAGGCAGCATAGGAAAGAGGAGATCCAATTGCGGTGACGTTGTAATCGAAGGGTTGCCCTGCGGAGGAAGTCACGGTGAGCGGAGAGGTGAATACACGGGGGCTGGCCACTGCTTGATAGCTGATGAAATCGGAGGATGGCCTCTGGTTGTCGTGAGTCGCATGAATCCAATCGCTCGAACGCACGCCACTGGAAACGCGCAACTCGTCAACCAAACCAGTCCAAAGCGTTCCAATGCTGAAATCAGAAGTAAGATTTACGTTGAGAGCAGTATCTTCACTTCCAATGAGAGCGCCGTTGAGATAGAGTCGCTTGCTAATTCCATCATAGGTCGCCCCGAGATGGTACCAAGTATCATCCACGAAATCGGCCACCGGATTGACGTTCCCTCCCGGATCCGTACCAAACTGAAACTTGCCGTTCTGCCCATAGAGCCCGTACCCAGTGCCGGCGGTTGTGTCACGACTGGTGACCGCCGCGAATTGCATGGAGGCAGGCGGGACACTGGTAAAGAGGCCATTCTGAGCGGGATCCGACGGATTAATTACGCGATCGGAAAGCGAGGGCGTCTGCATCCAAGCCCGAAACCTCGAACCGCCTCCACCCTCTCCATGTGCGAGGGCAATCTTGTGAGTTTGGCCTGCAACGAGGGGGAAATAAGCCGAATTGAAATTATTGGGGCCACCCAATAGTTCGTTTCCATTATCTCCTGCGGTCTCGAACACACCATCTTGGTCGAAGTCCACCCAAATGGTGACGTAATCGTCTTTCTGATCCATGCGAAAACGATAATTTCCGGTTTCCGGAACATTGAAGTCGGCCAACCAAAGATCCATGTATTGGTCATTCCGAGTAATACCAATACCGGCATTAATGAAGTCGTTGTCCGTGTTGAAGTAAAACCCGTTGGCAGCAGGATTATCGGGTTCACCGAAGGACAAAATCGGTGAAGCCCTTGGAGTGAGGGCTCGAAGGGTTTCTATATTATTGAAATAACCGGCGTTGGGAGATTGGTGATACCCTGTGCCAATGAAACCATTGATTCCTGTCGAACTGGTCGATTTCTTGACCCAAGCGCTAATCGAGAATTGAGGCGTATTAAGACTGGAAGCATAATTCACTTTAGCGGCAGCCCCCCCGTTGAATTTCGCGGCCGAGCCTATCCTTCCATTGGCGTCAAGAGACACTCCCGGACTTGAGGCATGGTTGGCGGAAGAGGTGGAGTCCAGCAAACTATCGGATGGCATGGTGGCGAAGTGCCAAGTGCCCGCGTAGCCATTCGTCCAGACACTGCCGTCATTGGTATAGCTTGGAGAGTTGGCAGCGAGCGCATTGCCCCATGAAGCGGTGATCGTGGTATCGCTTCCCGACACTTGCGGCACTTTCACCCAAACACGGGAAATACCAGCAACGTCCCAGTTTTCTATTTCATATGCTAATTCCTGACCCGTTGAGGCAAAGAAACGAAGATCGTCACCACTAGTCGAAAGGAAAGTGCCATAAGAGAAATTGGCCAATCCTTCGTGCAGCTCAACCAATACCGGAAAATTCGCCAAGGTGGAATTCCCGTCATAGCCGGACAGGACGAAATCCATCCTGAATGGAAAAGCCGATGGGTCAATCAACTTGAACACATGAGTGCCGACGTAAGTTTTGACGACACCGGCCACGTTCTGGCCAACCACTGTGACTGTGACTTGTGAGTCTCCCTGAGCAACGGGCGTACCGCTAACTTCACCAGTTACGTTGTTAAGGGAAAGACCCGGAGGCAAGCCGACCGCAGCATAGGATTGGATGTTGCCGCCGGCATACTCCAAGGGGAGAGAGAGAGTCAAACCCACTTTGCCGTATATCACGGAGTCACCCAACGGAGTGGGGGGGCCGCGGAAATTGGAGAAAACATTGCCTCCCGACCAATCCGCGCCGCTCAAGGAATAGTTAGGGGCGATGGCGGACGCATTGCCCCAGCGCATGACCAGCTTGTCCCCGGCAGCAAGAGAGGGGACAAGTACACGGAATTTGGATTCGCCGTAGGGGTCCCAACTCAAGACCTCGTAGGGCAACTCGATTCCGTATTGGCTGAGGAAGCGCAGATCGGCAGCCGCATATTTAAATTGGCTGTGGCGGAAACCAAGCCCCTTGAGCGCGGAATCCGTTTCGCTCAAGATAACGAGTACTTTTTGATTGAGCAACGCACTGCCGCCCGAGTAGGCGGGGGTGACGTCCATGGCATAATCGAAAGCCGAATAGTCAGCCACCGTGACAGTCAAAACCTTGACAGCCGAACCTTGGGAACTCGATGCCATTACCGTAAATTTATAAATGCCAGGCGACAAGGGAGTGCCCGTAAGCTCGCCAGTTGACCCATTCAAGCTAAGCCAAGCCGGAGCATTGTGCAGGCTGTAGCCAGTGGCATCGTTGTTAGCGGTAATTTGGTAATGGAAAGGCATATTGGCGGTCGCCGCGGCGGTGGCGGAACTAGAGATGCCAAATGGGACGAGAGGCGATGGGTCGGCGGACTTGTGGGGATGGCTGGCATCAAGGTCTCCCTGCAAGCCGTACTTCCAGGCCAAGCAACCCTCGACGACAGCGATTTCGGCGTCAGAAAGAGCGGCGCTGTAAATCATCAACTCAGCCAAATCACCGTTCCAGTAACGACCGCCGATATTGCGATCGCTGGAGAAAGAGGAAGCCTCCACGTCGCCGGTGGTTCGCAAGGAAATCACGGACATCACGGATGGAACGTTCGTGGTCTGTCCGTTCGTTGCCGTCCCGTTAACGGCAAGGGCCCCGCTGACCACGTTGGGGCTGACGTGATTGGTGTGAAAGAACCGGTTGGTATTGGTGTGGAAATGATATTGGTTGTTGTCCCCCAAAATGAAAGAGTAGTTGCCTGCGGCGCGCTTCGTAACCCAGAACACTGTACGTATGTTGGTCATGTTCGTGAAGCTGTGGTACTCCCCGTTGGCGCCGCTGTAACGCATAACGGGCAAGCCGTTCAAGGCCGCTGGCGTCAAGGTGGGGGACCCATGCTTCAGGGCGTCATTGCCTTTACCTGATTGGTCGGCCCAGGTAGTGCCCGAAACCCCTGTGTCGGCCCCCAACCACAACTCCAGGCCGGTATAAGTGGTAATCATCCCGGCAGTCACCAAATGAACGGGACTAAAGACGAGGGTTTCATCGGACCAGGTGGTTCCTGCTGAATTGCTGGCGGAGACCCGCAGATAGTAAACGGTGGGAGCCGACAAGCCAGTGGTGATTTCAGCATCGAGATTGCCGGGTTGAACGTTGGGGAAAGTGATGGCGTGATCCCAGGCCGTGGCATTGGTTTCGGCATCGTTATCACCCCAATGAAAGGAATAGGTCACGTCGGCTCCGCCAGTGAGGGCAAGCGAGCCCTTGAGCTTGGCCGATGATGAAGTGACGTCGTAGATTGAATAGACTGAGCCTAGCTGCGGAGGGTCAGGTGTGGCGGAAGTGGTAAAGCTTCGTGAACTTGTCCAGGAGACGCCACCTGTGCCATCGGTGGGAGAAGGTCTGTTATCAGCCTTGAAACTAAAGAAATAGGTTTGGCCGGGAGTCAGGCTGAAGAGGTCATGGGTAAAACCCTCGACGCCCTTGATCCCAAGGTTATTTTCGTTTTGCCAAGTGGATTGGCCGCCATCCACAGTACCCCAACAAACCGTGACGTTGGCATCACGCCCCCTTGTGGAAGTTATCTCCGCAAACAACTTGGCGCTGCTCGCTGCTACGTTGGCGGCAGGCGAAGAACTAATGGATGCGGCAGTAGGCGGTATGCTGATGACCAGCGTATCAATTACGGTATCCGATGTTCCCGTGGCAGCCACGGTGACGGAATAGACCCCTCCACCGGTTGGTGTTCCACTGATAACTCCGGAAGTTGGATTGCATGACAAGCCAGCGGGCAAATTATAGGCGGTGAAAAGTGGGTTGGATAGGTTGGTGGTAATTAAAAAGCCAAAGGGAACACCTACTATTCCATTTGCGGTGGAGGCACTGGTAATACTCTTGGCTGGAAAAGTAGGCGCGGTGACGAACATTCCCGGATTGGCGCCGGGATTCACGAAAGCCATGTTGTCATAATTGGTCTCGACTCCCTGCTTCCAACGCAAACCCATGTAAGCCCCACCAGTCAGTTCGTAATAACCCACGGCAAACATGTAGTTGCCATCGGCCAAAGTGACTGTGCCAACCCGATTCTGGTTGCCGTGCAAACCCTTGTTATCAACCACCATCTCACCATCGTCGAAGGAACCGTTTTGGTTGAGGTCGATCCAAACCACGGAACCATCGTCACTGCGGGTGCCAAAGGAAACGTCACCAGCGGCTACGGGGGAAGATCCTCCCACTAGGATGGCTCCGGACCAAGCCATGCCAAAGTAATCGTTAGCGAACTGGCCTTGAGATCTCGCCATCATGGCGGCTTCACTGAAATCAAAAGCCTCATTCGCAGTCCAAATGGAGGAATGAACTGGTGGAATCCCAGCGGTAAGATAACCAGAGCCCGCATCAATTGGATCCAGAGTGGTGTCACTGTAGGTACCGTTGAAGCTATACTCCCAAAGTCCCGGAACAGGGACCTCGGGCTGTGGAGTGAAAACACCCACGGTCTGCGAAACAACGGATCCCACGGAATTCTGGAGAGCAAAGCGGTAAAAATAAATTTTCCCCATCTCAAGACCGGTGACCGTAGAGGAGGCAGTACCAGCGCCCTGGACTCCCAAGGAGACCTGCGTGTCCCAAGCCGCAAGGTTGGTGCCCCGGTCCTCATCCCCCCAAACAAGCGTAACGGAAGGATTCTCCCCTCCGGTGGCTGTGATTTTGCCAGTAAGAGTGGCAGTGAGCTTAGCTGGTTGGGAAGCATTGATGTCACCCAATACCGGCAAAGTAATCCCGGACAAGGTACTGAAGGAACTTGGGGCTGACCAGATCACACCTCCCCCGGCATTGGACACACTGAAGCGAAATACGTATTCAGTATTAAAGCCAAGGCCATTCACTTCCTTGCTGAAGTTGCCCGCCGGAAACTTTCCGAGAAAGAAGGATTGGGCCCAAGCCCCGGAATCCGTTCCCTTGTCAGTTTCATCCAAATATACCGTTATCGAACAATCGGTGCCACTCGCATCATTAACCGCCCCGTTGAAAGTGGCTCCATACAAACCAGGATTGCTGGTGGGCGAAACCGTGATCGAAGAAGGCACCGCATAGAGCTTGACGTCGATGGGCTTGGCAGTGGTGCCATAACCATTGGTCGAATTCAAGGTTATGCTGGCCAAAGTCCCATTGGAATCGGGGGTTCCCGTAAGGATACCACTGAAGACTCCGGTACTGGCATTGAAATCCAGTCCTGCCGGCAAGGTGCCGGTGATTGACCAAGTGGGTGGAAAGGCAACGTGGGTCACCGCGGCGGTGTAGGTCGATGAAACGGATAGCCCGGGATTACCAACAACGAGGGAAGGTCCCGTGACAACCGGAGTACCCGATCCAGAGGAGATGAAGGAAATGGCAAGGGATTTGGCGGAGGATGCATTGCCATCTGAGATGGCTGCGCCGGCGGGGATGGAAAGGGTAACGGTGGCAGGATCGGTGCTAGGCGTAAGATTGAAACTGTAGGTATGACCGGATCCCGTGAAATCGTTCGCGGTGGCATTCGTAACGTTCAAGTCGTTGATATCAAAACCAGTGACGTTTTGATCGGACCCATCTTGGCGGAAGGTCAAGGAAACGGGAATTGGGAAAGAGTAGGTAGGGGAAGCAACGGTAACGAGAGGACGCAAACCGGTCTCTTCCCAGAAAAGCACCTCGCTCACTCCACAAAGTGGACCATAACTAGTGAGGCAGGTCAGTTTGACGTAACGGGCAGTGAATTCGAGGCTTTGCAAGTCAACCACAGTGCGGTCATTCGCGGCATTGGTTGCCTGAGGCCAGGTCGCAGGGGCACTGCTTGAAAAATCGGTCCAGGTCGTGCCATCGATGGAATGCTCCAATCTTGCCGTCTGGATGGCTCGATTGGCAAAGTTGAATTGCCAAAGCAACATTCGGGCAACTGGCTTGGGGCTACCAAAATCCCATTGGATGTAGGACGTCGAGTTCGTCGGAGTCCACATATCTTGGTCGCTAGTATTTTGTACGGCATTTTCGTCACCTTGGGTTGAGCTCATGCCACTCCAATTGACCGTGTCACTGGCTGGGGATATGAGTTCGTTATTGGATGTCGCCGTGACATTAGTGATCAAGGTCGCCGCCCCCAAATGTGACAGGGCAAGGAGAAAGGACAGAGGAGCAAACAAGTTCCGGAGAACAACGAAGGAAGATCCAAGGTTTCCCAAAGATCTTGGGGTCACCGATTTGGAAACATCTTGAATTCGGAACAACGTACAGATCCTATTATGCATTCAGCTTAGCCAAACAATTTGTATGGCTGATTTGCTTGAAGAACAAAGCTTCTTCGCTGGATGAAGTGAAATGGGTCATGTGGTATGACGTGGGCGATTAAGTATATATGTCGTTCGCATGGGTACGCGCAAGCGAGAAGTACTCCAATAAGGTATTAGCCAAAATATCAGAAATTATACGTTTTATTTTGAATTATTTATCAACCCAATCGCAAGCCCTTGAATTTCTGTAGGTTGAGAATCCTGGTTGCATGCAGAAAAACCCTCAACGCATGTAAAATTTGGCTGGAAAATAGAACTGAATGAATTACAGCGCAGGAAAAGGGCCTGAATACGGATTCAACGTTAAAAAGGCTCACCAATCAAATGAATGACTGATTGCTATAAAACTTGGCATTTTTTGAGATATTGCCGCCATGCTCGATTCTGTTGAAAAGGGGTGTCACTCGAACACCCAAGATAAACAAGGCGAGGGCTGATGTTCAGAACTGGTTATCAGATCATATACAGATCCTCCGACAAACCCTTCCAAATAAGTCGGAAAGCATCCAATCGCACACGAGATTCCTCGATTACTTCCTCTAGTTGCTGATATTGTTCACGAAGCAGATCTATCTCCTCAATGCGAATATGGTCGTTCACTTTTCGGAGTGCCTTGAGTCGATTTATTTCCTTTTGCAATTCACTTGCCATCAGTTGCTTGGATTCGGCAACAAGGTCTTCGCCATCCTCTTCTGCAAGTTTCTGCGCGGCCTTAAGCATGCGAGGAACAAGTTGTCCCCGAATCATGCCATTCTCAAGCAGTTTGCCAGGCGAACAATCTTCGATGTCGGAACAATCCAGAGTGGCTCGTTCCTTCGATTGATTAACCACTACGCGGAGGGGCGTTGGCGGCAGAAAGCGATCGGCATGCAAAGTGGGTGGGGCAAGTGTTTCCACCACGAAAAGAGCTTCGATAAAAAGTTCTTTTTCCGTAGCATCGCGGCACAAACCGAAACTGCAGTTACCTTGCTCGCTCCCGAGAAGCAAGTCCATCGCACCAGTAACGACTGGATGATCGCCAGTCAGCAAGGCGATGTCTTCTCGGCCGAGTGCCAAGGCACGATCGAAGGTGGCAACCAAGCCATCTTTGGGTAGGCCCGGAAAGCTTTCGGTAGTAACGCCACGACCATCAAGCAAGTAGGTCCGTTTGCTGAAATCTTCCACTCGCACACCAAAATGGTCGAAAATCTCCAGCATGAATTCTTCCAATTCCAATGCTTCGTCTATTTCTCGAATGCATTCCATAAGCTCTGAAGCCACCTCTGGCCGGTTCGAGTTAAGTTCCAGCAAATGGTCTCGGCCCCGAGATAATTTTTCCGATACATCTTTCTTTCTATCGGAAGTTTCCGAAATTATTTTAATAAATTCAGCCTTGGCTTCTTGCTTCTTTCCATCAGCAGTCAACACCTCCAACAAGCGTGTGCCAAATTCCTGAAAAATGACATGACCCCCGAGCAAGTTTTGCTCAAACGCTTCGAGCCCTTGATGATACCATTTTGCCAAAATTTCCTGAGGGCTTCCTTTGAGGAATGGAACATACAAATGGATGGTCTTCGTTTGGCCAATGCGATCCAGTCTTCCAATTCGTTGTTCCAGCAATTCCGGATTGAGGGGGAGGTCGAAAAGAACGAGATGGTGCGCGAACTGAAAATTGCGTCCCTCACTGCCAATTTCAGAGCAAATCAGCAAACGAGCCCCATCCTCCTCTGCAAACCATGCCGCGTTCCGATCCCTCTGAACCAAGGTGAGGTCCTCATGAAAAACTCCTGCCTTGACTGGCACTTGGCGAGCGAGGGCACGCTCGATCGAAAGAACTTTTACGGCACTCCTGCAAATGAGTAGCACCTTGGCTTCACCAAGTTCCTCAAGCAATTGACCCAACCAGACAATACGAGGATCCTTGGTAAAGTTATATCTTTCAGCAGCTTCAGTGGTCTCTAGATCAAAAGCCAGCTCACGTTCAGCCTGCTTGCGCCATGTGCTCGGCGCATTTTCCGTAGCCAGGGAAACTAGATGAGCAACACGCTTTGGGAAACCACTCATGGCCGATCGGGTGTTGCGAAAAACAACCCGCCCCGGTCCATGTCGATCAAGCAACGCGGCAAGAAGTTCCTGTGAACTCATGGAATGACTATCCAGACCCGGCATAGCATCAAGGAGAGCTACCTGCTCGTCAGTCAGCGCCTTGCTCTCGCTCAAGGCAGATGCAACCGGAGCAAATGTCGCATACCGTTCCGCATCTTCCAGAAAACGTGATATTTCCGGATATCGATCCGGATCCAGCAAGCGGAGCCTGGCAAAATGGCTCTCCGGGCCAATTTGTTCGGGCGTAGCTGTCAAGAGGAGGACGCCAAGAGCTTCTTGGGCAAGAGACTCAACCGCTTGGTATTCTTCGCTGAGGTTGTCCTCGGACCATTCGAGATGGTGAGCCTCATCGACTACCAGCAAGTCCCAACCAGCTTCCTTGGCCTGCTCGGCGCGTTCCGGATGCTTGGCGAGAAAATCCAAACTACAGAGAATCAGTTGATCGTCCAGAAAGGGGTTTGCCTCGGAGTCTGATGCCTCGATCGAGGCACAACGTTCCTCGTCGAAGATGTTCATCCACAAGTTGAACTTTCGCAGCATCTCGACCAACCATTGGTGGAGCAAGGATTCCGGCACCAAAACGAGAATGCGGGAGACACGTCCAGTTGCCAGAAGACGATGCATGATCAAGCCCGCCTCGATGGTTTTGCCCAATCCCACTTCATCGGATAGGAGCACTCGCGGAGCGAGGCGGGAACAAACCTCTTGGGCAACGTACAACTGGTGAGGAATGAGCTGAATTCGGCCGCCGACGAAGCCGCGGGCCGGTGATTTCCTCCATTGATGAGTAATATCCAATGCTCGGCGACGGAGGGCAAACAAAGTATTTTCATCGAAATGGCGACCCCGCAAGCGATCCTCCGGCCCATGAAAACTAATGCGATCGCTCAAGTGCGCTTCGTGCAGTTCCCAACCGTCACCGTGATAGATAAGTACGCCATCCTCCTCCTGCACGGATCGGATGATCCGTTTTTGGCCCTCGTGATTTTCTATCTCCTGCCCTTCCTCGAACTGCACGCGTTGCAAAGGCGAACTGTCAGCTGCATACAATCGCATTTCACCGCTGGCAGGGTATATCAACTGCACACGACCATGTTCCGCCTTGAATACAGTTCCCAAGCCAAGCTCCGGCTCAGATGGACTCATCCATCGCTGTCCCTCACGAAATTCGCACATGGCGAGATATCTGCGTAGTCAAATGGAGGGCAAATCAATCGTTGTTCAATTTCACACCGTAAAACTTGGAGGCATTTTTCCAGAACAGTTTCTCTAGCACCGAATGCCCCATGGGCTGAAAGAATTTCTGTATAACGTTTAATTGCTCATCATACTCCCCTCCCCGATCCGTTACCGGCCAGTTGCTTCCGTAAATGATACGATCCTCTCCAAAGGCATCGTACACCACCTTGAAGATAGGCTCGTAATAAGAAAGGTTCTTGGGGGCGGGGCTTTGTCCACTACGTTGAAAAATACCGCTCACCTTGCAATGTACGTTCGGGTAAGACGCCGCTTTCTTGACTGCTGCGGTCCACTCCTCGGCGGCAGGTTCGCCGGTAATGATCAAACCGGTCAAATGATTGATCAAAATTTTCAGGTCAGGCATGCGTTCAGCTATCAAGGACACGTCTTCCAAGTCGAATTTCGACATCAAGACATCTAGGGTGAGGCCTTTGTCCGCCATCAACTGGAGGTCGCGCCAGACTGCGTCAGTGAAGAAGTCTTCGCCACCTGGTCGTTGACGCATACGAAGCCCGACGAAACGTTTTTCCGCTGCAAACCGGTTCAACAGCCCGGCAAATTCATCTGTTCCGATTGGCAGGCTACCGACCAAGCCAATATACCGATCCGGATTGTGCTTCACCAAGTCCAGCACCCACTGGTTGTCTTCCACCCGATCGCTTGCCTCGACGATTACCGTGGCGGCAACGTTATGGGCTTCGCATATTGCGTCAAAGTGTTGCGACAATACAGGACGATAAAGCACCTTGTCCGTGGTCGGAGGCCACGGGACACCATCCGAACGGTTGGTATCGTAAAGGTGAATATGGGTATCGATCACCGGAATTAGATCGACCGCGCCAGTAGGCTTTTCTGGGCCACAGCCGAAAAAGAGGAAGGTCAATGCGCAAAACGTGGTCAGGCGCACAGAGATCTTGGCAATTTGATTTGTCATAAAAAAACAGGGTGAGGCTCGGGTTCTATTTCTTATCGGGATTGGGCTTCGGCATCTTTGCCCCGATCGCCGTGAGGTGGGTGAAAAGCCGAGCATCCAGTTCTTTGACCTTGGCCGGCATGGCGGAGGCTAGGTTCTTCTTTTCACCGAGGTCATCAGTCAAGTTATAGAGTTCCATCCGACCCTCGTAGAAATGGATTAATTTCCAAGGACCTTGGCGAATGATACTATAAGGTCCCGGGTTGTGACGATAATGCGGAAAATGCCAGTAGATCGCCTCGCGACCCAGGGTCTTCTTGCCATTGGACCGTAGGTGCGACACTAGCGAGGCACCGTCGATCTCCACCCCCTTGGGCAAACCGAGACCAGCCAACTCGGCGATTGTTGGGAAGTAATCGACGCTGGTCACTGGTTCCGAACTTGTGGTTCCACCTTTCACTCCAGGTGCTTTCACGATCAATGGCACCCGGATACCTCCCTCATAGGCGTAGCCCTTTCCGGAACGGAGCGGAGCATTGTTGGTGGGGCCTTGCAAACCGCCGTTATCGGAGGTGAAGAAAATCACCGTGCGGTCAGCGATACCATGCTTTTCGAGGGTCTCCATGATGCGTCCGGCGCAATCATCAACCGACTCCACCATGGCGGCGTACTTGGCGCTCTTCTGGTTGGTTTTGGGCTTTTTCTCGTACTTTGCCGTTACCTCGGCCTTGGCTTGGATCGGTGTATGGACAGCATAGTTGTCCATGTTCAGGAAGAAGGGCTTGTCCTTGTGCTTCTCGATGAAGGCGACCGCCTCCTCCGCCTCGCGGTCGGACAGGTATTGACCTTTTTTCCGCCCGGGCAGATGCGGTATGCCCGCACGGATCATGGGATGCCTGTGCTTGGGCTGATTATAAGGGTCGAAATAATAAGGGGGTTGCCCGTAGTCGCAGCCACCAAAATTAAAATCATAGCCCTGCTTCTGCGGATACCAGTCATCCGCACCCAAGTGCCATTTGCCGATGTGACAGCTAACGTAGCCGGCGGGTTTCAGCAACTCGGCGATGGTCACTTCACTGGACTCCATCCAAAGAGCATTCTTCGGCACGAGGAACTTGCGGTTACGCCCACCCGTGTAGCCACTGGGATTCTTTTTGTCGTCCGGGATCCTTCCACCCTGGAAGCGCGAACGTATCCAATCGGTCACCCCGAGGCGCCCAGGGTAGCGACCCGTCTGAACGGCTGCCCGGGTGGGAGAGCACACGGCGCAGGCGGCATAGGCGTCGGTGAACCGCATGCCCTCCGCGGCGAGGCGATCAAGATGTGGCGTCTCGTAGTATTTGCTGCCTTGGCAAGCGAGGTCCATCCAGCCGAGATCGTCGACCAGTATGAGAACAAAATTCAAGGGCTTGGCGGCGCTTGCCGCAAGCGACAGGATAAGAAAGAAGGTAGTGGATAAGAAAACTTTCATTGATAAAAAGGGGGGGTTAGCGTCGCTCATCCGGGCGATAGGCGGGCAGCTCCGCAGTCAACTTACGCAATTCGGCCACGATTTCCGGATACTTTTTTGCCAGGTTAGTAGTCTCCCCGAGATCCTTCTCCAGATCGTAGAGTTCCTCCTCCTCAGGACGATCGTCTTCCCTCGCATACCCATAGAAGTGGGCCTTGGCCTGAAGGTACTTCCATTTTCCTTTGCGAATACCCGCCCGATCGAAGTAAAAAGTTTCACGACCTTTTTCTGATTTCCCCATGAGCAAGTCGGTCTGGTCGATTCCGTCGATCACGCGGTCGGCAGGCACCTTGAAACCACAGAGATTAGCAAAGGTCGGCATGAAATCGATGGTCGCGAACACAGCATCCGACTCCTTGCCAGCGGGCACCTTGCCCGGCCAACGGACGATGCAGGGCAAGCGGTACCCCCCCTCGTAACAGGAGCCCTTGCCGTTGCGCAAGGGACCGGAGGAGCCCCAAAAAATAGAGCCGGGAGGGTGACCCTTTTTTCTTTTGGTGTACTTGTCCTGATTCCAAGGTCCATTGTCCGAGGTGTAAATAAACAAGGTATTCTTGCTCAGACCCAATTCGTCCAACGCATCGAGCAAACGGCCAGTCTCGTAGTCGAATTCCTCCACCACGTCGCCGTAGAGACCGCCCTTCGATTTGCCTCGAAAGCGGTCAGAGGCATCAATGATGGTGTGCATCATGGTATGGGCCAAGTAGAGGACGAAAGGTTTCTTGGGGTCCCGCTTCTTCTTCAGAAACTCGATCGACTTGTCGGTGTAGAGAGTGGTCAGTTCGCCCATGTCCCGACTCGTTCCGGCCGCCTCGTTGTTCTCGTGAAACTTGACCCCGCCCCTGTCGTTCGCCCCGAGAGCACCGAAGTAGTAGTCGAATCCCTGGGCATTGGGCATGCGCTCCATGATGGCCCGGCGGTTGGAAACGTCCCATTTCCCGATACAGGCAGTTTGGTAACCGGCCTTTTGCATAAGCTCTCCGAAGGTGACCTCGCTGGCCGGCATGCCCCATCCTCCGCTCCGGCACGGGTAACGCCCCGTCAGCAAGGCCGAGCGCGAGGGTCCGCACACTGTCTGTGTGTAGAAGGAAGTGAATTTCATACCCTCCTTGGCCAACTGGTCGAGGCGGGGCGTCTTGGTCTCCTTGTTCCCGTAACAGGCCAAGTCGCCATAGCCTTGGTCATCTGTGAAAACAATGACTACGTTAGGGCGATCGGCGGCGAAAACCGGCAGGAAGCAAGCTATTAAAAACAAGGGGAAGAGGGGAAGGATTCGTTTCATGGCAGGCAGGTAACAAGGTAAGCGGAAAGGTTTCAAGAACCAAGAAAAGGAATAGACGCAAGAGCGGGCAGTTTGTGCAGCCGTTCTTTGGGCGAACGACAAAAAGGATATGGCACTCGAGTTGGCCAAGTCAATCAAGCGAACAAACTTGTTACCCCAAGAGGCAACTTTACTGGATGTGGCAAAATAGACTTGGCCAGTAGTAGCGACTTCAGATTAGGGCCCGAAGTTTCGGTCGTGGAATTGCATCAGTTCAAGGCCCTTCTTCTCGTAGATAATCTTGGCGCTGTGTGGAGCATCGGGCACGATGAGTTTTTCGTAGGAAATCCCGAGTTGGTCGAGGTATATCATATACTTCAGATTGTAATCGTAGTTGAAGCCCTTGGCACCCACCCAAAGCATGGGCTTGAGAGGCGGCACGTTCTTCCGCTTCGAGTAGGCCTTGGCGAGAGACCAGGCATCATAGCCTGAGACAAACTTTATAGCACCCGATTCCGCCCCCTCGTTGTCTCGTATTTTCTCCTCCGGTTCATAACCAGACCCACCTGGAGCGGTGGAACCAAATAGTTCCGGATGCTTGAACATGATGCGGGTGGTGCCACGACCACCTTGAGAGAACCCTTCGATACCCCTCTTGGACCGGGTACCGAAGGTTCGGTAGGTGGCATCAACGTGCGGGATGAGTTCCTTGACGAACACATCTTCACCCAAACCGTTTTCCGCCTGAGGAAAATTGTACCAACTCATGGGACCACCGTTTGGGAAAACGTAAAGCGTGGGCTGTATCTTGCCAGTTCGCATGGCCTTGAGAACAAACCCCGCAAGCGAAACCGATTTGCTTTCAGCGCCTGGACGACCGCCATGGAGATGATAGACAACGGGATACTTTTTGTTTTTGTTTTCCGGGGCATGGTACCCATAGGGAAGCACTACGTAATACCCGACCTCAATTTTCATGCTGGGACTCTTGAAGGTGGCATGCCGCACGTTCTTCGGGAGTGCCTTCGCCTTTTCCTCGGGCAGGGGTGACGTCCAGCGATGAGACTCCAATTGAGCCTTTAGCTTGGCCTTTCCCGAAAGCTTGCCCTTTTGGGCGAAAGACAAAGTCGCGCCCAATGAAAGGAAGAGGATAAAAAAGAGGGATAAGGGTTTCATGAATCGATCAATCAGTTTTCTGTTGTCGCCAAGTGGCGGGGTCAACGCCGTAAAATTCATTCAAGGCTTGATAGACCTTCGGGCACTCCCGCTTCAATCTGGCTGAACGCTCGAAGAAAGCCGAGGTTCCACAGGAAAACAATTCGGGCTTGTCGCCCTTGATGCTTTCATAGCCGCCGTATGCCCGAATGGAATAATTTTTGCCCGAACCATAGACCTTCATCAGTCTCTTGTGCTCTTCCTCGACCATGGCTTCCCATTCCTTGACGGCCGGGGAGGAGGGGGAAACGGGGATGCTTTGGGCAATGCCGTCATCCGCGAAATCGATCAGGTGGGCGAACTCGTGCAAGGTCAGGTTATGGCCATCCCTCGCCTTGCCGATGCTTTTCTTTAGGTAGGACCAGCTCAGGTTAACCTCAAACTGGGTAGCTGTTCCCAAGGCATTCTCCATGCCGGTGATCTTGTCCTTCCAAAGGTGAATCCTTTGCAGGTGCCGATAGTCGGACATCCGCCGCCTGACAATCAGCAGGCAAGCTTCGGCCGCCACCAACAAACGCTTTTCCTCGGAAACGGGACCGTCCTCCATGTCGGTAAAAGGAAAGCTCTCCAGAAACACCAGGATGCGTTCCTCCCAAGGACCTCTCAATTCCTCCGGCACCCAATCATACAAACCAATGTTATCCGCGATCACTCTCCGTTGCCAATCGCTCAGGCGATCCCCTTCCCTCCCTGCCAGCATCTGGTCGAGGCGCTTGCCTCTTTTACGATTGAGCCTGGAGTCAAAGGTACGGGTACGCCCACGCTTAGATAAATGTACCACAAAAACAAGCCCGGCAAAGACCAGGAGCAAGAGCATGATAGCCAAACCGGCGCCGCCCGATTCGCTGCTGGGGGTATAAGCGATCATTTACTTTTTCTTCGGCAACCGGGCGGGATTGGGCTCGGGCAACAAGGCACCAACTTCTAGACGCCAAGCGCGAAGCTCAGCGGACAATGCATTCGATACTTCGGGGCGGACGGATGAGAGATCCGTTTTTTCCCCGATATCTTTCTTCAGGTTGAACAACTCGACCCGGCCGTCCTCAAAATACTCCAGTAGTTTCCAGTCGCCCTTGCGCATCGCGCTGACGGGAGTGGTGGTGAGGTAGTAATGGGGATAATGAAAGTACAGCGCTTCGCGCGGCAACTCGGCCTTGGGGTCGCGCAGCACGGGAGTGAAGTCCACGCCGTCTACACCCTCCTTCGCCTTGTCCCCGAGCCCGGCGGCCCGTAGCAAGGTGGGATATAGGTCACAGGCATAGACGGGCTCGGCGGAGGTCTTGCCCTTGGCCACTCCGGGGCCCCGAACGATCAACGGCACCCTCACTCCTCCTTCGTAACAGGATCCCTTGCCATTGCGTAGCGGCGAGTTGTTGGCCACCTGCAACCCCTTGTTCAATCGGCATGTATTGACGAACCCGCCGTTGTCGGAGGTAAAGACCACCAAGGTGTCCTCGGCAATGCCAAGTTGGTCGAGCTTGGCCAACACGCGCCCCACGTTTTCGTCCAGGCTGTGCACCATGGCGGCGTAATGCGGATTCTTGCGAATGGAGTCGGGCTTGACCTTCTTGCTATAGCGCTCGACCAGTTCCGGCTTTCCCTCGATCGGAGTGTGCACGGTGTGATACCACAGGTTGAGGTAGAAGGGGCGCTGGGCCTTGACCTGTTGCTCCATCATGGCGAGGGCCTTGTCGGTCAATCGATCCGTCAGGTAGTCCCCTTCGCTACCAGGCTCCAAATCGGGCACGTAGCGCCAGTCGCGAAAATAGGAATCGCCGTTGTATGGATACCAAAAGGTTTGCGGGGCGCCCCAAAGCGTGCCGCCGACGTTGAGATGAAAGCCGTGGGCCTGCGGGTACGACTCCGCCCGCCCGACGTGCCACTTCCCGTAGTGGGCATTGAAGTAGCCCGCCTCCTTGAGGATCTCGGCCAAGGTGAGATGCTTCACCGGCAACGAATCCACGCAAATCGGCTGAAGCAACTTGCGGTTTCCCCGATTGTGGGCACTCTCCCGCCAAATCGTCATGTGCAGGCGGGCCGGATGCTTGCCCGTGAGAATCGCCACCCGCGTGGGAGTACAAACCGGGCTGGCCGCATAGGCATCGGTGAAGCGTACGCCCTGCTTGGCCAACTTGTCCAAGTGCGGAGTCTCGTGCAAATCGTTGCCATAACAGGACAAGTCCGCCCAACCGAGATCGTCCGCTAGAATAAGCACGAGATTGGGCTGCTTCGCCGCATGGGCCGAAAAGGCCAGCAGGTAGATGAAAAGTATGATTCGGGGAAGGAGGTTCATGTCTCAAGCAGCGGGCAAATCATCTTGCAACGAACCAAGGGGGGTCAATGCCAATGAGCGGAAATACGCTCTCTTTGCCTTGTCCTTCGCCAAGCCAAGGCTACGCTACGTCATTTACCATGAACTTCTCGAAGAAACCCTGTCTCGTCCTGCTCGCACTCTTGCTCGGGTCTCTCAACCTCGTCGCCAAGAGACCCAACGTGATGTTCATCGCGGTGGACGACATGAACGACTGGATAGGGTGCCTCGGCACCACCCCTGCCGCCATCACCCCGAACATAGACCGCCTCGCTGAACGCGGGACAAACTTCACCAACGCCCACACCGCGGGCGTGTTCTGCGCCCCCTCGCGGGCCGCCGTATTCTCCGGACAATTCGCCTCCACCACGGGATGCTACGACAGCGCACTCTACTTCGTCGACCATCCTGGCATACGGCCACTCCAAGTCAGCTTTCAGAAAGCGGGTTACCGCACCATGGGCACGGGCAAGCTCTTCCATCACCCAGCGGGAGCAGTTGACATGCGCGGCTGGGACGAATTCCGCGTACGCACCCAGCGGCAACGCGAGACCGGCTACCCGATGGACTCCTGGTCGGACGAGGTCCCCTTCCCCGACCCCAAGCCCTATGGCACCTACCAGCGCACCCCTGGCGCTCCCAAGACAAACAGCGGATTCATGGAGTTCGGCCCCGTCCCCAACAACCGAGAGAAAGATCTCGCCGACACCATGCGGGCCCAATGGGCAATCGACCAACTGGGCAAGAAATGGAACAAGCCCTTCTTCCTCGCAGTCGGGTTGTACGCCCCGCACTTCCCCAACTACTGCCCGCAAAAATATTTCGACCTCTACCAGCGCGAAAAGATCGAGCTGCCGCCCTACAAGTCGGACGACCTCGACGACCTGCCCGAAAACATCCGACGACAAAAGATCAACCGCTCGCGCATCCACAAACGTCTGGTCGAATTAGGCGCGGTCAAGGAAGCTCTCCACGGATACCTCGCCTGCATGAGCTACGCCGACGCCCAGATCGGACGCGTGCTCGACGCCCTCGACGCCAGCCCCTACGCCAAGGACACAATAATCGTCCTCTGGTCCGACCACGGATACCACCACGGTGAAAAAGGCGACTGGGGAAAACACACCCTGTGGGAGCGCACCTCCAACGTTCCGTTTGTCTGGGCCGGGCCGGGCGTGGCCAAGGGAGCTACTTCCGACGTCACAGTCAGCCTGATCGACATGTACCCCACCTTCGTCGAGCTGTGCGACCTCCCGAATACCCCGCACAAGCTGGAGGGAACCTCCATCGCCCAGACCCTGGCCAATCCCGCCAAAGCCAAAGACCGCAACGTCTACCTGCCCCACATGTTCCCCGAGTCCTTTGCCATCATGAACATGCAATGGCGGTACATCCGCTACAAGGACGGCACCGAGGAGCTCTACGACGTCCAAAAGGATCCCAACGAGTGGAACAATCTCGCCGAACAATCGAAATACACCCAGATCAAGAAACGCCTCGCCTCCGAGGCCCCAAAATCCTTTGCGCCGCCTGCCAAAAAGCGAAAAAAGCGCGACCTCATCCTCGAGGGCGAATCCTTTCGCTGGAAGAAATAAGAGCACGCCTCTCTCGCGCCTGATCGCCACCGCCCGCGTAAGGCGGGCACATTGGTCGATGTTTTTTGGGTGAAGAATCTAAGAAATATGTCTGGGACGAGTCTTAGAACCAAGCTCACTCAAACATTAGAAAGGACAGTGCAATGAATAAGCTACTTTCAGTCACATGCATAACTTTCCTGCTTGCAGGATGCGGAGGAAACAAGATTACCGAGGAAGCCAAGGATAATAAGGCTGATGAAGACAAGATGGTGATCACTTGGGTGCCCGAGGAAAATTTGTCTTCCGAAAGCAAAAAACCATCCGATGGAAAGGGATCGGTCAAGTTGATCCAAAGGAATGCCAAGCAAGTGCCACAAGAGTTTCGAGATTCCCACGACTTAATCGTCGCATCAGACATTCACATGCCTTCCGCAAGCGGACTGGACATCGGAAACATCTCTTCCGTCGTAGTCGGAGAATCAGACGTTGCAGGACTTAACAGGCATGGCGGACACGGCGGCAGGAACGATTTATCAATCGCATTTTCAGCTCCATCAGCCAGTCACTTAAAAATAAGGAGAAGTCGAGAAGCAGATCGGGTCGACCAAGGTGGAGAACCTCGCCCCTTCGTGCCAGGCAAGGAACCATCCACCGAGGAATACGACAGGATCTACGAGAATCCCTTCTTGCAGGCAAAAGGCAACCCCCTCTCCACTTTTTCCATCGACGTGGACACGGCCAGTTACGCCAATAGTCGAAGGTTCCTGCGGGGCGGCCAACTTCCCCCCAAGGACGCGGTGCGGGTAGAAGAGTTCATCAACTATTTCGACTACGAATACCCGGCGCCAACGGGAACCGACCCCTTCTCCGTGAACTGCGAATTGTCCGCCTGCCCATGGAACGAAAAGAGCGAACTGCTGCTAGTCGGTCTGCAAGGCAGAAAAATGAATCTCGCCCAAATGCCCACCAGCAACCTGGTATTCCTGATCGATGTTTCAGGTTCAATGCAACAAGCCAACAAACTGCCTTTGCTAAAAGCATCGATGCGCCTTTTGGTGGAGAACCTTCGCCCCGAGGACAAGGTCGCCATCGTGGTCTATGCAGGAGCCGCTGGATTGGTTCTGGATTCGACCTCCGGCACGGACCGGAATCAAATTCTAGGGGCCATCGACGGTCTAAGAGCAGGTGGATCGACCGCCGGGGGCGCCGGCATCAAGTTGGCCTACAAGGTCGCTCAGGAAAATTTTCTACCAGAGGGAAATAACAGGATCATCCTCGCAACTGACGGCGACTTCAACGTGGGCGAAAGCAGCGACGCCGGATTGACCCGACTGGTGGAGGAAAAGCGCAAGAGTGGCGTTTTCCTGACCGTACTTGGATTTGGCAATGGGAACTACAAGGACTCCAAAATGGAGAAACTGGCCGACAAGGGAAATGGCAACTACGCCTACATCGACAACGTACGGGAAGCCAAGAAAGCTCTAGTAACCGAGGTAGGTGGCACGCTCTTAGCGATCGCCAAGGACGTCAAGTTGCAACTCGAGTTTAACCCAGCCGTGGTAAGCTCCTATCGCTTGATCGGATACGAGAACCGGATGTTGAAAGCGGAGGACTTCAACAATGACAAGAAGGACGCCGGCGAACTGGGCGCCGGACATCGAGTGACCGCCCTCTACGAAATCGTTCGGGTCGGGGCGGAGGAACCCGTCGCCAAGGTGGACAAGTTGAAATACCAAAAGAAGGTCAAGCTGACCAAAAGCAAGGATCTTCTCACCTTGAAACTGCGCTACAAGGAACCAAAGGAAAACGAGAGCCAACTGATCACAAAGGTCATCATAGCCGACGAAATCACCGCGGAAAAACCTTCGGAAAACTGGGCATTGGCGAGTGCTGTGGCTGAGTTCGCCCTTTTGATGAGAGATTCCCAGCACAAGGGAACAGCATCCTTTGAGTCAGCCTTGGCCCGGGCTCGCAGCGCCCGCGGCGAAGACGAGCACGGATACCGCACGGAACTAGCTCAATTGATAGAGGAAGCCGACCTGTTGGCACGGAATTAACAGATGGGGCAAACTGAAGGAGCGGGGCATTCGTTTGCCCCGCTCCTTCTTGTTATACAAAAGGCAAAGGTTTGCGACTGGCCACTTCCGCAATCGAGTGGATTTGGCGCAATCGCTTTACGACTCTTTTACATCCTCATGACAACTCCTTGGATAAAAAAGGTATTCTGAAGGGCATTCAGGAAATTTAATCATCAACCCAAAAAAGGAAAAGTCATGAAAAGTTTAAACAAAGCCTACCTGTCGATAATGGCATGCCTCGCTCTTAGTGGCGTTGCACTTGCTTGTGGACCATACGGAGCCATTGATGGAAAACAAGTGGAGGGTGGACGAATCATTCATGAGCCCAACACCTTCGGAAACCTAAGCGTGTTCTTCATCTCGGGCCCCGACCTAATAGATAAGAACGCTGATTACGTCACCTTGGCCGAGGCCATGGAGAATAAATGGGTAGTGGTTCACGAAACTGGAAACGTAAATCAACTGGCAGTTGAAAACGTAACGAAATCGCGCACAGTGGTCGTTTTGGCAGGAGCCGTGGTCAAGGGAGGCAAACAAGATCGCGTGCTTGGACAAGACCTTGTGCTGCAACCCAAGAGCGGCAAAGTGCCGATTGCATCATTCTGCGTAGAGCAGTCACGTTGGGAAAAGCGTGGCAAAGAAAGCCTCCTCGCATTCTCAGGGAACTCAGTCCAAGTCAGCGGCAAAGGATTGCGCAAGGCAGTCAAGGGGGGATTGGGTCAAGGACAGGTATGGAAACAAGTCGCCAATGAACAGATGAAAATCAGCGATAACATACAAGCCGACGTGCGAAAAAATGCCTCTCCGACCAGCTATCAGTTGGCGGTGGAAAACAAGGAACTGAAGAAGGAGATCGAAACTTATAAAAAGAAGCTCGAGGGGATCATCGAAAACTACCCCAACGCCGTAGGTTATGCAGTGGCTATCAACGGCGAATTCAGCACGGCCGACGTTTATGCGAGCAGGAAACTATTTCGCAAAACTTGGACTCAGCACTTGGAAAGCGCGATCACCGAGGCAGTGTCCTTGAAGAACAAGGCGAAGAAAGACCAGACGCTCGACCTGTCTTGGCGTGATGAACTATTCAATGAAAAGAGCTACGAGCAAAAAAATCGCCTAAAAACAGAGGGAGCCAACGATTACCTCTCAGAACAAAACGGCAAATTCTTTCGCTACAACTGCGTATTGAAGGGCGAGAAAAAAGTCTCTCTTCGCCAAAGCTTCGAGAAGCGCGAAAAAGGCGAATCACTGGAGAAAAGACAACAAGGAAGGGAGTTACAGCAACAGCAGCGGTTCAACCTGCAAAACAACTACTTCAATCCGAACCCCTCCGGTTCTTTTCAGTCATTTCAAAGAATTGAAAATTCAAACGTCGAACAGAACGACGCCCAAAATCCTGAACCTCAAAACGAGGAAAGAGAATAGGAACCGACAGAAGAATTAGTTTAATTAAACGGGCTCCAATTGGAGCCCGTTTTCATTTGACCCGAAGATGGCCTGGAACGTCGATTTTCAAGAAGGTTCAGCGAACCATTCCCTCAAGTCGTGGAGGGTAATGCCAGACAAGGAAGAAACCACCCTTTCGGCATCGGAAAGCTTGGATGCATCGTGCATCACGGCAACGCCGATTACGCGCAACCCTGCCCCCAAGGCCGACTTTATGCCATCAGGGGAATCCTCGATGGCGAAACAGGCGGCAGGATCCACGCCGAGATTTTTGACGGCGGTGGCATAAGAGGCGGGATCCGGCTTGGAGTTTTCCACGTCGTCAGCGGTCACAATGGTCTGGAAGAGGCCAGCCATTCGCCCTCCCGCCAAATTACTCAGGGCAGCCTCCACGTCGCCGGTGCGCGAGCCAGTGGCCAAGCCAATGGGCAAGGCGGCGGCAACGGACTCAACCAACTCGACCGCGCCTGGCATCGCCTTGGCCTCCTCCCCTACCAAACGGGCATAGGACATCGCTTTGCGCCGGGACCAAGACGCATAGAGTTTCTCGTCGTAGGGGATGCCCGAAAGATCGGCCATGCGGGTCATGGCGAAGCGTTCGTCGCTCCCCGTGCAGGTATCCAGATAGAGCTGATATGACACCGTCATCTCATCCGGCAGCATGGCCTCCTTTATAGCCAAGTAATGGGTCATCTCGCTCTCGATGATGACACCATCCATGTCGAAAACGACGGCTTGCAGTTCGACGCTCATGCCAGTCACTTTTTATTCTTCAACTGATTAAGGTAAAGGATGGTATCGACCATCGCTCGGGCTTGCTTGGCGCTGTGCTGCGGATGAGGCAGCATGGGGATTTGCCCCCATACGCCGACGCCCCCCTTGAGAACTTTCTGGGTCAAGGTTTCGGCTGCGGCGGGATCCGTTTTGTAGCGTTCGGCGATTTGAAAGTAAGGAGGAGCCACGAAAGTACGCGTCCACTGATGGCAATTGAGGCAGTCGCTCTTGCTCATCAACTGGTAGCCCGCCCAAGCTTCCTTGGACTTCTTCAATTGCCTCGGCGGAGATTCCAGGCCCATGACCAAACCAGAAGCAATAGCCCCTTCAGTGACTCCCTTGTTCTCGAGTCGAACGAGCGCCCCCTTGTCATCCTTGGTGTAATAGAGCACGTGCAGGCGCCCCTTGGGTCCTATTTTGAGGTTGGTGGGCTTGCCTAGGCGAAGAGTGGGCAGCACAGAGCGTATTCCCTCGATCTCTCCCTTGTCATCGAGTTTCACTGCCTTTACCCAACCTCTGGCATATTCGCCGATCAACCAGCAACCATCGAATCGATCGGGCAACCCGAGCTTCTTTGAATAGGTGGCTTTCTTGCGAAAGATCGGGCCCGCGATGGCCGACTCTCCGCCACCGCCCAGTTCGGGAAACTCCTTTTGGTTGCCTTCGTACCAAATGAGTGGCGGTTGAGCGGGCGGCAATTCGCGAATCCCGGTGTTTCCTTTGTGCAAGTTGAGCGGCACCTTGGGATCGATGACGGGACCGCCCTTCTTGGTCTCCTGATCATAATGCGTGAACGGTTGTTGGTCGGCGATGACCAGTGGGTACCCATGAAAACCAGGTCCCTTGGCTAAGTTAAACTCGTCATAACCCAAAGGAATTGTCTTTTTGTCGAGCTTGGTGCCGGGCACCCAGTTGTTGGGCGGACCGTTCTCTCCCCAAAGCAACCAACCGGTCTTATGATCGACGTGGATGCGAAATGGATTGCGCAGCCCCATGATATAGATCTCAGGACGTGTTTTCGGTGTGCCCGGTGGAAACAGGTTTCCTTTCGGTATTTCGTATCCGCCTTCCTTTGTAGGCCGTATGCGGAGGATCTTGCCACGCAGGTCGTTGCTGTTTGCCGATGTCTTGCAGGAGTAGAGGTATTCCGAACGTATCTGGTTGTCGCCCACGGAAAGGTAAAGCAAACCATCGGGGCCAAAGGCAATCGACCCGGCCTCGTGGATACGCTTGATCGAATCGGCCCGTATTTTGAGAAGCACTTTCTCGGATGAAGGGTCGATTTTGCCATCCTTGTAGACAAAACGACCCAGGCGATGCTCGTACTGTGTCCTGTCATCCTCGACCGCTACCGTGTGCTGCAAGTAAATCCAATGGTTTTGGTCGAAGTTCGGGTCCAAGGCGATGCCGATTAATCCGGCCTCACAGCGCGTATCGGACTTCAGGTCGATCAGTTCAATCAATTGAGCGGGCTTGTCAGGAGAAAAGAGCTTCACCTTGCCTGGCCGCTCGGCGATGAAGACACGCCCATCGGAAGCAATGGTCATCTCCATGCCCTCTCGAACGCCAGATGCCAGCAGACTGAGCTCCAACTCTGGATCAGCAGCTAGATTGGGGTTGGCAAAAGCTTTTACGGCAGCAAGAACGAAGCAGGGGAAGACGCCAAAATACCTTTTCACTCTAGGCGAACAACTCGGTAACTGGCTTGGCTCTTGTGCCGCCGACATGAAAAGGACGCCCGGATGAGGAAAAAGCCGGCTTCTCCAAGTTCAAACCAGCAGCCCGCCCAATGGTCGCATGAAAATCGCCGTAGGTAACTGGCTTCTCAGGTTGGGCTCCGCGTTCGTCGCTCGCTCCATAGACAAATCCGCGCTTGATGCCTCCGCCGGCAAGAACAGAGGAAAAACAAATCGGGTAATGGCCGCGCCCGTTGCCATTGTAGTCGGGCTTGCGGCCAAACTCCGTGGCCATGACAACCAAGGTGCTGTCTAGCATGCCGCGCTCGTCGAGATCGGAGATGAGGGCAGCGTAGGCCTGGTCGAAAGAGGGGGCAAGGTCTTCCATCTCGGCCTTAAGGTTATTGTGCATGTCCCAGCCATCGGAAGCCACCTCGACGTAGCGAATGCCAGCTTCCGTAAGGCGGCGGGCCAGCAGACAACCTTGGCCAAAGGAGCTCATCCCATAGCGTTCGCGCATGGGAGCTTTCTCCTTGTTGAGATCAAAGGCTGCCAAGTCCTTGCTGTCGAGCAAGCGCATGGTGTGATCATAGAACTCACGATAGGCCTTTACGTTGGCATCTTCGTAACGTTGGGCAAAGTCGGTTCCGATGGCTTGGGCCAAGTTCAATTTCTTCTTGAGAGCATCGGTTCCCCCGTCGACCTGTATGTTCTGCAGTCCCGTTTGTGGATTGAGAATGGGGATCGGACTGAAGTTCGGTGGGAAGAAACCATTGCCGTGACGAGGGCCATCGTTGATGCAGGCGGACGAAGGCATAGTGTCATGGCTGGCACCCAAGTAATGCTGAGCCCAAGCGCCGAGGGTGGGATGCTTGATGGTATTCCGCTGATTGAATGCGGTGCGCATGAAATACTGGGCCGGTCCATGCACCCCAACTTTCGCCGTCATGCTGCGAATAACGGATATGCGGTCGGCCACTTGAGCGGTCTTGGGAAGGTATTCGGTAACTTGAAAATCCGCCTTGGTGGGGATCGGTTCACCCGGCCCCTTCCAGTCTCCTTTCTTAGGATCCAAGGTATCGATGTGGCTCATGCCACCCTTTACTTGAAGGAAAATGATGCGTTTAGCCTTTCCGAAACCAGGACCACTAACGGGGTCGGCTGCGGCAGCTAGGTTGGGCAGAAGAGACAATCCGAATGCCCCTTGGGCGCAACGTTCGACGAATCGTCGACGGGAGAGAAAGGAACCTTTGATGACACCACTCATTGCACGAAGAGAAATTCAGGTGAATTGAAGAGTGCCCAAACCAAATCCTTCTGGCTCACGCCATCTTTCATGGCAGCCTGAATTTTCTTCAGTTCGGATGGGCTTGGGGAACGGCTAAAGAAACTAAGGTAAAGCGAATCGATCACACCTTCCTTGAGACGACGCTTGCTGAATTGACGAACCAAGTGGGAATCCTTCTCCACCAGAAGGTCCTGAATTTCACCATTCATCAGCATGAGGCTCTGAGGAATGTTGCCCTCGCGGCTGCCGTCGTTGACCAACTCACGCGATGATTGCCCAAACATGCGGAGGAAATGATCCTCGGGAGCCGGCTGCTTGAGTTCAGAGGCCCGCAAGAGGTATTCACCACCCAGTTTCCTAGGTGGCTTTCCATCGACGTAATCGAGCTCACCCAAACGATTGCCTCCTCCCCGACTCTTTAGGTTCAAGTGACCGGATGCCTTCATTGCGGCAGCCATTTGGCCAACTTGGCTGATCGACAGGTCATCGAAGGGAAAGGCGAAGCGGGTGACCGCATGGGATTGGTCGATCTTGTAGTCGTCCAGATCGGATCCCATCACCAAAGTGAGAATGGAATCCCATGCCTGCTCGGCCGTCATGCGCCGCAAAACCGGACCGGGAAAAAGGTATTCATCAATCTCGCCCATTGGCGGCGTGGCGTTGGCGGTGGCCTGATAGGCCTTGGTGTTGAATATGACACGCTGAAACTCACGCAAATCGAAGTCAATGTAGACAATGACTCGACGCAAGTATTCCAGCAACTCGGGATTGGAGGCAAGGGAGAGATCATCGAGGTCGTCAACGGGTTCCAGAACCGCGATTCCAAAGATTCGTTTCCATAACCGATTGGCGATGCTGGTGGCGAATCGGGGGTTCTGGCCGTGGGTAAGCCAGGAAGCAAAGCTGACCCACAGGCTGGATGGATTTTTGGTGTCGACGGCGTAGGCGGGACCATTCTGCTCCCCGTCTTTCCAGACGACGAAGGCCGGCTGCACCTGGCTGCCCGGCTCGACGTCGTCGTAACCGTAATCCTTGGGGAAGGTGAGTTCTTGGCTGGGCAGGGAATGCACTCGGGCCATGTTCTGGGCCACCGCCACGATGACGTCCTGCTTGGACAGGTTCGAAGACTTGAGCTTGTTGCCCACTTTTCGGGGGTCGCGATCGCTCACGTCGGTGGACCCAAAGAAGGCGGCCAACTCAAAAAACTCACGTTGAGTCCACTCGGCAAGCGGATGGTCATGGCACTGGGCACAAGAAACATTAGCTCCCAGGAAGATGGACAAGGTATTGGACAAATTGTCGAGCGGCATACCGGGGTCGCGCAACAAGTAACCAGAAGGTCCCGTGGATGCCAGACTACCCTCGGCAGTCAACATATCGGTGACCATTTCGTCCCAAGGCCGGTTGAGGTCAATCTGGTCCTTCAGCCAACGTTCGTAATAATTGTAATTGAAACGCTTGATGCCATCCTTGTAGCGAAGCAGGTCCCCCAACCAATTGAAGAAATGGGAGCGGTAGCCGTCGGAGACAAGCAAGTCGTCGATAAGAGCAGTCCGCTTGCCGGGATCCTTGCTCTCGACGAAGGCAAGGGTTTCCTCGTCGGTCGGGATGCGGCCCGCCACATCGAGATAGACCCGACGAACGAACACGTTGTCACTGGCAGGAGGATTCAGTCGCTGTCCGGCCTTTTTCAAACCGAGCCCGAGGTAGTGATCTATCCAAGAAGCCGCCTTGGCTACGTCGGCATCGCTCAATCGCAGCTCAAGGTTGGCAGAAACCCTTGGTTCATTGGCGATTTCAGCCAGTGGAGGCAATTCCCCGGAGACCACTTCTTGGTCCTTTTTCTTGCGCTCCCTACGCTCCGACTTGCGGTCTTTGTCCCTTGGTCTTTCAGCCAGTTTGGCTGCCAAGGATTGGGATTCGGGGCTAAGGCTCGCGAGCGGCACTTCGTAGTTTTTGCCGTTCATGGCAAGCGTAACCGTCTCCTCGTTGGCGGAAATGAAGCTAGCTTGAATCACCTTGCCGGCCAGGTTGGTCCAATCATGAAGACTTGAGCCGTTTTTTTCGTCAGCCCAAACCACGGCAATGCTTAAAAGCACCATACCGGCGCATGCTCGCAGGAAGTGTTTCATCGATGGTAATTCTAGGTGGAACGGTCAGAAACCGTCAAATAGTAACGAAGTCTCCAAAAGAAAGGTTTCACAAAGAAACTAAAGTTGGTGAAAAAGAAACTGGAACCTTGGTTCAATGGTCAGGGGCGAGTGGTCTCCATTTGCCATTCCAGACGAATCAATTTAGGTCGAGCTCCCCTCCAAGGGGTTTTGGGCAAGGTTTGGACTTTGCCTTTCTTGACGTGATACTTGGCGCAAAGCCCCAACTCGTCGATCTCAGCCCAAGTTTGGAGCGCAGCGCCTGTCTGCACCTCCTTGAAATCGGCTGGGCTCAAGCGAATGATTTCGGATTCTCCGCCCTTGAGGTCGACGACGGACACGAAAGTCCCCTTTTTGCCACGGTAGGCCCGCCAGGCATTTTGCTGCAAGACGACTACAAAGGAATTCGCTTTTTCGCTTTCCAATTGAAGAGAAAGCAATGCGGCGGCGGGTCCCCGGTACATTGAATCGGTCACCTTGCGAGTCCAGTGCTGCCAGAGGCTCCGGTGGTTCCCATTAAGCGAGTACCAGTCATGAAATCCTCGCTTGAAGTCATCTATGAGAAGGGATGACTTGGCAGTGGCCTTGACTCCTGAATTTTTCAATTCCTCGGGTTTCGCGACCAGCATATTGGAACTGAGGCAGAACTGCTCCACNGTACGATTTCGCGACAAGGGCTCGGGTTTGGGAAGATCGTAATAGACATGAGCAAAGGCAAACAGTGGAGCCTCCGGGTCGAGCTTGGGCAAGTGGGCCTCCCATGTTCCCTTGCCCGCCTTGGTGGCTTGGGCATCGCGAAAGAAGCGGGAGCGCGGATCCCCGTCCTCGCTGTAGAACACACTGACCTTGGCGACGGGCAGCTTGGGATCCGGCATGACCTTGAAATGCGGAATCTCAGAGGGCGTCTTGAGCGCCCATTTTGCTCGCGGNGTTTTGGGAAGAGGGTCGCGTTCTTGCAGGTGAACGTCGATCCAGAGAGGGCGGGTAATTTCCTCCTCGGGGTTGAAGCGATGGTTGAAGTGAGGAGCGAAGACGTAACGGTTGTCCTTGTTGGGCAGGAGAGCCCCGGTAGCATAGGTGGCGTCCATCAAGCCATGAAAGTCGTTGGTGGCCCCAAGATGCAGGACCGGGGCCGTGATGCGCTTGGCATAATTTTGGTAGCCCATGGTTTTGCGAAACAATTCGCGGTCCCCCTTGACTGCCCGGATCTGCGGAGGAATCTGGAAATAGGGATCGAGGCGGAAACCCGATCCGCCGACGGATGGGGAAGCCACCTTGACACGCTTGTCCGAACCGGCCACGTAAATGGTGAGGTTGCCGCCCATGGAGTGACCGAAAACCCCCAACCTGTCGGCATCCACGATCGGTTGCTTCTCGAGGAAGGTGAGCCCTCGCCGGCAACCCAAGGTAAGAAGAAACCAGTTGCAGTTCCTCGGTGAATCGACGGCGTCGAGGAATTTTTCGCCGGGCAAGAGATTGTAATAACCCGGCACGTTTTTTTGGGTTGGGTCAACCGATCCCCAGTCGGTGTTGAGGTCGCCCGGCTTGGCCTGCTCCATCTCCTTGCCTCCCCAGTTGACCGATAGCGATGCATAACCCTTGGATGCAAAGTAAACCACTTGGGTGAGGGAGGCCCGTTGACCGCCGCCATGCACGTGCAATACGGCAGGCAAATCCTTGCCTTCCTTGGGGAATGAATAAAACGCCGCCATGCGGGCGGCCTTTCCCTTGAAAGTCCCAATACGGTAACGCAGGTAGCGGACGACCAAGCCATCTTGCTCCCATTCACGCACCACCTCTATTTCCAAAGGTTCCACCCGGGGGTCATACCCTTTCCATAGCGAGGCGACGTCCTGCGGAACCTTCNCTGCGGNCACGGGCGGCAGGGACTCCTTGGCCAACAAAGGGAGAGCANNGAAAAATAGTAGGNTTATGAAAAAGCATTTCATAACGGAACGGGAAGAGGNTACTTTTTNCGAAGANTGGAAAACACCTTGCCCGTNGGCTTGGAGGGAAGCGTGGCCTTCCAATCCTCCAGGACGCGAGAAAGTTCCTTCACAGTCTTTGGGTTCTTGTCCTTGAGGTCAGTTTTCTCGTAGGGATCCTTTACCAGGTCAAATAGTTCCAAATGGTCACCTTTCGCATTGGTCACGAGCTTCCATTGATCCTTCGCCACGGCAAAGGATACCCAGTGATCAGGCTTAGTAGAGCGAGGGGGCCATGCGGCTCCAATTTTCCAGAACAATGGTTTTGCGCGCAGTGCGCTCCCCTTCCCCATCAAGGCGTTTACTTGGCTCACGCCGTCAGGCTTGTAGTTTTCGGGCAACTTTGCCTTTGCTAGTTCACAAAAAGTCGGCAATAGATCCACGGCTGAGAGCATGGCCTCCTTGTCCACCTTGCCGGCAGGCACCTTGCCAGGCCAGCGCGCGATGAAGGGCACGCCTATGCCTCCCTCAAGCAAAGCTCCCTTGTAGGCCCGTCGCCCTCCAGTGATTCCCTTAGCAGCAGCTATGCCATAGCCCGGACCGGTGGCCGAGTCATAAGACAAGGCAAGCTTAGTGGGCGAACTTGCGCGGGCAGGGCCATTGTCAGAGCTGAAGATTACCAAGGTGTCTTCGGCCAACTTCAATCGATCCAAGGCTTCCAGCAACTGCCCGATGCGTTGGTCAGCGTGATACAGCGTGGCCGCATAAATACTGTGCTCCTCGCTCAATTTGGGGAAAAGCTTCTGCAACTTGGGATCGACGTGAAAGGGAGTGTGCGGCTCGTGCATCCAGAGGTTGATGAAGAACGGCTTTCCCTCTGTCTGGCTTTTCTCGATGAAGGGAATGGCGCTCTTGACGTCATCATGAACGAACATTTGAGGTCCCGAGCAATTGAACGCTCCGTAGTCGTCATAACCGTACTCGCTGAGGAAATGGGCGTCAGGGATCATGTCGTTGGACAAGTGCCATTTGCCGTAATGAGCGGTGGCATAGCCCGCTTTTTGAAGGAAGCGCGATAAAAGCGGTGCTTGGGGATCGAGCCAGTCCGGCATGTTGCGCTTCGCGTTGCTGGTCACCCAGGCAAAATGACCGTCTATGTTGTAGCGGGCGGGGAAATGGCCGGTCATGACGGCCGTACGACTAGGCGAACAAACGCCACTGGCCACCGTGAAGCGATGAAAGTCCGTGCCTTCTTTCGCCAAGCGATCGATGTTGGGCGTCTTCAGGTAAGGGTGTCCATGGCAACCAAGGTCTCCCCAACCCCAGTCATCTGCGAAGATGAAGACAATGTTGGGTGTCTTGGCAGCCTGGATAGCGGAGGCGAAGGCAAGAAGGCAACAAAGGAGGAACTTTTTCATGAATTGTATTCTATTGTTAGGTCACGAGGAAGTAGTGCGACAACAAGCAAACCAGCTCTCAAGGCAATCCCGAATTGGCTTGCCAACTAAAACCATGGCAAGACAACTTGGGCTATCTTAATCCTTCAACTTACAACGCCCAACCGACGTGAAGCCCCCAACACCAAAAGTCTTGGCAATTCTCGCCATCACCTTTCTGACGATTCAGGCATTGGCCGAAAAGAAGCCCAACATACTCTTCATCTTCACTGACGACCAGTCACACCGGTCGGTCAGTTGCTACCCGGAAGCGCCCGATTGGGTGAATACCCCCAACATCGACTCCCTCGCGGAAAATGGCGTCCGCTTCGCGAATTGTTACATGGGGACATGGTGCATGGCCGTTCGCGCCACTCTGCTCACCGGACACCAAACCTACGGCGTAAACTCGATGCGTATGGAGGGCGAGTACCCTAGCAGCGCATACGATCCGAAGCAGTGTCCCTTCTGGCCCGCTGTCTTCCGCAAGAAAGGCTACCAGACTGTTCAAATCGGGAAATGGCACACTGGAGTGGACAACGGGTATGGACGCGACTGGGACTTCCAAAAGGTATGGAACCGGCCCGCCTTCCCCGGTAACTCGGGAAACTACTTCGATGACCAATTGATCCAGACCAATGGCCCGAAGCCGGTCATGACGAAGGGTTACTCTTCCGACAACTACACCAAGTGGGCCGAGGAATACATTCGCGGCGGCCATGGCAAGGACAAGGAGAAACCCTTTTACCTCTGGCTCTGCTATGGAGCCGTGCACGGCCCGTTCACTCCCGCTAAACGACACTACGACCGCTACCCCAATTCGAAGATCCCGATCCCCAAGGACATTTATCCGCCGCGCGAAGGGAAACCCAAGTATTCACGGGAAAAAGAGCAATGGATCCCCGGCCCCGACGGCTTGCCCGTTCTGAAGTCCGGTCAATTCGCCGGACGTACCGTGAGCGGCAAGGCTATACACGGAAACGACATCCATGCCCTCACCCGCCAATACCACCAAGGCGTTCTCGCGATCGACGAGGGAGTCGGCAAACTGGTCCAGGCGCTGAAGGATACCGGGCAATACGACAATACATTGATCGTCTTCGGGGCGGATCAGGGCATCGCCTGGGGTCAAAAGGGATTTCAAATGAAACTGGCTCCCTATGACGGCACCATCCGCGGTCCGTTGATCGTGAGCATGCCCAAGCGCTTCCCCAAGGGCAAAGTATGCGCCAAGCCGGTGGGAGGAACCGACCTCGTGCCCACCTTCTTCAAGATGGCCGAACTGGATCTTCCGTGGAAAATGCATGGGCGCGACCTCACCCCGCTGCTCGAGAATCCCAAGGGGAAAGGATGGAAGACATCGTTCCTGCTGGCCCACACGGGAATGAGCTATGGGAAAGATTGCGACGAGGTCATCGACATGAAGGAAGACCCCATTTACCAGAAGCAGGAAGTTCCCTGGTGGGTTTCTCTGCGGACGGATCGCTACAAATACATACGCAATCTGATTCCGGGTGAGACCGAGGAACTATACGACATGAAAAAGGATCCCGGTGAATTCACCAACCTCGCGATGCAAGACAAACATCTGGGCATGTTGCGCAAATTGCGTAAACAGACAATTGCTGAGCTGAAGAAGACCGACTGCGCCTTCGCCGACAAAATGCCTCCAGTCCTCAAGCCGTAGACATCAAGTCTATCATCTGCCGGGGACTGGACCGGCCATGGGCGGGGTCTCGAAGAATTTGCCGTCGTCGACCAGGCGAGGGTCGTTGGTTTCTCGCAAGTAGGCCATCAAGCGGGCCCGCAGCTTCTTCACGGTCTCCGCGTGAGCGGGATCACTGGCGAGGTTCTTCATTTGGTCGGGATCCTTTTTCATGTCGTAGAGTTCCTCGCGAGGTCGCTTCCCGTAGGCATGATCAAAGAATGGCTTCACCTTGGGATCCTTGCGGTTGGTGACGATCCAAGCCTTGGTCGGACCCGCATCCTCGTCGGCCAAGGTGACGAAGGTCTGTTGTTCCAAGAGGCCAAAGTTCGGTTCCTTCGGAGTGTCCAGCAGATAAGGATCTCCCAGAGGCCAGCGATCGGGACGGAAGTTTATCACGAACTGGAAGTCTTTGGTTCGAATGGCCCGTTGCGGATAAGGCAAGTAACCGGGACGGGAAGTATACACATGCCTTTCCCGGCCAGTGTAAACGGCATCGCGGGATGGGTCGACCCAGCCTTCCTTCTCCGACTTCAACACCTTCCACAGACTGCGGAAGGACATTCCCTTGGGCACTTCCACCTTGCCCGCCTCGAGGAAGGTAGGAGCCAAGTCGGGCAAGCCTACGAAATCATGCACCACTCGACCGCCCTTCACGCCCGGTCCGGCAATCGCAAGACATACCCGGGTGCCGAAGTCATAGAGATTGCACTTACCGTGAGGAAAGCCCGGCGGACCATGGTCTCCACTAACCACGATGACGGTGTTCTCGTACTCGCCTAACTTTTTCAGTTCCTCGATCAAAACGCCCAAGCCTGCATCGAAGGCAGCGATCTCACCGAGGTAGTCCGCCAGGTCCTGACGCACTTCGTGAACGTCGGGCAGGAAAGCGGGCATCTTGCCTTTGAGCTCGTCGGGATCGATACCCCAAAATTTCTTTCCCGAGCCCTTGATCCACTTGCGGTGAACGTTGGTTGGACCAAACCAATAGGCAAAAGGCTGGCCCTTCTTGCGCTTGTCGAGAAAAGACTGGAAGTTTCGGCGAGCTTCCCGATAAAGCTCTTCCTTGGCTGCCTCCATTGTCTCTCCCTTTGACATCCGGCCCGAAACATATTGAGAAAAAACTCTGAAATTCCTGCCCGCCTTCTCAAAGGAATGAGACCTCCCACCGTAACCAGCGTCTTTGGGCGTACCGGGAGACCAAACCTTGTAACTCTTTCCAATATGGTACCCGGAATCCCTCAGCAGCAGTGGCCAAGTCGGAATCTTCTCATCCCACACCGCCCCCTGAAGAATGGCTCCCCTGCCCGTCTCCCAGAAGTTCCTACCGGAAAGCAAGGCGCTGCGGCACGGCGTGCAGGATGGGGCATTAACGGAAGCATTGGTGAAAAGAACCCCTTCTCCTGCCAGTTGGTCGAAATGCGGAGTCTTTGCCAAGTCGTTGATGCCGCCCGCGCCTTCGACCTTGGCATAGATGGATGCCTGTCGTCCCCAGTCGTCGACGAAAGCGAAAAGCAGATTAGGTTTTTTTGCGGCCGCTTCCGAAAGGGGGCTGAGGGCAAGTACAAGGAAGTAGGAGAATATTCGATTGATCATGAGCAGAGGAATTGAAGTTTCTAGTTCAGCTGAAAACTTTTGCTGGCAACGATCGCATGGACAAGATCCCGGAGACCTTTGTCCCGGTTGGCCATGTTTCTGGTGATTTTATCAATGCTCGGTCGATCCCCGCTGTTTAGTTGGCGACCAATGGCATAGGTAAGCAACTTCTTGGTCAGGCAACGAATGAAAGTTTCGTCCTGAGCCACAACCAACTTCCTGAACTCGGTGCTCGAGGAAAAGGTTTTGCCGTCAGGCATCTTTCCAGAGGAGTCCACCTTGAGTCTGCGGTCGTATTGGTCACGCCATGCCCCGATGGCGTCGTAGTTTTCCAAGGCAAAGCCCGCTGGGTCGATCTTGTTGTGGCACTGAGCGCAGGCAGCGTCTGCCCGGTGCTTGATCAATTGTTCCCTTAACGTAGTTGCGCCCCTAACGTCGGGTTCGATTTCGGGCACGTCGTCGGGCGGGGGCGGCGGGGTGTAGTCGAGGAGCTTGTTCATGACGTAGATACCCCGCACCACGGGCGAGGTGTCCACTCCATTGGCTGAGGCCGTCAAAAAGCTCCCGTGACCAAGAAGCCCTCCCCTGCTCTTCCCGGGCAGACGCACCTTGCGGAAGTGGTTTCCTTCCAACCCCGGGATCCCATAATGCTCGGCCAGTTCGCGGTTGAGAAAACTGTAGTTCGAAGCCAGCAAATCTAAAGGAGCTAGGTTTTCATTGAGCACGTGATCGAACAGCCGATTCGTTTCCTCCCGCATCGCAGACTCCAAGTTGTCCCGGTAAAAACTGACGAATTCCTTGGAGGGAGGCATCTTTCCAATGTTATCCAATTCCAGCCACACCCGCAGAAAGTTGCTTGTCAGTCGCTTGCTCTTCGGGTCGGCAAGCAGACGGTCCACTTGTTTCGTTAAAATAACCGAATCCTTCAATTTTCCCTGCTCAGCCAATTCGAATAGTTCGGCATCGGGCATCGAAGACCAAAGAAAATAGGACAACCTCGAAGCCAAGGCATAATCATCAAGCTCACCCTCGCCTTCATTCAGGTAAATAAAACCGGGAGCGGAAAGTATCGTTTGAAAACCAAGTTGCAGTGACTGCAAGGGGGATACTCCTTCACCAAGCCTTGCTTGCACCATACCAAGAATCGGTTCCAACTCTCCACCCATCGGGGGACGGCGGAAGGCAAGCTTGGCAAATTTGATTAATTGGTTCTCGATATTCTTCGGCCCTAGGTTTTCAGCCTTCAGATCGCCGTATAGCGTAGCATGTCCCTTTGGCGGCCATTCTTCCACATGAGGACCTTCTAGCTGAATTTCCCATACCCGGAGCCGAGGGCCTTTGTAAGCCTGCAGAGTCCCGTGCCATCTCTCCAAACCGCCCTTGCCCCCATCCTTCATCTTTGCAAAACGCTTGAATTCGGGAAATTGATCAGCCTTGTTAAGCAGCAAACGAACCAAACGCTTGGCCGCCTCCGTTCCATTTCGGAAGCGGACCTCTACCTCGTAACCCTTCTCCAAATATCCCGTCCATTCGAACCATTGCGGTTCGGCATCCGTTAGTTCGAACGAGGCAAGGGAAAGCGATTTCGTAACGTTTCCGATTCCAACCGTCGTGCTTCCCTTACGGTCTACGGATGCAAACTCCATGACCAGAGGATCCCCGTTGCGAAAATCATCAAGTATTTTCCCATAGGAATGAGTGCGGGTTACGGCCGACGCCTTCACCCGCATGGTGTACCTTCCACTTCGGGGAATCCCTTCTATTCTGCGCAAGGGCAGGAAGCCCAGATGCCCTCCACGAAAATATCGACCGTACAAATCGGTGTAAGGCGTTTCCGGAACAAATCGGAAGCGGTCTACCTGAAAAAGCTTGGGCAAGCCCTTGGACTCCTTTCCTTGAAAATAGAAGGGGGATTTTTGCAGATAACTCTTTGTTTCTGGTCTCTCGACGAAGTTCGTGGCCCGGGCTACCGCCTCCTCCGCCGCTGGAAAATATTTCTCCAACAATAACCCGGAGGTAACCAATCCCTCCCCATCATTGTCAAACCCGTCCACAAGGATGTCCGAAGGGAAATCAGCCGCAGGATTCCAGGATTCCGTATTCAAACCAAGCAGATCACCTATCGTATTGGCATACTCGAATTTATTCAGGCGACGAAGAACGGTGTGGCTACCTTTGCCGGCAAACTTTTCCCGCGAATCGGCAATCCCTTGGGTAATGATTCCGACAATCTTTAGCCTATCCTTATCGCTTGGTTGCCTTTCATCCTCGGGTGGCATTTCTCCCAGATTGAGTTGATCCAGGATTTCCTGCCACAATTCCTGTTGCTTGAAACCCTCGATGGATCCGGTCAGAAAATCGAAACGCCGGTCCGCCTTTTGCTTTTCGGGCCCGTGACACCTGAAACAATAGGTGCTAAGAAAATCCATAGGCATCGGATTGGCCGAAATCTGCTGGAAATGGGATACCAGCAAGGGCAATGCAAGGAATGCGTAACGCAACATGACCTACGAGAAGTCCAATCCGGAAAAGGTCCCCGTGCTTTTTCCAAAACCATCCCGCTCAACCCCGAACCACTGGAGAGCCGAAAGCCACAGGTTGCTCAGTGGAACGCGCTTGTTACGCTCTTCCGGTGAAACCACGTGCCCTTGGTGCTTCAGTCCTCCTGCAGCCATCAAGATCGGCAAGTCCTTGTTGCTGTGCTTCGAACCGTCGCTCATACCGCTTCCCACGATCACCAAGGTATCATCGAAAATCTTTGCTTCCTTGAGACTGTCAAACAAGCGATTCACCTGACCAAAGATGTAATCCTCCGCCACCTGAAGCTCAGTGAGCTTGCCCTCCCCCTTGCTGTGGTGCGACAAGCCGTGGTACCCATAGGAAACACCATCCAAATCAGTAGTGGAAAACCCGAGTGGTATTTCGAAGGTGGCCACCCGGGTGGAATCGGTCCGCAAGGCAAGAGTGAGTAGATCGAAGAACAGGGGCATTTCCTCGATATGCATGCGGTCCTCGTCTGCAATTGGCTTAATGCCGGGTTCGGGCTTTGGGCGGTCCAGCCATTCCTTGGACATCTGCAGACGTCGCTCCACCTCACGCACCGAGGTCAGGTATTGATCCAGTTTGTCACGGTCTGCAGCATTGAGGTCGCCATGAAGGGATTTTGCAGATTCCCGAAGGGCATCGAGCACGCTTCCCCGATGCGTAAGCCGTTCACCTTCGACTTGGCGTTCCGACTTGGGAGCTTGCACGAAAAGAGCCTCGAACAAACGGGCCGGACTGTTGACGGGAGGAATACGAACGCCCGTACGCGTCCAGCACATATCCGTCCCCTCCCCGATTCCGGCAGTGATGGATGGAAACCTCGAAGCGCTCCCCACGTGTTCGGCCGCAATCTGATCCAAGGAAACGTTCTTTTCCGGAAAACCATTGGACTCCTGCTTGCGAACACCGGTGAGAAATGCATTTACCCCGCCATGCCCCCCTCCGCTGTCATGATCGAGATGAGAAAAAATGGTGTAATCCTTACGGTGCTTCTCAATGTTCTTCAGGGTTGGACTACTGACGTAATCCGTTCCCTTTTCCTTCGGGAAGAACGCCCCCGGATAGAATCCCAAATGATTGCCGATGGCCAATATTCGCTTGTTGCGAATGGGCTCGACTGCAGCCATTGCCTTGGATGCCCCACTTTCCAGAAACGGCAATGTCAGGGAAAGGCCGGCGCCTTGCAAAAAGCGACGTCGATCGATTCCAGGCGATGTAAGATTTCCCATATTAGATAATAGTGAATCTGCACTACTTTATGCCACTTGCATATGAAATGCATGCACAAAATACATGTATGAGCCCTTCAGCGCTTGATAGCAATCCGGCTCCAGTAGGCCGCTTCGTGGGACCAGCCAGTGGCCTGATTCTGGAGTGCGAGTTCCACCGTCTTGCCGGCATGTTGACTAAGGTCGACTACAAACCGTTGCCACTTCGTTTCCTCGATGTCCTCGCTGAGCGCTTCCTTGCCATTGACCAAGACCACTAGCTTCCAGTTTCCCTTCGGGTGATTGGTGACCTCAAGCTCCAGAGTGGTTTTCTTTCCCGCCGGCACCTCGACCTTCCGGGACAGGACGCAAGGAACGGTCTTGCTGAGTGGGTGTGTCAGCAGCACGTTTTTGCGGCCATCCCATTGAGTTCGCAATCCGGGCTTCATGGCCGGACCGCCCCAATCACGGACCTTCCAACCGGGGGCGAAAGTTGCGACGTCGGCAGCTAAATTCAATACTGACCTGCGGTCATTGTTAGGCTTGGGGTTGGTAACCCGCGATCCCTTTGCTGGTTTCGAGGTTGCGGTTTTTGGATAGGGCATCTTTGCATCCACTTCATCGCGCCAGTCATGGAGCATCTTCAACAGCTTCTTGGTGATCTCCGGCTTGGCCTTGGGGAGGTCGTTTTGCTCGCCCAAGTCCTTTTCCAGGTCGAAGAGTTGCACGCTGCCGTTCTCGAAATACTCAAGCAGTTTGTAATTACCGAGACGTATGGCACCTCCGGGGCTTTGGTAACCATGGTTGCTGTAATGGGGAAAGTGCCAGTAGATGGCACCCCGGTCATGAGCCCCGCCCCGCAGGGCAGGCAGAAAACTGACTCCGTCGACATGCTGCTCGGGCAAGGAGGGCAAGCCCATCATCTCGAGCAAGGTTGGATAGTAATCCGTTCCGGTGACGATGGCTTGCGAAGTAGTATTGGGCTTAATTTTGCCGGGCCAATGCACAACCAAAGGGACTCGTACTCCACCTTCGTAGTTCCAGCCTTTGGCTCCCCGCAAGGGAAGATTGGAAGAAGCAAAGCGGCTATCGAGAGAGTTTCTGGAATGATTGATTCCCCGGTACTGGTTCGATGCGGACATGCCTCCGTTATCTGCCGTAAATATAACAATGGTATTCTTTTCCAGGCCCAGTTCCTTCAGCTTCGCTCGAATTCGCGCTAGGCTTTCATCGGTGGCCTCGAGCATGCCGGCAAACTCCACGTTGTCCTGCTTTTGTTTCACCCACCACACGCGCGCCTCCTGATGCGCCTGCAGCTCGTCATTCTCCGCCAGCGCCTTGAGTTCTTTCTCCGTCAACGCCGGACCATCCGGATTGGATTCAAGAATGAAATCCGGTCCTTCCCGTTTTGGCATCGCCGCAAGTTTCTTTCGATATTTCTCCACCAAATCCGGGCGCCCCTGGATCGGGTCGTGCACTGCGAAGTGTTCGAGATGCACGAAGAATGGTTGGTCCTTGTTGCGCTCAATGAAATCCAACGCCGCGTCGGTCAGTTTGTCGGTGTAGTAGTCGCCTTTTTTTGCCGGCAGTTTGTCATTGTAAGCACCACCGAAAGGATAGTGATAGGAACGCACCCACCCCGTGATCTCCTCGTCGAAACCATAGGCTTTCGGGTCCACTCTCAAGTGAGCTTTCCCGTAATTCGCGGTGGCGTAGCCATGGTGCTTGAGTGTCTCGGCCAGGGTAATCTCCTCGTCCGGCAAAGCGGTCAGCTTTTCTCCATGATGGAGTGGCTCGTAGTCCCGCTCGGGACGCCCTCCAAGCCATTCCGTAAGGTTGGTACGGGCCGGATACTTGCCCGTCAGGATACTTGCCCGACTGGGAGAGCAAACGTGACATGTCGAATAGGCGTTGCTGAATAGGATGCCTTCCTTGGCCAACTGGTCGATGGCAGGAGTTTCATGAAACTGACTGCCATAGCAGCCCACGTCAGACCAACCCAAGTCATCGACCAGAAAGAATACGACGTTCGGCTTCGGCTTTTTTTCAACGCCAAGAGCCAAACTCCCCAGCAGAGAAGTCAGGAGAAAGCATGAGAATGCCATGGCTGTTTTCTTCATATTTTTCATTTCTATCTTTTGGAGTTCGCCATTCAGCCCGATTCTATTGCTTCGGGCTCAGTTGCGAAAGTTTCCATGTCCTATCTGCGCGGATTGTGCCGTCACCATATACGATCCGAACCCGAGCGGTCGGATCTTCACGAGTGGTGTCGAAATCCACCGTAGCAAAGCTGAGTGTCCTGCTGTTAGCCACCCCGGAGGAAATGACTTCGACCAGAGGATAGCCAACGCGATCGGACTCGTGGTGCTCCCAGACAAGGGAGTTGTGGATATCGCCCGACATGTACATCACACCGGAGATTCGGTGCTTTTTGAGGGCATCGATGAGGCGGTGGCGCGAAAAAGTGTAGATACGCCAACCATCCACCTTGCTGTGGTTAAGCGTGCTACCGGAGACGATGACCTTGAAGCGGGCTTTTGAGTTCCTGAGACCGTCCAGCAGCCAAGCAAACTGCGCATCGCCCAGCATGCGTTTCTGGTCGTCATCCGGAGCCTTGTCCGGGGAGCGGTGATAGCGGCTGTCCACCATGAAGAAATCAACGTCGCCACGGGAAAACTTGAAGAAAGCGCCGGGGGTACCGGGAATTCCGAGCACTGGATTTGCCCAGATCTGCTTCCAGCCCGCCAGCGAACGTTCCTTACCCTTCGCGGTGCCATCCGAATTATTGGGGCCGTAATCGTGGTCATCCCAGATGGCATAGGTCGGTACGTTGCGCAAAACGGTGGCGAATTCCTTTTGACGGCGGTAGGCTACGTGGTGTTTCCACTGCACCGTCGGATCCGTGCTGTCGGCGTAGTGCGTGTCTCCCACGGTGAGATGAATGTCGGGTTGCTGGGCGAGCAGGAGGTACCAGGATGCCTGGGGTTGCCCGATCTTCATGCAAGAGGTGAGCGCCAGCCTGAAAGCAGCGGGCTTTCCCGCTGCCGGGGCCGTCTTGAAGGATCCCGCCCAAGCGGGGTCACTCTTGCCATTCACGGTTATTGCGTAGTGGTAGCGCGTGTTCGGTGACAATCCTTCGATGACAGATTTGAATGGGCGGCCCGTTCCTTCTGCGGCCGGGTTGGAGACTGCCGTAATTTGGCCTTTGCCACTTTTTCGAGAATCGGGGCTGCCGGTATGATAGGTATATTTGCATTGAGACTCGGCCGGGGCAAACATCCATAAGGTCACCCGATCCGGTTCGATGGAGCCGACGAGGGGACCAGCGATGCCTTGCGGAACTGCATGGAGGGCGGCAAGCGGAAGAAAAAGGAGGGTGATAAGCAGTGGGGTTTTCATATTTTTATTAATTTTCAATTGAAAGCATTCCGGTGGCCAACACCTCTAAAACGCAAAGAACGCGAATCCAACAAGTCGTTTCGTCAACGGGGATCTCCTTTTCGTGTGACGTAGACGTAGTAGGCGCTGAGCATGAGTTCTTCTCTCCCCTTGAACCAAGTGTGCAAAGCGGTGGGGCCTTTCTTCAGGTTCATGGTGAAGGTAACTCCTTTGTCCTTGGGATTCACCCTCTTCGTCAGTCCCTCGAACTGATAGGGTTTCTTTTGGGCAATCTCCAAGTGATTGTGTCCGCTCATGAAGAGCATGGCTTGGCTGATGGGCAAAGCCGTACCGCTTCCGTCGGGTAAAGTTCCGCTGACTGTTCCATCCGCTTCCTTGGGCCAGCGCCTCAGCTCGATCTCGTACGCCCCTGCCCTCGCCACGTCGATCAACCAATATCCGTTCTTCAATACGCCCCGCCGGATCTGCCCCTGCTGGTCGACGAAGACGTCGAGCCACTCGGTTGCGGAAAGCTTGGTCGGGTTCTCGTATTTGGTTCCGATGATGGCAGCCGGTTGGGGCTCGTTCGCCAAGTCCTTGACTCCCTCCCACCATTCATAAAGGGACTTGCGCATTTTCGCCACCACCTCCGGATGCTGATCGATGACGTTCTTCCTTTGCATGGGATCGGAGGCAAGGTCGTAGAGTTCGCGATCTTCGAGCAGGCGCCAGCGCTTCCAGAGAACCGCGGCTTGGTCGGCCCGCATCTGGGTCTGGGAATGCGGGGACGGGTAATTCGAAAAGCCGGGCATGCGGCTGTAATTGATGATGAGGATTCGATCTTCGGATACTTCCTTTTTTCCCTTGAGCACGGACGCGAGACTCATGCCGTCAAAGGCGGTCTTTTTCTTGGGCTTGATTTTGCAAAGATCAAGCAGTGTGGGCAGGATATCCTGGACTTGAGTCAGACCACCGACGTCGCGTGGTTTCCCAAGCCCGCCATCAGGCCAGCGGATAAAGCAGGGCACGCGGTGACCTCCCTCCCAGATCTCCGTTTTCTTGCCCCGCATTCCGGCATTGAAATACTGAGGCCCAAGCAGGCTGCCGTTGTCCGTCTTGAAAATAAGAATGGTGTCTTCCGACAGCCCCTTGTCGTCGAGGAACTTCATCAGTTTTCCCATGTTCCAGTCGATGTTGCGGATCATCCCCAAGTATAGGCTAAGGCGATTTTTCAGACCACCGTTCAAATGATCGAACTTAGGATCGGCAAGCACCTCGGCAATCGCTTTGCGGTCCTCTTCCTTGGGCCAGAAGGGACCATGGGGAGTATTGGTGGCAACATAGCATAGGAATGGTTTATTCTTTTTCGCCGATTCCGACATGAAGCGTTTGGCCTCATCAAAAAAGACGTCGGCGCAATAGCCCTTGAATTGTTTTTCCTTCCCGTTGTGGACGTAGACGTCATCGAAGTAGTCGTTCCCCCAGTAGGCGGGAACCGAGGGGATGGATGAGGATGGATACCAAACGCTTTCCTGAAAGCCCCGGTCCTGAGGACGATAGGGATAGTTCGCCCCCAAATGCCACTTGCCGAAGACGCCCGTGGCATAGCCCGCATCGGCGAAATAATTGGCCATGGTCGGGTTCTCGGGGCGGAGCAAGGCCCGCCCGCTGCTAACGTTGACGGCCCCGTTGCGGGCAGCATCCAAACCGGTGAGCAACTGACCTCGGGTAGGCGTGCACATCGGGGAAACGTGATAATCGGAAAGGCGCACGCTTTGGCCATGGAGACGATCCAAGCTCGGAGTTTGGAGAATCGGGTTCCCATGGGCCGAGATTTCCGGATAACCCTGATCGTCGGTCATCACGACGATGACGTTGGGGCGAGCCCAGAGGTTGATCGCCAAAAAGAAAAGGAGGGCAATGAATTTCGGGGTGTTCATGGCTTGGGGTCGACCTTCCAGTTCTTGTTACGCATCGCCCCATAGTAGGGATAGTAGTCCCAGGGAGCATCTAGCCCGAGAGCCCGAGGATCCTTGGTGCTCATCAAACGTTGCTTCAACTGAGCGCCAAGCTTCCGTTGGATCTCCGCATATTCGGGTTTGCCAGCGAGATTGACGAGTTGTCCGGGGTCCTTGGTGGCGTGGTAGAGTTCCGCGGCGGGACGCTTGGCGAACGCGAGGTCGTAAAAGCGTTTGAATCCCGGCTTGTCCTTGTTGTCCATGAGGAGCGACTTGGTGGGCGAGGAATCGACTTCGCCGAAGGGAATGTAACGGGCGCAGAACTCACGATCCGGATTGCCTGCCGGCCAGCGGTCGGGCTTGTGATTGAGAATGTACATGTAATCCTTCGTCCGAATTGCCCGGCAAGGATAGCCCTTGCCCCCCTTGCGGCACCCGTCGTGTCGTTCCATGGCGATGAAAGCGGCGGTTCGCTTGGCCTCAGGCTTGTCCTTCAGGACATCATTCAGACTTTTGGCGGTCATCATGTTGGGAATGGCCAAGCCAGCCGCATCAAGAAAGGTCGGAGCAAGGGCGCTCAGGTTCACGGGGTCGTTAAAGACTCGACCCGGCATCTTGATGCCCTTCGGCCAACGAATGGCCAAAGGCACACGTGACCCATCATCGTGGAGGCTCGCCTTGGCTCGTGGAACGGCATGCCGTGATCGCTTGTCACGACCACGATGGTGTTGTCCAATAGGCCCGCTTTTTCCAAGGTTTCGATGGCCCGAGCAACCATCTTGTCGAAATGCTCGACCTCCACGAAGTAGTCGAGGATATCGCTTCTGACAACAGGATGATCGGGAAAGATTTCCGGAACAATCACCTTGGCCGGATCCTTCCCAGTGCGCTTGCCCGCGCCGAGCTCGTATCCGCGATGCGGTTCACTCGTGCCCAGCCAGAAGCAAAACGGTTGGTTCTTCTTCACTTGGCCGAGGAAATCGTCGAAGTTGGCTGCATAGTCCGTGTTTCGCATGGCCTTGAAAGGAGGTTTCAACCGAAGTTTCTGGAATTCCTTGCCAGCTGGGTTGGAATCACGGCCTCCCGCCTGCAGGCGCCCCGGGCTCCAACCCTTCCCGGTAAAGCCAACGGAATAACCCGCCTTGACCAGAAGCTCTGTGTAGGTGATGAACTTCTTTGGCAAAGTGCTGTGGATGTTACCCGCCTCTTCCAAGCGCCAAATGTGTTGCCCGGTGAGGATGGCGCTGCGGGACGGCCCGCAGGTCGGGGCATCGCAAAAAGCATGGGTGAAGCGAATTCCCTCGCGGGCTACGCGGTCGAATGCGGGGGTTTTCACCACGGGATCGCCGTTGGCTCCGGTGTGGGCGTAGCTCTGGTCGTCCGATATACAGAACAGGATATTCGGGCGCTTCTTGGCGGCAAGGAGGGCCACACCACAGAGGGCCAAGGCAAAAGAGGTGAAGATTCGTTTCATGAGAGACTAGTCCTTGGGTTTCTTTTTGTTGGCGTCGAGCTTGGCCTTGTAGGCCTTGAGCTCGGGCCATGACAGTTTGCCGTCCTTGTTCGCGTCGGCCTTCGGGTTTCTCTTGAAAAAGAGGGCCTTCCATTGCTCGGCCGTCTTCTCGGGCTCGGGTTTCGACTCGGGTATGCGGGCGAGCAGTTCCTTTCGAAAAGTGGTCAACCTTTTGCCGTACTTGGCATCGAGGGCAAGATTCTTCCATTCATGAAAATCCTGGGCGGTGTCATAGAGTTCTTCCTTACCGTTTTCATAGCGGACGTACCGCCAACCAGCGGAACGCAAGGAATAGCTCTGGTAAGCGGGATCATAATAACTTGCCCATTTGTACAAGGCAGTGAGAGCGGAATTTGGCCCCTTCCATTCCTTGCTTTCCGGATCTAGGAGCAGAGGTTTCAAGCTATGGCCGTCCAGAGGCTTCCCCTTTGGATTCTTGACCGTATCGGCGGACAACCCGCAGAGTTCGATGAGGGTAGGATAAAGGTCAATCAGGGAGACGGGCAAACGGGAGGAAACACCTGCCTGGGAGATACCCGGAGCCCGCACGACCAAGGGTACCCGCGTGCTTTCCTGCCAAAGCGAGTTCTTGTAGAGATAGCCCTTCTCCCCCATCCCCCAACCATGGTCGCTGGTAAAGATCACGATGGTGTTGGCCTTGAGCGAGGAATTATCCACCACCTTCATGATTTGACCAACCAAGTCGTCAACCGAGGCCACGCTGGCAAGATAAGCCTGTATGAACTTCTTCAAAGCAAGCTCGCGGTCACCTCCATGGGACTCGACGAGGAGATCGTGCATGCGGTTACCGTGAATGCCACCTCGGGTATCCTCCTTCGCATTCAAGGTATGCTTGAAGGTATCACTCGCGTCATCCGAACGTATGTCTGGCAATTGAATGGAATCGAGAGGGAAGCGGTCAAAATATTTTTGCGGCGCGATGAGAGGAGTGTGCTGACGGACAAGCACGTGTTCGCCCACATGTTGTACGCAGATGGATTACTCGAGGACGTGGAGTACGCCATATACACGCGATGGTTCGACGAGTTCCTGGAAGAGATGCCCGCGCCCGAGGTGGTGTCCGTGCGTACGACACCGGACACGTGCATGGTCC
>PAZC01000032.1 GCA_002716045.1 Opitutia bacterium
GGGGCTTTTGGGCCTTGTCGGCGGGCAAGTCCAGAGTAGGTCCCCAAAAATTGAAGGTGACCCCTCCCCCGCTCTTCACCTCGAGCGGCGTATTGTTGAAGAAGGCGAAGAGCTGGAAATACTCCTCCTGGGAAACGGGGTCGTACTTGTGGCTGTGGCACTGTGCGCACTCCATGGTGGTGCCCAGCCAGGTGGTGCCGGTGGCGTTCACCCGGTCGACCACTTGGTTGACGCGGTTCTCCTCGGGATGCACCCCCGCCTCCACGTTGCAGGTCGGCGTCCGGTGAAAACCGGTCGCCACCTTTTGGGAAAAAGTCGCTTCGGGCAACATGTCGCCCGCAATTTGCTCGATGGTGAACTGGTCGAACGGCATGTCGGCGTTCATTGCGTCGATAACCCAGTCACGGTAGGCCCAACTGTCGCGCAACTGGTCGGCCTGGAAACCATTGGAATCCGCGTAGCGGGCCAAGTCGAGCCACTGGCGAGCCCAGTGCTCGCCGTAGCGGGGCGACTTTTGTAAGGCGTCCACCACCTTTTCGCGGGCATTTTCCGATTCGTCGGCCAGAAAAGCGTCCAGTTGCTCTACGGTGGGAGGCAAGCCAATCAGGTCCAAGCTCACGCGACGCAGCCAACGGGCCTTGTCCGTGGGGTCGGAAAAGGTCATGCCGCGCTCCTCGAGACGACGCAAAACAAAGCGGTCAACGGGGTTGGCAACGAGCTGTTCGGCTTTCACCGATGGCAGATCGGGCCGCTTCGGCTGAACGTAGGCCCAGTGCTTGTCATATTTGCCACCCTCGACTATCCAGCGACGCAAGGTATCGACTTGGGCCTTGGACAGCCCCTTGCCCTTCGGCGGCATGCGGTCCTCGTCCCGATCAGTTACGCGACTGATGATTTCGCTGTGGTCAGGCTTGCCGGGAGCCACCGCCGACCGGCCTGATTTTCCTCCCTTGTGGGCAAACTCCTCGAAATCAAGCCGCAGCTTGCTCTTTTGCTCGTCCAAGCCGTGACACTGGAAACAATGCTCCGACAATATGGGGCGGATTTCCCTATTGAAATCCACGCCAAAAGCAGGAACAGCCAACTGCATGCCCATCATCCATGAGCATAAGGACTTTCTAGCACGGGAATTCATTTCAAAAGAAGATCGGTCTGTACCTGAGTTATTCACCCAGTGTAAGCTAATTAACTAAATAATAGGGACAAAACCCCTCAAAACGAGCGGAAAATATAGAAAACCACTAATTGCCGCGTATCAGCCCAAGTTATCGATGACAGTGGCGAGATTGATATCCTTGGCAGTCACCTTGCCGCCTGCGGAGTGGGTGTTGAGGGCAATTTCCACGCGGTTCCAGCAATTGAATATCTCGGGGTGGTGGTCAAGTTGCTCGGCCTCGAAGGAAAGCCGCACGATGAATGCGATGGCAGCTCGAAAATTGTCGAAGGAGAAAGATTTCTTTATACGGTCGTCGTCGTGACTCCAGCCGTGAAGTTCGGTCAAAGCGCTTGCAATTTGTTCGGGAGTCAGTGGTTCGTCCATGGGAAAGATGGGTTTTCTTGGTTGCGCCGAGCATCGATACTCGACGTTTTGGTGTTTTTTTCAGGAGGCTTTCAAAAAGACAAGTTTGTTCGCAAGATTCGCATGGCAAGCGAGATGAGTAAGGATATCCCCAGACACGTTGGGATCATAATGGATGGAAACGGCCGTTGGGCAAAGCGGCGCGGCAAACCTCGCCTGCATGGACATCGCAACGGCGTAGTCAACGTGAGGCGCGTGCTGGACGAAGCCAAGGTATTGAAAATTCCTTATATTACGTTGTTTGCCTTCAGTGTTGAGAACTGGAACCGCCCGCCCGCCGAGGTGCGTGGATTGATGGCCTTGCTACGCGAGTTTTTGCGGCGAGAGACCAAGACCATGGTGAAGGAAAATATCCGCTTGCGAGTAATAGGTGACTTCGGCGGGTTGCCACCCAAGGTGCAAGCGATGCTTACGAAATCGATGGAAGACACCAAGGAAAACAACGGGAGGCATCTAAGCCTGGCCCTTAACTACGGTTCGCGAGCCGAAACCATTGAGGCAGTGAAACGTTATGCGGAATTGGCTCGTAGTGGAGAAGCCAATCCCGATGAATTGGACTGGCAGCAATTCGCTAGTTTGCTCTATACCTCGGAACTGCCGGATCCGGATCTCATCATACGCACCTCGGGCGAGAGCCGTTTAAGCAATTTTCTTTTGCTGCAAGGCGCTTATGCGGAAATTTACGTTACCCCCGTGCTGTGGCCTGAATTCAATGAAAAGGAATTTCGCAAGGCGGTCGAGTTCTACGGACTCCGCGAGCGCCGCTTCGGCAAGACGGGAGAACAAATAAAAGCAGAACAACCAGAACCAGAGGAAGCAAAATGTTGATGCGCACACTGAGTACTTTGGTCCTTTGGGGCTTGGTTTTCTGCACCGTCTACTGGGGGAAGGAACATGGGGGCATTTGGCTGCTAACGATAGCGGCTTTCCTTACCCAGGCGGAAATATACTCCATGCTGACACGGATGAATCAGAGACCGCTTCGGTTAGAGGGGTTGTTGGTCGGAGCGGTGGTAATACCGTGCACCTTCTATTACAAAGTAACCGCGGAAGATCTCTTGGCCGCGGCGGTGGTATTTACGGTCTCGGCCTCGTTGTTTCGACCGAGTGGCAGTCGAGACGCCTACGTCAAGCGACTGCCAGCCACTTTTTTCGGGATTCTGTACGCCCCGTTTTTGATCCATTTTTATCCAAGGATTCTGCAAACCGTGGAAGATCATGGCTTGCAAAACAATGCGGAACTGGGCTTTGGCATGTTCTTCGTGCTCTGGATCGTGGCCGTCTCCAAGTTCAGCGACATGGGCGCCCTATTGGTTGGTCGCGGAATCGGGCGCACCAAGATGGCTCCCTCGATTAGCCCCGGTAAAACGGTTGAGGGGTTGCTGGGAGGAATTGCAACCGCAACCTTGGTGGGGGCGGGACTACCGTTTCTCTTTCCGGAAATCATCCCATCCAATATTTCATTCGGTCCCAAGCAGGCATGTCTCTTGTCCATTCCCGTTGCTTGCGTGGCAGTGATCGGCGACTTGATCGCATCGGTGCTCAAACGCTTGGCCGGCGTCAAGGATTCAGGAGGCGTCGTACCTGGCATCGGCGGTATGCTCGACCTCTTCGACAGCCTTATATTGAGCGCCCCGGTGGGATACCTGCTGCTTAGATGCTTCCTGTTATGAGCGCTTCGCGGAACGTCGTACTACTTGGCGCGACGGGGTCCATCGGAGAAAATGCCCTCCGTATCCTGCGCGCCCATCCAGACAAGTTGCGCTTGGTCGGCGCTTCCGCCCACCGCAATGGTGACGCTCTCTTGGCCATAGCCAAGGAATTCGATCTGCAACGCATTTGCCTAACCGACGAGGATGCTCGACATGAAGCAGCCAACAAACTGCCGAACGGACTGAAACTACTGGGTGGGACCGAAGGTCTCGACGAACTGGCATCGACCGAAACTGCAGACGTTGTCTTGGTGGCGGTGGTGGGCACGGCCGGACTGTCACCCACTCTGGCAGCCTTGAGCTCAGGCAAGGACGTGGCGCTGGCAAACAAGGAAGCCCTCGTGACAGGTGGCAAATTCGTGGTGGAAACCGCCGAAGCCAACGGAGCCTGCATATTGCCAACCGACAGCGAACACAACGCCGTCTTTCAATGCTTGGGGGGAGGCCCCGCAAAGCAGGTGGAGAAAATCATTCTGACAGCTTCCGGAGGCCCTTTTCTGGACTGGTCCTCCGACCGCATGGCAAAAGTCTCTCCGGAAGAGGCATTGCAACACCCGAACTGGTCGATGGGTCCCAAGATCACAGTGGATTCCGCCACCATGGCCAACAAAGGACTGGAGATCATCGAGGCCCGTTGGCTTTTCGACATGTCACCGGAACAAATCGAGGTGGTCATTCACCCCCAAAGCATCGTGCATTCCCTGGTACAATTCGTGGATGGCTCCTTGATTGCCCAGTTATCTCCGCCCTCCATGACCTTTGCCATCCAACACGCCTTGCTTTTTCCCGAACGGGCACCTGGAGTGGACGACACGGTGAGCTTCACGGATCCCTTGTCATTGGACTTCCAGCCACCAGACGTCGAACGCTTTCCCTGCCTGCGCCTAGCCAGAGAAGCATTGGCGGAGGGGGGGGTGTCACCCGCAACCTTCAATGCCGCCAATGAAGTCGCGGTGGCAGCTTTTCTTGAAAATCGGATTGGCTTTCCCTCGATTGCCCATACCATCGAGCATTCGCTCGAGAGTATGAAGAACCGAGAACCCATCAATCTGGAAGACCTCCTCGCCGCCGACGCCGAGGCTCGACGCATCGCGTCCACCCATGCGGAAACCCTGACTTTGTCATGAGCTGGCTCTACGATTTTTGGTTCATCCTCGTTGCCCTCTTTTTTCTGGGGCTGTCCATCTTCGTGCACGAACTGGGCCACTTTCTCGCGGCCAAGAGGCGAGGCTTGGTTATCAAGCGCTTTTCCATCGGGTTTGGCCCCCGCATCTTTGGCTGGGAAAAGAACGGTGTTGAGTATCGCCTTTCAGCCTTTCCATTCGGTGGCTACGTCGCCTTGCCGCAGTTGGTCGACATGGGCAGAATCGAGGGAGGCGAGGAAGAAGAAGAAGAGGTGAAGGAACTTGAAACACTCCCGAAAATCAGCTACTCGGACAAAATGATTGTTTCCGTAATGGGAGCGGTTTTCAACGTATTGCTAGCCTTGAGCCTCGCCTGCGTGTTGTGGTTTTTCGGACACGAGGTCTATAGCTCGCAACTAACCACGGAGGTCGGTTACGTGGCCAAGAAACTTGATCTCACCGTCACCAAAACCAATGAGAACATAAGTGTGGATGGACCAGCCTACCAAGCAGGAATCAAAACGGGAGACAAGATTCTGGAAGTGGACGGTGATGAGGTACGGGACTTTCTTGATATCCAACAACGCATTACTGCAGGAACTAGCCGGAGTGAGGACGGCAAACGGGTCGTCCGTTTGCTGATTGCCCGAGAAGGGCAAGCCGAGCCAATTGAAATCGAGGTTTTCCCTGGTCTCGTTTCTAACGAGCAAATGAGGATGATTGGTATCGGTCCAAAGGAAAGTCTCTCGATCGCAAATTTGATCGAAGGAGTACCTGCGGAGAAGTCTGGATTAGAAGTGGGGGACTGGCTTTGGGCAGTGAACGGTGAACGAGTGCTCTCCTTTGGTGACCTCAAGCACAATCATTTGAAAAAAGCGGGATACGCGCAGGTTGAAGTCACGGTTCGCAAAGGAAGCGAAGAAGGTCCCCTGATGACCTACAAGGTACATACCATCGAACGCAAAACCTACTGGAAGGAAAACGGCAAGTGGAGAAATACCCACGACTTCCTCATTGGCTTTCAGCCGCAATTGAAGCAGGAAACGATTTACCCAAATCCCTTGCAGACTATTTGGAACCGAACAATTGACATGTACGTAACGCTGCGAGCGCTGATCAACCCGGAGTCAGACGTCAAATTGCGCAATATGAGTGGCCCGGTCGGTATCGTGCATCACCTCAGTATCTTCGCAAAGATCGGCTGGATGAAACTGTTTTGGTTCGTGGTCTTCATCAACGTCAACCTCGCCATCCTCAACGTACTACCCATTCCGGTACTGGACGGCGGTCACATGATGTTCGCCTCAATCGAGAAACTTCGAGGCAAGCCAATTCCACTCGCCATACTGGAACGCACCCAGGTCCTGTTTGTGGTATTGATCTTTTCCTTCATGCTCTACGTCACCTTCTTTGACGTAAGGCGCATCTTCCCCTCATAGGACAAAAGCATGGAGCGTTACTGCGTCTCCCGGTTCCGGAGCATCAGGTGGGCTACCCGTGAGGTCATGGTCGGCCGCGTTGGAGTGGGCGCAAACAACCCGCTCCGCATCCAGTCCATGACCACCACCGACACAATGGACGTCCAAGCCACTGCCAACCAATCCATCGAGTTGGCTGAAGCCGGTTGTGAAATCGTGCGGATCACGGCACCTAACGTACGTGCATCCGAAGCTCTCGGAGAGATCGTCAGCAAAGTTCGAGAAGCCGGTATCGAGGTTCCCTTTGTAGCGGACATTCACTTTTTGCCTAACGCCGCCATGGAGGCCGCCAAGCATGTCGAGAAAGTGCGTGTCAATCCGGGTAATTACGCCGACCGCAAGAAGTTTCAGGTGCGCGAGTACAGCGACGCCCAGTACGAGGAAGAACTGGTACGGCTAGACGAATCTTTCTCCCCCTTGGTCGACCGCTGCAAGGAGCTGGGCCGTTCCATGCGAATCGGCACGAACCACGGGTCGCTTTCCGACCGCATCCTGAATCGTTATGGAGACACACCCAAAGGAATGGTTGAATCCGCTCTTGAGTTCGTTCGCATCGCGGAGGCTCGCGGGTATCAAGATCTCATACTCTCGATGAAGGCGAGTAATCCAAAGGTCATGATCGAGGCCTACCGCCTGGTAGTCGCCAGCATGAAAGAGGAAGGGATGAACTACCCTCTGCACTTGGGTGTGACGGAGGCGGGCGAAGGGGAGGATGCGCGAATCAAGAGCGCCATAGGGATTGGCTCTCTTCTGCTCGATGGATTGGGCGACACGATTCGTGTTTCCCTGACCGAGGATCCGGTTCGCGAAATCCCAGTCGCTCAAGAACTGGCGGCCCGAGCAGAAAAGCTCTGGAAGCAAGAGGGCGAGGCAAGGGAGACGGAACCTGACGAAGGAATTGACCCGTTTTCCTATGATCGTCGAGATTGCGAAAGGATTGACTTGGGCAACGAGGTGGCTCTTGGACCGAAGGAACTGCCCCGGGTGGTGGTGTCGAGCGAGAGAGCGTTGAGCGAATACGAGGCCATTGCCCAAGACTTGCGCCTCGTGCAGTCAATCAGGCAGGATACCCCCATCGAGGGCATCCACCTGAAGATCGATTGCCCCGAGGACTGGATCCACTTGGAGCTGCTAGTCGGCAAAGTCCAAATACTCCCTCCTTTTCATGTCCTCGAGTTGGCCAAGGATTCACCTCTCGACTCAACAGTCAAACTGCCACCACGCTCCCTGCCCTATCAATCATTCAAGGAAGATGAAACGGAAAGGCTGAACGAATTTCTCGCCTTTGGAATGACGCACGACTGTCCGGTCGTGGTCGGCCTCAATGGAAAGGATCTGGGCAAAGGACTGGCCTCTGCCTTGCAGGGACAAGACAACGAGATAATCGCCACCTTGCGGGAAGCAGAAGAAGGCACTCATATGGCAGGCGCTTATCGTGGCCTCGCGGCAGCCCTCAAGGAGTACAACCTCCCGTTCCCTATCTGGATACGCTGCGCCCCGCGAGCCGAGGATTCATCGCTAGGCCGCCTGCTCGATGCCTCAGTATTGTCGGGCTCCCTGCTTTGCGACGGACTGGGCGACATGATCGGGGTGGCCGGCGAGGAGGATCCGGACAGGGCCCGTGGGCGGGCCTACGACCTATTGCAAGGAGCGCGGGCCCGCATATCGAAAACTGAATTCGTGGCCTGCCCCAGTTGCGGCCGCACGCTCTTTGACCTGGAAAGCACGACTCAGCGGGTAAAGGAAAGTACCAACCATTTGAAGGGCGTGACTATCGCCGTTATGGGATGCATTGTGAACGGGCCCGGCGAAATGGCCGACGCCGACTTCGGGTACGTCGGCACCGCGCCCGGGAAAGTGGACCTCTACGTCGGCAAGCAAAGAGTGCGCTCGGCAATCCCCGAATCCGAAGCTGTCAATCGCCTCGTCGACCTGATAAAGGAAGAAGGCAAGTGGATCGATCCATGAGCAATTCCACCACACTAGAACTGGACAAAGCCGATGAAGCGCTACGCGAGCGCATCTGGGCAGGCAAGGAGGCAGTTCTCGCCGAAGTCATGTTTTTTCGGGAAAACTTTGGCAATGCCATTACCGAATGGAAAAGCGATGGCACCCGCGTGACCAACGTGGACCTCGCCATATCCAAGAATATCTTCAATGCCTTGGGGGCATCATTTCCGCAAGACGACTACTGCTCCGAGGAAAGCGAAGACGCCGGCGAAAAACGCCAATTGCAGGCTGAGTTTGCCTGGATACTTGACCCGGTCGACGGCACCAACAACTACGCCTTGGGCATACCTGAATGCGGCATCTCGCTTGGATTGTTGCGAAACGGCATGCCGGTATTCGGCTTCATATACGATCACGGTCGCGACGTTCTGCTCCAAGGTGGTCCCGGTTTCGGGGCATTCGAGGAGAATGCACCCATCTCGGTGGCAAGCGGCGCCTTGGTAAACGAAAAATTGACCTTCTGCATGCATTTCCCGATACCCGCGGACGCACTCGACCTTTTGCGGGAAAAATTGACGACTTGGCGCATTCGTTGCCCCGGATCGGCCGCGGTGGGATTGCTTAACGTGGCGGCGGGGCGACTGGATGGCTCACTTGAGTTTCGCTCCAAGCCGTGGGACTGCGCCGCAGGCTATCCCATTTGCCTGGGCGCGGGAGGGAATTTTCACTTTCTGGGAGAACCCGTCTTCCCGATGCGCTCTTTTTCGACAGCCATGCCAAGCTGCCCTTTTTACGTGGGGACGGAAAGGTTTTGCGGGGCAGTGTCGGAAGTGTTCGCTTAAACGAAACGCTCTCCACCGCGCTTACTGGTAGTCGAAATCGACTTTTCTGGCTAACTTGCTCAATTCCTTGACCTGAGGGTCATCCGGAGAAACTGGATTGCCCTTCAGCCAAATCTGCAGGAAAGGACCAAAGCGTCGGGGACCCGCCACATCCTTCTTTATCGCATCTAGCAAAGGACTCAGATCCTCTATACGGTTGTTTTGAAGGAAAAGCTTGCTCAGTTGCCCCATCTCTCCCAAGGGAGAAATATCCTCGATGCGATTCCCCTCGAGCCCCAAGGTGACCACGCCTTTCAATGGCTTGAGCGATGAAATATCCTGCAACCTGTTATTGCCCAAGTAAAGAGACCAAAGCTTGGTCAACTTGCGCAAGGGAGCAAGGTTACTGATGCGGTTGTCCGTGAGATAAAGGGATCGCAAATTGGGAAGATTGGCGAGAGGTCCCAAGTTCTGGAGCTGGTTATGTTCGAGATTGAGATATTGCAGCCCCTTGAGAGTTGAGACCGGGCCCAAATCCCTCACCCGATTGCCGGACAAGTCGAGCAACTGGAGTCGTTCGAGCCCGGCCAAGGGGCTCAAGTCCTCGATCTCATTGTTAGGCAATTCCAGACTGGCGAGTTCCCGGCAGGCCTCGAGTCCCTTGAGATTCTTTATCGCTTTACCTTCCACCTTCACCTCGGAAACCCTGCTCACGTCCGCGGCGGTCAATGGCTCTTTGCCGTTTTTCTTGGCTGGCACATGCCGTCTGACCGCAGCCTCCAAGTTCTTGTCTGGAAACAGGTCCGCCCAAGCGCAAGGAAGGCAAAGCCCGATCAAAAGGGGCACCGCAAAGGAGCGCAGTACTTGGCAAGACATAACGAAAGGAGAACCAAAGGAGGATCGCTTCGGGGTCAAGCCTCGCAGTCTCCGGGAAAATGAAAATCCAAAGGTGACAAGCTTTGCCTTGCCCCCATGCCACATAGCCATTCTCTAGAAACATGGGCACAATGAAACACCTGTTACTAACCTTGATTCTTTGTCCCGCCATGCTCGTGGGCCAAGCTCCGCATGAGCACCACAAGCACGAAGCCCCCGGCGAGACGGAGGCAATCAAGGAAAACCCGCCGCCTCCCGGGTTCGGCAAAATCGACCACGAGATAGTGATCGAGACCATGCGAGGTCAAATGAGGTATGACTTGGAACGCTTCATGGTAGGAGCCGGTTCTCGGGTTAAGCTCATTCTTCTCAACAAGGATGACATGCCGCACAACCTGGTGCTCTGCAAACCGGCTGCCGGTGACATTCGAATGGAAGTGTCCAAGAAGGCATGGGCTCTGGGTGGAGAAGCCATGGCGAAACATTACGTTCCGGATCATCCCGCCATTCTCTTTCACACTACCTTGGTGCCTCCACGCAGTTCGCAGTCCTTTTACTTCAAGGCACCTTCCAAAACAGGATCCTACCCTTACGTCTGCACCCTACCAGGCCATGCATTTTACATGAAAGGCACCATGACCGTTGGTACCATCCCCAAAACGGCCACTGGAAAACCACTAGGTTTGTCCGAAATAAGTTTTGCGATCTACGAAGGGGCTTGGGACCGCCTGCCCGACTTCAGCAAAATCGAGCCCAAGCAGAAAGGGAAACTCGGCAATGCTCCGATCAGTCCGGGCGTCGCCAAACTAGACAAGGACTTCGGCATCGTATTCGAAGGTATTCTGGCCGTTGCCAACAAGGGACGCTACTCCTTCGAACTAGCCTCCTCGGATGGTTCGCGTCTGGAAGTGAAGAAACAAAACGTAATCGATAATGACGGACGCCATGGGCACAAGGCACGCACCGGAGGAATCAACTTGGAACCGGGTGACCATCCCTTCCGTTTGCTCTATTTCAAGAGAGGCGGCAACCCGAGCTTGACCCTGCGCTGGCGAGGCCCTGGGGTTTCCACAGCTTGGTTGAGCAAGCCCCCTTCGGGCAAAAGTGGCCCATCCATGCCTATTGCCCCGGAAGTGGAGGGGGAAGCGGTGATGTATCGAAACTTCATCTCCGGCGCCGGCACCCGTGGCATTGGCGTAGGATACCCGGAGGGAGTCAACATTGCCTTCGATGCCAACCAAGTTCGTCTAGCCGTGTTATGGCAGGGCGCATTCATGGACGGAGGCAGGCATTGGTCAGGTCGTGGCCAAGGCTTCCAAGGACCCGCAGGCTACGCCAAGCTCTCGTTTCCGGAAGGCCAGCCCCTGGCGTTGCTCGACAGCCCAGATGAAACCTGGCCTCAAGCAAAGAACGGACGCTCCGAAGGCTACCGATTCCTCGGCTACGAACGCGACAAACAAAGAAGGCCGACCTTCATGTACCAATTTTCCGGAGTAAAGGTGCGTGACTTCCCCAAGGGAGCTGTGGACCTCACGCCTTACCTCGTTCGGGAATTTTCCCTGGAGGGGAAGGCAAAGGACGGCAAATTGCATTACCTCGCCGCCGCTGGCCAAAAGATCGTCCAGCGAGAAGACTTGTACGTGGTGGATGACAAGTACACCGTCTCCTTCCCTGACCTCAAGGAGACCAAGGTTGAGCTGAGGGATTCGGCCGGACGCAAGGAATTGCTTATTCCGTTGCAACTGGATGGCAAAATGTCCTTCGTCCAACGCTATCGTTGGCAATACGAATGAGCAGCGTGAAGCCTACTTTTGCAAGTAGGTCAGCAAACGGTCGTGAACAAGCAGGGCGAAGTCGTCCTTGCCGTCGCCGTTCAAGTCTTCCACAAGCATTTCACGAGGCTCTCTGCTCCCGCCCTTGCGTCCGCGATAGTGCATGTTTTCATCGAAGACGTGGAAGTGCATGACACTTTGCCATGCCTTGTCAACGGGAGCGTACCGCAAAAACTCGATCAAGTGCTTGGTTGCGTCCAAGGCCAGAAGATCGGCGTCGCCATCGGCATCAAAATCACCAAATACAGTGCTCGAGTAAGTTACGTCCTTAAGATCGGTCTGGTGCCGGGAAGTAACGCTGACACCCGAGGTATCACCTTTCATTGGCATGCTCCAGAAAGAGCTTTCGCCGAAGGCCAGCAACTGGGGACGCTCAGGCTTTCCTAGTTTGAGGTGCACCAAGGAGCCAAGCTCCAAGGCACCGACCTCGATGGAGCGAGAATAGCGAAACACTTCATCCTCGGCTCGCTCCAAAACTTGAAAAGCACCTTCCGAGGGCACGTAGAAAAAGGCTTCGCTTTGACCGTCTCCGTCCAAGTCAAGCAAGCGGGGACAACGAACGTCCTCGTCACCTGCCCTGGCATTGAATTGATCGAGTACCTTCAAGTCACCATCCACCAAGCCAACCGCCCGGACAAAGCCTTTGCCTCCAACCAGCAAGTCATCATGGCCATCTTGGTTGACGTCGCCCCATCCCAATCTCGCAGGCGCAAGTCCCTGCAGAATACTTTTGCGGACAATCGATTTTTCGGCGGCGGCCTCGTATTCGCCATCCTTGTCACGCAATAGAAGAATGGCGGGATTGCGACTGGAAAGGATGAGCAAGTCCTGATCATCGTCTCCGTCAATGTCTCGAATTAGCAAACCACTGGGATCACGCTCCAAGTCATCCAAGTCAATTGGCTCACCAAGCTCGAGAGCGCCCTTGTCATTGGCCTCAAGCGAAACGAGACGATAATCGTATTTCTTCTTGGTCACGAGGAGGGCTTCCTCGAGGCCATCCCCATCGAGATCGGCGCAGACCATGGCTACGGTATCATTCTCAATCGAGAGAGGTTCAGGGAAACCAAATCTCTTGCCCTTTTGCAGATGGCACACGCCCACCATCCCCTCTTCCTCGCTGGAAACAAGCAGGGATGCCTTGCCATCCCCATCGAAATCACCCGCGGCAAGGGCCGAAACTCCGCGTAAAAAAGGAAAAGACACGGAAGCATCGAAACCACCATCCTTGCGACCGCGAAGAAAACGCAGTTCAGCTTCCTTGGGAGCAACCGCCACCAAGTCGAGGTGCCCATCCCCGTCGAAATCGGCGAGGGCATGAAGAAACGCTCCGGCTTTTTCTGGAAATAGATTGCGGATACTTGGCTTCCAGAGATTTTTTTTGTCAGCGTTTGCCAGAGGTTGGCTCAAGCGAAAAGTGAGTAGTTCGCTCGAGTCCCCATCAATTGAGGCAAAGGAAAGTTTGCCTGCAGCCACGGGAAGCGACTTGCTTGACGAGAGGGCGCGGGGGGCCAAGGCATGGGATGTCTCGGAGAGAAACCCGGAACCACTCCAGCGAAGGGTACGCAAGGCGCGTTCGCTTCCGGGAACAAGATAGAGGAGATCTTGCGAACCATCACCGTCATAGTCGGCAAAGCGAAATCCTCGGGCATTGGAAGAAGATAATTTGTCAACCTGAACTCCAGCCTTTGGCTTGCGGCCCTCGAAGGAAACTCTCTCGATTCCTTCTTCCGAAAAAACGATTAACTCCATATGATCATCGCCATCGAGATCTCGTACGGCAAGGGATCGATTGCCAGGCAAAGGATCGTTTAAATCCAGTTCCAGAGGTTTGCTCCAAGAGTCGTCTTCTTCGCGAAAACGAACGTAGACTCCTTCACCACCGCCCCCGTAAATCAGGTCAGTCCGGCCATCGCGATCAAGGTCCTCCAGGGCCAAGTTCGCAAAGTCTCCGTCGAAAGCAACGGTTTCTCGCAGATAGGGTGCATCCTCGAGATCCGGCTCCCAGCGATCGGGCGTTGTGGAGCGAACCCGTGAAACTTTTTCACCGGGCTTGCGGCGATAAAGAATATCTATGCGGGACCGTTCGGGATTCACCACTGCGAGGTCGATCTTGCCATCCCCATTGAGATCCTTGGCCATCATGCACTTGGCGTTCCAGTCCAGCTTGGTGACCTCGGGGTCGCCAAATTGAAAGCCGCGTGGCTCAGCCCCCGAAGCAAAAAGCGCGGAACCAAGCAAGACCGCCAGTCGAAAAATCAGTTTATGCATTAATCATCCTTGGAGAAAAGCTTCAGCTTGCCTACCGAACCGCGACGAATCTGCTTTGTCCAACTAAGCATGAAGAATGGCAATTCGGGCATTTCATCAAGTTCCGGCGCCTCTCCTGTTGCTTCCTCGAGGCCTTGCTGCATAAGAGGCCCCAAAAGGTCCATCAGCACATTAAGGTCCATATATTCCAAGGATCCGTACTCGTTGGGCAAGTCCTCAAGGGCGGTGGCGACGTCGGGACGCTTCCACAAACTTTTGCGAGGCTTCTGCGAGCGGGTGATGGCTTTTAGCATGCGGGAGCGCTCTCCCATGTTAATGAAAAGCCATTTCGGAGAAACGGCATAGGAGAATGTCATGTCCGCCTGGTCGCGCAAGGTACGGACCACCACACCCTTGTGTTCGCGCTCGTCAAACAACTCGGCTCCAGCCGTTAGCGCGTCAAGCAAGGTGCGCAGGGACTTGTCGAAGCGGTCGCCGTCCTTGAGTGAAATTGCGAAGAATTCACCGATAAAGGCATCCAAGTTGGCGGAAAGTTCCTCGATGTCCTCAAGTTCCTCCTGTTTCAAGGCTTCCTCGGGGTTGATTTCCGAAAAGCTGATCATTTCGTCACCGAGCGAGCCGAGAATATCTTTACGCAAGGAAACACCGGCCTGTTTCTCAAAGGCAGAGACTTGGGTGTCGATCATGATCTTCAAAGCTGGGCTCATCCCTTCCATCATGACCATGAGGTCGTCCCAAAAAAGACCCATGTCGAAACGACCGACACTGGCAGTGGTCGCATCGTTGGGAACAAAGGACGCCGGAGCGACGGGCTTCTTTACAGACTGAAAGAGCATCCGGACCAAGCCCGTTGGTTTGCTCATGAACATGGCGGTCCCCATTTCCATCCCGCGTTTGTCGAAATCCATCTGCATGGCGAGGCATTCCAGACAATCAAGCCCCATGGCTTTGATCACACCATCCATGGTCACTCCTAGAGGATTTTCGGGAAGGCTCAACTCCTCGTTTTCCCGCATGCCTTCGTGAAGCAAGGCAACGAAAGGACGCACGTCGAGAAACATCCGGACGTCTCCGCGCCCGATTTCATCGAATACATCGCGATAGTCGTCGTTATCGGCAATGGACTTGCCGTCCTTCTTGCCCAGACGCTCGACCAAGTCCTCGACCGCCGAACGAGCTCCGCCAAGCCCCAATATGCCGTCCTTCACGAAAATTCCGAAGCGCGCATCCGGATTGTCATCAGCCTGATCTTCCGGCGCAAACCAATGAACCACAGTTCCTCGGACCTTGGTTTTTTCGATGCGAACATCGGTATCTTCATCGGACAGCTTTTGATCCGTCTCCTCAAACCAATCGAGCAATTCCTGCAGTTCCTTCGCGGTGCCAGTGGTCTCAGCCAAAAAAATGATCTCAGGCAAGTGGGCATCGTCATCGGGCAACTCCATGATATCCTCCAATCCTGCAGCTGAAAAGGCTACCTGACCCGTAAATTTTTCACGCCACGCCTTGAGGCGATCGAACATTCCCTCGATGGCCTCACCTTCTTCTCCATCCGGAAAATCCATGCCTTCCTCAAAAAGCTTTTTGAGATTTTCCATGGGGGAACTTTTCCACATCTCGCCGAAGGGGCCTTCCTTCATGTCTTTTTCCAAGGCAGCCAGGTTTTCCACCTCGACCACGACCCACGCGTCCGGTGGCAAGTAATCGGCCAAGTTTTCCTTGGCGGCGAGGGAGTACGGAAGGATAACGGCAACCAGTGCCAAACAGTTAATTAAGTGCTTCATGGCATATATTTGTTCGATAATTGGGTCAGCGGGGAGGCGAAAGGTAACGAAATCCTGCATTGGGATTTCGTGGATCGAAAGCGAAGGCATCACGGTTAAGAAGAAAGGTCTTTACTGTGGCAACTGGTATCGAGAAGCCAAGGCCCTCCGCCCCCGTGGCGACTACCTTCATGTTGTTCACTCCAACTACTTCTCCACGATAATTGAAAAGCGGCCCACCCGAATTCCCCGGACTGATCTCGGCGGTGGTCTGAACGTGCAGGCGCCCACTGATCAATCGATTGCGCAAGCTAACGATCCCTTCCGAAACACTGCGCTCAAGTCCCAGCGGACTACCCACAGCGAAGACGCGTTGTCCCTGCTTGACCTCATTGGAATCTCCCAGAGGAACGGTTGGCAACGGCCCCTTCAAGCTATCCTCTATCTTGAGCAAGGCCAAGTCGTTCTCGGGGCTGGAGGCCACAATTCGGACGTTTTCGAAATTCACCTTGGTCAATTCGGTCTTTGTCTGGCGAAACTGGGTGATGGAGATTTTCCGTTCACCGGCGATGACATGATCATTGGTCACGACATAGCCGTCGGGATGAATGATGAAGCCTGACCCGAGGCCGGTCGGAGTGCGCACCATGACAACGGCTTCCCCCAGGTTCTCGACCAAGTCACGCAAGGCCAAGTTAAGGCGTTCCCCACCTTCTCGATAAAGCCCTTTCCCGTGTAGATTTCCATCCTCATCCTTTTTGCCCCCTATCTTGTCAACGACAGCAACCGCCGAGCGCGGAATACGGAGGGCGGTGAATCCGAGGTCAACGACCACTGCCTCGGCATCGTCCTTGAGCACCTCACCGGTAATCGTGCCGCCGGAAACTAAACGCACTATAGATTCTTCGGCTGACAAGCCAACAGCCGCAAACAGGGCAAAGGAAAGGAGGAAAGCCTTCAATTTCATGGGGAAAAAGAATGAAAATAGCACCATTTCATGGGGTGGCGAGTCAGAAAACTATTTAGTATGACAGAAGGAAACTTCAGGAGGTTTTGTTTTTCATTGGACTCTGAACATATAGCTTTGACTGGCAGCCATCCAACGGCCTGTGGCAGAAAAGGCGCATCAGAGCACAGCTTGAAGATTAATGATTTTTCAACGGGAGTGACTGGCAGCGTGAACAACCAAGCCCGCCACGGCGGCATCGACGTACTCTTCCACCAAACTAACCTTCATTTTGCCTGCAACGAGCTTGGTTCCCTCGTAATCCCCTGCCTGAATGCGGGCAAAAACTTCCTTGGAGTTCGCGATATAGGGCTCAAGAAAAACAACGGGACACTCATAGAGGCGATTGGCGATCAGGTTGCGGGCCCAGACTCCCGGCACCTCGCCAACCTTGACCGCATTGGGCCCTTCATAGGAAAAGGGAGGCAAGCCAGTGGCTCGACCGAAAGACAGTGCAAACGACTCTGCCAGCGACCGCTCCTGCCGATGCGAAAGATTCAATAACTTGACCATCATTTGCAGGCGCTGCTCATCCAGAGCCACCTCTCCCCCCATGTAGGCTCCATTGGTGAGTACGTGATAATCATTGCGTTCGACCAAGGAAAGATTCTCGGGATCGGGCCAAGGGGCAGCATTCAAGTGTATGCAAATCACTAGGTCAGGCTTGATTTGATCATTCACCAAGCGGGCCCTGGCCTTGATTTCCTCTTTTCGAAAAAACAAGATTTCGGCCCGCCTTTTCTCAATTTTCTTTTGCTCGCTCTTGGTCCGCTCGGGAGGACTTTTGCCATCGATCCGCTTTTGCCAGGCCTTGCCTTCTTCTCGCAAGGACTTGGGACGTTCCTTGGTAGTCGGCTTGGCCGACTTGCGCACCAAAGAAACCTTTGCCCCCAAGGCTTGCAGTCTCTGGGACAAACGCTTGGCCACCTGAAGAGCCAAGGCACCTTCTTTCACGGGGAGGTGTTCCCCAATGACAAAATGTCGCCCCTCCATCTTGGAATATCTTCCACCCAGATGACCCGGATCCAAGGCAATGCGAAACCCATCAAGCGGCTTGGCTTCCGCATTTGCCCGGAGGACATCAGCCGGTCTCCAATATTCCTTGGGAAGATTGCCTTCTCCATCTTTGGACTTCTTGGCAAAAGGCAAAAGGTACCATTCGTCCTTGCCCGCCTGCCTGCGGATTCTGACGGCATCTTCATCGAGCTCGATCCAATTCTTGCGCCAACTCTTACGAGGAACGAACACTTCATCAAGCAAGCGGACAAACTCCGCCCTCTCCATGGTGCCCTTGTACTTGTCCAACCGCGACCAATCCGGAGAATCTCCGAAAAGAGGCCCGACAAGAAAAAGAAGCCCTGCCAAGCAGAAAAACCTGAAGAATAGTGTCAGCACCACGAAAACGATGTGTGAGGAAAGCAGGCAAGGAAAGATTTTTCTTCCTGTTCCCCCCCCACAACCACTAGAACATCATACCATGGAAACGGATGGGGAATTAAAGGCAAATTTCGCCGGCCAGGAAATTCTTTTGCTGGAAGACGATGCCTTGCTCAGCAAACGCTTGACCGCGTCTCTCGAGTTCATGGGTGCCGAAGTGACCACCGCGGCTAACTTGGCGGAAGCGCGCTCCGCGCTCGAAAACCTGCATTTTGATTTTGCCTTGTTTGACCTCAATCTTCCGGACGGCCTCAGCTTGGAGCTCTTGCGGGAAGGGGCAGTGCCGGAGAACGTGGTGACTATCTTGATGACCGCCGACGGTGGCGTTCGCTCCGCCGTGGAAGCCATGCGTCTGGGGGCCGCCGACTATTTGGCCAAGCCCTTTGACCTCGCCGAATTACCGCTAGTGTTTCGCAACGCGGAAAATGCCCGCAGGCGAGAGAGGCGACGTGAACACGCCCGTGAATCCGCTCGCAAGGAACGCGAAGGTCTCTTTTTCGAAGGTAGCTTCGGCCATGACTTGAACCAACTGAAGCGCATCATCGAGGCAGACGAACGATTGGCTCAAGAATTACCACCTGTGCTGATTGAGGGTGAAACTGGATCAGGCAAAAGCGCCTATGCTCGTTGGTTGCACGAGAATGGGCCACGGGGCGACGGAGCATTCGTGGAGATCAACTGCTCGGCCATTCCCGAAAGCTTGGCCGAATCCGAGTTATTCGGACATGAGAAAGGTGCCTTTACCGATGCCAAGGGAGCCCGCATCGGCTTGTTCGAGGCAGCCCATGGCGGCACCCTGTTCCTCGACGAGACAGCAAGCTTGTCTTTGACCGTGCAGGCCAAATTACTGATAGCCCTTGAGGAAAGGCGATTTCGCCGAGTTGGAGGAAACAAGGATATGTCTTCCGACGTTCGCGTCATCACCGCTGCGAACCGGGATCTCCGCGAAATGGTAGCCGACGGAGCCTTTCGGGAAGACTTGTACCATCGGCTCGATCTTCTGCGCTTTAAGATCACCCCTCTGCGCGAACGGGGTGATGGGATACTGGGCCTTGCCCAGCGCTTGCTGGAAGGCATTTGCAGGCGCTACAAGGTAAAGAGAGCCCAGCTTTCCGAGACCGGTCAACGGCGCCTAGTCCAGCACCCGTGGCCAGGAAACGTCCGCGAACTGGCCCACGAACTGGAACGCTCGGTGGTCATGAACGGCACCGAGGAGCCTCTCGACTTTCCTAATCTGCCGGGTGGCATAGCTGATTCAGTGAGCACGGACGCAGGAAATGACTGGCTTTCGCCAGGATGGTCTTTTCCGGATGAGGGCTTTGATCTCGAGGATGCCATCCTACGCCTTATTCAACAGGCGATTGAGCAAAAGAATGGCAATGTTTCGGCCGCCGCCCGCATACTGGGCGTGCCGCGAGACTACCTGCGCTACCGGTTGGCAAAAGCCAAGGAATCAGGCTGAATCATTACCGGATGGGATGCTCTCTATCCCTAGCGAGGATCAGGGAAATATTGTTTCTGCTCCGCTTCCGTAAGCTTGCGTAATTCTTGTATCGGACGATTCGGCGAGCTGCCCCCTTGGTGTGTCATGCGTTCATGGACCCAGGAAAGCATTACGTAATCTCCTTGCTTCAATCCGCCAATCACCTTGAGGGTCGCGGGATCGCCCATCGGTTCACGAGCGAAATCGCTGATTTGAATCAAGTGGCTGGTTTGCTTGTTAGAGCCATATTTGGCTGTCTTTTCGTACTCCAGATACTTCTCGATCGAAAAGGAGGCGAATTCGCCGGAACCTCCGCAGTCTCGCGGACAGAGACCAGTCAACCCTCGGCAAGTGCGAAAGGGAATTCCATTGAAACGAGCCACTGTGACGTGGCGAGCAAGCAACTCCCTGTCTATGTCACCATTCGCTTCCGGCAAACCGATTGCCGAGGCAAAGCCCGTCACGGAAGGTGGAAACGCTGAATCTTTGCCAGTAGGAGCATTGGGCACCGGCGAAGGTTGTCCTAAGTCGCCCAAGGCCAATGCATTGGGTGGGCCGAAGGCAAAAACGCCGGGATGTCCGGACAAACTGCCGCCGGAGATTGATCCGGATTCACCCGAGACTCCCTCGGAATCAAATTTGAAATCACGGTTGCGACGGGCCAACTCGATGAGATTTTCACGACGCTCGGCTTCCGTGAAGACATCAGGAACGGAAGCGTCCCCAGGTAAATTCCGCAATTCTCTCTCGAGTAATTCCTGACCTGCAGCCAAGTCTTGATCAGCATCCGCGGTAGAGGCTTCGGGGTTTCCACCAGTTTCGGACATCGAAGTGCCTTCAGGTATATCGTAGACGCTACGGCGAGGTAGATCAGGATAGAGTTCGGTCGATTCCGATTGGCTGGAGGTCACCTGCCCATTCTGCGATGGGGCGGCAGGTGCTTCCGCATGGCTCGTGTGTGAAGGGTCTCCGTTGTCAAAATTCACCAAGGCGGTACCTGCAGCAAGACCTACGCCGGCAGCAACCGCAAGAGGAATCAAGGGATGCATTTTGGCCAAAGATCCGGCCATGGTGGTAGCGGTTTTTGCAGAGGCGGTTCCTCCTCCACTCCAAGCTTGCTCGATTTCGCGTCGGCGCGATGGACTGAGCTTGGGCCCTTCGGGGGCACCGATGGGGCCGATCGAGACGGCAGCCTCTCCCAGCACGTCGATGGATTGGGCCATCTCGTCGTGAAAAGCCTGTAAGCCGGAGTCCTTGCTCAGTATGGCATCCAGTTCCGTTTTCTCAAACTCGTCCGCTTCGCCCAGTAGCATCGCTATGACACGAGTCTCCAGTTCTTCGCGTGGCGAGATTCCATTTGGCAGATCCATTGGGTTCATCCCTGTACTCCTTCCTTTTTCAACTCTCCGGCCAGAAATTTAATTGCGTGGTGTAGTTTGTAGCCGACGTTTCCCACGCTGAGACCGGTACGTTCGGCAATTTCCTTGTAAGATAAATTTTCAACGAATTTTAACTGTATCAACTCCCGGGCATTTTCCTTCAGCCTGTCGAGGCACAACATCGCCATGCCGACGGCTTCCATGCGTTCGAGACGAGCGTCGGGCAAGGCATCGTCGTCGACCGGTTCGGCAAATCCATCGGAATCCTCGAAATCGATCGAAATGACTCGGCTGTGCTTGCGATGGTGACTCATGGCCAAGTTGTGTACCGTGCGATAAAGCCAAGCCTTGGGCTCACGTACCTCGTCCAACCTCTTGTGCAGTCGCAAAAAAGCGTCCTGGACAAGATCCTGGGCGATATCCGGTTTCTGCACGAGGCCGATTGCATAATTCAGAAGTGGAGTTTCAAGGGCAGCAAACAACTCCCCCAAATCCGCCATGGGGTCGCCCGATGATTCGGGTTTGCTTGCTTCGGCCATTTTCACTTTGAAGACCCGGCCCGAGGCTACTCATTAAATTTCATTATAATAAGGACGCGCTCGGGCGTAGTTTCTTAGGATCGTTCAATAAAAATTTTCGTGCATGGGAACCTCCGAGGCAATCGCCAAGCGCAAATGCATTGAAAATCAGGGTTTGCTTTGGGTGGCCGCTCTTTCTTGCACGAAACGCAAGAAAAGCTGCGCATCTTGATTGCCAAAGCTTAATTGAGCGGCCTTCTCGGCATAGGGCAAGGCATCGGACCAGCGTTTGACCTGGGCATACATTTGAGCGATATTCCATGGATATTCAGGATTATTGGGCTCCAGTTTGCTCGCTTGTCCGATGGCCGCGGCGGCAGCATCCCGTTTTTCCAGTTTCCAGAGGCACAAGCCCAAGTTATAGTGGGCTCGACTTAATTCCTTGTCCAACAAAGTAGCTTTCCGGAGAGCATCGGCTGCTTCCTGAAGCCGCGCCGGGTTCTCTGCTATCAACAAACCGAGGGAGTAGTACGCTTGTCCCCAGGAGGGTTCCAACTTAGTTGCCTCCCGTAATAATTTCTCGGCTTCCGGATTACGGCCTTGCCGACTCAGCAAGGTAGCCAGATTCATGCGAGCGGGGACAAAAGTTGATTCCCGATCGATGGCGTCACGATAATGCTTTTCGGCCGCCCGTGGATCGCCTTGGTTCTCTGCCAATATACCAAGTGACAAATTGGATTCAGGGCGATCACTGTTGGCATGGTAGCGGGCTTGGAGCTCGGCCAAAACAGGGCGAAAGGCAGTTTTCTCGGTCACCGTCAAAGCATGGGAGGGCAAACGTGATAGCAAACGAGCTGCTTCCGTGCGAACAGCCCGAATGGGGTCCTGCAGCATAGGCACAAGATCTCCCTTGCTTACATTGGGGGCCAAGCCCTCGAGTTTGGCAACAGCTGCCGTCCGTACCACTGGGTCAGGGTCCTTGAGGTTGCGACGTGCCTCGGCATAAGACAATTCGCTCAAAAAAGAGCGGAGCCCGAGCAAGGCGCCTGCTCGCGTGAAAGCCGATGCATTGGCATCACGAATAGTGTCCAAAAGCAACTGTTCGGCCTCGGGCTTGCCGGTTCTTAAAGCGTGAAACGCCTCGGGATGCCGCTGATCAACGGGGCGGTGTGGCCCCTTCCACTTGACGATCCAATCGGCCGCCCAAGCAGCGCTTTGGTCATCGTGGCATTTGTTGCAGGCATTGGGGGTGCCAAATTTCACGCTCAGGTCCGGCCGTGGAATCCGAATACTGTGATCTCTTCGGGCATCAATCCCCATGTAGGTTTTCTGCGGCATGTGACATTCGACGCATTGGGCTCCCCTGGAACCCATTTCATGAAAGTGATGGGAAGGAGAATCGTAAACCTTGGGGTTCTCGGGCTTGGGCGAGTGACATCTTATGCAAAGCAGGTTCCCCTTTGCCAGCGTCCTCGTGGTGTGGGCATCGTGGCAATCCGTGCATCGCACTTTCTGATGATACATCTTACTTTGAATAAAAGATCCGTAGACATACACCTCGTCGTCGATTTGCCCATCGACGTGGTAGGTCGGACGGGCCACGCCGGGAGTCCATGGTTGAGTCACCTCGGGGAGGAAATGATTGAGAAAAGAGGATCCGGCATGATGGTTGGGATACACTGCTCCGCGCCGGGCATGACATTTTGCGCATGCTTCCACCTGGACCGTGTTGGTCGAGTTCAGGTCAACCAAACCATAGTGAGAGACCGTATCCCACGAAACTTTCTCGCGAGCCATTTCAACGTGTTTCTTGCCTGGTCCATGGCATGCCTCGCATGACACGTTAATTTCATTGTAGGTGGTGGAGAAAGTCTGGCTGGAAGGATCAAATCTTTTCTTGAGGTTGGTCGAGTGACAATCAGCGCACATATGATCCCAGTTTTGCATCGAGCGTGTCCAGAACAGCGGATCGTCAGGCTTGATGTGCTCGTTCGGATAGATGTGATACCACTCCCGCTTCTCGATGTCCCAACAGGTTGGCAGGACCTGCAGGCGACCATCGGGAAACTCCACCAGATATTGCTGCAAAGGTTCCCAGCCAAAAGTGTACTTCACTTCGAACACCTCCATTGCCCCTTGTTCATTCTCAGTCTCGACCAAATATTTTTCATCTTCGCGGAAAAAGCGTGAGGTCACGCCATAACGCTCGTAGGTGGATCCATTGAAATCGGCCCTGACTGTTGCAGGCGTAGGCAATTCCATGGCGTGAAAGTGGTGAGATCCATGCCATTTCTCAAACTCTCCGGAATGACATTCGGCGCAGTTCGCGCTCCCCACGTAACCGGCATCCTGAGGATCAGTTAGAAAGGCATGGGGCACTAAAGATTCCGAGCGATCCACCGTGCCTCGGTCACAAGACAACAAAGCCGCGATCGAGCAACTGATCACGCACAAGACAAATTGTCTGAAAATCCTCGACACCAAGGAAACCAGTATGGATGCTGTGGAAGCAAAGCGCAAGCCGAGGATGACCAAAAAGATTGCCCAACGGCTCAAGTAAAGAACGGGATAGGAGAAAAGCGGCAACCTGAAATCACCGGTGACTTGACCCACCAACCGAAAGAGTCACAAAGCAAAAGAGTTTCGAACTATTATTGCCATGAAGATCGGAAAGTTGAGAAAAAAAACGAGGCTTTTTCTCCTCGTTCTCCTGTTCTTGTTGATAGATTTCTCTGCCAGTAAACTCTATGAACATGTGTATGATTACCCCTTTCATGAGCTATACAAAGCTTTACAGGAAAAGGAAAGCGAACTGGAGAAGCAATTTCGCACCAAGCACCCTCATTATCACCACGACCTCAAGAAAAACATTGATGGACTGGGGGTCATGACCTTGGGAAATGAGCACAAAATAAGCACTAACTCACTAGGCTTCAAGGATTTATCAAATCAAACAGTTCCCTTGCAATCAAGCAAGCGTAGAATTTTGGTTATCGGTGATTCCTTCACGGAAGGAGTTGGGAATCCATACCGAAATACCTTTTGCGGATTACTAGCGGAACATTACGCCAAACAGAACATTGAGGTCCACAATGCCGGAGTCGCTTCCTACACAGCCTGTCTTTACTGGCTGAAATTGAAATACTTGATCGAGAAAACCAAATTCGAATTCGATGAAGTCATTCTGCTTCCTGACATCTCCGATTTATCAAATGAAATCTCAATGAGAAAAGAATTGGACCAATTCAAAGTGCCCGTTGAGCGCAACAATACACAAACAAGTGATTTCGTCCTCGATCAATTAAACCAGTCAATCGATCAAACTGCCCCAACTTCCATTCAGGGTGAAGTGAAGTTTTTCCTCAAGCAACACACAGTGTTAACTTACTTAATCCTGAACACGATCAAAGACACCTTGGTCGCCGACCCTCATGATCGTTCCTACGGTATATTGATGGGGGTGAACGAAAAGCATCCATGGGAACTGGACGACTATTTGTCGCAAACGGATTCGAGCCTAATCTTTGACTCTATGGACCACTTGCATGAATTGCTTTCATCTCGTGAGATCAAGTTAACCATAATAATCTATCCTTGGCCGCAACAAATCTTCCAGGGCGAAGATAATACGCAATATGCAAAGGAATGGAAGGAATGGTGCTCTCGCAAAAAGGTAAATCTAATTGATTTGTTCGGAAACTTCATCCAAACCGCAAAAAAACAGGGCAGCAAAGAATTCATAGAGGAAAATTTCCATAGGCGCGATAATCACTGGAACCAGAAAGGGCACGCCTTTGTAGCGGAACAAATCCTACAGGAATACAAACCCCAAACGAATTGAATTAGCGCCTCGAGACGGCACGACCCCATTTAGGGAAGATAGTGACCAAGAGCTCACTCGACTTCAAAGAGAGACATCAATCAGCAGAGCGTGGTTAGAGTATAGGATAGCCCGGAAAAAAGAATCTCGAGCCAATCACTGAGATACCTGTTTGGCGGTCAACAGGTTATAATGGACGCGGGCGACTTGCCACATGTAAGTACCGGTTGCTCGACCATAGGCGTTAGCGGTCGCGAGGCGCAAATGCTCGAGGGCCTTGGCTTCTTTGCCGATCAANTCGTAATGGATGCCCAAATAGAGATCGGCATGAAAACGAACCCGGATCTCGTAGCGCTCGTCGAAATTCGCTTTCTTGATTTCGGCAAGCACTTGCTCGGGCTTCATTTTACCGGCAAAAAGGGCATACAGCCAAGGATAAGGAGGTCGATCCGTCTTTTCATACTTGAGCAGGCCTTGACGCGCTTTCTCGAGCCCTGCGGACCGAGTCTGTGACATATATCGCCAAATCCCATTCTCTCGGTCCACGTTATCGTAACCGTGGTANATTTNAAATTGATGAGCCGCCTTGTCGTATTTCTTTACGTAGTAATAAGCGATGCCCAACCGCCAGTGGGAAATATCCAGCTTGGGATCGAGCAGAATCATTTTCTCGTAATCCTTCACCGCGNCGGCGAATTTCGAGAGAAAGAGTCGAGCATCTCCCCGAGCGGAATAAAGCGAAATATTTTTAGGCTCATCGAGCAATCGCTNGGAGAGAAGGGCTTCCCTTTGTTCGAAATCTTTCTGCATCGCCTTTCGTTCAGCTTCNGGCAAGGGATGTTTGGCCATAGCGGCGATCAACGGAAAAAAGCTAGTCAACAAGATGACTGAAACCGATTTTCGAAAGCTTAACATGTTTTTCAGCATTGTCAGAAAACAAGGGCCTTATTTATCCCGTTCAAAATCATCGGCGAAGCCTCCGCCTTTGCGAGCGCCGTCCGGCTTCCACTCGTCGATCACACCCTTGGGCAAACCATCGACAATTACGGTGCGAGACTTCTTTGCCTTGGTTTCGGGATAATAACTGAAAGCAATACCGGTAAAAGGAAAGGAGCTCCCCACCAAATACCAACGGTCTTCCCTGAACTCGAGATCAGTGTCTTGATCCACGCTTTCCAAAATACCCTCGAAGCTCACCTTATCCAAATTCTCAACACGATCTACGCGCCGGACGGTGACTGTTTGGCCTCTCCAAGGCACCGCTATGCCATCACCCGAGCCAAGCAACATTTGTTGACCCGCCTTGTATTTCCCCGCTTGGGTAGTGATCCAACTTTTGGGGACAAAGGAAAATTGATTCGGATCACGCCCTTCCATCAAGTTGGAAAAAGGTCCCGTACCCGCGTCCTCAACTTCGTCTTGCCCGCAGGAAGCAAAGAATATCGGGAGCAAAGCAACAAGGAAGGACAGAAACAAAAAGGGCATCGGAAATTACTGGGTAAGGGCATAAAGGAAGACGTTGGTGCCAAGTCTGGTATAGAAAGCATGGGCATAATTGGAGATTTCCTCTCCGGAATAGTATTTGAAGATGCGCCATTTGCCGTTTGGTTCCTCCACCCAGACGGGCCTCATCCCAAGTTGAGTGTAGACAGTGTCCTTGAGACCATCCTCCCGGGAAACCTCGAAAGTATTTCCAGCGAAAGCCGCAGCCTGCAGGTTTTTGTCCAAACCTTCCGCGGTCTCCCTTATCCTGAAGGAAATAGGGGGGAGCCAATTGCCAAATTCATCTTTCCCCCACCCCATGGCGCAAATGGGGGAAGCGAGGACGGCAATGCGGCCATTTAACTGCATTCCCACGAAGGAGTAGGTGCCTTGCGGCCATTTTTCCTCTTCCACGAAACGCAATACGGTCGCAGGCAGCTTTTTTTGCTCGGAAGCAATTCGCAGGTCGCCGGGATCCGGCAACCCCTTGTAAAAACATCGGAACAAGTCATGGTCCCGCGGCAAGGGGACAAGGGGCTTGTCCGGAAAAAGTTGCTTGAAAAGCGTAGCCACTTCAGGGCGCGCTTCCCACGCGGCATAACTATGACCCAAGTCAGTGCCGAGAAACGGGGCCTTGATACCTGCGTCAAGGTATAGGAAACCGCCTCGCTCCAAAAATGTTCGTAGCACCTTCTGCTCAGCCTCATCGAATTCCAAGTTCGGTTGGTCGTCGCAATTGACGTATAGAATCGAGTTCTCGTTCAAGGCCTTGTCATCGAGCCTTGTGACAAAGAGCGGGTCAGGGTCGAAATGAGCGGTCGTTTTTTCATTAACGTGCTTGAGCAAGCTGGGCAAAGCATCGGGATAGCGCCGGTAAACGGAATCGTTTTTAAGCAACTGGATGACGCGGATGGCATCCTTCTTGTTGTGGACCGCCTGTCCAAAGGATTCCGCCCAAAAGACAAAAGACAAGGACAGGAGGAAAATCTGGGTGGCTCTCATGGAATCACAATGTTACGTCGCGCCAAGGCAGTGCGGATGGCGCCTGTAATCGGACTGTTCGTATTCTTGCGGGCAAAGTTAATCAGCAAGGGAACACCTTTCGCGGGAGCATTGAGCAGGGCTTCGAGAGCCGCTCTCTGTATGATGAAGTGNTCGTCGAGCAAGGAACGCCCCATAATGACCTCCCAGTTCTTGGGCCGACGCTGGCCAATGGACTTGATCGCAGTTACCCGGACCTCCAATTTTTCATCGATCAGGAGGTCAAAGGAAAACTCCTCGGAAACAGAGACAGGAACCAAGGTGAGGCAATGGGCGGCGAAACGGCGAACGTCATCGTGAGGACTCTCGATCAAGGCGCTCATAACCTCAGAATTGAAGGAAGCGGCTCGGGAGTGCGCTAGTGAGGCGATGGATTCCCTGATCTTCTGGTCGCGGTCCTGGAGCGCGGGCAGCCATGATTTGGGCTGAGCCATGGCATTGTCGTAATTCAAGTATCGCTCCCAAGCGATCTTTCTGATCTTGGAGGAATCGTGCTCGGTCAAGGCATGGAAGGTATCTCTAGCTTGGTTGCGAGTGAAGGCCGCTATGGAATGCACCAGGGAGATCACTTGGTTCGAGGTACTGGTCGAGCCGAGAAGAAAGGCTCGCACCTTGGCGACCATGGCATCGGGTTGAGCCTCACCCAATCTGGCCAGGGATATGACTGCCATTGACATGACGAAAGGATCCTCGTCATTACGCAAAGTCCTGAGAATTTGGCGAGCGAGGGGGTGAGAGGAGCTACGGGCAATCGTGGCCACTTTCTGCCGAACTCCGGAGTCCTCGTGGCTTGCAAGGTCCTTGAGCTTGAGAAAAACCGCGTTGTGCGGAGGAATGGAAGTTACTCGATCCAAGGCCGCCATGCGCACTCCCCTGTCCTCGTCGCCCAACAAGCGCTCGAGAGTAAGGGGCGGAAGGGAGATTCTCAAGGTATAGTAATACTTGATCATGTTTTGGCGCACGATTGGGTCACTGTCCAAAAAGGAGCGCTGGGCGATGGACACAATGGCCGGGGACAAGGCTTGCGGCATGGAGCGGTACACCTTGCGGCCATTGATTTCCACGATTTGCATGTTGGAGCGAAAAAGGCCGTAGGAGAGGCGTGGCAACATTTGAGAAACTTGGCGGCGAATCTCGACGTCTTCATCTCCTATCTTGGAAACGAACTTTTCCAGCAATTTGCGATCCCCGGTAAATATGCCATCCATGAGAAATTCCGAAAAGGACACCACGACGGCTCGCCGAACGCGCACGCTCTTGTCATCCAGGGCAGCTCCCAGAAAAGCCAATGACCTTGAGGTTTTGTATTTGCCCAGTAACTTGGCGGCCCCAAGCCGAGTCTCTTCCTTGGGGTCCGAAAGGTCACGTCCTGCTCGTTCGATGGTCTCCGCCTGACTGGAGCGTTCCGGTGTGCTTGGCGACACAGGCGGCTCTGCCGGAGGGACCGTCGGAGGGACCGCCGCCGGAGGGACCGGGGTAGGTGCAGGTTGTTGCCCCCACAGGTTCGTCACCCAAACGAGGAGGGAAAGTTGGAAGATGGTGACAGTCTTTGGCATGTCTATCTAGCGCAGGCCCGCTTGCCTGCGAACAATCCACTCTAGGCCCGCGACGAAAAAGAGAACAAGAAAGAAAAGCCAACTTTCGGTGGGATGATGACGAAGTGTGCGGGTCGGCAAATCAGCTGCCAAACTAAGATCCACGGCATCGTCCAAGTCGCGATAGTGGTAATAATTGCCTCCGGTGATACGTGAAAGCGCTTGCAGGTCGCGCTCCGCGAAACCAACGTCAGAGCTTTCCTCCCCGCGATCGCTTACTCGAAGGTAAGCCTCCTTCTCGAGTTGCTCGTCATCNGGCATGGAAATACTGTAAGTCACCTTGTATTCCCCTTGAGCAGGNGCCCTGAAAGAACCGGCATAGCGACCACTCTCTGAACCTTCGGGATAAAGGTGCACAGTCTTTTCCTCCCCGTCGGGACCTTTCACGCGGGCTTCCACGAGAGCATCTTGCGATGGCTCGAAATCGGAACCCAAAACATCCACTGACAAATCGACGGGACTGGACAAGGGAAGTTCGCGTTCGCCGACCTCCGTTCGGACTCTTTCCTCTCCTCCGGAAGCGAGCCAATCGGTCAAGGCCAACCAAAACTTGCGAAAATCCCTGGGACCACGCTCGCCTGCCAAAGGCCAACGCCAATCGTGCATGGTGCCCCAATAAGCGGAACGACCTGCTCCATAGGCTTGTAAAACAAGCGTGGGCACGCCTCCGCCTCGCGTAACCACTGCGGAAACTGCGGCGGGGTTGGAACGTCGGGCAACTAGGGCCGGCAAGCGCGAAGGCAAAAAGACCTTCATTCCGGCGACTTCGTCCTCCGGTGTAAAAACAGGCTCCTCTATGATCACGACCTTTCGATTCTCCTTGGAGATCACAGTCTCCACCTCGCGGGCCGGAACAAGTCCGCCTAGCTTTGCCCGCGCTTTGCGGGCATCGCCCAAAACAAGCATTCCCCCACCCCTCTTGTCGACAAAGCGACGCAGTTCTTTCACGTTCTGTTCGGACAGGTCCTCCAGAACCTCGGCATCGAGCAAAACAGCCTCGAAAGTGAGCCAAAACTTTGGATCCTCGGGATATTGTGTAGGCATATCCTCGCCAAAAGCGTGAAATTTCTCCTCACCCATTCGAATCAGGGCATGAAAGGCAAAGCGTTCATCGCTGGTCAGGGCAGCCTTTATGAAGCGATAATTTTGGGTCATTCGATTGGACAGGTACAATACGTTGGCCACGGCTGGAGGCAAAACCTCCACCACCGCGGAATCTGCGTCATTGGTGGGATCACTGTCACCATCGGGGCTTTCCACAGTCACCCTGAAGGTCTTCAACCCCCGTTCCTCCGGGGTAATGGGCGGGAAATTCACTTCAGTCTCACCACCTGCCGTAGCCTCGAAGGGAGCTTCGCTGACGCGCTCGTCTCCCTGCCAGAGAACGGCTTTTCCTTTCATCGCGCGCTCGTACTCGTTGCGAACAACTGCCCTCAACTCGAATGCCTCCTTGGCCACGGTTTTCATGCGGCGGTCGGGGAAGCGCACTTGGATGTCTCCGCCGGCACGGGATTCGCCCACGCCCACAACGTTAACAGGTATGCCGCGTTCCAGAAAATCCTTGGCTACGTCAAGCAAGCGAATGCCTTGGTTGTTTCGTCCATCCGAGAAAGCCACCACGGCACCCAAAGGGTCTTCCGGGCCATGGGAAGCCAAAGTATCCATGAGGGCATCTCCCAATGCTGTCTTATGGCCTTCCACGGGACGTTCCCAACTTGTGGGGCGGAGAGCCTCCACATCGACCTCGAAGCCCATAGTCTCCACTCTGTCAAAAGATTCCCTGACCTTGGAAATCCAAGCTCCGTCGTTCTTCTCGTCAAAGGCCTTGCGTACCGAATCTATGCGGGTGGGCCCGCCTTTTTCGTCACGGGTCAGCATACTTCCGGACAAGTCGGCCAAGGCAACTACCCGNAAAAGTCCTGACCCGGGAGTTTCCTCGCTCCAATAGGGCCTGAGCAATAAAACGGCAAACAAGGCGGCTCCCAATATCCGTAAGGCAGTCAATCGCCGTTGGGTCTTTTCATCCACCCAACCACGGAGATTCTTTACATGAAGAAGTACCGCGGCCAGGATGGCCAAGGCGGCGAGGAGGGCCACCGGCGTGGCCAGCGGCGAATCCAGTCCCATTCCTATTCGCCTTCCGCTATCCGGCGAAAGTATTCCTCGACCTGTCGCTTGTACTTGCGAGGGGCTGAGGTGGTCTCGTGGTTACGTCGAATCTGCTCTTGGGCAGCTTCCTTCCAAAAATATTCCTCCAAGCGATCAATCGCATCGGTCAAGGCGTGATTGGCGGCTGTCTTCGAGCGCGAAGCTTTCTCATCGTAGGCAACCTTATCAAAGAAATTGATGATGTCTTGCAGGAGGCGATCGCCCTCCGCTTCGGGCAAAGCTCCAATCTGCTCGCCCACTTCCTTGGCCATTTCACGCATTTCCTGATCGCCCTTGCCGGGGAGCTCCGCTTGTTCCTTTTTCAATCCTTCGATCAATTCCTTCAAGGCGAGGTTGCCTTGGTTGGCGAGCTTGCGTTTGACGTCGCCGATCTTGTCAGCAGCCTCCCCAAGCTCGCGGGCCACCTTGTCCTCCTCCTTCTTGGCTCTGGGAAAAGCCTCGTACAGCAAAGCGTTGGAAGCCCGCTTGCCAGAAGACTCGATGCCATCCTCACGAGCCTCGTTGGCAGCANCGAACAAGTCCTCGGTGGCATTCTCGTTCAATTCCCTCAAGGCGAGGCCGGCTTTCTCCATTTTGGAGAGCAAATCCTTGGTGGCTTGGTTGAGCCTGTCCTGTTCCCTCTGGAGTTCCTTGCCTTCTCCGGGTTGGGCTCCTTCGGTCTTGGCTGAATTCTCTTGCTGTTGCTGGGCCAACCCTTGGCCCTCCTTCTCCAGTGCCTCGAGCATAGCTGCTCCTGCGGCCAACATGCGTCCCTCGATTTCTTGTTCGGCATTGGCCAAGGCTTCGGCCGCCCGGATGCCGTGAGGCTTTGCCCCCGCGGGATCATCCTGATCCAGCTCTTTTTCTGATTTCTTCATTTCACCACCGGCTTGCTCGAGTGAGCGAACGTCGCCGAGGCGTCCGGATTGGTCGTACAAATCGTCACGCAAATCATCGAGATCCTTCTCAATCTCATCTTGTTCCTTCGCCATGCGCTCGTTGACCTCACCCTTTCTACCATTGCGAGCGGCTCGGCCGATACGCCCATTTAGGTCTTGTTGACGCTCCCTGAGTTCCTGAGCCTGCTCGAGGGCTTCGCCCAAGGCCTTCAGTTGCTCGGCAGGATCCTTAGGCTGGTCCTTGGCATTTTCGTCGGATTTTTCCTGCTCGGTTTGTTCTTCCTGCGATTCCGACTTTTCCTTGCCCTCGCCCTTGCCTTTCATGGGGTTCTGTCTGAGCAAAGCATAAAGCAGAACGAGTTTGCGCAAGGTTTCGCCACTAGGCTCCAACGATTCCTGCAGTTCACCGTCACCGGCGAAAATTTCGGTTTGCTCAATGAAATAGGTCGCCTCGTTGAGAAGCTCGGCCGTATCGATACCGTCGACGACCGGAAACTGTCCGTCGAATTCGTCGTAGACCTTTGTCATGTCATGCTTGAGGGAAAGGGCCTCGGAAGTAATCTCCACGGCACGATCTTCTTGTTCCTTTCCTTCCTCGGCCAAGGCATCGTAGGTGGAGCGAATGATCTGCTTGGTGCGGTTGATGAAATCGCGGACCGGCACTTCCTTTTGTTCTCCTTCCATTCCTTCCCCTCCTTCCATGGGATCGCCTTGCGGAGGAAGGACCTCGATGAAATAAATTTCGGAGCGTGCCTTTTGGGCTTCCGGTTCCTTGTTATCGGATACCACCACGTGATAGGCGACGACGTCTCCAACAGCCAAGCTCATTTCGGCGAGGGAGAGCACATGGGTTATAGTCTTCTCTTTCTCGACGGGTGCCACGAATACGTTTGTGGCAGTGGGTTTGCCTCCATGAGAGACAATGATCTCGGCATCCGCCAAACCATAGTCGTCAGCAGCAAAGAACTCGATCAACAGGTTGGACTCAGCAGGTAATTCGAGATCTTTCCCCGGCTCGGTGATCTCAACCACCGGGGGCTCGTCTCGAATTACCTTAAAGGAAAATTCGTCCGAAATCACGGGGTCACGGGTGGGAGCATCCGCGTCACGCAACTCAATTTTGCCTTTCCATGGCTCGGCAAGCTTTCTCGCCAGCAAGTGCAAACCATCGGGCCCTTTTTTGATCGGCAGCCGGGAATCATCTTCATGCAGTACCGAGGCAATGACGTTAAGGGGCAACTCACCGATCACGGCTTCCAGGGAAATAACGCTGTCCTGCGGAACCTTTTGTGAGGAGAACCCCTTGTACTGGGCCGGGGGCAAATCAGTGTATTTCGGGGGGCTTACCTTCCAAGTGACCTTGTGCAACTCCGGCGGAGAATACGGTGTCAACTCGTGCCACTCACCGTTTAGGGAGGGAGTGGTGACGCGATAACGAAGCTTTTCGCGAAGCGAAGGAGCAATGAACTCGAAACGTCCAGTCTCGCTTGTGGACAACATCTGTACGCTATGCAAGCGGCCGTTTTGTTCATACTCCAAGGAAGCGTCCTTGGTGCCGCGATGCGAGCGCAGGACATTGGCAAATATGGAAACGTCGCTGCCGCGAGCGTATTCCCAGTCAGGAGGATTTTCACTGCCTCCCTCCAATGCCGACAAGCGCGTTGTGATTTCCATTCCAGGCAAACCAGAGAAGTGGGCCAAGGTTTTCTCCACCGGGCTCCAGCGCAAACCATAGGCTATCAAGCCGCAAGCCAGACCAAGACCAAGCAACACAAGGCATTTTGTTCTCCCTTCGGGTCNGGTTGCCTTGGCGATGGTTGAAGAGTCCGCCTTTTCGGCAGCCACCTTCATGACGCGCTCCTCCATGGGATTCAATTCACCGTTCTTCTTTTCAATCAAGTCGACGGCGCAATTCAAGGTGTCCATCAGCTCGGGATTCGCATCCTCTACCTTGGCCGCCAAATCCCTGGGCTTGGGACGGCGAGAGTAAGCTCGACACGCCAAGAGAATAAAGATGAGCCCCAGTATACCAGTTGCCCCGAGGAGGATGGGGGCAATCGACGCTTCCTTCCAGGGAAGATAACGGTCGACGAAGTCAAACAAGGCGAGAAGACCTACGCAGGCACCAAGCGCGACAGAAGAAATAAAGATAATCCTCCAAGTTGCCGCGACCCGCGCCTCCTTGTGCAAATTCTTGAAAAATTCAGGCATCGCTTGTTTTAATCTGATCCAAGCCCCGAGGGCTTATCCAAAGGTTTTCTATAACAAAAAGCACCGCGCAAGCGATTGCAAACCATATCCACAGGGGTTCTCCCGCATCTTCCGAGGAGGTATCACCTGATTTAAGGGCATTCGACTTCTTGCCTGACCCGAGTATGGCAAGGGCTTCTTCCCGACCAAATACTTCGGGGGAAGTCTCGGCGACAGGCAAGTTGACCTCCACGAATTGGTCTTGGAAACGAAACGTTCCCGGCTTTTCCGCAGCAAAGGTTTCATCGCCCAAGGTCAATTGTTCGCCCACCTCCAACCGAGGCCAGGATCGATCCTCACCACCCTCCCCCTTGACCAATTCGACTAGCAAGGGAAGGAAACTATTGCGGGCAGGCAGGTCGGACCAAGTGGTATCTAGCCGAAAGGCAAAGAATAGAAACCGTCCGGCCCCTATCTTGCGCTCGAGCACCAAGGGATCTTCATTGGAGGCTCGAACCCGTATTGCGACGTCATCCGAAAGTGGAGCGATCTCACCGTACTTGAACAGGGAAGCAAGTTGCAGGTCGCGGGCAGGCTTGCCTTCGAACACCTTTGCCAACGAGGTATCAGGAGGAAACGAAGCAAAACGAAACGGATCCGATCGGTCGCGGGCTCCTCCAGGCACTCCCTTGAAGCTCAGTTCCAACAAACCGGTTTCACGCAAGTTCGCGACTGTTCCGGCGAAAGGATCACCCGGGGTAGCCAATAGTACGCCACCGCGCTTCATGAAGTCCATGAGGAGTTCGATTTGCCCCTCGTCCTCCATGGACTGCATGCCCGGCATGAGCAAAACGTCGAGAACTGCGGTGGCATCTCCGGCAAGCAGCCCGTCGGCATTTTCCTGTGACAAGATCCAACGGTCCCAAGCATTGTCACCGGCGCTCTCCAATACGGCCTTCAGGAAATCCTGCTCGAGTTGAGTGGCATTGTCCGGCTCGCCCAAAAACCCAAATCGGCGAGCCGGCGGAGCTTTCAACCAGATTTCACGAGAATCGTCCAAGGGAAAGGCATCGGTTCCTTCGCCCTCGATTCGTACCACGGCAGTGGCAAAATCTCCTCGAGACAAGACAAACTGAGCTTGAGCCGCCTGATTGGCGCCTACCAGCAAGGGGCGACGGTCCCGCTCCTCGCCACCAGCCTCGAGAATCAGTTCGGCATTGATCTCCTGATTCGACGAGTTGCGCACTTGGGCCCAAATTCTCAAGTCTTCAGGTCCGGCGGGAGCGGTGCGGGCATTGGCCAAAGTAAGGTTGCCGGAGCGATTCGAGCCTTGCTCCGGACTGCTTCCAACAATGCGCAAGTCAAGCGACACACCTTCCTGATTGAGTTTGTGAGCGACTGCCTGCCAATTGGCNCGTTGCAGATCCGTGACAACAANAATNGTTTTTGNCTTGGCGTTGCCACCGAATGAACGCAATGCGCGGTCCACTGCGATTTGGGGATTGCCGCGACCTTGCGTTGGCTTGGCCAGGCGAACCGCCTCACGGACCAAGTCAATGTCTTGGGTCGGGGCAACTTCGGATTCAACCAAGGGCTCCGAGGAAAATCCAATGAAACCGACCTCTCCGTCGGGGTCTTCGAGAAAATCTTCCATTTCTTTCTGGAGTTCCGGCCAAGCCGACCAACCAGCCATGCTGGCGGATTGGTCGATCAGCAGAATGGTTTGTCGCCCTTCCCCGGGTGCCTCTGGCGTAATCCATCGCGGATCAGCAAGAAGACAGGCAAGCAGAGCAAAGAGTATGATTCTCAAAAGCAAAAGCAAGAGGTCGGCCGGTCTCTTGCGGCCAGTTCTCGGTATCCGCGAAGGGCGAATGAAGCGCAAGGAGGGAAACACTTGCCTTTTGGTGGTGCGCCGAAATGCCATGTGGGCCAAGATTGGCAAGGCAAGGGCAGCCATCGCGAAGAAGGCCCAAGGCTGGGCAAAAGCAAACATCAAACTCCCAATCGCCGGTTGTGAAGAAACTTGCGCAAGGCAAGACCAAGATCGGAATGGGTGGTCAAGCTATCGAACTCCACGCCGACCATTCCCAAGTTGTCCGTCAACTTTTCTCGAAAGCCTTCCATTTCCCCGACGTAAAGCTCGCGTGTGGCATCCGGATGCGTGGGCGTTTGCCTGCCATCCTCCATGTCCTCGAACAGGAGTGCATCTTCATGAGGTAGATCGAGTTCGTCGGGGTCTAGAATCTGCAAGCAAAGACAATCGTATTTGGGAGAGTCAGCGAAGCGCAGAAGGTCCGGCAGTTCCTCCTCGGCCTCGAGGCAATCGGAGAGGAATACAACCAAGCCCCGACCGGGCAAGGTGCGGGTGAGAGCTTCCCAAGAAGTGCGATGATTACTTTTGCCCGAGGCCTTGAGACGCGACAGTCCTTGAAAAACACGGTGTAACTGACCAACCCCATTGCGTGGTGGGAGCCATTCCTGAATTTCTTCACCGTAAGCGAAGAGCCCCACGCGATCACCTTGTCGGTTAGCAAGGTAGGCAATGCAAGCGATCGCCATCGCGGCATAGCGAAGTTTGTCACAGGCGGAACGATCTCCCTGATAGCCCATCGAACCACTTGAATCGAGAACCAGATACACGTTTACGTTGGTATCCTCTTGAAAGGTCTTGGACAAAAGTTCGCCTCGCTTGGCATAGACCCTCCAGTCAATAAGCTTCAAGTCCTCNCCNGGCGNATAGGGCCTGTATTGAAAGAACTCGGAACCCCTGCCATGGCGCAAACTTCGGTGCAAACCGGGCAACAACCCTTCCACCACAAGGCGAGAGAGCAAGGAGTAGNCCTCTATCTCGGACAACCAAGCCGGATTCAGGAGGTCTTGATCGACAGCCATGAGTCAACCTCAACAGGGCAATTAAAACTAGGCGGTTTCAGGAACTTCTTCCAAAAGATAATCCACGACGTCATCTGAATCAGTTCCCTCCGAATCGGAGAAGAAACTTGGCAGTATGCGATGCCGCAAGGCAGGTTTGGCAATCGCCTTGATGTCCTCGCATGCCACTGTCGGGCGTCCATCCAGCAAGGCAAGCGCCTTGCCAGACAAAATAAGTGCCTGGGATGCCCGGGAACCAGCCCCCCATTTGACTCGTTTTTCAATCCACTCGTCGGAACCCTCTGCCCCCGGTCTGGAGGCAGTGGCCAAACGGACGGCATAGGAAACAACATGTTCGGAAACAGGCATGTCCCGAGTAATTTCCTGAAGCTCGAGGATTCCTGCGCCATCCAACACGGCTTTGGGGGGTGATTTGGCTACTCCGGTAGTCTCGGCGACCATCTTGATCTCGTCATCCAGCGAAAGAAAATTAATTACTGGATTCAACAGGAAGCGGTCGAGTTGCGCCTCGGGCAAAGGATAAGTGCCTTCCAGTTCGATCGGATTCTGGGTCGCGAGCACAAAAGAGGGTTGGTCCAACGAATAAGTTTGGCCGGCCGCAGTGACTTGGCGCTCTTCCATCGCCTCCAGCAGAGCTGCCTGAGTCTTGGGTGGCGTGCGATTGATCTCATCGGCCAACACGACGTTCGCAAAAATCGGCCCTTGGACGAAACGAAAGCTTCGCTTGCCGGAGGACCCGCCTTCATCGACCACCTCGGAACCAACTACATCTGCTGGCATAAGGTCGGGGGTGAATTGAATCCTCTTGAAGGAGAGATCCAATGCCTCGGCGAGAGTCTTGACCAGTAGCGTCTTTCCCAAACCAGGAATACCCGTCAGGAGACAATGCCCTCTGGCCAACAAGGTGACCATGAGTTGCTCAATCACCTGGTCCTGCCCAACGATAACCTTCTTGAGTTCAGCCAAGAGGAGTTCCTTGGTTTGAGCGACTTTTTCAAAAGGATCTTCCTTCGATTTGCGGGAAGATCGGGATTTTTTAGTATCTGCAGACATGATTAATTAATGGCACAGACAAAGAACCCTTGCCCATGGGACAATCAAAAAATGGGTTCCCAGAAATTCTCCCGAAGAAAAGAAGTCATGGATTGGGCGAACTGAAAGCTTCTAAGCAGGATGAAAGTCAGGAAGATAAAAAGGATCGAAAGGTAGACCCGAGTACTAAGTTTTAATTTCATGGTTCGCGACTGTCGCGAAGCCATTTCATTACCTTGGAATAGTCACGGCGGGTATTGGTCCCGGAAGACGGATCCTGTTCCGCCCGTGATATCGGGCGACGCCCCAACCAGCTGGAGATAGCTCTATAGTTGCGATTTGAGCCATTGTTGAGCTTCCTCAAAGTCTTCTCTTCTCCCTCGGTTCGCAGCCATTCCTCGACTTGCGCATATTCACGAGGAGACCAATCCGATGAGTCGCTCCAAATTGGCAAATTTCGTTCGAGCCATGCTTTGGTGGCTGTGTAGGAGCGGTCATTTTCGTAAGGCGGCCGCCTAGCTCGATCTTGATCGCGCTCCCGCAACCAAGATGCAGTTGATCGATATTCCCAATCATCGGAGCGAAAGGAAAGTTTTCTCCGTGGAGCTGCGTCCGTTGCCGCGGACCGTTCGTCCGACCTATCCGAAAAGCCGACTCTCCTGATCGGATGGGCATTGAGCCATGAGCCCACGAGAGGAGGGTCGGAGAATCCAATGGAGGTGGAATCACCGGCTTCGGCAAATGATGCGGACGGCAACGGATCTGAAAATCCCACAGCAGACCGATCTCCTCCTCGCCGAAACCATGAACCCAAAGATTTCTTCCGGGGCGAAGATTCTGACGGATCGAAGCCTTCTCCATGGGGAGAGGTGGATTCAGGCGCCACGGATGGCCCATCCCCTTCATGGACGCTCTGTTCTTCTTTCGCAGGATTACCTCCAGTTGGATTGGAGGCAGAAGGACCGAAAGCTATGGGGGCCTGCGGAGTCGATGCTTCAGACAACTTGGTTTCAGGAGCCAATTCCTCGGGTTTCAAATTAGCGGGATCCTTGCCATCGCTTGCTTTCCGCTGTCCCAATGATAACTGAGACGGAACCTCTTGACTCGGTAGGGATGGTTCCGTTGAGCTAATTTCATTGGAGTCGAGAGGAGGTTCTTCGGAGGAAGGCGGACCTTGTTCGTCAAGTTGGGCTCCTTCAATTGCAGGCAGCGGTGTTTGCGAATCCTTGTCGTCAGCAGGTGAGTCCTGACGAGGCTTACCGAATGCGGATTCTTCGGCAGCGACATTCCGGGCTAATGGAATGACAGGATCGGGCAAATCAGTGAAACCTGATGTATCCAAAGGTTCTGTGGCATCGGGGTTGGAGTCCTTAGGTCTCAAAGGATCTTCGGATTCGGAGGCGTCGTTCTCCTTTGTCCGGACATCTCCGGAAGCAGCTGGATTATCTATGTCCTCTAGATCTTCGGATTCCCCCTTGTCGCCATCTCCTTCAGCGGAATTCGAACCATGNCTGCCATTGCCTGACTTCGATTCGCTCGAATCGTTGGAACCAGTTGACTCAGGCGANCGCTGAGCCGAATTCTCGTCCAAGGCGTTCTGCCTTGTCCGAAAATCCTTGGATGCAACTGAATTATCTATGTCACCAAGTTCTTGAGAGTCCCCTTTGTTGCCGTCACCTTTACGAGAATTCGAGCCGTGGTTGCCATCGCCTTTCTTCGATACACTCAAACCATTCGAAGCAGTAGCATCAGGCAGAACTGGCATATCGGGTTTGTCAGCAGAAGAATCGTCGTCCTCAGGCTTCGTGGTTGCGCAACCGCAAAAGAGAGTTACGCCAAGCGAAATCGCGCAGAAAAAGATTTTCATTCCCCGCTGATGGACGATGCCTCGGGATCAGCTCCATCTACGCGCGGATCCAACGCATCAACCAAGAGATCAATATATTGTCGCAAGGCCACTCCGCCAGCATCCTGGGTACGAAAGGCGAGTGAAAACCAACCAGAGGAGGCATCCATGACTTTCTTGTGGAACTTCTTGGCTAAGAATGAGTTGTATCCGATGCTTTTATTCAGGTCCAAACGCTCTAACTTTCGGCAAACCGTATTGAAATCTAGCTTTTGCGCAAAGATCTCCACCAATTCGCCTTGAGCGACGCCAAGCACGGTTTTAAGATCCCCTTCCCTTGCCTCGCGGAAGGCACTGGCCACCCGGGTCCCAAATTTTTCATTCAGTACGGGGGAACCGAAGAAATAGCGGGCTTGGGCATGCACTTCGCCAGAGATCGCCTNCCCTTCGAGTGAACAACGAAAATCGAGGAAGGGACGGAAATCGAGATAGAATTGCTCCTCCTCGTTCCCTTTCGACATATCTTCGAAAAACCGGTGACTGTCGAACCACAAGGCAACGTCAAACGGACGTTTCTGGGCAGCTGCGAAATTTTCATCCGCGGTCCAAGAAGTGCCAGAACGCACGAGGATGTTTCGCAATTCGTTTTCCAAAAAGGCGGGATCCGGGTTATCTCCCCACCAAGAAGTTACCGCGACAAAGCAGTTTTCATCGAAACCGAGCATGGCGTGCTCATGCTTGTGACGGAGTGAAACATATGCGGGAGAAACGTTTTCAACCATTCGCCATTCCGGATTGGGTCCCTTTAAATCGAGCCGATAAAGGAGCTCTTCCCGCAAGCGCCCTTCGTTTGCCAAGGGAAACACCAAGGCAAAGACAAAATCACTGGCACGCCCTTCTCTCCACTCAGGAGAAGGAAATTTCAGGAAGTAGTATGATCGAGCCTCTCCATTTACACCAAAAGAATTGGGCTCCCAACAAATGTCTTCCAGAAACGGAACACGAGCCACAAGATCCTGCAGAATGACTTTACGCAAGCCCACTGCCTCGAGAGAACGCGGGCCATCAAAACTACAAACGGCAAAAGCGGAGCTTGGAACGTAAGCTGCAAGGGCGGATGATTTCGCCTCGCCTGATGAGGTTACCCAAGTGGATTTCCCGTTGAAGCCACGAGCATCCGTATCGTCGTCAACCGGATCATCATCACCGAGGAAAGGCATGGCAATCAAACCGACCAAGGCCAATCCCACCGCATAGGCGCTATAGTGCCCATAACGAGCCCATAGCCCCTTGGGTGGCTCCGCTCCATCATCGGCAACAGAAATCGTGCCATCCCCGGCCGGCACGGCGGATGAAGGCATCGAATCTTTGCCTATGCCACGCAACAGAATTGCGTTGTAAGCAATGACAAGGGTAACCGCCAAGGGATCGAAAACCAATACAATCACCAAGATGAACCACTTGACCAAATTCTCGACCGACTTCTTCCAGACGGTGGAGGATTCACCTAGCTTGCTTTCCTTTCCGGAACGATCGAATGCTCTCGCAACGAACTGCAGAGATCCCACGTCGATCTCGCGAATTTTGCGACGCTTCTCGATTATGGCCTGCTGGGCTTCCTCCTTCTTTGCCAAGACTCCTGCCACTGCGACCTCGATCTCTTCCGAGCTATCCGGACCAAAGGAACTGTTCTGCTCGCTCAAGTGAGTAATTTTGCGACTGGCTTCGGCGACTTCCTTCTCTATTCCCTGAATTCTTTCATCGATGCTCGCGCGCGCAGCTTGCAAGTTATCCAAGGCCACCTTTACGTTGCCACCGTCGGGAATGGGAGCGGAAGCCGACAAGTCGGTGACTTTGCGGTTGGCATCCGCTATATCGACGTCGATCTCACGAATGCGCTCGTCCAAGCTGGAGCGACGGGTCTCCAAAGTGGTTCGGGCATTGCGAATGTTTTCATTCGCCTTGGCGACTTCATCGCGAAGGGCCTCCCGTTCGGGTGCTTGGGCTTTGAGTAATTCGTTGGCCTTCTTAATCCCGTCATTCTTGAACAGACCACCGGGCCCCTTGTCTCGATAGACCTTGACCGAGGCTTCCAAGGTAGCCAGACGCTCATTTGCCTTGCCAATGCGTTCCTCGTCGGCAGCAATCGCTTGCTCCGTCTCTTCCTTGGCGGAAACCTTCAAGGCCTCTGCCTCCACGATATCGTTACGTCGTTGGGCAATGAAATTTTCGAGGCGCGTCTTTTCAGCTTTAATTCTCTGGTTGTGTTCTGCCTGAACATTGCCTCGGCGGACACGATCGGCCTCGATGACCCGATCCGTTTCCTGACTCAAATTCGCCTTGCGATCCTCGGCCGACTTGATGTCAGCGCGCCGATCCTCGATGAATGCCTGCAGGCGCAAGCGTTCCTCCTCACCCCGCTTCTCCACCACCGAAAAATTCTTGCGCGAAGATTCCCGGTAACCAGCGACCTGTCGATCGTACTGTCCCTGTTCTTTTTCAAGGCTCTCGATCTCCTGCTCCAAACCTTCCACCATGGCCACAGTGTTCTCAAATGCCTGGGACAAGTAGCCATAAATTCCAATGGAGGTAATGCCGATCAAAACAACCACGGCCAAGGAAAGGTAGCCCTTCAATGCCTTTGGGCACGTATTCCAGTGGCGATAAAGGAAGGAAGCAGCCATTAATTTGCCAAACTCAAGGCTCGAAGCCATGACAATGACCGGGATCATGAACTCGGTCTCTGCCCCAAACATCAAGGCAATACCGCGNACACTAAAAAATGCCGCGCATCCTGCTATAAAAAGAGCGGCGAAACCCACCAGCAACGCAAAAATATTCATCCCTCTGAAATTTAATTAATCATGGGCCCATGGGAAGAAAAGCTTTTTCTTAAAATAAACCGAAGTTTTCCAGAAGCATCGGCAGCCTCTTCAGGTCAGGTTGGAAAATAGTCCAGAGGGGGTTGTAGGAAGCCATTATTGCTTCAAGCGGTCATCGTATTCACCATTCTCCAAACGGGTCCAAAAGACTTCCGGAGACTGGTCCTCCGGATCACCCGCTTCGCCCAGAGATTCGAGTTGGTCAAGCGATTGCAAAACACCTTGGGCGGAAGAATCCAAGTGAGAAGCAGTGACAATGAGTCGCTTAAGCGGCATGCGGGCCAAAGGTGCATAGTCCGCCAAGTCCAGTCCGGCAATCCACAAGGATTCAACGGGTGCATCAGCCAAGGGACTTATGTCTTGGACAGCTGAACCCGATAGGCGAACGGTTTCCAAGGGGCACTCCGACAATGGAGACAAATTGGAAATTTCAGTTGCTCGCAAAGTAATGGAAGTCAATGGCATGCCGCGCAGAGGGCGCAGGCTCTTGACTCCTGTCCCACTGATATGAAGTTCCTCCAGTTTCATGGCCCGAAGGGGAGCGATATCATCGATGGCGACCTTGAACAAGTCGAGGGAGCGAAGGGGCATTTCGCGCAAGCCACGAAGGCTCGTCACGGAAGTCAGCGCCAAGTCTAGCTCACGGATAGGGGCTTCCTCCACAGGCCCAAGTTCCGCTACCTTGGTTCCACGCAGGATAAGTCGCTTGAGCGGAGCCCCCTCGAGTCCCGAAAGAGTTTCCACGGAAGTAAGAGCAAGATCCAGATTGGTGAGACGTAAGCCCGAAAGCGCGGAGAGGTTGTCGATCGGCGTCCCTCGAAGGTTTAGGCTAGTCAAAGGCAGGTCGCTGAGTGGCGAAAGATCAATTCCCTGCATACCCGCTAAATCGAGTTCCTTGATGGGTAGTTNCGAAAGGATGGCCAAGTCCTTGCTGTCTATTTCTTTNTTGGGGCGCAGACTTACTCCGCCACGCAAAAGGCGAATTTCGCAGGCAATTCCTCTCGAGGCCAGAAGGCGTTCGCAATTTCGGGCAACGTCAGCAAATACTTCCATCATCAGTTAGGACATCTAAGAAGGATCTTCGGGAGGGCAATCGACTTTTGCAGATGAGATTGCAATGGCCTTGAAACTCGAGATGAGATGTGGTTCGAAAATCAAATGAATGCTCGAACCGTGAGAACAAGTGGCGAATATCATCGATGCAAGGTAAGGCATGATTCTCTGGAAAGGCTTCAGGAGTGAATCAAATCACCTGAAACAGGGATCAGTGAGATGATCGTTTTCGCCTACCTAGTGCTTTTCTTTAATTCGTTGCTCTTTTTGCGTCTGGGCTTGCTTCCTTTGATTTTCTATGCCCGCAATTACAAACAATGCCGAGTGCTTTTTTGGATAGCCCTGACAGTAACGGGCATTTTTAGTTTGAGTACCGTTTTCATTGTAACTTATTTAAGGGCATTGGGCGCGCAATGAGAGCAAATATGAAGAATAAAAATGGGATAGGGCGAAAAGTCATTGCAAAAATTTCTGCATTATTGATGGCAATTGGCTTCCTGGGAGTGGCTTCATGCGGTTCCGACGAGGATTCCCGTACTACCGAGAAAACCGTGCCCGCTACCGAGAATGCAGGTGTCAAATCTGATCCAGAAGAAGTGAAAACGCCGATTGAGGATAAGAATGAATCCTCCGCGAACATTCATANCCATCCACCGGGCGATGCATCCTGGGTCTTTTCGCTACGCCCTCAACAATTGTTGAACAAGGCTGGTTATGACGAATCCTTGTCAGACATGGTTCGGGTCATGCCCGAGATTCAAATCCCTGAAGTTATCGCTGGTTTGCTCAGGAACCCTGCAAGCTTAGGCATAGATCTAAACCAGACAGTGCATTTTTCAGTTGCCCAGGTTGGGGTGCAAAGGGATTTGACTAGCGCGGTAACAAATGTGGACGGCTTTCTCTGCGTCAACGCTGCGATAAGAGACATTTCCTTGGTCAGGAGACAAATTGCATTGTTTGCCTTGTTGGGCATGCAAAAGTCAATCGACGGTCCAATCACTACCTGTAGTTTCCCCGAGCCTGCGCTAGCTTTCGCATTCGACGAAAACCGCTTTGCCCTGGCTCTCGGTTTGCCGGAGGGTATTCCGACGAATATGGCGATTGGCCAAGTAAAAGAGCTCCTGGAAGCAAAATCCACAAATCCTAAACTGGAGGAACATTTGGCCAAGACCTTTGATCTTGGACTTTATCTCACACCGGAAGGTTCTAGCTTCGTGCCGGAACTATTTGCCCGGGTAGATCCACTCAAAGCGCTGAGTGATCATAGCTCTGCAACGATTCTCTTTAATTCAGGGGAAGCCGTGCTCCGCACGAGTCGCTTCGAATCTGGACAAAGCGGCGAGGAACCTGCCCCTCTGCCAAGCGAAGAATGGCCGGATGTCCCCGAGAGCGCGGCAAACGTCAGGGTCGCCCTTGACGGAAATGGCAGTAAAGCCGACGCCATGAAAGTCCTTGCCGAAATCATGGAGGTCGCTTTCCCCTCGTCTACGGTCGAATCGCCTGATCTAAAGGAGAATTGGAACCCCAGGCATTGGCTAGGCGCATGGACCGGGGCATCCCTGGCGGCGAATGGGGCTTACTTGGCCGAAGTCTCTGTCTTTGGCCCCGTCATCGATGCCAATGAGACAAAGAAATCTCTGGAGGACGTCAGATTCCTGGCTCAAGTGGATTGCGAGAAAGCGGTTGCCTTGCTCCGCTCTCTGCCGAAACCGGAGCCGTGGCGTTATGACCTGGTTCTCGCCTTCGAGGAATTGGATCAATTATCTTTGTCCGGAAATCATTCTGAATCAGAGCTTAAAGTAACTTGGCGAGACAAGGAAGCAAATGGACTGTCTTCGCTTTTGAATCTTACCCGGCAATGGCAATCCGAACGCGAGGGAGCCGAACTCTACGCTGCAATTGCCGATGGTGATCTGGATGAAGTGAATGCGGCGATGCAAAACGTGTCACCAAACCTGTTTGATCCAGAAACCGGTGTCTCTCCGCTTCATTTCGCTGCATGGCAAGGTCAGTCCGAGATGATACGCTATTTCATTGGGCAAGGTCTCAACGTCAATACCACTGACTCCTCGGGACGCACCGCACTTCACGCGGCCTGCTGGAGCGGCATGGCGGAAACCGTGCGTGCCCTGCTGGAACAAAACGCCTCCGTGGATAGCCGCAATGCAAACGGCGCCACCCCCACCATGGGATCGGCCCGCATGGGACATGCTGAAATCCTGGATATTCTCCTCGAGTCGGGGGCTGATCTCAATGCAACCGACAGCAAAGGCCATGGCCTCGTGGAATATGCCGCGGCCGGCGGTCGTGACAAAATCGTGAAGAGCCTGCGGGACCGAAACGCCACCATAAGAAGTCCGCTTCACGTGGCAGCCGGATCAAATGATTTAGAGAGCATGAAAAGCCTCTTGTCCGAAGGTCTGGAGGTTGACCAAAGGGACGGTTGGGGAGGAACGCCTCTACTTTTCGCAGCTTCCGGTGGAAAAACGGAAGCCTTGACTTATTTGCTTAAGCAAGGGGCGGATGCATCGATCAGCGATAAATTAGGCTTCACCTTGATTCACGCCGCAGCTGTTTCCGGAAACGAGGAAATATTACAAAGAGTTCTAGACATGAAGCAGGATACAAACCCTCGTCACCAGCAACATGGCTCCACTCCCCTGGATTGGGCCATGGCCAGACAAGACGAGGTATTGTCCGAAATGCTGCGAGCCAAAGGAGCAAAAACCTCTTGGGAGCTTGGTGCTCCCGCGCCCACGCCTTGAACAAGGGGCATAGCTCAGGATAGGCTCAATCCCTGATCTTGCGGCCGTTGTCGTAGCGCCAACGGAATCTTTCCGAGCCATCTCTCCCAAAGATCACAAAATTTCCATGTAAAACACCGTCTCGGTAGTTTGCCTCCGTGCGGCCACCTGACTTGTCCCGCATGACACACAGTCCATGGGCCTTGCCTTCTTTGTAACGAAAAACGTTTTGCTCACCATCGGGACCTTGGCTGGACAAGGTGCCGCTAAAGGCCTGCATGCTGTCGCGCAATCGCAGCACGGTCACGTTCCCGTCCGATACATCATCTACAAAAGTGGAATCCAGTTCGGCAAAAGTTCCTTCCCAATAATTATTGGAGATCTTGCCTGATTCAGGTTGGGCGCCACCGGTATTCTCATCTCCTCCGCAGCCAACGGAGAAGAAGGCAAACAAGGAAGTGAAGAAAAGGAATGGCCGTTGCATTACATGAAATCAGCTAGTTCGTACATTTGTGGATCTCGAGAAGGCTTGGGGCGGCGCAAGCGTTTCCCTCCGGCTGCGGATGAACTGCCTTCGGCCGCGTTTTGCGTTTCATCCTCTCCACCCGGCATGCCTTCCACTCCTTCTTCATCTCCAAAAAGATCGCCCATGCGCTCCTCCAATTCATCTGGATCAGTTCCCTCCTCCAGCTTTCGCACGACTTCCTCCATGCCATCATCCAGTTTTTCGCCGGTCACCTCCGCCATTTTGCGCATCAGTTGCCCCATCTGACGAGGATCGGGATTGTCTTCGTCCATAGATCCCACGGTTTTCTCAAGTTCATGCATGGCGGCGTTCACCTGCGATTCATTCATTCCAGCGAGCGGATCGTCTCCACCTGCAAAACCTGCTGATGGGTCTTCTGTTTTCTTGGAAGACACACCAGTTACGGAAAAACCGGAGAGGATTTTTTCCATGGCATGCTCGTCACCGTCCGGACAACGGGGAACGCGATCAGCGTATGAAGACGAACGCGCGAAGAAAGAATAAATCTTGTTCGTGGCTGGAGAAAAATACTCGTAGATTGGCATAGCTGCAGAGAGTGCGATTCTCAAGTTGAAAGGAAGACAAGAGCTTTGGTATCAATTAGAGTTTCAGCAAGTTCAATTAAATTGCCAAAGTATGATCATCGAGACAAATTTTCCTGTTTTCGTTCATTTGCATGAGCAGATTCCTACAGTTTTGGATTCAAAAGCCCGAGTTCATGGGATCATGGGCATTGCCTGTTGGCTACATGATCGTCCTGCAATTACTGACAGGTATTCCAAAGCCAGAATACCTTGAACTGCTCGAAGGTCCGGAAAGCCTATGGGAATTGTCAAAAATCATCTATGACTACCCTTATTACTTGCAGGACCTCAGTCACTTTCCCCTGTTCGCGGGATTGGCATGGCTCTGGTCCTGGCATTATGGTGGACCGCGGTCAGGGAAGTTTTTTCACGGAAAGGCCCTCGGGATAGCCATGACTTATGGGATTCTGAACGAATGCATTCAAGTGCTGCTACCCACTCGATTCCTCAGTACGGGCGACTTGATGATGAACGCTGCGGGAGTTTTGTTCGGGCTCTGGATCCATGGATGGGCTTTACGAAGTAAAAGCCTGGGAGCAAACTAAGGTCAATTTTCAGGGGACCTTTTTCTCCTCATCGACCTTCACTTCTTCTCCCTCCACAAATTTCTTACGTAAAATAATGGTGCCATTGGCGTCCCATTTGACGAAACTACCGTCAAGTTTGCTGTTCTTCCATTGCGCTTCATATATCAAGACGCCCTTGTCATTCCATTCCTTGACAGTGCCATTGACCTTGCCATCTTTATAAATTGCGACCGCTCGCTGCTTGCCGTTTTGATGCCAGGCAAGCTGCTCTCCATGAGCCAAGCCATCAGCATAGCTTGCCTCGGTTTTCTTTTGGCCGTTTGAATGCCACTCAACTGCCTTGCCATGCTGTTTGCCCTCCTTGAAAGGGGTGACTGATTTCTTTTTGCCGTCGGGATGCCACTCAGTGACTATGCCCTGCACCTTTCCCTTGCGATAGGTAGCTGAGCTCATCTTGGCTCCATCAGGATACCAAAGCTTGGTCGTTCCATCTTCAATACCAGGGGCACCAAACTTGACCTCCTTGGCAAGCTGGCCGTTGGAGTGCCAGTGAGTGAGTGTGTCGCAGGGCTTTCCTCCCTTGAAAATGGCCTTGATTCGAGGTTTGCCATTTTCATGCCATTCGTTGGCCTTGCCCTCCAGCGCGCCTAGCTTGTAGACGGCGGAGGACTTCAATTGACCATTTGAAAACCAAGCCTCTGCGAGTCCATCCTTTTTCCCGTCCTTGAAGGTCTCCTTGGCACGATAAGTTCCATCCTCGAACCATCCTTCGAGTTGACCGATTCTCTTTCCCTCTAGATAGGAAGCTCTGAATTTCTTTTTTCCACTGGCATAAAAGGATGCCGCGTCTCCGGTGAAAGGCTTTCGTTGGACGTCGTAGTACCAGAGACCGGTTTGCTTGTCCAAGGCCATCAGGTCTGCATCAACCGGGTCTCCGAAAGAAAAGGGCGCTGCGCAAAAAAGCGTCAACCAAACAAGCAAGAAAGGAGCCCTTGATGGAAGGAAGTCTGCGAAAGCGAAAGATGGCATGATCAATGATTCGTAAAGCGGCGGGACATGGCGCTCAAGTCAAATGCACGGATGAAAACGGTTTCGTCTCCGCGGTTCCATGAAAAAAAATTAACCGTCCTTCAAGGCGGCTTCTCTTTCGGGCAAGACGGGATGAGAATAATAGAATCCACTGAAAGCAGGGTGCGGACTGAGATTCCCTAAGTTCTCCTTGTACATTTTACGGAGCGCGGAAATCAATGTATCCGGTCCACCCATTACCTCGCGAGCGAAAGCGTCTGCTTCAAATTCGTTTTTACGAGACCACAAGTTACGTAAAGGAGTAATCCAAAAGGTAAAGACGCCGGCTGCCACCGAGAAAAGCAAGAAGGCTGGAGCCATGCCGACCTGTGTCCAATCATCAAATCCCAATTGCTTATAAAACCAAGGACTTTTGGCCAAGAAATCGAGACACCAGAAAGCACTCAGGCCAAAGAAAGCCGACAGGATCAAAGCCTTTGGGATATGCCCCTTCTTGTAATGGCCGATTTCATGAGCCAACACAGCCTCCAGTTCGCCTGGTTGCAACTGCTCGATCAAAGTGTCGAACAATACGATGCGACGAAATTTACCGAAGCCAGTGAAAAAAGCATTGGAATGGGCGGATCGCTTGCTGCCATCGATGATCTGGATGGTCTTGGCGTGAAACCCAGCTCTCTTAGATAAAGCCATCAAGCGGCCCCTTAGCTCTCCCTCGGGCAGAGGCTCAAGCTTGTTGAAAAGAGGCAGAATAAGCATGGGCCAAAGGACCATGAGAAGTAATTGAAATCCAAAAAAGGCGCCAAATCCCCAAATCCACCAAGTTTCGGAAAGACTGTCGGCAAACCATAGCAAAAGGGCTATCAGGGGACATCCTAGTATAAACCCAATCACAGAGCCCTTAAGCTTATCGCTGATCCATAAACTGGAAGTGGATTTATTAAACCCAAACCGCTCCTCTATGCGAAACTGGTTATGCCATTCGAAAGGCAAGCCCGGCAACTGCATCAAAAGCAGGACAAGGAGGACAATGGCACCCTGACCCCAAGGGCCTTCGGGGAAAACAGGCGTCATTAGATTGTATAGCCAAGGCAAAGCCCAGCAAACCAACAAAGCGAGCAAACACGCTTCGAAAACGTCCTCGATGCTACCGAACTTGCTTTTGGCCAAGTTATAGTCGACTGATTTCTCAAAGGTTTTTTCATCGAGCACCACTTGGGCAACTTCCGGAGGATGCTCCCGTGAATTCTCGACACTCAACCGATTTAACCGGGAGAGCCCGAGCTCGGTGATCAACTTAATGATCAAAAAGGACAAAAAGACTATAAGAACTAGAGTCACGGCGTAAAAAGAATGTTAAAGCGAGCGACATTGCACGCAAAGCACCCGACGTCGAACAAAATGCCAAGCCAGCGAATTGCATTGCCTTCCAAGCCAGTCGATCTATAGATCGTTCATTTTAAGCAAGGTTGTAAAATCTACCCAGTTTGATGGTGAGCGAAGAACCACAAAACAAGGACACACCTCGTTTCGAGGTAGCACTGGAACGTCTGGAAGCTATCCTGGAGGCTATGGAAGGTGGCGAAGTCCCCTTGGACTCGCTGGTCGACAAATACGAGGAAGGTGTCGATTTGCTGAAGGCATGCCATCAGCGTTTGCGGGAAGCCGAATTGAAAATTGAGGCAGTTAAACGAAACAAAGGCGGTCTCGAGACCGAGTCATTCGAACCAGAAGCAAACGAGAATTCCTGACGCAAAGCACCGTGTCCCTACTTGACGGCATAGAAAATCGCGGCGACCTGAAAGGTCTCGATGAAAACCAACTGGAGCAACTGGCTCACGAAATACGGGCCCGCATCATCCAAGTCACTTCCAACAATGGCGGTCACGTGGGACCTAACTTGGGAGTGGTTGAGCTGACCCTCGCCTTGCATCTCGCATTCGATACCGCAAAAGACCGTTTGGTCTTTGACGTTTCGCACCAAGGGTACGTGCACAAACTACTAACCGGCAGGAACGACGAACGGTTTGATGCCCTTCGCCAAACCAATGGGCTCAGTGGCTTCATTAACCGCGAGGAAAGCGAGCACGATCATTATGGAGCGGGTCATGCGGGAACTTGCCTGTCCGCTGCGCTAGGCATGGCAGTCGCTCGCGACCTCAATCGTACCGGAGAACACGTAGTGGCAATATGCGGCGATGCGGCGTTCACCTGCGGAATCACCTTGGAAGCCCTTAACAACGCAGCCTCCACGACCAAGAAATTGATCGTCATCCTGAACGACAACGAATGGTCAATCGCCAAGAACGTGGGGGCGTTGTCCAAATACTTCAACGAACTCATCACCAACCCCGCTTACCTTAAGATACATGAGGACCTGGAAGCGTTTCTTAAAAAGATTCCCGGCGGAAAATCGCTCATAAAGCTTGGATCGAAGGCAAAGCAGGACACAAAGGACCTTTTCGCTCCCTCCAGTTTGTTCGAGAAACTTGGATTGCGTTATATCGGTCCGATCGACGGTCATGACATAGAGCAACTGACTCATCACCTCGAATTCGCCAAGACCGCCAAGGAGCCATTGGTATTGCATGTGCTTACCAAAAAAGGAAAAGGGTACGAAATTGCCGAGAACCACCCCGAACGCTTTCATGGGGCGGGCCCCTTTGACCCTGAAACCGGTCATGGCAAGCCTGCAAAGTCCGGGGCGCCAATGAAGTATCAGGATGCTTTTGGCAAAAGTATTGTGAAACTGGCGCGAAAAGATCCACGCATCGTGGGAATCACCGCGGCCATGCCCAGTGGCACAGGCTTATCCGCCCTGAAGGAAGTCTCGGAAAGTCGTTTTTTCGACGTGGGGATTGCGGAAGAACACGCCATACTTTTCGCAGCTGGCATGGCAGTTCGAGGGCTTCGGCCGGTATGCGCCATCTACTCGACTTTTCTGCAGCGGGCATACGACCCCATAATCCATGACATTTGCCTGCAAAACCTTCCCGTGCTCTTTTGCATGGACCGGGCGGGGCTATCTCCCAATGACGGTCCCACCCATCACGGATTGTTTGACTTATCTTATCTGCGATGCGTTCCGAACGCGGTGATCATGCAACCCAAGGATGTAAATGAATTGCAGGACATGGTTGCGACGGGATTGAAAATGGATGGTCCGTGCTTCATTCGATATCCCCGTGGCGCTGGCGATGGGAAGGACCTGCGCCCGGAGCCAAGCATCCTGCAGACCGGACGCGCTGAAATTGCAAGGGAAGGTGAAGACTTGGTCTTTTGGGCACTTGGCCCGATGATCAGTGAAGCCAAGAAGCTAGCCGAACGTTTGGAAATAGAGGAAGGGATAAAGTGCGGCGTGGTGAATGCGCGTTTCATCAAGCCCTTGGACAAAGGCCTACTGAAAAGACAAATTGTCGAAGGGTCTCGCATAGTCACCATGGAAGATCACGTCTTGGCTGGCGGGTTTGGGTCTGCGGTTCTGGAATTCATCGAGAACGAGGGATTGTCGGCCCAGGTCGAAAGAATTGGTTGGCCAGATGAGTTCGTGGACCATGGATCTTCGGTTGCAGACCTTAGAAAACAGCATGGGCTGGACTTTGAAAGCATGTTGGAACAATTGCGGAAATTCCTGCAAGCCAGTCAACGGTCATCGGGCGAATACGTTTCAAACGATTGAAATGTTCCCATTTCGGGTCACGCGGCGCGAACGCGTCACCTTGGTCGTGTCGACGTTGATCATCACCGGAACCGTCATGCTAAAAATGGCTCTGGGAGAGCTAGGCCATTGCTTTGACTGGGGCAAGGCAGTTCCTCAAAATTCAGCCCATTTCGTGTCCGAATAGCGGTACAAATAGCGTTTGGCAGCAGAAGAGTCGAAGTAGAAATAGGACCAATCGCCCTTGGTGTAGTCGAAGAGATAGGGGAAAGAAGATTCGTTTGTCCAGAGCCAGCCCACGTCAGGCAACCAAATCCAAGCGGAGGCGGACGAGGTGCCACTGACGTACATCCAGCCAAGTTGGTCATGATAGACCCAATCAGCGGAGGCCAAGTTAAAGTTCCCCAACCAGCTCAAATTAATCCAGTTGTTTCCAAGATGTTCGCCGCCGGTCCACCATCCCGGAGAAAGGCTGAGCTCGAAAGTATAATCTACCGTGGTGGTGCCATCGCCAACTGAAACAGTAATGCTATCGGTGCTGCTGGAATAGCCCGTCGGGGTACCCGAAAGGATAGCCGAACCATTGCCATCGTCACTCAAGTTCAGCCAATTGGGAGCGCCAGAGGCCAAGCTGAAGCTGAGAGAGTCGCTGTTGGAATCAAAAGCCGAAACCGTCTGCGAATAAGGTTTGCCCAAGTAGGCCGTGGTGGTAGGGGTACTAGTGAAGAATGGTATGCCATTGGCTTGCCCTACGGTAACGGTGAAGTTTTGCGAGGTGGCGCCGCCGGCACCGTCAGAAACCCTGATTTCCGCGGAATAAGTGCCCAATTCAGCGGCGGGGGGAGTGCCTGCCAAAGTGGCGGAACCATTGCCTTCGTCCGTCAAGCTCAGCCAATTTGGCAAACTGCGGGCAGTGAAAGCAAGGGGATCGCCGCCCCATGATGAGACCGTCGCCATGTAACTGTAAGGGACGGACTCAGTTGCCGCAAGGGTCGGGGAAGTGGAGAAAATGGGATTACCCAAGGGCGCTCCTATTTTTGCAACGAACAAACCTCTTGATCCCGACGCCAAGAGAGAAAATTGATCAAAAGTCGCATTATCCTCGAAATAGCCGGTGAGCAAGGCAGCGCCATCGGCATCGAGGGCGAGTCCGCGAGGTTGATCCGAACCCGCGCCACCGGCCCCCTTTATCCAGAAGACATTGCCTGAATCCGCATGAAGTTTGGCCAAAAAGATGTCTTCTTCCCCAGTGGAGGACAAAAGAGCATTGCCAAATGAAGCGTGACCCTGAAAGGAACCGGCTGCATAAGGTTGCTCTCGGGAATCCAAGGAAATAGTCGAACCATAATCCGACAGAGCGCCACCAAAGCTCTTGGCCCAGTTCAGGGTGCCATTTTCATCGTATTTCACGACAAATGCATCGGCGTTTCCAGCGCTGGTCAAGGAGGATGACCCAACTGAAGCGGTTCCGAGAAAAGAACCGGACCAATAAACGTTATCGTTGGAATCGGAAGCCAACCCACGCGAAGAGTCGGCCGAGGTGCCTCCGAAACTGCGACACCATTCGAGCAAGCCAGCGGAATCAAATTTCACCAAATAAACGTCATCCGAGCCGACGCTGTTCAGCATAGTGCCCTGTATGTTGAGAGAATCTCTGAATTCACCGGCAACAAAAACGCCCCCATCGACAGCAGCCGACAAACCGGTAACAGTTTCTTCGCTGCTAGCGCCGAAAGTCAGGACTGATTCAAAATTTCCAGACGAGGAATACTTGGAGACAAACACATCCTGATCTGAAGAAGCTGAATCAAGGAACACCTCTCCAGCCACCCAGACTGAATCATTCGGACCAATAGCCACGAACTTGGCAAAATCATCTCCGGACGCCCCGAACGCCTTAGCCCAAAGCAAGGTGCCGTTTTGATCGAGTTTGGCCACGAAGCCATCGTAGCCGCCAGCTGAAGTCAAAATGGCCCCGCCAAAATCGACTTGTTCCTGAAAATAACCGACCACCAACACGTTGTCCGAGGAATCAGTGGCCGCCGCATAGCTATAGTCCCGACCTGTTCCGCCCAATCCCATGACCCACTCGGCGCCACCGGAAAGATCGTAACGAGCGATAAACATGTCACTCTGGCCTGAAGAAGTCAGTTGAATGCCTCCTATGCGACTTTGATCGAAGAAGGAACCGGTTAGATAGGACCCGCTGTCGGTGGTGGCAGCCAAGCCATTGCCGAACTCTCCTGTTCCCCCACCCTTTTTGGCCCAAAGGAAAGGAGGTGCCTCGCTAGTCTCGAATACCATGACGTTGCGTGTAACTGCAGTCGCGGCGTTACCCGCTGAATCACTTACTTCATAAAGGAGGGAATAGGTACCCGCGGAAGCGGAATTAACGGATCCAGTGATGACAAGGGAAGAGGTCAGATTGCCGTCGACGGCATCCAAGGCTGTTGCTCCGAGCTCCAGGTAGGTGCCATTAACCTCAAGATACACAGTGGAGTCACCGGTCAGGGTAATCACCGGAGGCGTGCCATCAGTCACGCCGATGGTGAAACTTTGGGTGGCTGTATCCGTGCCATCGGAAACTGAAAGCACAACGGAATGATTTCCGTAATGCCCTGAGGCCGATCCAGTTAAGGTGGCATTGCCATCACCGGCATCAGTCAAAGTCAACCAAGCGGGCAAGGTCGTAGCCGAAAAAGTCACTGTCCCGTTTCCATCGGAGTCGATCGCAGTGACATCATAAGTATAAGTGGCGGCATCACTGACTGCAGTAACAGCGGAACTGGTGAATACGGGCGCATCGTTCACCTCGGAGACAGTCACGGCAAAAGTGTCAGTTACGGTCTGGCCATTCGAACTTCCGACCACGGAAACGGTGGTCGAGCCGACTTGGTCATCCTGAAAGTCAAGGGTCAAGGTATCGCCACTAACTGAAACCACCACCAGTGAGGTGTCGCCGGAACTGGCCGTCTTGGTAATCGCCGAATTTTCGTTGTCAATATCATTGAATACGCTCGAGAGATCGATGGTCGAGTTGGAGGCATCCTCATTTACCGTCAGATCCGAAAGCGGATTCGCCACATCGGGCACATCGTCCACTCCCGCAACTGTCACGGTCAGCGTATCGTCAATGCTTTGGGCATTGGAGGTACCGGTTACAGTTATGGTGGCGGTCCCATTCTGATCCGCCTGGAAGTCGAGGGTGAGGGTATTGCCGCTCACGCTAGCAGTCACCAGCGAGGTATCGCTGGATACCACGGACTTGGAGATGGAGGAATTGGAATCGTCAATGTCATTGAAAAGGTTGGATAGATCGATCGAGGCGTCGGCTGCATCTTCGTTTGCGGTCACGTCCGCGAGCGCATTCCCCACCACCGGGGCATCGTCAACGGCGGCAACGGTCACGGTGACGTTATCGTCCACGGTATTTCCGTTGGATGTGGCGGTGACAACGACCAATGCCGAGCCGGACTGGTCGTCTTGAAAATCGAGAGTCAGGGTATTGCCAGACACAGCAACCGTAACCAGCGAAGCATCACTGGAGGTAGCGGTCTTGACGATGGATGCATTGTTATCGTCCGGATCATTGAAAACGTTCTCGAGGTCAATTATCAGGTCAGCGTCGTCTTCTGACGCACTGACGTCGGCAATCAAGTTGACCACAGCAGGCGGATCATTGGTCGGCACAAGGTTAACAGCGAACACGTCGTCAACGGTCTGGCTGTTGGAGGTGGCAGTGACCGTGATGCTTGCGGTACCGTTTTGATCGGCTTGATAATCCAAGGTGAGGGTATCTCCGCTGACACTGACCGTAACCAGCGAGGTGTCACTGGAGACAGCTGCTTTAGCAATGGAAGCATTCTCGTCATCTATGTCGTTGAAGACGTTAGCCAAGTCGATAGTGCCATCGGGTCCATTGCTTGACGCATTGAAATCAGCGATGGCATTGCCCACCACGGGGCCATCATCCACTCCGGTCACTGTCACGGTCAAGGTATCGGAGGCAGACAAACCATTAGTGGCTCCGGTAACGGTAACGGTGGCAGTGCCATTTTGGTCTGCTTGAAAATCGAGGGTCAAGGTATCGCCGCTGACACTTGCAGTCACTAGCGTGGAGTCACTGGAGACGGCCGATTTAGTGATCGACGAGTTGGCATCGTCTACGTCGTTGAAAACATTTGCCAAATCGATCGTGGAATCGGCGGCGTCCTCGCTCACCGTGACGTCAGAGAGAGCATTGACTACCACTGGTGCGTCATCCACGACGGAAACCGTCACGACAAAGACATCGGTTACAGTCTGCCCGTTGGAGGTAGCCGTCACGGTAATGTTTGCCGAACCGCTTTGCTCGGGCTGGTAATCCAAGGTCAGGGTATCTCCACTAACACTTGCCGTGACTAGTGACGTGTCGTCAGATACGGCTGCCTTGGTGATTGACGCATTGCTGTCGTCGATGTCGTTGAATACATTCGCCAGATCGATGGTCGAGTCGGCGCCATCCTCGTTCACCGTAAGGTCCGGCAAGGCATTGCCTACAACGGGGGCATCATCCACTGCGGAAATGGTCACGGTGAAGACATCCTCCACAGGCTGGCCGTTCGAGGTGCCGGTGACGGTAATGGTGGTGGAGCCTGATTGGTCAGCTTGATAGTCCAAGGTCAAGGTATCACCGCTCACGCTTGCGGTAACAAGTGAAGTGTCACCGGATACGACCGTCTTGCTGATCGAAGCATTGCTGTCATCGATGTCATTGAAAACATTCGCCAGATCGATGGAGAAATCGGCGGCGTCCTCGCTCACCGAGACGTCAGGCAGGGCATTGCCAATCACCGGGGCGTCATCGACTGAAGTAACCGTGACTGCGAAGACGTCATCCACGCTTTGTCCGTTGGAAGTAGCGGTTACGGTGATATTCGCTGTACCGTTTTGATCGGTCTGAAAATCCAGAGTGAGAGTATCGCCGCTCACGCTCGCAGTCACCAGGGAAGTGTCACTCGACGTCGCTGTCTTGGTGATCGACGCATTGGCATCATCGACGTCGTTATAAACGTTTGCCAAGTCGATCGTTGAATCAGCTGCATCCTCGCTAACGGTCAAATCCGGCAAGGCATTGCCCACCACCGGGGCATCATTGGAAGCAGAGACTGTCACCGTGACGTCGGCAGCGGAGCTAGTTGCCCCATCGCCATCGGACAGCGAAAAGGAGACAACCCGAGCGCCTTCGGTGGGATTGTCGGTGTCTTGGTTTTGGTAACCCACCTGACGCAGCACTGCGGTCACGACGTCTGGCGTGGCTTGGTCGTTGAAAGTAACCACCAGATCCTCGCCCAAACCCGTTCCAGTGAAAGAAGCTACTGTGGTACCGGCAAAAGTAAGGTTGTTGCCGGAGACACCAATCAAGGAAGCGGAGGGGGAAGAGGAAGCCAACTCAATTGAATTCGCATAGAGATTGTTTTGGTCACCGGTTTGGGTATCATGGACGTAGAGTCCGAAGCCGGTGACGGTATCGGCCAAGCTAAAGTCTTTGTCAAAAACGGGCATTTCGACTCCAAGACCAGCGGTTTGCCGATAAATGGTGACCGCCAAGACATTGCCCGCCTTTTGCTCGAAATAAAAGTTGAAGATCGAATCGGCCTGGTAAGTCAAACCGAGGGAAACTTTGGTTCCTGCAGCATTTACCTTGTCCTCGTAATAATAATCGTCACCGGAGTTGTCACCTACGTTAAAGTTCCACAAGACATCCGAACTTCCGCCGGAGCCATGTATATCTATTCCCTTGCCTCCGTTGCGATAATTGACGGCTAACCGAATGGAGAAAGTCTGGCCGACTGCCAAGGCGGAATCAAAGGCCCGATTCGCATTTACGTTGGCGCCCGCGGGATTGGCATACAGTCCGAAAGATTCGCTGGCTACGTTTATGTCGCCGGAAGCACCAGTGGTCGAACTTCCGATGAAGGTGCCTGCAAAAAGACTGGAGTCATTGTTATTGTGCGTAATGGACCAGGCACCCAAGCCGGAGCCCCCGTCATCACCATTGGCCCAGGAACCGACATAAACGCTTGCATCGGCATAATCCGAAGCCACCAAGGTAACGTTGGAGTCATCGATGGACAAACTGTCCTCGCCGGCATCCTTGCCCGAACTTATGGCAACAGTGAGAATTCCGGTATTTAAATCCGTGCTATCTGAATCGGTGACAGTCGCATCGGCATCCAAAAGCACCACGCCGGCACCCTCGGTATAGGCAACCGTGCCTCCATTCAAATTGGATAATACGGGGGCATCATTTTGAGCGTTTACAGTGACAGTGAAAACATCGTCCACAGTTTGCCCGTTGGAAGTGGCAGTGACCGTAATCGTGGCAGTGCCATTCTGGTCGGTTTGATAATCCAGGGTCAAAGTATCACCGCTCACGTTCGCTGTGACCAAAGCCGTGTTGCTGGAAACAGCCGCTTTGGAAATGGATGCATTGTTGTCGTCGGGATCGTTGAAGACATTGCTCAAGTCGATGGTTGAATCAGCGGCGTCCTCGTTAACCGAAACATCTGCCAAGGCATTTCCCACTACGGGGGGATCGTTGGCTGCGGTGACCGTTACGGTGAAGGTATCGGAAACACTTTGCCCGTCCGAAGTGGCAGTGACCGTAATCGTGGCAGTGCCGCTCTGGTCCGCTTGGTAATCGAGGGTCAAAACGTTTCTGCTGACGGACACCGTTACCAGCGATGTGTCGCTGGAAGATGCCGCAATGGAAAATCGATGAAACCCTAGGTTCGTCAAATCATCCTGGGCATTGACTACCCACTCGCTATCGGAGGTATCTGTTCCCGCGGAAGCCGTCCAGTTTGAGTTGCCGGTCAAGATGGCGCTTTTGCGCACCAAGGTTTGGTCCTTGGTTCCCGAGCTATCACCTGCCACTGCCCACGCGCTGCCTGGATCAGCCTGCCAATCACCGATAAGGTCCAAGACAGTGAAGCCGGTCATTTCGCCGACCTCAACAACCCCGTCGCCGTCATCGCTGAAGGTCCCGCCCTTGACCAGTTTGAAACCATCGTTTCCATTACTTAGAGAGAAAGATCCGGTCACGTTGAAATCGGACAATGCCAGAATCTGAGCATCGGCGCTTTGGTGGGCAACGATATAGGTTCCGTTGGCGTCGATGGCGGCGCCAGCCGGAAAAGAATGCCAAAATTCGTATTCGCCAACTGTGGTCGGGGCATTGTTCACGTAGGCCAAACCATAGTTACTCAATGAGATGGAAGCATTGGTGGGATTGTAGATTTCCAAATATTTGTTATCACCGGATCCTTCCGCATACTCGGAGAAAAACAAATCCATGGAGACCGAGGAATCGAGGTAGTCTTCATCACTGAAGACGGCGCCCAGGCTGATCGTGGAATCCGCCGCATCCTCGTTTACCGCAACGTCGGAAATTCCATTCACGACCACCGGAGCCTCGCTCGCGTTCGTCACTGTCACGGTGACGATCTGGACGTCGGTCAAGGCGCCCGATCCATCGTCGGTCGCCGTCACTTCAACGATATATGCGTTGTTGGTGTCCGAGTCGGTCGGCGACTCATAGTTCGGGGCATTTTGAAAAGTCAGTACGCCGCTGGTTGAATTGATCGAGAACTTCGACTGGTCCGCTCCGCCCGTCAGGCTATAAGTTACGGTGTCGGAGTCCGGATCCGAACTGGTCACCACGGTCACCGCGGTCTGGTTCTCGGCCACGTTCACCGATGCAGTGGAACCTCCCCCGTCAGAACTAATCACCGGCGCGTCGTTGGCATTGGTCAC
>PAZC01000033.1 GCA_002716045.1 Opitutia bacterium
TCCTTCCAACCGTCGCCATCCAAGTCGGCGGTTTGGATATACAGGCCCGTCCCCGCCTGACCAACGTGAAGGACTTGCTTCATGAAAGACACTTTGCCATCCGCGCCCAAACTCGGCTGGTAGCTTGCGAGCACGATCTTATCCTTGGCTCCCTTGTCCTTTCCGCTGTGGGCGTAGTACCGTTTTCCGGTAATGATTTCGGGTTGGCCGTCCTTGTTCAGGTCGTCCCAGGCCAAGGCATGCAGTTGGCTGATTTTCTTGTCGATCAGGTGATGCTTCCAGACCGTGGTCCCATCCTTTTTCGGCTCGAGTTGCTCATGCCAGAAAAGACCGTAGTTATGACCGCTTCCCCAAATCAAGTCATTACGTCCGTCCTTGTTAAGGTCAATGAGGAGGATCGGGCAACTGGCGTGCGGCAAGGTGAAATCCTTGTGCCACTTCCATGGTTGTCCGAATGGATTCTTGGCCGGACGCTCGTACCAGCCCTGCATGAAAACGATATCCTCGTGACCGTCCCCGTTGACGTCCCCAAAGCCTTGGCCATGCCCGTTGCCGGACTTCGAGATCACTGACTTCGTCATGGTCGGCTTCCCGTCCTTCTTGGCAAACTTCCAAACCAGCATGGGGTTCTTGGCGTTCCAACTATTGGCAATGTACTCGGGTGTCCCATCCCCATCCATGTCTCTCAGGAAAATCGCCTCGTTGTGCTTGAACCCAGTGTTGATCAAGTCGTGCTGAACCCAAGGATCCTTGGTACCCAACCCGTCTTTTCCCGGGTTCTCAAACCAGAGCACCACCGGCAGGGTGAATTGGCCCGCAATCACGTCCAGCCAACCGTCTCCGTTCACGTCGTAGAGGTAGTCCCCGTTGTCCTGCATGTAGTCTTTTCCAAAGGGACGAATCTTCCGAAACTTGATCGGTTTCCATTCCGGGTTGCGGTACCAGCGCTCGCCGGCCACGACGTCGAGGTCGCCGTCCTTGTCGATATCTCCCACGGCGAGGGATTCCACGTTGTCCTTGTACAACAGCTGAACCTTGAACTGCGGGTATGAAGCGCTCTGAACGAAAGAGCCAAGCCCAAGAAAAGAAAACAGGAGAAGCAAGGAGGTTAAGCGATGCATGGGTGCTAGGATTGGAGGGTTGGTGTTTCGGGAACTAAAGGGAAACAGTGGATGAAAAACAACCTAATCCGAACGGGTCGCCGAAAGGAATCATGACGAGGCGGAGGATCATTTTTTATTTTTCTTCTTCACGATCACCTCGTTCCAAGGCAATACTCCGACGTGTTTGGCCCAGGTCTCGTAGGCGATGCGCAGTTCCTCCGCCTTCTTTGGCATGATGGAGGAAAGGTCTTTTAATTCGGAGCGGTCCTTGCTCATGTCGTACAATTCCCAGGGGGTCTCGTGCATGGCGACCAATTTGTAGTTTCCCTTGCGTACAGCCCGGTTGCCCTCGTGCTCCCAATAGAGGATGCGTTCTTCCTTGGAATCCTTGGAAAAGACGGGCAACAAGCTCTGGCCTTCCATCCCCTTGACGGGAAGACCCGCAGCCGCGAGGCAGGTGGGGGCGACGTCGATGATGTGGCTGGGGGCATGACGCAGCTCGCCCTTGCCCTTCAAACCGGCGGGCCAATGCACGATTAGGGGAGTAGCCACCCCACCCTCGTGAGTATAGCGCTTGTACATGCGGAAAGGAGTATTGCTCAGGTTGGCCCAGCCCCGACCGGAGCTCGAGGTCCAACCACCGAGTCTCCCCCACTCTTCGTAATTGTCCACCCGAGTTTCGGGATGCCTGCCGTTCTTGGCGAAGAGGCCGCGCCAGTCATGCACGCCGGTGCCGGGCACGCCGTTGTCGACCATGAAGAGGAGAAGCGTGTTGTCCAAACGACCGGCTGCTCCGAGCTTGTCCACAATGCGCCCGATGTTCTGGTCCATCCGGTCGATGATCGCCGAGTAGAGCGACATCTTGAGGTCCAGTTCGTCCCGCATCTTCTCGTCGTAGGTTTCCCACTTGGGAACGTCCGACGGGGACAAGGCCCATTTCTTGTCGATGAGCCCCAGCTTCACCATCCGCTCGTAGCGCGCTTGACGGAGCTTGTCCCAACCGACCTCCTTGAAGCGGCCACGGTACTTTTTGGTATCTTCTTCACGGGCATGGAGCGGGAAATGCGGAGCGTTGTGGGCGACGTACAGAAAAAGTGGCTTATCCGGGTGCTTCTCAAAGGACTCATCCATGAAGTGGAGAGCGTAGTCGGTGAATACGTCGGTGGTGTACCATTCCTGGTCCGGATGCAGGTGGTTGACCGGTGTCTCGGTGCCGGGCAACACTTCCTTGTCATCGAGGTACACCTGACAATGAGGCAGGACGGTGAAATAGGAATCGATGAAGTTACGGGTGCCGTAAAACCGGTCGAAGCCTCGGGCGACGGGCGATTGCTTGGGCTCCGTGCCGAGGTGCCATTTGCCCGTCATCATGGTGCGGTAACCTCCTTTGCGAAGACGCTCGGCCAAGGTTGGGATGTCTGGCAGGATGGTCCCGCTGTAGCTGGGAATGCCACGGTCCCTTGCCATGTGGCCCATGCCTGCCTGATGCTGGTATACTCCGGTCAGTAAAGCGGCCCGGGAGGGACAACAGCGACCGGTGTTGTAAAACTGGGAAAAGCGCAACCCCTTGGCGGCTAGCTTGTCGAGGGCCGGCGTCTCGATCTCCCCGCCGTAGCAGCCGAAATCCGAATAACCGGCATCATCGGCCATGATCACCACGATATCCGGTTGCTTGTTCGCTGCAAAGGTCGAGGCAACCAGCAGTACAAAAAAAAGATAAGCGGGAAAAATTGTATTCATAGGGTATGTGAGAGAATAAGGGATGAATGTTTCGACAAGCAAGAACTGTATCCAACTCACAGCGTGATTGACCGGGAGAACTAGCCTGATCTATGTACTCTATTCAATGAAATCACTCCCATCGATTGCGGTTACCTTCGGCCTGATGATGATTGGTCAAGCAGTTGGCCAAGAAAGCGCCGACAAGCAACAGGCATTCGCCGGACACTGGGCGCTGGAGATGAGCAATGGGGCCGCCGGGTGGATGGTTCTCGAGACGAAAGACGAGGAATGGAACGGACAGCTCTGGACAGTGGGAGAACCCAAGGTGATCCGTGACCTCAAGTACTCCGATGGCAAGCTGACCTTCAAGCGGGCCTTGAGAATCGGTCCGCCCGAGTACCCCGGGGGACCTTATACCGGCGAGCGAGAGATGCGCGACCTGGTGGCAACCGTACAAGGCGATGCCATAAAAGTGATGATGAAAGTTCCCGACGGGAACCCCTTCGTCCACCTCGGCAAGCGCTTGCCTCCCCTGCCCTCTAAACCTGATCTTTCCAAGGTGAAATTCGGCAAACCCATCATCCTGTTCAACGGAGTTGACCTGACGGGTTGGAAATTGATCAACCCAAAGAAGATCAATGGCTGGAAAGTGAAGGATGGTGAACTGGTAAACGAAACGCCCAAGAAGACCTTCGATGCCTTCGCCCCCTACGGGAACTTGAGGACGGAACGAACCTTCGCTGACTCCAAGCTGACCATCGAGTTCAACGTTCCGCCCGGAGGGAACAGCGGGATCTACGTCCGCGGAGCCTACGAGGCGCAAGTCGTCGATCGGGACAGCCGCATGCAGGGACTGCAAGGCGTCGGAGCGATCTTCAGCCGGGTCAAGCCGAGCAAGAACGCGGGCAAGCCGGGCGGCCAATGGCAAAGCTACGAAATCACCATCGTGGACCGGCACGCCACCGTCGTACTGAACGGGGAGAAGGTGATCGACAACCAACCCGTCATCGGGAACACCAACGGGGCCTTTCAAGCGGACGTTACTCGCCCCGGTCCGCTACACCTCCAAGGAGACCACACATCGGTCCGCTACCGTAATATAATTCTTTATCCGGTGCTCGGGCAGTCAGACGAATAGGGCCAGCCTATTTTTTCTCAGGTCTAGCCCGTCATCAATTCCTCGAGCGGTCCCTTGAGGTCCAGATCCTTGAGGTTGGAATCCGGTTGCCCGAAGGTATCGAAAGTTTTCATTCCGGCTGCCTGCATCAGGGATAGGTAAAAACTGCTAACCGTTCGGTGGCCTTTGGTACCATACTTAGGATACTCGAGGTATCGTCCCATGTTAAGTTTCTTGCCCATACCACCCAATAGAACGAACGGCCAATCATGTCCGGCGCAATGATGATCACCAGATGAACACGACAAGTAGACGATCATTGTATTGTCCAGCATCGACCCATTGCCTTCAGGAACGCTAGCGAACTTCTTCGCCATTTTTGCAATCTGCCTAAGGTGCAGTTTCTCAACTTCCATGCGGGCCTGGTGTCCAGTCCAACCATTGGATGCCTTGTTATCCTGAAGGTGGCCTAAGGCGTGCACGGAATTCGAGAGCTTGAGCTCCGAATACTTCACGCCCAGGGTATCCGGACGCAAAGTGATGACATTTGTCAGACCGGCAATCAGAGCGGCAGTGGCGATTTCAAAGTGGGATTCGATCCGGGCGGAAGGGGTGTTGGAATCAAAACGGTCCGTCAGTTCGGGGGCGTGCTTTTGTACCCGGTCCGTGAGAGCGGCTTTCTTCTCCTCAATCTTTCGCAGAGAATCAAAGGAATCCATGTAAAGAGCGAATCTTTCCTTGTCGTCCCCGGAGAGTTGCTTCTCAACCCGCCGGGCATCCTCTGTCAGAAAATCCATGAGGTTGCCGTTGAGAGCGATTTTCTTTTCCAGCTCCTCGGGGCTTGCGACGGCGGCACCGAAAAGTTCAAGAAAGGCTTTCCGTGGCGAACCTTGGTAGGCCACCGGCTTTGCGGCTGCGTAGGCTGAAAGATTTGGGTAACAGTAAGTGTCTTCTGGCTTCCATCCTGCGGACTCCAGTAGTTGACCATTCATCGCCATCCCGTACATCGGGTAAGGGCCGGTGGAGAGATGCTGCCCGAGCAAGCAATCCAAAGTCGGGGCAATGGCCACTTTTTCCGAATCGTGAAGCGAAAGGGTCCCGAAACCCTTGGTATGATTCCCTCGGAAGCCCACCCCGGAAAGACTCTGGATGATCGTCAGGCGATCCTTGAAAGCCTCGAGGACCTGCAGCTTTTCGGGTAGTTTATGCTCGGCTAGGGAAACGTCTACCAAATCGCCTTCACGGCGTGACCTGTTACCAAGCTTCTTGCCGTCGTCCAGATTGACGAAGTGATTTTCAAGCCCCTCGGGAACGAGGTTGAACTTGTCGATCCCAGATGACTTCACCACAAAGACGAACCGCTTCGGCAAGGCGGCCTCGTCTCCAGCCGCGTGGAGCCGAACGGATTGGAGAAAAGGCATCAAGGCAAGAGAACTGCTGCCAAGGGAGAGATTCCGCAGGAACTGTCGTCTCTTGTATATCATATAAAGGTTGAGGTTACCGTCTGTATAAAAAGGAATCCGAGCTTAATAATGATACGACGAGCGCTTTAAAACTACCACCGTTATCTACATAGGCTTTTTCCGCCTCGATCAAGGTTTTTGAATCACTAAGCATCTCGTTTCGCCCCATGAAATAGCGGAAAAAATGCCGAATGAACGACTGTCGAACGCGGTCCGAATGCCCCAAACGATGCATCATCTCGACCGCATCCTTCACTTCACCATCGACCTTGGAATCACCCGAGAACGCAATCGCTCCGGAAGCATCGACTTTGCGGGTCTTGAGTTTGCCCTCCTTTAGCTTGCGGTCGAACTGGTTGTCACGTCGCATATAGATTTCACCGTTCTCGTCAAAATAGTGATGAGTTCGATACCGGCCCCAATCATCAAAGACCTCGAACGGTTCGCCGAGCGGATTCATCTTGCGATGACACTTCCAACAACGTTCGGCCCGCAGTGATTCCATCCTTTCCCTAAGTGTTTTGTGGGGATCGATCGGGACAGCCGCCTCGACGTCAGGCGGCACGTCGCCGAGCACGCCGGCCAGCAACCGTTCGTATATCCAGATCCCGCGATGAATCGGATCATTGCCCTCGTTTAGGGAATAGGCTGCCAACCACGCTGGATGCGTCAGCAAACCAGCTCGTTGATCTTCGGGCATCTCCAAAGGTTGCTCGATGGGCCAATCCCACTTCTGTTCTCCGTGGCGACCGTTGCTAGGTAAATTGTAGGGCTCGATATACAGGAGATCCGCAATGCCGCGCCTCTTGCCCTCAAAGGGAAAATTGGGATGACGGTGCATTCCCTTGTCCAGAGTCGATTGATACATAGCAACCGTTTTCTCCGCATCCCGGCGGGCGGCAACAAGAGCTTTCTCGGCCTTTTCCGGCATATCCTCAAAGTTAAAATCCCGCTTGATCTGTTCCTTGCGAAGCTCAATGCGGGCTTGCACAAAACCCGGATCCATGATCTCCGCGACTCTCTTTTCATAATGCTCGCGTGCATACTCGTTGTCGCCTGGATGGGCGATGAAGTACTCATTGGTGGTCAACAACTCGGCGATGACCTCCTTGTCCTTATTCAAGACATGCTCAATGAGCATCCGCGCATCGTGAATGAGCATATCCGTGTTCCATTGGTTAATTTTTTCCGCACCCCGCCGGTCATTGTCCTTGAAGACTGTTCCGGCTCGATGAAAGCCAAAGAACTCGTCAAAGAAACGCATGATTCGAGGTAGATCCTTACGGTTCCAGTGTCCGGTCAAGAGTTGCTCGTCCACCAATTGCCTAACAAGCTGAGCCACGTCCTCCTTGGTTTTCAGCTTACCCTTTTGCAATGCGTCTCGAATAAACCGATGGTTGTCCGGTCTGTGATCCGTCAAGGCATAGGCGATCGCATGGGCCAGCTCATCCGGCGACAAATGCCGACGACCGTGCTCGTCCAACTCACCCAGTCCGAATTCCATACGGTAAATCGATTCCGGACTAAGGAACATCGCTTTTATCGTCGTTTTGAATCCTTCCAGATTTCCGCCCACTTTGATACTTTGCTTGAGAAAGGTAAGGTACTTTTCCTGTTCTTCCTTGGACGGATAGCGCCCGATCACCCTTATGTGCTCTCGCCTGATCATCTCGATAAGCACTTGTTCCTCAGGCACCGGCTTGTCATCCGAGTAATCCTTGAAATCGCCCCGTTTCTCCCTGTCCGCAAGGAACGAATCGGCCACGATCATCATCATCTGCACCGTGCTCTGATCCGCCAATGACATCGCAGCGTAATCGCGAATGCCACGTTCCGAGGTAACGTAACTGAAGGGACTCTTGGCCTTGCCAAAGCCTTTGTGAGCAAAAATCTCGGTACTGAACCGCCAAAGTCTCGAGGGAGAAAAGGGTGGCGTTTTGATTTCACCGGAAAACAGCTTTTCGTGATTCACCCAGTTACCGTATTCGGGCGATAGCAGTTTTTTGCGATAAGCCTCACCCGAACCCGCCGTGAGCAATTGCCGATCAATCCACTCTATTGCCGCGTTCCGTTCCACCTCGCTGGGTTGATCTTTCTCGTCAGGCGGAGGCATGTCTCCAGCCGTCAATTGCTCAAGGATTTCAAGCCACAAGTCGGAAGTCTCGGTCTTCGTGAAATCAAACGATACCTCGTGGAGAGCCAGCTTACCCTTTTGCTTTTCCTCACCGTGACAGCGAATACAATTCTGTTTCAAGAACGGCTTCAGCGCTTGGTCGAAGTCGGAAGGCGCCGCAGCCCTTGCCACCAAACTTGATAGAAGCAGGACCGAAACAGTCAGAACCCATATGGTGGTGATTCGGTTTCCAGTCATCATATTCAATCTTGGCCGGATCCGCCCAAGGATCAATCTTTCTTGATCTTGGCGTTGGCCGCTCCGTAGGCATTGTGACCGGTCGAACCACCCGGCAGGATGGGATGTTCTTTCTTGGGTAAGTGGGCCGCGTGCTCCGCGATGATCGATTTGTTTTTCGGGTCGGTGGCCAGGTTCTTCCATTCGTGCGGGTCTTGGCTCAGGTCGTAGAGTTCGCGCGATCCGTCGAAGTATTGGATGAAGCGGTAGCGGGTGCTGCGCACCGAGTAATTGCCGAGCCCGAAACTAGTGATGGCAGGATGCTCCCACTCCTTCTTGGGATCCTTCATGAGGGGCACCAGACTCTGCCCTTCCTGAGTGGAATCGGCGGGCAATCCGGCCAATTCAAGCAAAGTGGGGAAAACGTCGAGGAGTTCGGCGGGCCGGTCGCTCCTCTGGTCCTTCTTGAATCCCGGGGCCGTAACGATAATGGGCACCCGGGTCCCGTCCTCCCAGAGGGAACGTTTGGCCCAGCGCTCCTTTTCACCGAGGTGAAACCCGTGGTCGGAGAAAAGNGCGATGATCGTATTGNCNGCATAGTCACTNGANTCGAGGGCATCGAGCACGAGCCCCAGGCAATGATCGGCNAANGTNACGGANGCNANGTAGGACTGCACGGCGTGNNGCCATTGGCCCGCNCCCTTGACCCATTTGTGGGTGGGNGAAACNTGCTTCANNTTNGTCAGGTCNATGGCNTACTGACTGAGATCCNTNANGTCNTCCTTTCGCACGGCGGGGAGCTTGACCTGATCNCGCGGATGCATGTCGAACCATTTCTTGGAGGCATACATGGGAACGTGGGGACGGTAAAACCCGACTCCCATGAAGAAGGGCTTGTCGTGTTTCTTCTTCAGTTGCTGGACGGCCCACTTGGCGCATTTCATGTCGGGCATCAAGTTGTCGTCGTCAGGAAAGATTCCCCAGTCCCACAACGGGTGACCATGCGGCTGGGAAATCTTTTTCTTGGGCCTCGGGCCGAACCCGCCCGTGGGCAGGTATTCCTGAAAAAAGCGCTTGTCCTTCCGATGGAAGATCTTGCCCGCCGCCAATGTCTTGTACCCATTGTCGGCAAATACCTCGGGCAGGGTCTGAACGTCCTTGAGCACCGGCGCCTCTTCCAAGTCCGGACTGAGAAAGTAAATTCCCGTGGTATGNGGATAGCGACCGGTCATCATGCTGGCCCGCGATGGGTTGCAGACCGGAGACTGGCAATGCCCGTTGGCAAACAAGGTACCCATCTTGGCCAATCGGTCGATGTTGGGGGTCTTGGCCTGCGGATGTCCGTCGAGGCAACCAACCCAGTCATTCAGGTCGTCAATCGAGACCAGGAGAACGTTCGGCTTGGACTTGGCTCCGAAGGAAAGGCATGGGCCGGCAAGAATAAGGAACAATAAAAGGAAGGATTGCATGGCTGTATCGGTTAAAGGTTATTTCTTGGCCTCGAGGATGGTCTCGAGGTTTTGCTTGATGCGCACGGTGTTCTCGGCCGCGACCTTGTTGGCTTCCGTCAAAGGCTTGCCTTTCCGCATGGGGCGCTTGTGCCCGATCTCGGTCAACCAGGCGTCGCGCTGCACCCGCATACGCTCACGCAGGAACATCATCATGCGACCGTAGGCATTGGGGTGGGGATCCTTCAGCGGCGGCTTGATCGCGAAGAAGTCGATGATCTGGCGGGCCATCAATTCATGCCCCTCGCCTCCGGGATGGACACCGTCGCGGGAGTACTTGAACTTCGGATCCTTTTCGCGCTTCTTGGCGAGGGCCTTCTTCATTACGGTGTGCAAGTCGATCACATGCCAACCATCCTCGCGTTTCGATACCAACCACTTGGCGTAGACCGCCATGACGTCGTCGTAATCGAACTTGGGGTTGGGTTTGTCGTAGACCGGAGGGGTCATGAAAATGACCTTTGCCCCCTGNGCTTCAGCCTTTTTCTTCAAGCGTTGTACGCCATCCTTGTACTTGNTGAAGCGCTCCTCGTCGAGCGGCATGTAAATCCCGCAGTTTATGCCGTAGCAGGCGATGACGAGGTCGGGCTTCAANGCCTTCAGGGCACGNTCCAGACGCTCGTGCACATCGGGTCGGGGAAAGCCGTGCCTCAAGTGTCCCGGTTCGGACAAACCAGAGACGGTTTCGCTCGGTATGCCCTGGTTCAGCACCTCCGGGCTGAGCTCCGGGTGGTTGACCGTGAGCCATCTCTCGAAAAACACAACGTACTCGCCCCCGTAGGTGATGCTGTCACCGAAGAAGACAATTTTCTTGGTCTTCTTGAGAATCTCGAAATTGTCGTTGGCCTGGGCGACGGACGGCAACAAGGAGAACAGGGGCAAAAGAATCAATCGAGACAGAGTAGGTTTCATAATGAAAAGGATGGAGTGGGTTGAATTCCTAGCCTTTGAGGCAATGGGGTCAAGAGCCTGCAGGCGCTTGGGTGAAAAAAGCGGAGGACCACTCTACTCCAAGCCGGTGAGCGTTCCCGTACTGGAGGCAAACTTGTCAACATCCAGGCCCAAACCCTGCAACATGCTGACGAACAAGTTCGGCAACGGCGCGTTGTTGATTTTATCGAAGGCNAGGTGCTGGCCATGCTTGAAACCNCCNCCGGCCAAGATGATGGGCAAGTTGGTNGTTAGATGCCCGCTGGCATTGCCGAGGTTGCTTCCAAGCAGCACTTGAGTATTGGCCAAGACGTTGCTTTCGCCCTCCGTTGTTTCCTTGAGGCTGGTCAGAAAATCGGCCCAGACCTTCATCGTCTCGCGGTCGATTAGTTCCAGTTGCTGAATCATTTCGGGATTTTTTCCATGATGGGTCAGTTCATGATAGCCCAAGGACACCCCCTGGATCGGCAGCACCTGACTGCCACCATTGCCTCCCAAGGCGACTACCCGCGTAGAATCGGTCATCAAGGCCAGTCGCACGACCTCGAAATGAGCCCGCAGGCGGCCAACGATATCAGCGGAGTCAAACTGCCCCGGTTGCGGAGCATCGACCTTGGGCTTTGGCGTGCCATGCCATTTCTCGGCCTTGATCAAGTTTTTCTCGGTTTCACGAACCGCGGTGAAATACTGGTCCAGTTTTTCACGATCGAGCTTGCCCGCCTTCGCTGCCATGCGGTTGGCATCCTCCAACACGACGTCCAAAATACTCCGACCATCCTGCAAATGAACCTTCTGGGCCGCCACTTCCTTGGGTGTCCCGCTGAGAAACAACTTGGCGAATACGGCGGACGGTGAACTTTCATGAGGAACCGCAACACCGTTGGCGGACCAAGACATGCCATGGTCACCGATCGTGAGCGAAGCATACCGGGTGGAGCCTCCCAAGCGGCGGGCCACGAACTGGTCCAGTGATATGGAATTCTTGAAACTGCGGGAGCCNGGGTGCGGGGCTGCGGTGAGAAAGGACTTCTCCGCAGCATGCCCACCGTCGACGTCGGGGTGACTGGTGCCTGATACGATGGTAAAGTCGTTACGTAGAGCCGCAGCCGGTTTCAAGTAATCGCTCAGCTCGTAGTCCCTGCCCGTCCCCTCGGGAAAGAAATTGGGGCCGTGGAAACCCAACGGGAAATTCACCGCAACCATTCGCTTGGGCACTCCAAAGCCGCCCACGGTTCCCCTCGACTCCAGCAAGGGAAGCATCAAGGCCACACCGGCCCCGCGCAGAAAATCCCTGCGGTTCAACTTTCCATACGCTTTATCCAATGTCATTTTTCCTTAAAGGCTTTACTGGCTATTACCTGATGAACCAAAGTCCGCAAACCGTATCCCTTGTCAATGGTAGCCGAGGTGATGGCATCGATGGTCGGTCGGTCGGAGAAGCCCAACTCGCGCCCAAGCGCATACATCAGAATCTTTTCGGTCAAACACTTGGCAAACCGATCCTTGTCAGCCAAAAGCAATGCTTTGAATTCCCNAATCCCNGAGAAGGACTCACCGGTATCCAATTGCCCCGAGGCATCCACTTNGGCCCCTTGCTGAACCTTCCCCCATCCTTTGTCCGCATGCTCGGGATTGACCACGAAGCGNAGGTACTTCTCCCGGTATTTTCCGACAGGATCAAAGGATTCCAAGGCGAAGCCCGGGGGATCGATGAAACGGTGGCNGGCGTTGCAACTCTCGACGTCGCGATGCTTGTCCAGTTGTTCTCGAATGGTCACGGCGCTTCGGATATCCGGCTCGATGCCTTCAATTTCAGGTGGCGGCGGCCGTGGTGTTTTGCCAAGTATGTTCTCCAGGGCCCAGACACCCCGCAAGACAGGGGAAGTGTTGGTACCATTGGCCGTCACCTTCAGTACCGCTCCCTGGGTCAGCACGCCGCCGCGAACGGAATCCGGTTTCAGCGACACCTTGCGCATGGCCAAGCCCTCCACGTCTTCGACCTCATAATGACGGGCAATCCGTTCGTTCATGATGGTGAATTCAGAATCCAAGCAATTTACGATGCTCAAATCCTCGTCGAGCAATCGTTGGAAGAACAACTCGCTTTCCAGGAGCAAGCTATGTTGCAACAATTCGTCATATTCGGCGTAAAGTTTTCGGTCCGGGGTGGTCTCGTTTATTTCCCGCAGCCTAAGCCACTGGCCGACGAAGTTATGCGTGAATTGCTCGCTCCGCGGGTCATCGAGCATTCGTTCCACTTGGCGATTCAACCCATCGGACTTCAGCAGATCCCCGTTCCTCGCGCTCTTGAAAAGTTCTTCATCCGGCATGGAACTCCAAAGGAAGTAGGAGAGCCGAGTCGCCAGCTCATGCGNGTGAAGTTCCCGACTTTNNGGGTGCNGNGTCTCNTCAAGATAAAGGAAATTCGGCGAGCACAGNGCCGCNACCAAGGCCACNCGCANACTATCCTCGAAGGTNCGCCCTTNTTCCAAGTGATCCTCAACCATCCCNAANTANCGCTTGAGCTCGTCCGGTTGGGCNGGNCGCCTGAAGGCNCGCGGCANGAAGCGGNNCAAGATCNNTTNCGCCTCGGNNATTCCCGCTGTCTCGANATCAACTTCNCCGAGNAGCTTTGTGTGNCTTNCNGGNGGCCAAACGTCGTTGAGTGGNCCNGTNATGGTCACNGGNCCNAAAGCNACCCCNGGATANTTGCCNTTGGCTGGTCCGTTTATCCAAGTCGGCAACCCGTGGATAAAGAACTGAATGGCATGCTTTTTTCCCAACACTGCTTCAAACTCGAAACGCTTCGGCTTCAGCGGCGCTTCGTAGAAATCCAAAGTGGTGAAGGTTGCCGACATTCTATTGAAATCCGAGGTGTTGACGCTGAACACCAGGGGGGTGTCACTCTTTACGGTGAGCGCTTCCCAACTGAACCGGTAGTNCCCCCTCTCCGGCAACCGACCGTCGCGCGTGGAAATCTTGCTGTACTGGGACTTGTTGCTCATGTACGCGATGACCCGCTCGTTCTCATAGCCATACAGTCCGGACTCCAAATAGCGTTCGACCTCCCGATGCGAACTAACTGTCCAAGTCTTCACTTCGGGGCGCGGACGATGGACGATGGCCGCATCGATCGCCTTGCGGGCCGCGGTCAAGTAACGCATCATATGCTCNGCGGAGATAGCCAAGGCGGCGCCNTTGTTGTCGAAGCCGTGCAACTCCTGATCTTCCGGCAACAATTGCTTGAGCGCGATATCGATTCCCAGCAGGTCGTGCATGGTATTCTCGTATTCAATACGGTTTAGCCGCCGCTGCACGACCTCCCGAAGCTCGCGGTCGCCTGCGGTCAGGCGTGGGCTCACCCAGTCGAGCATATCCGTGATTTCCTCGGCTGGCGGACGTTTCTTTTTTTTCGGAGGCATCTCTCCGCTCTCCACGCGATCCACGATATCCGTCCATTGCAAAACCTGCTCGGAACCACTGAAATCTGGTGTGACGGCAAGCAAATCGAAACCCCCTTTCTTGGTTTCGTCATCGTGACAATCGTAGCAGTGTCGTTCGAAAAAGGCATCGACCTTGTCCTTGTAATGGGCAGCGGATTCGTCCTGCGCCACCGCCTCGGATATGGACGCTTTGGCCTCTGCTCTCTTGTTGCCCTCATCCAAGTCGTCACCACCTCCGCAGGAAGCCGAGAAGGCCACGCCTAAAATAATCGAAATCAGCTTGGGGACATCTGTGCTTATGATACGCACGACAACACCCTGTCACTTACCAAAACTGCCGTCAATCCACTCTGAAGAGGCCCTTTCAGTGGAGCTCAGCGCCACTTGCCGGTCAAACGTCTCGCGATGCGCCGAGAAAATTCGTATTTCGACTTCTGGGCCGCGGCGATTGCTTCGCGGTGGGCCTTGCCGGCGTCGCCGAGTTCCTCGATGGCACGGAGGGCGAACATCCCGACCAACAAGTTGGGATCCTGAATATGCTCGACCAATAGCTTCAAGTGGTCCAGATCGCCCAACTTGCACAAGGCCTGAGCAGCTGCGACACGGACGGTGGGCACGGGATCGGCGGTTAATTTCAAAAGNGTGGATTTGCCTTCTGCCGTATTGTTGACCCCTAACCAGACGGCCGCCCAGTAGCGCGTCGATGGGTCCTCGGACTTTGCATATTGCTGTAACTTGGCGCCGTCATTCGCTTCTCCGTAGGTTATGACGTTGATCAAGCGTAGNGCTTGNTTGCCGCGGTCCTTNTTCAGAAAAGCCAAATACTTGTTTCCCGCCTCGCGCCCGANNTCCTCGAGGATCGGCTCCGGAATTAGGCCCATGTCACGCGTCTCCGTCATCCGTTGGTGGAGTTCCTTGCGCATGGCGGCCAATCGATCCCGATGCTTTGGATCCGCAGCCAAGTTGACCAGTTCATGCGGATCGCTTTGCAGGTCGTAGAGTTCTTCCGGCGGACGCCGGGGAGCGAAGGGGCGTGACTGTTGCTCGTTCAATTTGCCTTCCCTGTGCAAACCGCGAATGACCTGCACGATTTTCTTCCCGTCCTTATACTGGCTGGGCTGGGCATGGGGAACGTGCGACATGAAATTCCGGACGTACTTGTAACGGGAGTCACGCACGCANCGCAGGATATCGACCGTCTCGTCGCAGCGGTCACGGCCTGCAAAAAGAAATTTCCGCGGCTTGTAGTCCGTGGCAAGAAAGTCGCGCCCCTGCACGTTGCCGGGGATCTTGATACCAGCCAGTTTGAGTGAGCAAGCGGCGACGTCGATGTGCTCGATGAGATCATGCCGTTCCGTGCCCGCGCGTTGCTTCTTCGGCAACCGGATGACCAAGGGAACGCGTATGCCTTCTTCATAAAGGAACTGTTTGCCCCGCAGGTGGCTTACTCCGTGATCCGTCCAAAGGAAGACCGCAGTAGAATCCAAGCGCCCCGCTTTCTCGAGGCCTGCCAGGATTTGACCGACCTCTTCATCGGTCTCTACCCAAGAGTCCAAATACTTCGCCCAGTCCTGGCGAAGCAAGGGGTGAGGCGGATAATACGGAGGCAGGACCACCTTGGCGGGATCCGCATGGCTTTTCGCTTTGCGGTTCTTTCCGCCTTTCAACTGAAATTGGGCGAAGATGGGTTGGTCGTCTGGCGCCTTCTTCCAATCGCTGCCGTGATAGAGCTGACTCGTGGGGATGAAATTGTAATCCGTCTTGCTCTTGTTGGTGACGTAGTAACCGGCATCGCGGAAGAGTTCGGGGATCAACTTGACCGACTTCGGTACCTTGTAACTGTCGTAGTAGTCCGCGTTTCCACCCCCTTTGCCCGACGACGTCTGGCTGCGATGGTTATGAACCCCGAGGGTGGTCTGGTACATGCCGCTGACCATGGCCGAGCGGCTAGACGAACAAACGGGAGCCGTGACGAAGGCGTTGCTGCAACGAATGCCTTCCCGCGCCATGCGATCGATATGCGGTGTCTTGATCTGAGTTTCGCCATAGCACCCAATGTGGGGAGACGCATCCTCGATAACGATCCACACAACGTTCACGGGAGCCCGGTCTGCTGCAATGACCGGAGAACAAAGGAGACTGAACAGGGCAAAAAGTGACAGGATGGGTTTCATGGAAGGCGTGGAGGTTTGCAAAGTTCTTTATTCGGGAAGTTGGAATTCGGTCCAAGGACCAGAACAAAGAGACCTGTCAGTCCGCCCATCCTTGGATCATTTTCCATTGTTCCACGGGATCATTTTTCTGAGGTTTTCCGGGGAAACTCCTTCCCTCGCGAATGATCTTCGCCAAGGCGGCCAACATAGTCTTTACGCGTTCCGGTTCCTTGGCATACAGGTTGGTGGTTTGCCCGGGGTCTTTCCGCAGGTCGTACAATTGGCCGGGATGATCCCATGCGCCCTCCTTGTCCTTCGGATAATTATTCCCTCCCGATCCTTGGTGGTGAAGGTAGACCCATTCGCCTATACGTATGGCGAACTCTCCGCTGCTTCCATGGTGCACGGTGGCTTCCCGACGCAATGAGTTTCCGGGAATCGTGGTTCCCGGCGCATTGTCCTTGAGCGCCGCCAAAAAACTGAAGCTGTCCTCGGCCACGTCGTGCCGGGTGATTTCACCCCCTGCGAGAGTCACCAAGGTACGTGTAATATCGGTCAGGCACAGGACGGTTGAAGATACGGTGGCGGGCTCCACCACCCCGGGCCAGCGGGCAATGAAGGGAACGCGGTGACCGCCTTCCCAGTTATCCCTTTTGCGTCCACGATACGGTCCGGATGACAGGTGGGTTTTGCCGCCCTTTGTCTTGCGACTGAATTGGGCGGCTCCATTGTCGGTGGTGAAGATAAAGAGGGTATTGTCCTTTATCTTCGCGTCGTCGACCGCCTTCATCACCTGCCCGACCACCCAGTCGGTCTCGACCACGAAGTCG
>PAZC01000034.1 GCA_002716045.1 Opitutia bacterium
GAAAGCCCAAAGGGAACCATCTTCCTTGATGAAGAAACTATTGTTCCCTCCCGCGGCCAGTGGTCGGAACTGCATTTCACCGACGGGGTTGAGGTCGGGCTTCTCTAGGTCGTAGAGGGCTTGCACCTCGGCCGCGGACAAGGCCCGATCGTAGATACGGACCTCGTCGATGGAGCCAGAAAAGACTCTTGATCCAGATGTACTCTGGGCTCCAATCAGCAAGACATCATGAACCCCGGAAGTAAAACTGAGATCAATGTTAGTCGTTTCATCTAAAATTCCATTTAAAAAACCTTTAAGTGAAGTATCGCCTTCCGAGTACACGGCTACAACCTGATGCCATTCATTTATCTGAGGCGGTGTATTCAGTAGTGCTCGCTCACTAGCCACACCAACCCCTTTTCCTCCCAAACAAAAAGTATTGGAACAGGCAGTCATGCCATACCGTATGTTCCAACCATTCCAACCAGATGATTCTGTATCTAATACGGTTTGCTCCTTTTCACTGTCATTCGAATTTATCCAAAAACTAAAGGTGAAATCTTCATTAATTAAATCGAATTCAGAATCAGCATTATTGATTACAATGTAATCATCAACCCCATCGAAACTGTAGGCATTCCCCGCCCCACCATGGCGGTCAACGCCCGGTGCCGCACCGTTCACGGTGCCGTGATTCCCGTTGCCTGACATATCGGAGGCGTTGCCGTCGAAGGGATAGTAGGCCACTAGGCCGTTGGTTAGATCGGCGGAAGCGGTCAGGGGAAGAAGCAGGAGGCACAAGGCAATTCCTGTGCGTGAGCGTGTGTGCAAACGCGCGCGAAGTAGCTTTATGCCACTGTTTTTAATCATTCGAACCTATAGGTATTAGCGGAAAACGCCGAAATATTACATTTTATTATGAAAAACTTTCGGGGTCACTTGTGGACGGGTTCCTGGCTGAGGGACAAAGGCACGGCAAAAGAAAACCAAGCCGGCACACTGAAAAGGGCTTTGTGCCTCCTTGGCTCCGTGAGAAAACTCTTTCATAGCCAGGTTCCGTTTTCCAACTTTCCGATTTGACCACAGGCCCGCCCGTAGGCAGGATGGACGGTTTTTCGGAAACATGCTACAAGCTGGTATAGTGGGATTGCCCAACGTGGGCAAAAGTACCTTGTTCAATGCGCTCACGCGCAGTCGCAAGGCGGAGGCCGCGAACTACCCGTTTTGCACCATCGACCCGAACGTGGGGGTGGTGCAGGTGCCGGACGAACGGCTGGCCCCGCTGGCCGAGTTGGCTGGCACCACGACGATCATTCCCGCAGCCATCGAGATGGTGGACATAGCGGGTCTGGTGGAAGGCGCCAGCAAGGGAGAGGGATTAGGGAACAAGTTCCTAGCCAACGTACGGGAAGTGGATGCCATCGTGCACGTGGTGCGTTGCTTCGAGGACGAGGACGTGATCCACAACATGGGAAGCGTGGACCCGGTGCGTGACGCCGAGGTGATTTTGACCGAGCTCGTGCTGGCCGACGCCCAGTCAGTGGAGAGCCAGATGGACAAGAACGTAAAAAAGGCCCGCGGCATGGACAAGGAAGCCATGGCCAACGTGGCGCTACTGGAAAAACTGGTGCCGCACCTCGACGAAGGCAAGCCAGCCAACTTGCTGCCGCTGGACGAGGACGAGGCGAAGCGCCTGCCGACTTTTTGCCTGCTGACGAGCAAGGCGATGCTCTACGCCTGCAACGTGAAGGAAGAGGACGTGGCCGACGTGAGCGGCAACGAATACGTTGCGAAACTGCGCGACTGGGCGGCCACGCAACAGGATGCGGGCTCCTGCGTGATATCTGCCAAGATGGAGGAGGAATTGACTGAGCTGGAGGAAGCGGACGCCAGCGAATATTTGGAAGCGCTCGGAGTGGAGGACTCCGGTGTATCCGGCTTGATCAATGCCACTTACGAATTACTGGGATTGGCCTCCTACCTCACCGCAGGCGAAAAGGAAGTGCGGGCGTGGACCTTCCGCAAAGGGATGACTGCCCCGCAATGCGCCGGCGTGATACACACCGATTTCGAGAATGGCTTCATCAAAGCGGACGTCATATCCTACGACGAATTAATCGCAGCCGGATCGATGCCCGCTGCCCGTGACGCGGGCAAGTGGCGACTGGAAGGCAAGGAGTACTTGTTCGTGGACGGAGACGTTGCCCTCTTCAAATTCAGTTCATGAAACTAGTGACTCGTTGTTGAAACCAAAAGAAAAAGCAGCATACTGAGTAATCCAATGTCGACCAGTGACCAGACAGGCAGATTTCTCTGCCTGAGCATTGCCAGCCTCTTCTTCCTTGGTTGTGAAAAGCCTCCGGAAAGCGCAACCTATGAGATTGCCAAGGAATTCAGGGAAGCCGCCTTGTTGTGGACCACCCCGGAAGGGTGGACGAAGGACGTGAATTCGCCGGCCCCCAAGGGCGCCAGTTTCCTCATAGAAGGAAAAGACGGGCGCATGGGCAAGGTGGCGGCGATGGCCTTTGGGAAGGAAGTCACCATGGTCAGCGTGGCGAACATGTTTAGCCGCGACCTCGGCTTGGGCTTCTTGACCGAGGAGGATTTGGCCGCCGTAAGCGAAAAGAAGACTTTGGGCCCGCACGACTTCGAGATCGCCATTCTGGGCGGCGATGACAACGCCAACCTTGCGCAACGCTCGGCAACCATCGCCCTGCTCCCCGGCGAGAACGAGGCATGGCTGCTTATGATGATTGCAGAAACGGCCTTGGCCAAGGAACAACGCCCCAAATTCGAGGAGTTCCTCGGGTCGCTGACCATGCTGGCTTCGCGTGCCGCGCCGAAAAATCCTGAATTGGACAGTTTCTTCACCCCCACCTTGCCAGCAGACGGACCCCCACCCTTTGTTCCTCCACCGGCCGCCCCAAAGCCGGAATGGACTGTACCCGAGGACTGGGAGGAACAGGCCATCTCCGGACCACGCATAGGCAGCTTCGCAGTGAAAGGAGAAGGCGATGCCCTGCTTGACATTTCGGTGACGACCTTTCCCGGCAGCATGGGCGGCCCCATGGCCAACCTAAACCGTTGGCGCGGCCAACTCGGCCTCGATGCCGCGGAGGAGCCGGTTGAAAACTTGGAATACGTCACCGCCCGCGAAGTGGGCGGACGCCCCGCCCACTTGGTCGAACTGCTCGGAGGGGAACGTGGCATGCTGGCCGTGATGGTCCTCGACGAAGCGGGCTCCTGGTTTGTCAAGGCGATGGGGGACGGTGCCCTCGCCAAGGCCCAAAAAGCCAACTTCGTGGCATTCATCGACTCAATGCGTTTCACTGCCCCATGAGCTCGCTGAAGAACAACCCGTTACTGAAAGCGATTAGTTCGCTTCGGCTCACCCTTTTCCTCTTGGGGTGCTCCATGGTGTTGATTTTCATCGCCACTTTGGAACAGGTTCACTTGGGAATTCGGGGTGCCCAGAAGGAATATTTCGAGTCTGCCTTCGGCATGTGGCAATACCCCGAGCAATGGTACGGCGGCGAGTACCTGACTTGGCTCATCCTGCCTATCCCCGGTGGCTACTTGGTCGGCCCTCTCTTGTTTCTCAACTTGGTCGCCGCGCATGCCCAGCGCTTTCGCCTGACATGGAAAAAGGCCGGCATTCAGTGCATTCACCTCGGCATCATCCTCCTGCTCTTGGGGCAACTTCTGGCCCAGTTGATTCAGGTGGAAAGCAAGATGGTAATCGACAAGGGGGAAAAAGCCAACTTCATCTCCCGTTTCCACGAGGTGGAACTGGCCTTCGTCAACGTTTCCGACCCCGACAAGGACACAGTGATCGCCATCTCGGAGGATCGCTTGGAGGAAGGCGGAACGATTCGTACGAAGGATCTGCCCTTCACCGCCCGCATTCAAGGCTATGGCCGAAATTGCGACTTCAAGTTCAAGCGCAACCCGGGCGAGCAGGTAAAAGGCGTGGCGGCCGAGGTCGACCGCGGAGCAGGAGCCGAACTGCGGATCGAGCTAGAAGAGGAGGAAGAAGACATGAACCCGGACGCCGCCAACTTTGCCTGGGCGGTGGTTGAACTCAAGGACGGGAAAGATCGAATCGGCACCTGGCTGACCATTGCCCATCCCAACGGGCGCAACGATTTCTGGGAAAGAGGCAACGACTTCATGGCTCCAATGGTGTCTCAGCAATTTCGCCACGAAGATCAGCTCTGGGTACTGGAAATTCGCCAAAAGAGAGAGTATCTCCCCTACTCCATCGAACTGGCCGAACTGGCCAACGAGTACTACCAAGGCACGGACTTGCCACGTAACTTCGAAAGCGACGTACGCATACATGAAGAGGACTCGGCCAGCGCCAGCGGGCGGCGGGCTTTGGTTTACATGAACCATCCCCTGCGCCACGCAGGCAAAACTTTCTACCAGTACCAAATGGGCCAAGTGGACAACTACACCGTATTTCAGGTAATCGAGAACCCGAGTTGGCTAACGCCTTACGCTGCATGCGTTCTAGTCTCCCTCGGCTTGCTCCTGCAGTTTGGCTACCACTTGATCCGTTTCATGAGAAAGGTGCGCTCATGAAGAATCGCTCCGCAGGTTCATTGATCGTATTCGGCGGCCTCCTCTTGCTCGGAATCTACATCGCATTCTTGCCAAGCAAGCGGCTCTCGCCCAACTCTCTCGGCTCCTTCTTCCAAGGGGAACCAGAAGCCGTCACGGAAGCTTTTGACTACGACGCCTTTTCTCGTATCGCCGTGCTTCGGGGCGGCCGAGTGAAACCAATCGACAGCGTGGCCCGCAATTGCCTCCTGGTAATGAGTAACAAGCGCACCGCCGTGCGTGAAGGAGCAGATGGCAAAGACGAGAAATTGCCCGCGGTCGAATGGTTCGCCGAAGTGCTCTTGAAGCCGGAGGAAGGAAACAAAATACTCACTTTCCTGGTCGACCACGACCAAGTGCTCGGCCTTCTGGGAATAAAGCAGGGAGACAAGAAACGTTTCTCCTACGAGGAACTGGAAGAACATTTCGTGGAGATAGAAAAAGAGGCGAGGAAGGCCGGCGAAATGGAAACCGCCGATCGCGGTCCCTTCGAGCAAAACGTTCTCGACCTGTACCGTTCGCTTCTGCTCTACCGCAAATTGCAAAACACCCTGCAACCTCCACCGATCCCATCCAAGCTTGCCCAGGACGAAGAGTTCGGTCTCCAAGATATACTCCGCAAGGAAGACGAGCCCGGTTACGTAGCGGAGTACGAACGCTTCCGCTCATTGGCCAAGGAATTAGCCGACAACCCTGAGGAGATCGCCCCTGGATCGCAAACCTTCTCCCGCCTCGTGGCGATGATGGACCGTTACTCCAACTGGACGCTGTTCGCCGAATTTCACGCCATCCCCCCGGCCAAGGATAGTGACTCGGCAGACTGGAGCCGAATCGGCGAAACCTTGGTCGGGACCGACGCCCGCCATGCCAAGCCCTCCATGATGCGAGATTTGGATTTCCGTATTTTTCCCGCTCAGATTCGAGACTTGGTTAAACTAGAGCCCAAGGCCCTACAGGAACGTATTGGAGCCTTGCGGGACGAACACAAGATGAACCCGAACGTTCTCTTCGCCACAAAGTACGCCGACGCCATCAAACTACGAGGCGAGGTAGATCCATTGGTCAAAGATTACCAAGCATTGGCCTTGGCCTACAAGAACGACGATCACGCCACCTTCAATGCCACCGTGGCCAAGTTGCGAAAGGAAATTGACGAGCGGGCCGGCGAGGCGACTGCTATGCTGAGCTTCGAAAAAGCATTCAATGGATATGAGCCATTCTATCGTAGCCTGGTGGTTTACGTCATAGGTATGCTAGTTGCCTGCTTGTCGTGGCTATTTGCAGCAGGTTCGGACAAGGAAAAGAGCGCCGGCGGAACCGCCGAGAATTTGCGCCAAGCAGCCTTCTGGCTGATGGTGATTGCCTTTGCGGCCCATACTTTCGGTCTGTTTGCCCGTATGTACGTACAGGGCCGTCCGCCGGTTACGACGCTCTATTCGTCCGCCCTCTTCATCGGATGGGCAGCCGTTCTGCTGTGTGTTTTCATCGAACGCTACCACAAGTTTGGCATCGCTTCCGCGATGGGATCTTTCCTTGGCTTCGGGGCATTGGTCATCGCCCATAACCTGAGCCTCGACTCCAGCCTCAACCCATCGGGAGACACCATGGAGATGATGCGGGCAGTGCTCGACGACAACTTCTGGCTGGCCACGCACGTCGTGACCGTGACGATTGGCTACTCAACCACCTTTCTCGCCGGTTTCGTGGCGATTGCATTCGTGCTGCTGCACGTGCTGACCTCCGTCCTCGGCAACCAGAGCGGCTTCGGCCAAAAAATTGGAGCCGTCTACAAGCGTATGGAAAAAGACGCCGGCACCATGATCTACGGCGTAACCTGTTTTGCCCTCTTCTTCAGTTTCGTTGGCACCGTGCTCGGTGGCATTTGGGCAGACCAGTCGTGGGGTCGGTTCTGGGGTTGGGACGCCAAGGAGAACGGCGCCATACTGATCGTATTGTGGAACGCCATCATACTGCACGCCCGCTGGGCCGGCATAGCGAGAACACGGGGCATAGCCTGTCTCGCCATCTTTGGCAACGTAGTGACCTCATGGTCTTGGTTCGGAACCAACATGCTGGGTGTCGGCCTTCATTCCTATGGATTCATGGACAAGGCGTTCGTTCCGCTGATGGTGTTCATTCTGGTCCAGCTCGGATTGATCGTGCTGGGCAGCCTGCCCAAGCCGAACAAAGAACCCGTGACAGAAGCCGATATCAAACATACCCGCGACGATGACTCTACCACAGCCCCGAGAACGTCACGAATGGCCATTGCCAGCTTCTGGTTGGCTATCATCGGTCTTAGCGGCCCCGGTATTTTTATGCGATCTGCCGAAACCTTTTTATTTGGACCAGGGGGTTTGTGGAATATTGTACTTGTTGCTCTCCCCATTTATTTGGGCCATCGGGCAAGAGCTAAGATAAGGCGTTCGGAAGGCAAGCTTACCGGAAATGGCTTTGCCCTCGCTGGATTGATCATAGGTTATTTAACCCTTTTGATTTTCCTCAAAATAGCGCTGTCAACAACTTGAATCTAGTAGCGAGATTGACTCGCCCTCTGTTCGCCTGGAGCAAGGATTGGCATCTATTCAAGCATGGACGATCCTTCGGGCAAGCTGTTCCGCAAAGTCTCGAAGATTTCGTTGACGGGACGGCCAAAAGTGCAAGGAAACGGAATTTCTGCCTTGGGAAACCCTCTCTCCGTGGCCGCGGAATCAGTCAGTTTAGCCAAAATAAGGTCTCTGGCCATATACTCGGTGAAAAGAAAGTTCTCCACTTCGTCTATTCGAAACTCGAGTTTGCGAAACCACGTTCGCAAGGAATAGCCATTGGAATCGATCCGTAGTCTGGACCAGGAGCACATTTGGTCGAGCAAATTGAGAAGAGAGAAAAAACCAAAGACACCAACAAGCCCGGTGTTGAAGAACTGCCAACCAAAATCAAGAGCCGCAAAAAAAACCGCCAATACACCAAGCAACAAGGTGAAAGCAAGTTGCCGCCACCAGACGGGCTTGATCACGATGACGGTTTCGCCCGCTTTCTCTTCAGGCCTAACCATGGGCAGCAAGCAAATTCCCGGCGCAGACCTCAAGAGGGCCGCAAAGTCGGGAAAAGGATGGTGTCGCGTATATTGGCCGCCTTGGTCAGAAAGATGACAAGGCGATCAATGCCAAGTCCCATACCGCCGGCGGGAGGCATGCCATGCTCAAGCGCGAGGAGAAAATCTTCGTCGAGCTCGTGGGTCTCCTCCCCCACTTGACGTTCGAAGGCCTCGCGCTGAACGAACGGGTTGTTTTGCTCGGAATAAGCGGGAGCAATTTCCTGTCCGTTGATGCAGAGCTCGAAGACATCTATGGTGGTGGGGTCGTCTTGAGTGATCTTGGCGAGGGGGCAGAGCTCCCGTGGAATGTGTGTAACGAAGGTTGGCTGAACGAGGGTGTGCTCGATTATTTTCTCGAATACGTCGTTGGTTACCTCGTGGTCCTCGAGATCGGGGTCCACCTCGATACCAAGTTCCTTGGAACGTTCCAACTTGGCGCTTTTGGGCAAATCAAACCAATCGTCGCGCTCGGTGGCCTCGAGGATGAGATCCTTGTACTTTGCCTCGCGCCACTCGCCGGAAAGGTCGATGACGTCTCCATCGGGGCGTTCGATGGTCAAGCTGCCAATGGCCCGCTCGGCGACCCGCTGGATGAGGGAACGAGTCAGTTCCATCATCCCGCGATAGTCGGAATAAGCCTGATAAGCCTCGAGCATGGTGAACTCGGGATTATGGCGACGAGAAAGCCCTTCGTTACGGAAAACACGCCCCACTTCGAAAACTCGGTCGAAACCACCCACCAACAAGCGCTTCAGATGCAGCTCGAGAGCAATGCGCAAATTGAAGTCGCAGGACAAGGCGTTGAAATGAGTTTGGAACGGCCGCGCGGCGGCGCCTCCGGAGACAGTCTGGAGCATGGGGGTCTCCACCTCGAGGAATTCGCGCTCCCACATGAATTCACGGATTTCACGGATGATTGCGCTGCGGGCCTTGAAGCGGTCACGAGACTCTTGGTTGACCACGAGGTCCAGATAGCGCTGTCGGTAAATTTGCTCGTTGTCGGTGAGCCCGTGCCATTTCTCAGGGAGGGGGCGCAGCGCCTTGGATACCAACGTGTATTCAACCGCCCGCACGGTGATTTCGCCGGTCTTGGTGCGAAACAACTTTCCGCGTACCCCGATGAAGTCGCCAAGGTCGAGCTTCTTGAAGGAAGCATAGGCGTCCTCCCCTATTTCGTCACGTCGAACGTAGGCCTGTATCTGACCATCGCGATCGAGCAACTTGAGAAAAGTGGCCTTGCCCATGAGGCGGAAGATGACGATTCGCCCGGCAACCGATACCTCGGGGCCTTCTTCCTCGTCTTCCGGCAAGAGCTCCTTGGCTTGGGTCGAGGTATGGGTTTGCTCGACGTTGGCGAGAAAAGGATCCTGGCCTGACTCAAGCATGGCATCCAACTTCGCTTTGCGCACAGCGAAGAGGTCATGTGTTTCTTCCTCGGGAATTTCAGTCATTGGAGCGATGGATAGTGCCTTAGGCGGGAGAACTGGCAAACGAATTCAAGAAACGATTGGTATGCAAATATAATGTCCTTGATCACGAAGACTCGCCTTCTGGATCGGAAACGATGCCTGAAAGCACCATTCGAAAGCCCAGATTACGGAATCGGTGAAAGAGCGAATTAGTCACCCTGCTAGTGGAATCGCAGTCCTTGCGGCGAGCCATGTAGCCACCGCCTCGACTGATCCTGAACTCATCGGGGATCTCTCCGGCGAGCCCTTCGTTGATGGAAGTATAATAAGAATCATGCACCCACTCGCGCACATTGCCGTACATGTCATGAAAACCCCAGGGGTTGGGCTTCTTTTGGGAAACTTCATGGGTGCGATGCTTACTGTTTCCGCGGACCCAGCCGTAATCAAAAAGTTCGTCCGGGTCAGTGCCGAAGAAATAAGGAGTTTCCGTTCCCGCCCGGCAGGCATATTCCCACTCGATTTCCAAAGGCAAACGAAACTCGAAACCCTTGGGCAACCTTTCCTCCCTTTGCTCAAGGGCGGTCAAGGCCTTGCAAAACTCAATGCAATCCAGCCATGAAACTTGCTCCACAGGTAATTTGTCGGAGTCCCAGAAATAATTCGTGTGACGACCCACAATTCGTAGATAGTCGCCTTGGGTAATAAGACGTTCGCCCAACCAATAGCCATGAGTCACGTCCACTGTGTCGGGCTCATCGTTCCAAGGCAAGTTAACAACCAAAGGGCCAGGTTTGACCCATAGCATGGGGTAATCAATTTCACTGACGGTGAACGGGCTGCCAACGACAGGAACATTGGCAAAGTCATCAGGCTCCCTGATCTCAATTACTGGAGCAGCCGGCTCAACCAAAGAGGGAACAGTTTCTTCCTGCAGAGGTGGTTCAGGCTCTTTTACCGGGACAATATCTTCCTTGACCTCCTCCTCCGGTGCAGCGGTCTCCTCCTTGAGCCCGATCGAGGAAGTCTCTTCGCTAGCAACTTCTTCGGTTGGTAGATCCTCTTCCACTTTGGGTGGCTGCGGCTGCGGCAGCGACTCGATGCCTGGCCACAAGTGCCGCGTGTCAATCTTGCGGATCGGCAAGTCAATGCTCGGGCGAACCATATCGATCTTCGTGCTCGAACTGAGGAAACCATTCAGTACGTTACGCAATTTTCTTTGATACCGCTCTTCTTCCAGTTCGTACTTGCGAAGAGCCTGGTGACCACTCATGCAAAGTTCAAGCCCCTTGGGCAAACCGGTCTTCTCCAGATGAATGGCTAAAAAGGGTCTTCCCTTGTCGAGGGCGTAGAGGATTTCGTTCTTCACGAACTGGGACACCACCGAACGCGGTGAAATAAGGACAATGAACAAGGAACAACCCCCAATGGCCTCGGCTATTTCCTCCAACCATTCACCGGCCGCCGAAATACCTTCGTCATACCAAAGCCTGAATCCTTGGTCATTCCATTTGGTGATCTCGGGATAGACGGTTTTCACATCCTGATGCGCATAACTGACGAAGGCATAGGATTCATCGCCGAGGTAGGCCTCGAAGGGGGGGTGAGTGTAACTCGATTTTTCTTGGTCGCCCGACATTTGTTACCTTGGCTCAGTAGTCGACGTAACCCGGTCGTTGCAACAGGTATATTGGGAAACTGCCAAAAGACTTCGCCAATTCGACGTTCCCCACGTACTCGAAAGCAAAATCATGGCCGCGAAAAGCAAGCAGAGAAGCAACCGTTTCTGATACGTAAACACAGCCAGGCAAAGCAATTGGCTCTATGCGGGCGGCATTGTTTACGTGTCGGCCAAAGAAGTTTGTTTTGCCCAACAAAGGATCCTCAATCGCGTAGGCCGGGCCTGCATGCAAGGCTATGCGGGCACTGAATTCACTGGGGAGACCTTTTTCCTCCCATTTGGTGCGGACCACGAAATCCCTGAGATCCAACGCCATGTTAAGGCCATCACCCAATTGATCGAAAACAGCGAAAATGCTATCGCCCCAAGTGTTAATGAAACGGGGCGGCTTGGACAAGCCTCCCATAATGTCGGCAATTCCTCCCAGGAAATTTTTTGCGTAGGCGGGATTTTTCTCGTCCGGCAACTTGCTGAATCCCTCGACGTCCGCGAACAGCATGGTCTTCACTTCACGCTTCACCTCGGGGGGAAGTTGGTCATGCCCCGCCCTTTCCTGAGGCAAGGGAGGCGGATCTTCAGATACAACGACTTCCGGGGAAGGAAGCTTGTCCACCAATGCGCCAACGTCGATCTGGATAGGCTCGCCATATCGTTCCTGCCAACGCTTGATGAGGTCCGCGGTACCACCGACCAGTCCCTGGTCACCATTCCAGACAGTTAGCAAATGGGGATCTTCGGACAAAGAGCGACTGCGCATGGAAGCAAAGCCTGCGAAAACCTCGTTGCAGAGCACAAATAGTTCATCCTCGCCGAGGTATGCGCCATCCGTGACATAGTGGACGGTGGTCGCCGAATCAGCCAGAACTGCAGCAAAGCGCCGGACCCAATCTTCTCCGGCAAAGCGCACGCTCGATTCGATGAAATCCTTCTTCTCGAAAGGAAGGAAAACGTGAACGTCACCCCCTCTGGCCAACATGCATTCGATGAATAGTATGTCGGCTCCGCAAGCAGCGGAACTGTAGCCTATGTTGGCTCCGATTTGATCGAGTTTCGCAATGATCTCTTTTTTCACGAGTTCCTCGGCTGACGCGGGAAAACGCGGCGGCGAACCTGGCCTGTCGATCATGTGGCCGGAAAACACAACTATCCCCGCGGGAGGAAAAACGGAGGCAAGTTTCTCTCGGGCGTCATAAAGATCAGCAATCTTCATGGCTTGAGAACAGGTACTTGCAATTTGAGCAGGCTTGGCTCCCTCAAAGGCAACTGCAGCTGCATATGCCTCGATGGCATCATCCAGATGACCATAGATCAGTTGAGCTTCAGCGGCAGTGGCCAATACCCAGTAGTCGGATTCCTTGGCCCGGATCAAGTCCTGGCAAATCTTTAGCGCCTGCTGAGCGTATTCTCGGGCCTCGTCATATTGACGTAGCGCCACGAAATAGAGAAAGGCCACGTTTATACATGGGTAGTATTGCTTGTCTCCCCGACGACTCGATCTGAGAGATCCCAAACTAGTCGCTGCCAATCCTTTGGTGTAATACTTGATGGCTAGGCCGGCATACTTGTTCTTTTTTTTCTCATCGGCTGCATATTCCCACAAGTCCTTGTAGCAACTGGCGAGCAAACTATAGGTTTCGACGTCATGATGCGACTCGAGAAGATTTTCCAAAATAATCGAAGCATTCAATGGCGACCCCGAATTCTTCAAGGCCAAGCCAGCCTTTTGAGTAAGCAGCTTGTTCTTGGGAAAGCCATCCAAACCTCTTTTGGCGATATCGTAGGCCAACAAGGACTCACCTACGTCAATGGCTCTTTCGCACAAGTTCAGGTAGCTAGAGGGATGAGAGCCTTCGTGATCAAAGGCATCCCATTCGGTGCGCAGATTGGAAGTTTTGTCTTCCGGCAGTTTGCCGACAGCCAAGTCACTCGATCCTTTGTCAGCGCTCACTAAGAAAAGGGGCGATAACTGAAACGCGTGGTGGAACCGGCACAAGCCGGTCTATCGAGAACTATCGATTCTCGTAACGAAGGCGCACCATGTTGTTAAAAGCGGCTAGCTTCGACTTGCGACGCTTCTCGTCCGAGGGCTTCTCGAAGTAACGCTTTGCGCGGGCATCACGCAAAACACCCTCACGATCAAGGCGCTTCTTCAAACGGCGGAGAGCGCGGTCCATCGTCTCTCCCTTGCGAATCTTAATTTCAACAGGCATTGGATTAATTGCTAAAAGAGACAATTACATCATTTTCCGGCTGCCATGGTCAAACCTATTATGAGGGAGGCTCAGGAAGAATCAGGATGCTCGTTTGGCATAACGGGGTGGTTCAGGTTCAGGCACGGGCTCGAAGACAACGTGAGCCCCAACTACCGCCGGATGGGCGCGTAGTTTGCCATAGGTACTCGGTCCCATTTGCAAGCGAAGCGAATCGGGCAATTCGGTAACGAGGATTTGATCTGGAGCCATTCTAAGCGCTAGCTTCATGGAGGCGGAACCTGGCTTTGTTTCAATGAGATTACGCAATTCCTGTAAGAAATCGTCGACGTCCTTTTCGGGATCAAGAACCCAACCCACTTCCTTCAACAAGTTGGTGAGGGCGCGCTCGGCCACCCAAACCTCGGTGACGTTTACGCGAACTTCGCCGTTTGAGGAATTGGCCACGCCTTGCACAACGACAGTATCGCCGTCTCGAAGATTGGCCCCATATTTCTCAAAGGCCTCGGTGAAAATGTTTAGGGAAATTCCAAAATCCTTCGCTTCGAGATGGAACCTTGCCCATGGTTTGTTTTCCTTCTTGGTGAAACGTTTAGTCAAACTGGAAACGACACCACAAAGTCTAAAGGATCTACGTTCGTCCAAGGTTTCCAATTCCTCAGGAGAAAGATTGGAAGCAGCTTCGCCCAGTCCATGAAAGGCATCCACCGGATGCCCCGAGAGATAAAAGCCGAGCAATTCCTTCTCGTATCGCAGTTTCTCCAAGGGATCGATTCCAGAATCTTCCGAAACAGGTTTCCCTTGGTCTTCGGAAGAAGGAGAAGATGACGCCTCTGCATCCAGACCGCCCATGGCCTCGAAGAAATTCTCCTGACCAGCATCTCGATCTTTTTGGAGCAGGGCTACTTCGCCCAAGGCACGGTCCATATCCTCGAGCAAGGCTTTGCGGCTTTCACCCAAAGAATCAAAAGCACCGGACTTGACCAGACATTCCAAGACGCGTTTGTTGACGGCCTTTTGGTCAAGGCGCTCAGCGAGATCATTAAAACTGAGATAGGGTCCGGCATTTTCTCGTTCCGAGACAACAAATCCAGCAGCGGCATCGCCCACCCCCTTGATTGCTGCAAGCCCAAAGCGGATGGACCCTTGGCTCTCCTCACTTGGAATTGGAGTGAAATCTTCGAACGACTCGTTAACGTCAGGACCGAGAACCTGAATCAACATATGTGAACATTCCGCGATGAAACGGGATACCTTGTCGGCATTGCCAAGTTCGCTGGAAAGCAAGCCTGACATGAATTCGACAGGATAGTTCGCCTTCAAGTAAGCGGTTTGGTAGCTTATTATGCCATAAGCGGCGGAGTGGGATTTGTTGAATCCGTACCCAGCAAATTTCTCTAGTACATCAAAAATTTTGTCGGCCTGCTTCTCTGGAATATTATTTTTCTCCTTCGCTCCGGCGACGAAGAACTTTCTTTGCTGGGCCATTTCCTTGTGCTTCTTCTTGCCCATGGCTCGACGCAGAATATCGGCGCCACCGAGGGTATATCCGGCAATTATGCGAGCCGCTTCCATGACTTGCTCCTGATAGACCATCACGCCGTAGGTTTCGCGGCAAACGTCCTCAAGCAAGGGATGTGGAAATTTGATTACGGAAGGATCCTCCTTGCCTTTCAGGTAATCGGGAATCCATTCCATGGGACCAGGTCGATAAAGCGCGATTAGGGCGATGATTTCGTCGACGTTGGTTATGGTCATTTGCCTGCACAGGCGACGCATGCCATCCGATTCCAATTGAAAGACACCTATGGTGCGGGCGTCGTTGAGCAGCTCGAAGGTGAGGTCGTCCTCAAAAGGAAGTTTGTCCACCCGAAAGTCCTTGTTTCCGGTGGTTCGGCGAACGTTTTTCTCGGCATCTGAAATTACGGTGAGGGTCTTGAGACCAAGAAAGTCCATCTTGAGCAAGCCAAGTTGCTCGACGGGATCCTTGGGGTACTGGGTGGTGAGGGCGCCCTCCTGCAAGGTAAGGGGGACCAGTTCCCGCAGAGGGCGGTCAGCAATGATGACACCTGCGGCATGGGTACCTGAATTTCTCACCATGCCTTCGATCACCTTGCCAAGCTCAACGATCTCTTTCGCTTCGTCACTGCTCTCGTACTCCTTGCGAAAGTCAGGGCTCTTCACCAGAGATTCCTCAAGCGTGATATTGAGATCGTCCGGAATCATCTTGGCCAATCGATCAGCTTCGGCGTAAGGCAAATCCTTTACGCGGGCAATGTCCCGAATCACCATCTTGGCGCCAAAAGTGCCAAAGGTAATGATATTTGCCACGCAGTCTCGACCGTACTTCTCACGAACATACTCGATTACCTCGGGGCGGCGCCTCATGCAAAAATCTATGTCGAAATCCGGGGGAGAAACACGCTCGGGATTGAGGAACCTCTCGAAAAGCAAACCAAAGCGAAGTGGGTCCACGTCCGTGATGCCGAGAAGATAAGCGACGAGGCAACCGGCGCCGGAACCGCGACCAGGGCCAACAGGAATATCGTTGTCGCGCGACCAACGAATGAAATCAGCCACAATGAGGAAGTAATCGTTGAAACCGGTCTTGTCGATGACTCCCAACTCGTAGTCCAAGCGCTCACTCAACTCATTCGCCTTGGCCAGCTTATCATCATCTGGAGAGCGCTCCTCCGGCACAAGATAGTTTAAGTCGTAATGTCCCTCGAATCCATCGATGCAGAGTCCACGGAGGTAATCGGCGTTGGTGGGGTATTGCGATGACACTTCCGGCGGCAAAGGGAAGACCGGGTAATTGTTCTCCCCAAAAGGGAGTTTCACGTCACACATCTCTGCGACCGCAAAGACATTGGTGATCGATTCGGGAATCTCCGAAAACAACAACTCCATCTCCTGACGTGACTTGAGGTAGAACTGTTTGCCCGAATAGCGCATGCGTTTTTCGTCATCGATTTTTGCACCCGTCTGGATGCAAAGCAGGGCATCATGCGGTTGCCAGTCCTGGCCATTGACGTAATGAACGTCATTGGAGGCAATGAGCTTGAGATCAAACTCCTCGGCTAATTTCACCAAGTCGGGAATGAGCTTTTCCTGTTCGGGAATGCCATGGCTATGCAATTCAACGAAATAGTTTTCCTTGCCAAAGATATCGACGAACTGCCCCATCGCCTCCCGGGCACCTTCGAAATCATCCTGCAGAAGCAACTGAGGCACCCTGCCCTGCATGCAGCCAGTAAAGCCAATTAGTCCTTCCGCATATTCGGCCAATTTCTCCAAGTCAGTGCGTGGCCTGTAATACAAGCCATTCACGTGAGCATCGGAAACAAGGAGCGAAAGATTTTGATAACCCGTGAAATTCTTGGCCAACAGTCCAATGTGATACGTGACGTTCTTTTCTCGACCGGGACGATCCACGTTCTTGTGGTCGGTCACCAAATATGCCTCGCAACCGATGATTGGCTTGACCCCGTGTTTCTCTGCTTGCTGGACGAAGGATGCAGCTCCAAATAAATTGCCATGATCAGTCAAGGCCATGGCGGACATGCCCATTTCCTCGGCTTTGCCCAGCAACTTGTCCATCCGAGCGCAACCATCGAGCAGGCTGTAGTCGGAATGAACGTGGAGGTGAACGAAATCTCGATCCTTGTTAGGCATCAGAGATACCCTTCTACGAAGTGGCCCAACCTTTCAAGCCGAAGTTGCGCACATGAGGGCAATCTTGAGCTAATGAGGCAAAACAAAAAAACCTCAGAGAAATCGAAATGTTGCGGTTCAGGTCTCGGCAGCAGCTGCTGGCTGCTCTTCGGCTTGCCCTAAATATTTCCGTCGCAGCAAGCGCCAGGCAACTATGAGAAAGGCAGTTAACGGAATGGCCGCTATCATTCCCAGGAGACCGTTCAAAGCAGTGCCCCAGAAGAAGATTGCAACAATTACGACCACGGGGTGCATCCCGGTTTGGCGACCCATGATCTTTGGCGTGAGCAAATAGCTCTCTAGCAATTGCACGGCAGCGAAGGCCGCCATGCAGAAACCCAAGGTCTCGATGCCTCCGCCCTCTTGAAAATAAGCCAAGGGCACGACCACGGACAATCCCACGATGGAACCGAGATAGGGCACGATATTGAGGAAACCAAAGAGAAAGCCCAGAGCCACTCCAAACTGAAGATTGGCAAAGGAAAAACCAATCGCGTACAAGGTTCCCATGATCATCGCGATAAGAAGTTGGCCGCGAAAGAACGCCACCACGATGGAAACAAATTCTCGCGCCAGGAAAATCAAGTCGGCGCGCAGTGAGGGACGCAGGAAACCCAACTGCTCCTCCATGTCATCGAGCAAATCGCGACGAGTGCCGAGAAAGTAAAACATGTAAATGGGAATTATCGCGAGAAAAGTGATTTGCTTGAAGAGCGAGAAAAGAAACATTTTTGCCTTCTGCAATGCCTCACCCGCTTTCTCGGCCAAAGCCCCACTCTGTTTTTGAAGATTCTCCAGCATGCGATTTTGCTCCATCTCCCGTTGGCGCTGCATAAATTCCTCCAACTCGCTCGGACTCAATCCATCGGCTTCATTTCCAGATGTCGCATTTTGTTCGGAAGCAAATACTTTGCCCCAGGATTCATTGACCTCAAGCATGGCCGCACCGACAATTCCCTTGGCTTTGTCCGGCAGTCGCTCTTCCAAGGACTTTTGGATTTTTCCCGGCCAATGAGAAGCGCTTTGGGATAATTCATCTATTTGAGTAACAACGATCGGGGCCACCAGCAACATGCCCGCTGCCGATGCCAGAATCACCAAGGCATACAATGCCAGTACGGAAGATGCCCTCCCCAATCGAAGCCGTTCCTCAAAAAAGGCCACCACCGGCCGCAACATGATCGAAAGGATGCCTGCAACTGCCAAAGGCCAAATCACGCCGCCGAAGAAAGAAAAGGCTTTTGCCAGAGCCCAAGTAACCAAGCCCAACAAAGCAACGAAGAAAACAGCGGCTGCGAAAGATACCACGATGCCAAGAAAGCGGCGTTCTCGCGGGGTAAGTAACGTTGAGCTTTCCTTTTCCGTCATTGTTTTGTGAAAAATATTATGGGACTAACGATAATCTCGCTATTATAAGAAAACTGTTGTCTTGCCTTTTGAGTCAACCAACAAGTAAAACCGCCCTTTACAAACCATCCATTGGAGGAGCCTCTTTGGCAAGTCAATCGAAACCCCCCTTGCGTTACCATTTCGGAAACACAGCAAAACGCGTCATGGCGACCGTTTGTTCCGTGCTATTTATCTCGCTCGCAAACAGCTCACCTGCTGAGGAAGGCATCAGTCAGGAAGAAGCGATCAAGCTTTCCGTAAAAAAGGTATATCCCGCTATTGTCAGAATTCACGTGGTGGCAGAAAATGGCTCGGGAGGCCGTATGAAAAAGTCTCGAGGCTCCGGCAGCGGCGTGATTATCTCAAAGCAAGGCCACGTCGTGACCAATCATCATGTCGCAGGAAAGGCCACCAGGCTAACCTGCCGGCTCTACGACGGACAGGAACTCGAAGCTACGCTCGTCGGCACCGACACCCTTACAGACCTATCAGTGCTGCGCCTGCAACTCGATCAACGAAAAGGCAAGAAGGCGCTCCCAACTGCGAAATTCGGAGATTCAGACAAAGTCAAGGTGGGTGACATCGTGCTCGCGATGGGCAGCCCGGCGGGACTTTCACAATCGGTCACCCGGGGCATCGCCTCGAATCTCGCCATGATTACGCCACAAAGAAACTCTTTTCGCCTAGATGGAGAAAACGTTGGCATGCTAGTGCGCTGGATCGGCCATGATGCGATCATCTTTCCAGGCAACAGCGGCGGACCTTTGGTGAATCTGCATGCAGAAATTATTGGAATCAATGAAGTGGGGATAGGAAGTTTGGGAGGAGCAATCCCTGGTAATCTCGCGCGGAGCGTCGCCAAACAATTGATTGATGGCGGAATCGTAAAAAGAAGTTGGGTCGGGGTCGAGGCTCAGCCTCTGCTTGAAGACCAAGCAGAAGGAGAAGGCGTCCTTGTGGCAGGCGTGATCTCCGGTTCTCCGGCAGAAGAAGCCGGCCTTGCCCCAGGCGACGTCATCCAGAGCTACGATGGCGTGAAAGTAAACGCCCTGATCCCCGAAGATTTGCCCCTTTTCAATCGCATTGCCTTGGGCACCCCGATCGGGAAACAAGTTGAGATAGTGGGTCTGCGCGACGGCAAAAAACAAAGCTGGACGCTCACGACCTCTGCCCGAGAAGCCGCGCGAATGCCTGAACGCGAACTCAAGAACTGGGGAATTACGGCACGAAACTTCAGCATGCTTTCGGCCCTCGAGGCCAGGCGCCCTAACGTCAAGGGGATACAAGTGCATAGCGTACGATCCGGAAGTCCAGCTGACAGCGCCAAACCCGGACTACGCCCAGGAGACGTCATTAATGGACTGGATGGCAAATCCGTTAATAATCTCGAGGAACTTGTTAATTTGACGAAGGAAATCGTATCCGAAGAAGAACAAGCAGTGCCTGTCCTAGTATCATTTGAGCGAAGTTTGGCCAACCTTCTTACGGTTGTGAAGTTAGGACCTGAGAGAGAGCGAAACAATCCACTGCAAGCTTGGAAACCATGGCTCGGAATCGGCACTCAAGTATTAACCCGTGATCTCTCGACCGCACTTGATCTAAAAAATACAAGGGGCGTGCGAGTCATTCAAATCTATCCCGATACTCCAGCGGAAAAGGCCAAACTAATGACTGGAGATATCCTGATGAAAATGGATGGGCAGATCATTCAGGCTAGCAGGGAAGAGGATTCCGAAGTATTCCGGAACATGCTCCGAGAATACAAAATTGGAAGCAAAGTTGTTTTTTCCATTATGCGGGATGGCAAAGCAATGGAACTAACAGCCCAGCTCGAGCGTCGCCCCACCCCCGCAAACGAATTGGATGAGTACGATGATCGGGAGTTTGAATTCAAAGTGAGAGAACTATCTTTTGGCGATCGAGTCTCGCTGCGCCTCGACAATAAAGACAAGGGACTGATGGTCGAAAACGTCGAAGCTGCCGGATGGGCTTCCCTCGCCGGTCTGCGACAAGGAGACGTAATCCTGAAGGTGGACGACAAATCCTTCAATGCAATCGCTGATTTCAAGAAACAAATGGAGTCGATTGCCGAAGAAAAACCGAATCGGGTCATTTTCTTCGTCAAACGAGGAATTCATACCATGTTCGTCGAATTCGAACCTAACTGGAAAAACCCATGATCTTATGAGATCTCTCCATCAATTCGCATTACTAACCTGCGTCACATGGACCGCCGGATTGATCGGTGTAACGCACGCTGCAAAGAAGCCAAATGCTCTCCAAGCTACCGCTCAACGACTAGTTTCTGATGCAAATGCTACCGTGGTGTGGGTTCGTGCCGTCGTGCGCATCGAAGTAAGTGCCGGTGGAAGAAGTTTCCCCGCTCAGGAACAAAAACTTGAGGCGCTTGGAACCATCGTTGACAAAAGTGGACTTACGGTTGTTTCCAACTCAATGATTGATCCAACCGCCTCTATCCGTAAACAAATTCGCTCTCCTGGAGCCAGGGTAAACGTTGAGTTTCAGGAAGTTCGCATTCTATTAGACGATGGTTCGGAGATACCCTCTCGACTACAGCTAAAGGATTCCGATCTCGACTTGGCGTTTGTAAAACCCATCGAAGGAAGCGAAGAATTAAAGGCTGCCGCCATTCGGCCCGTCAATCTACGATCAAAGGTCAAAGCAGCGATCCTAGACGAGGTGCTAGTGCTTGGAAAACTGGGACGCACCCTCTATCGACAGCCTACAGTGGGTTTAGCTCACGTGAGTTCCGTAATAGAAAAGCCACGCAATTACTATGTCATCTCCAAAGCCATGCCCGGAGCCCCCATATTTGATACCAGAGGCCGACTTCTTGGTATTGCGGTATACAAGATTGCCTCCGGAACCCCTACCAGTATCGTGACATTGCCGGCCGAAGACATCCTTGAGATCGCTGAGCAAGCCAAGGACAGAGCCAAGAACGATAAATAAATTGGCGTTGCCTTCAAACGAGAGCAAAAGTTATCTTTAAGCTCCAAAAGGATGAGATGAGTTCAACCCCACGAAAGAAACTCTTTTTTCGGCTTCTATTCCTAGGTTTTTGCACCTTGGTCTTGAATATATTGACCAGCGGTTGCTCAAAGGTTGCCGAGGAGAATAATTTGGAAGAAAGAGCCGATGGACTAGTTTACAAAATCGGCTCCAAAACACCTTTCACTGGAATCCGGATCAAATTCCACGAGGAATTGGAAGGTCGCCGCAAAGCTTATGAGTTTCACTACGAAGGTGGGTTGCTAAATGGCCCTTCGGAAACCTACTACCTTCATGGAATCACTGAGAGCAAAGGCGAATATATAGTGATTCCCCAAAAGGGTTCCGTGAAGCACGGAACCTTCTACTCGTGGCGAAAAAACGGGACCCTAGTGCACAAGAAGTCATACAAGCACGGTGAGCTTCACGGGCCTCAAATCCTTTATCATGACAAATGGACCGAAGAAAAACGCGAGGTGGTGGGCAATGGAAATCAACCCGAAGAAGACGCAATTGTCCAAGAGGAAATCCACTATGTCAATGGATTGAAAGATGGACCTTATGAACGTCTGCAAAGAGATGGTTCCTTGCTTGAAACAGGCAGTTACCGAAATGGTCAGTTTGATGGTGAACAAGTCTATTATTTTCCTTCTATTCGCGGCTTGGCAGTAAAGGATCACCTAGGCTTTAATCGACCCGGCGAATTCCCCGCGAGCGCTGAAGGCTTCACCCGGGCCAAAGCAAGGGCAAACTCACTTTATGAATCCATACCCTTGAGTCGTAACCCGGAAAAGAAGCCCGCAAGTGTGGCCGGTTTTGATGCAGACGCCAAGCTTTTGACAATTGTCTGGAACACCGAACAAGATGAGGCGATTTCCTGGAATGACATATCAAAACCACGCCCCAAGTATCGCAGGGTATGGCAAAACGGAAAAGTAATCAAAACCTCCTGGCACGACCCCCAAGACCAGAGGTTTCTCTTTCAAAAGAATCCCTCCTCCGGATTATCGAGTCAGTGAAAATCCCTTGATCAAGTTCCAGTTCTCAATTTTGCATGCCCTCCCCTTTTCATTCAGCTGGCATCAGCCATCGTAACACAAACCAAGCGGGCCTTGGCCTGATAAGATTTTCCGCGCTTGTCCCATTGGTTTCCCTCGGGCTTCCTTGGGATATCGTGGGAGACGACCAGGTCGCCAAACTAGTCGAGCAGATGGGAGTTGGTAGTTCCACCGAACTGGTGTGGGGTTTCCAGTATCCGATCGCTTACTTAATAGTGGCATCATGGCTTTTTCCGGCCTTTGGAATCAGGAGGCGACCCGGCGAAAATGAAAAGTTTGATTTACTGTGCTCCTTTCTACCTTTGCTCCTACTCGTGCTAACAGGCAGTGTTTTCGGAGTGAATCCAGGACCTCTAATCTGTTTGTTGGGTGCCTTCACTTTGATAAATGGTGTCGCAAAATTCCATAAGTCCGGTGAATCGGGCTTAAGTGCAATCAGTTCGATTTTAATGACTTCGCGGAGCCCAATGGAAGATGGGGAAGATGATGAAGCAAGTGAAGAACTAGGCTCTGCGGCATCAACGGAAAAGGAGGAAAAGAAATCCACCGAATCAACTATATCATCACCCATTTACTCTTCTCCTGGATTTTCAATCCCAGGTTATTCTCCTGCTTCCGAAAAAAGTGCTTCAACAAATGAGGATGATGACTTTGAGGCCCTTTTGTCCGAAGATCACAATGAGGATTCACCAAAAAGAAGTGATGAAGATCAGCCAGTTGATTCTGCTTCCAAGGATGACATCCCAACGGATCCCGAAACTGAGGAATCAGTGAACTTCACAAATCAAAAGCCGGATTCCGATACTGAATCACCCCATGAAAGCAAGGACACCATAGAGTTTGGTGACGAGGGGGAGGAGCAAACCGAAACTAACGAAGAGGTGCCTGACCGAATGGATCCTCCGGAGCAGGTTGAGGCGCCGGTTGATCAAACGGATTCTCCGGATTCGAAGGAGGTGCCCCAGCCCCGAATGGATCCTCCGGGGCAGGTTGAGGCTCCGGTTGATCAAACGGATTCCCCTGATTCGAAGGAGGTGCTCCAGCCCCGAATGGATCCTCCGGAGCAGGTTGAGGTGTCTGAACCGGAGTCGGATTTTGCTGATCAAAAGGATTCTCCGGATTCGGAGGAGAAACCACACCAGGATTAAACGAACCTCCAGGTGAGGGAGTAATAGGTGGAATCGGTTGAATGGAAAAATCTGGTTTTGAAAATTCCAGGGGATCAGGTAAGCCAGCGGCAACTTTCCCCTTCTCCCGATCCGGAAACCAAGGCTGTCCTGGGGGTGGCGGGAAGAGGTAGGGATACCCAGGGGGAAAGGCTACCACTTCATCATCAGGGTCTGGTGGCGGATTCGGATCATTGAAAGCGGTGATTCGCTTGCGATCGTCATAAATCCAATCAAAAAGGATTTCTTCACCGATAATTGCCTTGTCTATGCCAGCAAGGATTTCTTGATCCAATCCTCCTCCATCTTCGGGAAGCCGACCTAGCCAAACGGCATGAAAACGCTGTAAACGCTGCTGAGGAATTCGAACGTCGATCCAGTGCTCACCTTTGGCCACCAACATACCTCGTGAGGTGCCATGAGAACGAAAGGGCTTGAGGGTGCGGACGTTAATCACCCGAAAGTGTTGATCGAACCCCCAATGCAATTCCACTCGGTTGCCGGTTCGCAAATCCTTGAACTTGTTGAGAACAAAAACATCCAAATGGCCTCCCTGTCGAGGCAAAGCGCCCTGCCAAGAAGGAATGAAGCGACGAGAATTAGCTTCGCCATCGAGCTTTACTTCGATCCAAGTAGCACTCTTGGCAGTCAGGATACCTCTAAGTTTGCCTGAGGCTTGAAAATCAGCTTGAAGGCCAAACGGGAAAAGGAGAGAGAGAAAAACAAAGATCGAGCAAAATACTCGGTTTTCCTCCAGCACCAATGTTCTCCGCATGGTCAATTACCGCCTTAATAGACGTATCGGTAATAGACTTCGAGCATCAAAAGGCAGAGGGTTGTTCGGTAAACCTTTGCATCCTCTGATGCTCTGGACTTTGTGGTACCTGAACCCTCTTCCTTAAAACTCCCATCGGGATTTTGAGCCCGAATAAGCTGTGGTTGCATTTGTTCGTTCCACTTTGCCCAATAGCTTCCGCCTTTGTTAAAAAGAGCCTGGGTATCGTAATACCAAGAGTAGAGATTGGATTCTTTGCTGTCATAACGAAAACGCGAACTCTTCAAGATGTGCTGACAGGCTTTGTTAACGACAAGATTACGATCCTGTCCATCGTGTCCGAATTTCCACCCCTGCAAGCCCAGGGCCCCAACCCCGGTGAGCTTGTGTTTGGCATTCTTGGCATCGGAGCGTTTGCGGTAGCCAAAACCACCGTTTGTTGGAGAGTAAACACGATAGAAATTTTTGATGGACTCGGTTAGCGACTCCTTGACCCCCGGGAATTCAGCTCCGGAATTATAAGCTGCCTTGAGAGCCTGAAATTGCCATCCACTGACGGACGTATCGCTACCTTCAGCATCATTGCGCTTGAAGTCCAACTCGGTTTTACCATTCGCTTTGCGTACGTTCTCCAAATAAAACCAACCGCCATCACTCTTTTGACCGTTTACAATGTGTGCAACGGACTTCGTCAGAACCGGTAGCATCCATTCTTTTTCAGTCATGCTGAAAGCTTCGGCCAAACCATAGGTCGCAATTCCATGGGCATAGGCAGCTCCATGCCGATGATTGTTATGATAGAGCCACCCATTTTGCTTGTCACCTTTTTCCACTAGCCATTTGGCGCCTCTGGAGACTGCGTCTCCATACTCGGAAGAGTCTGTTAATTCACAGTGTCCGAGAAAACAAAGAAGGGCCAATCCAGTCATGGCTCCAATGTGCTTCTTCCCCCATGAACCGTCCTCATTCTGAGTGGCCTTCAGCCAATCCAAACCCTTGAGTACAGCAGTCTCTACACCCACGCCTCCGCCACCCTCGGCCAAGCGACTACGGCGACCGATCTTGTCACAACGGCCCGACATGGACTTAGGGACGGACACGCCCATGGTATTCAATTTGGCAAGAGTTCGCTTTATCTCGGTGTCACGAGCTTCAGGCCTATCCAGTTCCTGTACTTCCTCTGCCTCAAACAAGGATTGGTCTATGGAAAACTTATCTCGCCTGGGGGTGAGGACGAAACCTTCAGAAGCCAAATCAATATTCTCCTCACCAGATCCCTCTCGTTGAAAAACAGGGGCGCCGCTATCCTCATCCAAGTTATCTCCGATCAAAGCTTGACCAGATTCGTCCTGCTCTTCCAGCGGTTTGGAAGCAACGTTGGTAATATCTCCTTCTCCTTGGGCCGCGCCAGCTAATTGATCGTTGATGAGCTGGTCTTCATGCAGCGCATTTTGATCGTTCTCATTTGATCCTCCCTTGCGAACGTCACCTGATTCACCTGTGCCAACGTCACCAAGCTTGGCTCGTTCGCCACCCGAAGCAATTTGTCGAGATTCGCTATCAGGGACATCATCCATGGCCACATCCGATTCATCGACAATCTCAACTTGAAACTGTTCGGACTTGGCTTCCTGCACTCCGTCATCGACCACAACGTAATAAGTAACAACGTCACCTATCTCTAGTTTCATTTTGGAAAGCGGCAGCACGCAACTAAGTTGAGCTATCTTCTTTTTCGCAGCGGAATCGACGTCCATGGGTAGATTAGCTTCTTTGCCGTCCTTGGACACGACCAGTTTGGCATTTTCCACTCCATTGTCGTCCGTAACGTCCAACTTGATCATTAGCTCATGATAAGAGGGCTTCCTTACTTTTTCACTCGGGCTGGTAATAGTAACGGTAGGAGGCTCATCCTGAAACAGGGACATCGCCGCGGTGGCCAACCAACCAAAAAGAAATGCATAGCCGAGGATCACATTGCCCAAGGCCAAGCCTTTGCCTTTCTTTGTCTTTGATTTACGACCTGTGCGTTCTAGCAACGCAAGGTGAGCAGTGGTGAGATGACCGGAAAGAAGGCCAAATATAGCTGCTGTAAGGAGAAAGCCTCCTCCATCCTCAAGGGAAAAACCTGCAGCGAGAGCAGAACCTGTTGCACCGGCAAGTATAAGGGATGATAACAGCTTACCGGTCATGAAAAAAAGGGAGGACCGGAAGGATGAGTTGCATCCTTCCGGCCCCAAACCCGTTATCAATCGCTTTGCGTCTTGGGGTTGTAATTACCGTCTTCGAGACCTCCACCATATTTCTGGAGATCGACGCCGACTTTACGGGACGCTTCGAAAATCAGGTTCATGTAGTACTGCGGATCAGCATCGTCCTTAACGTGATAAACGTCGCTGAACACCACGCCATCGTGGTTCTTGATGTGATGGCGATTTTCTTCCCAATAGTACTTCTTGAGGTTGGCTCCGGAGAGGTAGCCCTCGCCGCGCCAGGCATTGCCCACGAATTCCTTGAAGGACTTGGCATGTGTCCGGCCGCGATCGACTTGGAACATCACTCCTCGATAGAGTCCGCCATAACCACCGAGACCACCTTTGAGAGATTTGAGATCTTCAAGGTATTTCTCTTCTGGCTCCTTGTTGAAATTAGGCATGTGGTAGATGGGTTGTGCCTCATCTTGGAAAACAAACGCCAACACGTTGTCTTTCTTGGTTGCTTCCTTGAAGAACTGTAAAGTGCGCTCACCGTTTCCATCGACTACCACCACACGACGATTGTAGAGATTCTCGTCGTTCAAGTAGTAGGGAAGAAGAGCTTGCTTCATGATCGTGCCACGCATCTCCTCAAGGGATTTACGGGTTTCCAATATCGATCCACTGCCATCGACGTGCATCATGATCCAGAGATTGCCGTCGGGAGGAAGGTCATCGTAACGGCGCTCATCGAAATCGTGATCGCCACCGCGGCCACCATGCCCATGTCCACCCACGCCACAATCAGCGCAACCTTTATCTCCACAATCGGTGCAACCTATGCCGAGACCTAGAGGTTGCTTGACCATGCCAGACACAAGTCCGGCAGCTCCGCCTGTGCCGGCTCCGCTTACCAGACCACCAACGCCTCCAGCGGCGCCAGGGCCCATAGCCATGGCTGGTCCGCCGATGCCTGGGGCACCTGGATTGCTTTTTGCATCGGTTGGAATGGTCATGGAGCTAAGCTCTTGACCATCGTTGAAACCATCGCCGTCACTATCGGCAACCTCAGGATTGGTGCCATAAGCTCTTTCCAAAGATGCAGAGAGTCCGTCGCCATCGACGTCGGGATCGCCGGTCGGGGCTGCATTTCCTGGCTTGCTGCGGGGATCATTCGGGTTACTAAGAGCCTTGACCTCGTCTGCATCCGAAAAACCATCTGAATCTGAATCGGACTTGGCTGGATCTGTACCATAGGCAGCTTCAAGAGCATCAGGGAGGGCATCGCCATCACCATCAGGTCCAGCAGGCGCCGCGTTAGCTGGCGGAGCATAAGTACCGGTGCCGCCGAGTGCGGGAACAGGCTTGCCGTCAAGGACAGCTTCTCCGATTCCAGCTCCAATTCCGGCAGCGCCGACTCCGGCACCAATGGCTGGTGTACCGATGCCAGCTCCAACACCCAGGCTAGGAGTTTCATAAGCGTATAGCTTGCCGCCTTTGTCGACGCCCAAGCCATCACCGGCTGCATTGGCGTCTTCGGCGAAATCACCTACGTCTGCTTTGAAATCAACGTTTTCGGCATCTTTACGACGATCGACGTCTAATCCACGGAAATTGCGATCGGCGCGATCGTCCACGTCATAGCGTTCTTCCACTACGCGTTCTTCTTCGAGGGCTCTATCCAAGGCTCCGAGATCAACCAAGGCTCCGTCATCATCACCGATGCCACCCCGGTCGCGTCCCACAACGTCGACACCTCCGTCAGCACCGCCACGATGGCCGCCGCCATGACCGACCAAGTCAGGTCCGCCTATACCGCCGATGCCACCGCCATGCACATTGTTTCCGAGATTACGGCCAACGATGCGATCATCCACAACATACCCCGGATTGTCGATCACCGCAACGTCGGGAGAGTCGTCGAGAATCACGCCGTTGCCTCGATCGATGCCAACACCAGAATCATGGGCGAAACGGTTATCCACGATATTTACATAGCGGGTTACGGTCTTGGTGTTCCCTTCGGAATCGGTTACCATGTAATCAATCGGGTAACTAATGCCGGGAACCAAGCTATTGATCTTGTCAGCCCCGCTGACAGTGACTTGATCCGTGAGAAGAGTACCATCGGCCGCCTTGGCGGTGAAGCCAGGCTCGACGTAAGTTCCGCCCAAGGGAATCGTGACGCGATCTCCTTGAGCCAGTTCGATGACGGGCTTGTCAGGATCAGCTATCTCGTTAGCGCCTGTAATTTCATCCGTATCGACGAAAAGGCCTTCCGGATCCTCAGCGGCAAGCTGTTCCTCCGATGAGGCCTCAGGCTTGTTGATCGCAACAAGAGCAATGAACGCGGCAGCTAGCAAGTAGCCCCCCACGACATTCGCCATGGCGAAACGTTTATATTTAGAATCAACGACGGGGGAGGTTTCTTCCTCCAAATCCTCAGTCGTCGAATCCATCTCCACTTCTTTTTTCTTTTCGGTCATCTTCGTCGTCCTCTTTGACGGTTTCCGGTTCTGTTACGTTTTTGAATTGATTATAGGCCAAGTGAGCCGTGACCACATGCCCGATTACGCAGGCTACGGCTACGACCAAGAAAAGCAAATTCGAGAGAACTGAAGTATCAATCAGTCCCCATACGAAAGCAAGGAGAAATATCCCCAGAAAAACAATGGAAAGTACAAGTTCTTTCGGCATTATACGGTTTTTGGTTTATTTATTCAAATTAGAGCGAAATTAAGCCGCTGAGCAAGGGAATTTAGGTGATAAATTTGAATTTTGAGCTTGTTCAACGTCTATTGCTTTCGGAGATTGGACGCGCGAAACGAGGTCTTATTAGGGATTTTGGAGAAATATTTGAAAAAAAATCCCATTGAGTGAAACAGAGTGCAAGAATCAACCGCCCTTGTTTAGAATCGTGCCGCCGTCCGTACCAACACCAAATGGGACGGGCAAAGTGGTGATAGGCTTCCAATTGTAACCAATCTTGCGGAGCGAGGCCGCATCCCTCAGATTATTGAAGACGGTAAAGCTTTGGGAGTCCGCGAATACGATCATCTCAATGAAGAATTCCTTGCCAAATTGACGAGGGGCGTCCTGGAGGGCCTGAAGGAATGCATTAATGGCGTCCTTGTTTAATTCGGGATCCAAGCCCATTGCGGGATTAGGTTGGGCAATTTGCCGGTTTTTATCATCGGTACCCCAATTGATGTGCGTGGAATCGAGATTCTGTCGACCTCGTTCGATGGTAGCGGTTGGATATATCTTACCATTGGCGAGAATGAGGTTAATTTTTTCGGCTTTGGTCGCGCTTTCGATAGGAAGACTAATTTTCCGATAAGGTATTTTGTCGAGAGCCTTGGCCAAATTGTCGTGCTCCAGCACTGTTTCAAGTCGCGCGATATCCTCACTCACGGTCAGGGATTCCTCTTCCAAGCTCTCGATTTCCTCTCGAAGTTCAAGTTGCTCGAGTTCGTTGCGCTTGGCCAACAATTCAGCGGAAACACCTTCTTCCTGCAATTGCTTCAACAGCTCCGAGAGTTCGATCTTTTCGGTTTCGATTTCATCAACGACAACTTGTTTTTGTAGCTGGAGTTGCTGGAAATTAAGAACCGTGGCATTGTGTTCGGCCACCAAGTCCAAGAATTCCTGCTCGAGCAACTCAGTGGAATTTTCGTCCAGTCGACGCATCTTGTCCTTGAGTTCGGCCCCCTTCTTCTCGACACTCAAGGCTAGTAGCAAGGCGATCAATATGATACCGCCAAAGGTGTTGCAGAGGGTGTCCAGCAACATGTCGAGGCTACCTGAATCGTCTTTTTCCCGGGCCATGGCAATTAGTTCTGAGGAACACCCTCACGCTTCTTGTTTGAGAAAATAAGGGCAGCTTCCTCATGAATGGGTTCGTAACCGAATTTGAATTTGAGGCTTTCGGCATAACCAATAGCGGTATCGAAGAGCTCGAGTTGGCCCATACCTCCGCCTCCGCTTTTGGGCACAGGCACCATCATTCGGCAAGCAGAAGGTTTGAAGAAGAAAACAAAGTAGTGGGTGCGAGGATCGTACCTACGGTATCCTCGCATGAGTTCACGAACAAAAGTATTTCGGTTGAAGGGCGTGGTGGTCTGCTCTTGATTGAACTCCCCAATGCTCAATTCATTGCCGCTTAGACCAACTAGAACAGGCTTCAATCTGGTATTGGTCTCCTCAGGTATAACCCTGACGTCATTCTGAATCTGCTCCTTGAGCTGCTCAATGTCAGTCATCAACCTTTCAACGTAAGCGTCTTTCTCGTCCTCGTCCATAAAGGCCATGGGATTTGAATCCATTTGGTCCATCAGGCCTTTTTTCTCATTCTCCAGTTCCGAAATATTATTTTTTGTGAAAGAAAGCTGATTGTTCAGTTCCTCCAGAGCCTGTTTGAATTTTTCAGCTAGAGGCGCATCCACTTCAGCCTCTATTTCCTGAATTTGTTTCTGAAGCAGGACGACAGCCAGTTGAGCGTCTTCTATCTGTTCGTCGATCTCCTCGATCTTCAAGAGGACAAAATGCTCAAATTCCTTGTTCTTCTTTTTCTGCGCGGCAATGAGCGCCTTGAAGTCCGTGCCGTTATTTTCTTCACTCAAATCAATTTCAACAGACGAAGGCGCCACGCTTTGGTTCCCCTCTTCGGGGGGTTTCTCCCGGATTTCGAGAGCAAGGATCAAGGTGATGAGAACAAGAATGCCGATAACAGCTGTTATTATGTCCTGAAAGGCGAAGAAACTAACGCCTCCTTCGTCCCCCTTTCTTCCGCCTCTTGCCATATCAAGAAATCCTTCTTAGCTTGAAATCGATTTAGCGACCACCTCGCTCACGACCTCCGCCTCCTTTCTCTAGGCGCAACTTCGAAAGGACGTATGATTGGCAATATTCATTGCATTCGTCCAGGATCAGGAATTCCTGTCTCTTACGAAACGTAACGAACATTTGCACGGCAATCGAGCCAACCAATCCAAGTAAGGTGGTATCGAAAGCAGTGGCCAAGCCACCGGTAACGTCCTTGAGCGAATCCTTCAATTTGGCCATGTCTTCGGCCAACTGAATGGTCTGGCCAAACTCCCCAATGGCTTGGCCGAGACCGAGCACAGTACCAATAAACCCAAGGACCGGAATGGCCCAAAGGAAACCGTTTAGCAAATTATAACTGGAAGATATTTGGTCCTCGTCCATGGTTGCCTGAGCATTCACAATGCTGGAAACATCGCTAATTTGGCCAATGTTCTGCAAATTGGAGAGTGCCACCTCGATACGATTGAGGAGCAGGAAATGGGAAGTATCATCAACAGAACCGCGGATTCTGAGAAGAGCTTCGCGGGCTGTTGCAGTGTTGAGGAAGAAATTTGGATCCTGAGGAACCAAATTCAAGGCAAGGGCTTTGCGTTGGAATTTCGCCTTGCGTCCCTTCACAAATAATATCGTGCAAGACCAGAAGAACAAGAGCATGATGCCAGCGGCCATGACGTAACCTCCGATACCCCGATCAATGAACTTGCTGGAGAACTGAACCATGAAGGAATCGGCGTCTCCCATGCGCGGTGCGGTTGAATCACCGATGATAAACTCGAGCATCAGAAAGAAGATCGTAGCCATTATGAGCCCCACCAAGAAGGTGAAGAAAGCGTTGGTGTCGGTGTAACGCCCACCAGTAAATCCGATCTTTTGCTCAAAGTCCTGGGTGGACCAACTCAATTCCGGTTCGTCGAAGCCTACGTCATCTGCCACAGTTCTACTCCTTGTTTAGTAGCTATTGTTGGGTCGAAAATATGAAAAGTCATGCGTCGTCACCGTCTGAGTCATCCTCATCCGCAAAGTCATCTTCCATCGAAGCGATACTCTGCCTAACAATAGTACCGGTAATCATATCATGGAGCGCTTGGCGGCGACGGGAAGTAAAAATCATGAAAAAGCCCACCACCCCGATGATCTTGGCAAATGCCCGACCAGTTGCGCGGCCAAAACCAATACGTCGATTGGTTTCCTCGAGGCATACCTGAGCCTTTACCATGCGTTTGCCCAGAGTAGCCATTCCCGCGGAAGATTCCGTCAGACTGGAATAAAGCCAGCCCACGATAACGGCAATGACCATAGGGACAGCAAATAGCTGCCACCTCTCGATGTCCTTGCCGGGATTGGTCATGGTGTGCAGCCAGAAAACAAGTCCAACGACTGCAGAGGAAGCAGCTGCAATCAACAGAACGTCAATGAACAAGGCAAGGGCTCGGGCACCCAAACCGGCGATGCCCTTGCGTTCATCCTCGAGAGCCGAATCATCGTCGTCATCGTCATCTTCACCTCCAAAGACAGGTTCCTGACGGGCAACTTGCGGAGGAGCTTCCGTAGCCACAGGAGCTTGGGGAGGACCAGCAGGGGCTGGTGGCGGCTTGGGTGGCGGAGGCGCGGCGGCATGCAAGGTCTTGACGCCCTCACCCACCCCAGGCACAGAGGACAGAGGTAGCCACTCGGTTACACCATCATACCACACCAGATCGGAAAAACGCAGATTACCTGACTTCAAGTAATCCTTCACCTCGTTTAAAAGATAAGGCCCAAAGCGTTGGCCTTCCCGGGAAATATGAATTTCATCCGTGGGACCAGGTTCGGGAGGAGGAGTGTCAGCGGGCGGCTCGGGTGGAGGAGGCTCCTCGAACTCTTCGGGTTCCTCTGGTTCCTCCTCCTCGACGGGAGCCTCTGGCTTGCCTAAGTTTTGTTCGGGCAACCCTCCGGTCTCGTATGTATCAATGAAAGTCGCCACGGTCATTTCCTGATCATCAACCTTCACTTTGTGAATGGTGCTCAATTCCTTCATGCGAAGCAAATCGATGATCTCCCGGGCAGTAAAGGAACCAGCCGGTTGGCCTCGCTTGGAAACAACGTATTTATCTTCGAAACTCACAACTACTCAATCGGAATACCGAAAGGGAACAAGATTCTTCAAACTTCCAAATCTGTTTGCACTACTTGCTCCCGACTCTAAAAGAGCCTTCTTAAAGACAGCCTCCAAATCCTTGTCAACCGTCAACAGAGGACTGAACAGAAGCGCATTGGAGCCTACGTAGCGCTCAAGAGAAAGCTTTCCTTCCTCACGACTGACGCACCAAACGAAGGCTGGCGGTTTGCCGGAATCCAAGTAGCGAGGGTTGCCGCGTTCGTCAACATAACCCGCAAATGGAAAATTGACCCCTGTCAGGCCTCGTAAAAAACTGAGGTTAAACTTAACCTCGCTGCCATAGCGGCGTTGACCCAAAGGACGATAGAAAGTGGTTAGTTGCGCTTGCATGGCTTGATAGGAAGTGGGGCTCATCCAATCCGTAACCTTCAGGGGCAACTGCATGATGGCCTTGAGTTGCTCATGATCTTTTTTCAAGTAAGGCGAAAGCCGCACGCCCCATTCGTCTGCCCGCATCGACATGATCTCAAAAAGTTTGTCGTGCATATAAGCCTTGAACAAAGGGGAAATCTGTGGATCCAGCAAAAGGGCATCAAGCAAGTCCAACAAAGGTTTAAGGACCTTGCGGTTTTCACTATTGAGTCGCCTTTCGATTTGCTCCTGCACAAATTTCGATTCGGGAGTCAACTGCGGTTCCTCGAGCATCGGTCCTTTGATAGCACCACCCCAGTGAGTGGATTCAAACAGACGCCCTTCGCGTTTTCCCCCTATAAGGAAGTTACCCTGCTGCATAACCTTTGCCACGGGATTATCCACCGGCTTTCCGGTCTCATCAAATTTCTCCTCGATCTTTTCTTGCTGGATTTGTCCAAAGGACAGGAGAAACTGGAGCAAGTCTTTCTTGGTATTATATTTTGGTTGGCCACCAGTGCCTATGCCCGCTGACACGGGGGTACAGTTGTTAAGCTTGTATCGCCAAACGTCACGGATACCAGAGGCGCTCACGATAACGGAAAGGTCCTCGTATTCTCGCTGTGAGTCATCTGGCAGCACACCCAGCTCTCCAGTCTTGATCTTACCCCAAACCTCTTCCGGCCCAATGAAGATGAGCTTGCGATGAAGTTGCCCCCGATCGTTGGAGAAAATGTTACGGTTGGTGGTAATCTCCTGAAGCGCTTGTAACGCGATGCCATCGTAAGCCTTGACCTGACGGGCACGATCCATGGCCGCGAGATAGCTCTCGAGATCGGTAGCCTCACTCAATTCACCACGAGCTTGGGTGCCCTGCCCCATCTTGGCCAAAATCTTGCCCTGCATCTCGACGAGCTTGTTGATGCGTCTCTCTTGGACGAAGGAGGGTTTGAACGCTTCCTCCTGATTACCTCGAAAAGAAACCAACTTCTTTATGGTTTCGCCCAAAGTGGAAAGATCGCCTTTGGGATTTTGGGAACGACCAGCGTCAAGAGAGTCTGCAATTTCTTCGGCTTGTACTAAAAGTTCCTCAATTTTTTTTTTGGAAGATTCTCTCACCAAGTGCCTGTAGGTATTCCAAAGAGTTCGAACTTCCCTCAATTGCTTGGAAACCTCCAGTTGTTCCGTGGCCTGCAACTTGTTCTTAAGCTTTTCATAGCGAGCCCCGAGTTCTTCGATGAAAGTTCCTTGATTAAGGACGAAATTGTCAATTTCCGCTTCTGATTTGAACTTTTGAGCGGCAGCGACAATGCGACTCTTTAGTTTGGCAAGTTCTCCCGTAAGATCGTCGTATTCATCTGCAGCAATGGCCGAATTCTCCTGAATGGACCTAATCTTGCCGTCAATTTCATCCAAAAGGGACGAGACCTCTGGAGAAGAAGCATAGAGATGAAAAGGAAACTCGGCAGTAAGCTGAACTTCCTGCTCCATGAGAGGTTGCCATTGAAGCAATTTGGGCTGTTGGTTGAGATCCTTCAATTCAGTCAAAACTGCAATTAAACCATCAATGTCCTGCTTGCGTTCTTTGGAAAAGCTGAGGTGAGCGCGCGTGACTTCGGAGCGAAGATCTCGATCGACATCTTTCATGGCTTCTTCATAGGCCGGCAGGAGAGCATCAACTCGCTTGCGCAAGACCTTTCTCAATTTGATTCCTTTCGCGATGTCCTCGTCTCGAAAGCGTTGAACGAAATCCCACATTGCATTAAGATTCGGGGGATTTGTTGCTAACATCCCCTCACAAAGTTTGATTACTACGTCGGTGCGACCACGCTTCATGGTAGGTTCATCCGCGAAGGAAAGCGTCGTACCTTCAGTGGCCACAAGAAAGTCTTCCTGTTTGCCGGCAGTGTCCAAGGCGCAAGCGTTAACGAATGTCTTTTCCACAACCGAAGCCAAGCCTTTTTGGAGTTCTTCGTCTTTGCTCTCCATGTACTTTTTTTGCACCTCATCTTGACCAAAAGATTGAAGGAAAGCCCACTGCTTGAATGGATCCTGAAGATTTTCAGCGGCTACAACTGAATCGAGCAAATCGGATCGTTCCTGCCTGAAGTTAAACCAGATCAGGAAGGCCACCACGGCCGCAACAGTCAGAACGACTGTGCCAATCCAAATCCTCTTGGTGCGTCCTCTCTGTTTGGCAATGCGGTTTTTGACCCATCCAACGCCTTTCTGCAGGTCCATGAGCACTTCGGGAGGCACGTCGGAACGTCCCATGTCCTCGAATTCCTTCCTGAAAGTATTTATTTCAGCTTGGAACTCGAGATAGTTTTCGATTGAAAGCCCGCCAGCGTTCTCGGCTTGCTTCATCTCAGTGATACGGTTCTTGAAACGAGAAACCAACGCCTGCAAGGCACGGGCGTCGCGATCTTCCTCCATGCGCTCTTCGGCCCACTCCCTGAACTCGTTATAGGCATTGATATCGTCTGCAGCGTGCTCGCTCTCCAAATCGTATTCCTGACTGAGCTCGTAAAATTCTCCAATAAGAGACAGGGCTTCTTTCCATTCCTCGGCATCACGGAGTTGGCCCAAGTCGACAAGAATTTGCTCGCACCTCAACTTGGAATCCGCCCGTCGATAGGTTTGGCGAACAGCGAGCGCATTTTCCCAAAGAGTTGCCTTAGTGGATTTTTCCGGCGGAATCACCCAGTCGGTCGATTCCACCTCGTCCATAATGTCCAGAAGTTCGTCTTTGCGCCCCTCCCGGATGAGCAAGTCCAAATGGTCAAGGCGCTGCTCCAGTATCTTTACACTGAGTTGACCAAAGTGTCGCTTGGCCGCCTCATGATCTGGATTCATGCGGAGAATCGTCTTGAGAATCTTAAATGTTCGCTGCTCGTCTCGACTACGCATGGCGGTGCGATATTCTCGAAAAACCGGATGGTCTTCACTGATCTTCTCCCCATAAAGACCTTCGAGCATATCAACGTGGTCATCGGTGAAATTGGGTCCCAGATAGATACTCTTCTCTTCGCACAGCTCCTTCCATTTGGCATCGCCACCAAAAGAGAGTCGCTCCATCAAATCCAAGACGTTTGGCGATTCCTCGGCCAACTCCAAGGCCGTGTACTTGTTGCCACTTCGAATCAGGGCAACGCATTGATCCAATCGCTGGTCGATGATCGTACGATAACGAGCATACTCTTTCGCAAGAGAATGGATAACAGGATCGGTAGCGCCTTCACGGAGCACCTTTTCTATGCGGTCTACAAGTCTGTCTATATTCACGGCAATTATTACTTGAAGTGGATCAATTCAGCCTCGGGTTGAAGCTGACCTTGGCGAAAGAGACGCAATGACCATTCCTCGGAATGAAAATATGAGTTCATTAACCGCAGTTTGCGGGCAGGCTCATATTCTTGGGGCACAAGACGAGGATCTTTCTTGCTGATCTCGGTTTGGAGCAAGGCAAACCATTGCTTGAGTGGACCCAGTTGACGAGTGGTAGTGCCTCGATCAAAAAGGTGTTCCTTGTACATTTTGACGAGATCGGGATTCTCGATGCAGGTAATTCCTTTGCGAAGCTCTGCCGAGGTAAGCTCGGCGGGAGCATGGACTTCGGCGAAATCCTGCAAATAACGGTTCCACTCCTGCGTGTACCTAGGGGTTGCAACGCGGGCCTCGGGCGTTGCCTTGTGCGCGATCAATTGATCATAGAGTTTCTTTACGGCGCCGGTATTCGGTTCGATAATTTCCCTGACCACGGCGAAGATCATGGTCCCAATGCCTTGGTCATTCACTCCGAAAGCTCTCTCCGCCTCGCGCAAAAAACGCAAAGTGCCGATGACTCTATCGATATCCCGTGAGAGGTTCTTGGGATCGTAACCCAAACCAAAAGGCCTGAAAGCCTCCTCTTTGGCTCGCATCGCAACTTTACGCCAAAATTCCTGATACTCCAAATCGTTGAGGTAAAACTTCCTGGGATCCAAGGTTAAATCACTCCTCAACTTATCCAGGGCGGCAGGAGAGTAACCGTGGATCTTGCGGAAAAAATCCAATACAGCGTCTATCACGTGGGGACCAAAGCTACCCACGCCAGATCCAGCCTTGTAATTGCCTTTGGATGAGCCTGCTCGAGACCCGAACTGCTCCAAGGCTTGGTAAATTTTAGGCAAGGGCATCTTGGCGGCCTGTTCGCCAGTGGTTTTTTGATTCAAACTAGAAATCTGCTCCTGAAACTTTTTTCGTAAATCCGTCATGTAATCGATGAACAAAGCAAGTTCGCAGGTCAAGGAATCCTCGGCAACCGGCTTTACCAAGAGGTTTGGAAAATCGAGTAACCTGCGATTCGTAAAATCTTTCGGAGAAAGGCTCGCTCCGTAAAAAACTCTGGCACTTGGATTGACGGACAATTTCAACAAGCGCGGCCCAGTCGAACCAACCACTCGCAAACCGTGCCCAAAAGCACCTTTCTTGGCTAAGCTGACCCGATTGCCAGTCATTGCGAGATAGGCTTTGGGCAATTCGTTAGGCTTGTTGCCAACGACCCGTGGGGAAAGCAAATAAAGATCAATGGATCGATTGGTTTGAGGATCGGGCAAACGCAAGACAACACCTCGGGAAGCCGCGTTTCGGGCTCGCTGATTCTCAAAAATAACGCTCACTTCGCTAGACGACTTGAAAAGAAACCTAAGAAATAAAGTAGATCCTTCTTCCTGGGGAGTCTCCAAAGAATATCGCTCAATGCCAAGAAGCTCTTTCACCCGGGCATCGTAAATGGCAACATACCGTTGGGCTCCTTCCATCAGGGGGGTATCAACAAGAGCCTGCGCCCCAGCATAATCAGTTTCCCAAACGAAAGCAGTCTTCGAATCTGCGATCCGAGACAAGGCGGTCTTCAACGTTTGGACAAAGGCTGCATCACCTTGGGCAGAAACAGATTCGAGTTGGGGATCCTCAACTTCGCCCTTGGTTAGCCACAAGACATGGCTGCCAACAACCGGAAAGGGGGGAGGCGCCGTGGTCAAAACAGGGGTGGGAGTGGGGGGAGCAATAACCGCAGCTTCGACAGAGAAATCAAATTCGCGGACATGGCCTTGGTCTTCGTTCCAAATGAATGTCACCTTACGGCCAGCAGCCAAATACTCTCTCAACTCTTCAAATCTAGCACGCCGTTCCGGAGGAAACACATACTTCAATTGAACACCTTGAGGGGAAACGAAACTAAGCATGAAATTGTCCTCGACGACATCAATGTCACTGGCTGCAAACTCAAGTTTTCTCGAGAGCGGAGTGCTTGGCAAACGGGGCGGATTATTGGGCGCGGTTGAGTCCGTTCCATCAGTCCCAGCAAGAGCTAGAGTCGAAGGAGCTGCCAAGGACTCAAGAAGAAAAGTTCCTGGCTGCTTTCCATTGCGAAAAGTCACAGCCATTTCCTGGCCAACCTTCAAGTCTCTTAGTCTATCGCCGAATCGATCATAGTCATCGTTGCTCATGGCGGAAACGTCGATTCGAGCGGGAGGAGACTCCCCAACCGTGAATTCAATCCAAGTATTTAAACGTTCATCCTTCGCCGTAACTTTAGCCAAAGAAGCTACTCCTGCTTGAACAAATTCTGCCGTACCATTCGGATTATTCGCCTCTGGGTCGGCGTCCAGGTCACCGCCATTATCCTTAGCTTTCCCACTATTCTCGGCAATGGGATTAGGATCCACTGGATCATCTTTCAATACATCCAAGACGCCAGACTTAAGCACGATGAAAACAGCCAAAAGCATAACGGCAGCCAAAGCCGAAATCCAAGGCCATTTGGCTGGTTTCTTCTTTTTCCTGCCAGCCTCTCCTCCACTTTGTGCGGTAGCGGTGGATTGGGCCGCAGCATGAGAAGCGGCGGCTTGGCGAAATTGCTCCTTTTCGGTCCGTGAAAATCCTCCAGATCCACTTCTGCCTTCGCTGATACGAGTTGATTCACCAAACTCTCCAGCAGAAGAGCCTGCCTCAGCCGCTTCACCCACAGGGGGCGGTGGAGGAGTTTTCTTGATTGCTGCCTTACGCCCATTGCGGGCAACGAAAACCTGCTTCTCATCCATGGGGTCCCGGACAGCACTCTGCTCAAAGGCCGTAAAATCCAAATGGTTGGGAACTCCATTTTGCTTCAAGCGAAGGGATGCAGGTTGCCCACAACCACCTATCCAAGCGTAATCTTTCGCATTATCAGTTTCCTGAAGATAGGTGGTAAATGCAAACTGCCAAGCGTCCATTGGCATCGCAACAAGAGCCGAAGATTCGGCAAATAAATGAAGTAAGTTACCTTCTTGGCCAGGATGATTTTCGAGCAAGATTGGGTGCTTCGCCTTTTCAGCGACCAGATAGGCAGCATTACCGCCATCGCCAGTGATGGCTTGCCAGTTTTGGGCTGGAGACAATCCAGACATCTTGCAGGCAGATACGTCGGTAATCTCATCGTCCTCAATCCATCGGGAAGAACCTTCCCAAAAATCCAGCCAACCGTTCCATTGGAGGAAAATTTCAGGAGGGCTAGGACTTACCGCTATCTCCAAGCCATCGAAGATCAAATGGTGAGCAATGTAATTCGTCCGGTTGGTGTAATCGAGGCCTGCGTCACGAATGCGAGTCAGGACGTAAAATTCTTCGGTTCCTAATTCGAATCGACGAAAACTGTTGATCTCTGCCTTGGTGGCACCTTCGCCAAGATTGAAGTCATATACACTAAGCCTCTCCAGCTCCCGAACTAACCGGCTTCGCAAACTCCTGTGGCGAGCTACCGTACAAAAACCAGTACGCCCGGGCTCAAGCCCTTGGGGGGTACTGGTGAAGATCATTTGGCGAGCCATAACAAATTAAAGACGCGCGGTGGATGTGTTTTATTAGGCTACTGGTACGAGATCGGGAACAATTTCCGAGAGTACCCAGATCGTCGGAACCTCAATCATTATGGGATCGATCTTATCTGGATCCGGGGCAATGAATTCCTGTTCGCCGTTCTTAAAAGTGCGAGGGCTATGACCAAAAGCGCTAACGGGGAAAAATTTCACGTTCTTCGACAAAGCTTCGGAGTTAGCTACCAAGGAAGGATGCATATCTGTTAGCCAATCGCGTAAAATGCTAGAGTTACTGTCAACGACATCAATATCCAAACGCTTGTCCACTATAGGGTTACGGATCATATCCCAATCAATCCCTTCGGCTTCAGCCAAGATATCGCATTTCCCAATCATCACAGCCATGGGAGCATCGATCTTGTCCGAAATAGCGATATTCTGATTCTGCTTCACGCGAATCTCCAACTCCGCCATGATGACATCTTGCTGGTCAAGGCGCTTGCCGCTGGGATCCAGAGCAAACTGCGGGTCATCATGACCACGTAGCACACGTCGAAATTCGGGGCTGGCAATAGGGTCGAAAAGGAAAAAGATTCCGGATGAACTCGCCACGTGCAACGCTCCAGGCGATTCCTCGTTGGCAATGCCGGGCTCGAAATGCTCTCCCGCGTTGTCATAGAAAATCAGCGAACAATCATGGCCGCTTCCTCGAGGGTCTGACATGCTGAAAACAAAAGGTTTGGGCAATGCCACGATTTTCCCATGGCGTGGGAAACGTTCGTACATCTCCCCTTCCAACTGGGTTTTGATAAGCATCGCCGACTCAACTGCAGCCGCCGAAAATAGCCTATTCTTCATGGCATTCAAAATAGCGTTGCAGGTAGGATCGGCATCACGAAAGGCTACCCCGAACTCACGAAACAACGAGCGTTGCAGCTCTCGGACCAAGACACTCAAGTAATATGATTTACCGGCGCTCGGCGCACCCACTATAGAGAAAATGTGATGTGGCACGTCCATGAAACCCGGGGGTAATTTCCGATGGCAATGCGGACAAGCGCCATCAGTCGTTGGCAACCCCATAGGATCCAATGCTTGTCCCTTTGAATTGAACTCGGTGGGAACGAAACGCAACATGGCGTCGTCACCCAATTTGGGATCGCCACGCAAATCATCGTGCAAGGCAATGCTCAAGACATCGGGACGGTCAAATTTCAGCCAACAGATAGGGCAAGTAAACTCACCTCGATCGGGGTCAACGACAACGGGCGCCTGATACTCCTGCTCGATATCTTCCTCAGTTTCCTCCTCAGGCGGAGACAAGGCATCAATCAAAGAAACCACCCAAAAAGCAACGTCAAGCCCCACTGGCTTGATGGCGCAATCCTCGAAGCTTGCACCCATTTCTCGGATCAAGTCCGGGATTCCGTAAAGATTGGTTTGTCCCAAGGAACCACCCGATCGACCATTAACCACTTCCCAGCGATCCCTGGTAATTTGTTCGGCCCATGCCTTGGGATCCTTACCGACGAAAACACACAATGGGGTGCTGGCAAACTGCAGCGTACAAACCTGATCCTCTTCCACCGTAAAAGGCTCGGTAACGGGACCACCATTTATAAGAAGCAAGGAATCGTTTTTCTTGTTCGCAACCAATCGAAAGTTGGAACCCGACTTCTTGATCATGCAGGCACCTTCCCAATCCGGCGCATCCTCGGGAGGAGGAACCTTCCAGTCACTGTTGCCCAAGCAACCAGCGATAAAAGGAAATTTCTCCAAGGTTCGGTATTCCCCGGTCAGACAGTGGTATATTCCGATTTGGTTTTTCTTGAGAATCACAACTATGAAAATATTAAAGGAATGGATTGCTGTCCAAAAAGAGATTCAACTTTGGGAGAAAAGAACTCCTGCATGTTAAATGAATTTCTGATCAGGCAAAAAATAAGGCACTTGGATGATAAATATGTAGTTAGTGTATTTACTTTTGTCAAGGAAAAACTCTGGGGGCTGAATGACAAATCCATCCTTGGAAAAGGTGTGGGTTGGCCAATTATGAAGATGTCATGGAAAACTTTTCTGGCTCGAAGGCAAATCGGAAATTCCAATAGTTAGAAGCTCGAAGAAAGACTGGAGCGCAGCGACAACTATGCCTTATCTCCATCAATCAGGCGATTGATGCCCAAAGGATTGTTGTCCCTGAGCTCATCGGGCAAGTGCTCGTCGGGGAAACCTTGGTAGCAAACTGGACGGGCGAAACGAAGGATGGCTGCAGTGCCCACTGAAGTGGATCGCCCGTCCGCTGTGGCGGGATAGGGGCCACCGTGTACAATGGACTGACAGACTTCCACACCGGTTGGAAATTGGTTCAAAAGAAGGCGACCGGCTTTGGTTTCCAAGATAGCTACGAGATCTTCAGCTGCAGCGATCTCCTCTTTGGAACCAAAGATAGTTGCGGTCAATTGGCCTTCCAGATTGCGGGCAACTTCGAGCATTTGATCCATGCCGTCACACCCTACCAGCAAAGTGGATGGTCCAAAGATTTCCTCGGAAAGAGCCTCATCGGAAAGGAATGCGGCTGCATCGGCGGCAAAAACGGCGGCTTGAGCATCGCAATTACCTTGGCCACGATCATCGCCGCAATCATTCAAGGCCTCGATCTGTGGTCGGCTTGACAACGAGGAAACGCCTTGCCCATAGGCATCTCGAATACCGGAATGGAGCATCGGAGCTGCACTTGATTGCCCCATGAGCTTGGCATAGTCGTTCTTGAACTTTTCGCCTAACTCTCCCTTGTCATGGAGAACAATTCCTGGATTCGTGCAAAACTGTCCTACGCCCAAGGTGGCCGAACCCAAGAGACCTTCAGCGATCTGCTCACCTCGATCTGCCAAGGCACTCGGGAGCAGGAAAATAGGGTTTACGCTGCTCATTTCGGCATAGACGGGAATGGGTTCAGGTCTGGACGCAGCCAAGTCGAACAAGGCTCTTCCCCCAGATCGTGACCCAGTAAAGCCCACCGCCTTGAGAGAAGGGTGACGGACCAGATGCTGCCCCACGGTACGACCGCCCCCATAAAGCAGGGAAAAGGTTCCTTCTGGCAAACCGCAGGACGCAACGGCTGCCTGCACCACCTTGCCCACAGCAAGGGCAGTGCCGGGATGGGCATGATGAGCCTTTACTATAACGGGGCAGCCCGCAGCAAAAGCAGAAGCGGTGTCTCCACCTGCAACCGAAAACGCCAATGGAAAGTTGCTGGCGCAAAAAACGCCTACCGGGCCGATTGGCCGGAGCATTGAACGGATATCGGGCTTGGGGATTGGCTGGCGATCAGGAATCGCATGATCGATACGGGCATCCACCCAGGAACCTTCCTCGACCAAGTCAGCAAACATTCGAAGTTGTCCCGAAGTTCGGCCCGTTTCTCCTCGAACGCGGGGCTCGGGCAGACCTGTTTCGGCCGTCATAATGGAAACGAGTTCTTCCACTATATGATCGACGCCATCCGCTATGGCTCGCAGGAACTTGCCCTTTTCGGACCCTGAAAGCGCTGCCAAACGAAGAGAGGCCTGCTCCGCGAGTTCGGCGGATCGCTCTGTCTCGGCTTCGGAAGCGGGGGCATAGAAAGTATTTAGATGCTCACCGGTTGCTGGATTCGTGGCACAAAAGGCATCTCCCGAGTTCTTGCCACGAGTTGAGCCTAGGATGGATGTTTCTGGTTCGGTCATCTATGGATAATTTGAGTTACAAAAAAGAGAGGTAGCAGTGGCCTATGCCACCGAGTTGGTCAAAGTGCCAATACCATCGATGGAAATGGAGACTTGGTCGCCCGAGAGCAAGGTAAAGTCAGTTCCCGGCACAATCCCCGTACCAGTCATAAGAAAAACTCCACTGGAGAAACTTGTTTCACGAAAAAGAAATCCTATCAATTCCTCGGGCGTTCGCTTCATTTGCTTTAATTCCGTTTCGTCAAGGAAAGCAACTTCGTGATTCCGACGAATCTCGAGTTTCACTTTTGTCTCAGGAGGTAGTGGTTCTAGAGGGACATAAAGACAGGGTCCCAAGCAGGCACAATCGTCATAAGTCTTGGCTTGAGGCAGATAAAGGGGATTCTCGCCCTCGATGCTGCGCGAGCTGACGTCATTGCCCACAGTATAGGCTACGATCTTCCCGGAGGAAGAAGCAAACAAGGTAAGTTCGGGCTCAGGAACATCCCACTCCGAATCCTTGCGCACACGAAAAGGTTTGCCAGGGCCAACAACGCGAGCCGGAGTGGCCTTCATGAAAAGTTCAGGGCGATCCGCTTCGTAGACGCGGGAATAGAAATCCCCTCCACCAGCGTCGTGGGATTCTTCCATTCGAGCTAGTCGGCTTGAGTAGTAAGTTACACCGGCCGCCCAAAGTTCCTGCGAGCCAATAGGAGCCAAAGCTTCATGAGTAGCGGCAACGGCAGCGGCAGCGGATGATTCGCTCGAGGAAAGCAATTCATCTAGGCTTCCCCTCAAATCATCGCAGTTGATGAGGGCATCCCAATCATCCGCAACAGTCAAAAAGCGGAAACTACCATCAGTTTCCATGACCGGACCACTTTTAGTTTTATATAATCTCACGGCAGAAAAAAAGAAGTTCGGCCCATTCAGCAAACTGCCGAAAAAGTCACTGGGCTTGAGTGGCAATCAATCTCCATCGCGATTAGGTTGATTGCCGACAATAGTTTCCACCAACTTGTCGTCCTCGTATCGAAGTTGCTCGATGATGGTGCCATTGGCATCCCACTTGGTGGAGAGCCCATGACGCAGGTCACCTTTGTAAAACTCCTCCAACTTCTTTGTGCCATTGGGATGATAGTTGACCAAGGCGCCGGGAGGAATATCTTGCCCCACCTCTTCGGAATTGGAACCCTCAGAACCACAACCTAAAAGACAGCAAAGAAGAGACGTTGCCGCGAAACACCGTAAAATATCCAAAAATATTCGCATTATTCTAACTAAAAGTTCCCAATGAAGATTTCAAAATCTCAATCAATCGTTCTGCCCTCATGAAGGAAAGCATAATCGTGCTCATGGGTGTATCGGGATGCGGGAAGACTGCCGTGGGCAAAGCATTGGCCGAAAAGCTAGGCATAGCATTTCTGGAAGGAGATGATTTCCATTCGCAAGAAAACATCGCAAAGATGAGTTCGGGTGTCCCTCTCGATGACAATGATCGAAAAAGTTGGTTTCGAGCGATTAGAGACGCCCTGCAAAAACATCCAGGTTCGGCTGTCGTTTCCTGTTCAGCCTTGAAGCAAAAATATCGCGTAGACCTGACGGACTGTTCGAAAACAGTTCGCTTCGTTCACTTGGATGGAGAACCCGAGTTGTTAGAGAAACGAATCCAAGCGAGGACCGGACACTTCTTCGATCCCAAGTTGCTAGACTCACAACTAAAATCTCTCGAAAAACCAAGCCCTGAAGAAAACGCCTTTGCGGTGAATATTGAACCATCGGTGCAAAAAATCGTTGCCTTTATTCGGGCTCGGCTGGAAGCATCTGATCAATCCTTGTGAAACATACCATGATAATAATCTGCAGAAAACTATTACTCTTGTTGGGGATCTCTTCAGTTTCCCTTCTTGTTGCTTGCTCCACTACCTCTACAAATAGCGGTAAAGCCTCGGCCGGAAAACAAGCGGATGAATGGATCTCGCTCTTCGACGGAAAAACCTTGGGCAAATGGGCCAAAACGGATTTTTCGGGAAAAGGTGAGGTCAGCATAGATAAAAAAGGCAATCTCGTGCTCGGCATGGGAATTGAGCTCACCGGTGTCCATTGGACCGGCAAGGATTACCCTACGTTGAATTACGAAATTCAGCTGGAAGCCAAGAGAACCCAAGGAGGCGACTTCTTTTGCGGGCTAACCTTCCCCTATGGCGACTCCAATGCCTCGCTTATTTTGGGCGGTTGGGGCGGTGCATTGGTCGGAATCTCCAGTATCGATGACTTTGACGCCTCCGAAAACGAAACAGGCGACGTTTATGTCTTCGAGGAAAACCGCTGGTACAAGGTCAAGCTTCGTGTGACCAAGGAAAAACTTTCGGCTTGGATCGATGACAAGCAGATCGTGGAGGTCGATGTCGAGGATCGAAAGATCAGCATGCGCACGGGAGAAATCGAAATGTCAGCTCCACTGGGAATTGCCACTTACTCAACCACCGGCGTGATCCGCAACATACGCCTTCGCAAATTAGATTGAGGCGAGCAGCGTTTCCCTTGGTTCGGCTGAAACCAAGCGTTTGGCAGGTCAGCATGCTATGGGAAGCAGCCCTATTTAGTGCAAATGCACTTGGTGCGCTTGCATTTTCTCGGAATGAGGGCTATAGTATGAAATCGGCAATTCACGGACCACGCGAAGGCACGATTAAAACATGAACCAGAAAAAAGAAGCAAACCTAGGCGAAGGAGACTCCTCTGCCAACGGTCAAGCTCCGCCCTAACTTAGATAAACTTAGCAATACGACGATCTAGCGCCGCCGATGGTCCGTGCCGCCGATTCAATCCTCAAAAAAATGATGCGAATCTCAGAGACGGCACCGCGACCTCGCGGAAACCATGACGTTCTCGACCGAAACAATCGGCGAGCAACTAAATCCGGTTGGCAAAAAGAGGACAACAAGTTCCGAGCCAAAGGAAATTCGCTGAAGAAGGAAAGTCCTCCTTGCGCGAAAGAAGAGACTGCAAAAGCAAAACGACCACGAATTGGTTTGGCTATGTCAGCCGGTGGGGCACGTGGTTTAGCCCATGTCGGAATGATTCAAGTTCTGGAAGAGAACGAGATCAAGATAGATTGTGTGGCCGGCACGAGCATGGGGGCATACGTGGGAGCTTGCTGGAGCAGAGGGCACAATGGGAAAAGTCTGGAGAGAATCGCCCTGTCCCACCAAGGACGTTATGGTCCTTGGGAACTAATGGACTTGGCTTGGCCTTTTAGACGCGGATTGGTTCTAGGCAACAAGGTCGAAAAGAGTCTGCGAAAAGAAATAGGTGACATAAACTTCAACCAACTGAGTCGACCCTTTGCAGTTTCCGCTACCCGTTTTGATAACTTGGCACCAACAATTTTTGCGGAGGGAGACGTGGCCTCCGCCACTCGAGCTAGCTGCAGTATGCCTGGCATCTGCGTGCCAGCGATCAGAGATGAAGTCGAATACATCGATGGCGGAGTCACCGATCCGCTGGCAATCAAGGCTCTGCACACTTTGGGGGTCGACAAAATAATCGCGTGCTGTGCTCTGCGCGACCCTCGACACAAGCGATTGCACTTAACCACGAAGCGCCTGAAATGCAGTAAACTTTGCACCTTCGCAAAGTTTCTCAACAGGAAGCTTAATCCCTTTGCCAAAGGAAATGTATATGACATCGTGATGCGGGCAGTTGAAGCTGCCCAGCATCGCGTCTTGGAGCGCGACTTGCTCGAAGCCGATGTCGTGATTCGGCCTTCCACGACGCGTTTGCGTTGGTACGCTTTCCACGAACCGGAGCAATACGTAATGGCTGGCAGGCGAGCCGCTGAAAGTCGACTGGATGCCATAAAGGCCTTGGTTGATGAACCAGCAAACAAAAGGAGGAAGTCATGAAACGAAATTGGGACAAAGAGCCAATTGAAAGACAAATGACGAGACAAGACGAGGCCTTGAAAAAATACCTGAGCAAGGTCGTCTTGCCCAACTCGGCTTATTACCGAAACCTCTTTCAAGCATATGGCATTGGCCTGAATGAGGTTCGGTGCATGGCCGATCTGCAAGCAGTGCCCTTCACCTCGAAGGAAACCCTAGTTGCTGCCTTGGCAGAACCTGATGGAATAAGATCTTTCGTGCTTGAACCAGACGCCAAAGCACTGGCTCGGAAACCCTCAGTTATCTTGAAGTCGCTTCTTCTTGGCAAAAAAAGCGTCAGGAAGTCGATGGAGCGTGAATTTCGACCCGTGTTCATGACTAGCACAACCGGTCGCTCCGCAGATCCGATTCCTTTCCTTTATTCTCATCATGACCTGAATAACCTGCGCAAAGCAGGCGGGCGGGTCATTGAACTGGGAGATGCCAGGAGGAAAGATCGTATCTTGAACGCGTTCCCTTATGCCCCTCACCTCGCCTATTGGCTGACCCATTACGCTGCCCTTGAGAAAAACATCTTCTGCGTAAGCACAGGTGGAGGGAAGGTGATGGGAACAGCAGGCAATCTTCGGCTGATCAAGAAAACGCGCCCAAGCATTCTTGTGGGAATGCCAACCTTCATCTACCACTTGCTAAGGCAAGCGGAGGAAGATGGTCAAATGATTCGCGGTTTGCGTCGCATTGTTCTGGGTGGAGAAAAAGTGGTTGCCGGAACAAGACGAAAGTTGGCAGACTTGGCTGAGAGACTTGGCTCCCCCGGAATTCGAGTAATAGCAACTTACGGATTTACGGAAGCAAAACTAGCTTGGCCCGAATGTTCGCATGACCCTGCGAAGGAATCGACAGGCTATCATGTCTCTCCAGATCTGGGGATAGTTGAAATTGTGGATCCCGAAACTGGTTGGCCAGTGCCAGACGGGCATCCCGGGGAAATTGTTTTCACTCCTCTCAAGGCAAGGGGAAGCGTCGTCTTGCGCTATCGAACAGGCGACCTGACGGAAGGTGGTCTGGTACGAGATACATGCCCTTGTTGCGGTCGCACGGTTCCTCGCATCACCGGGAAGATTTCACGGGTTTCCCAACATCTATCGGTCAATATGGAAAAGTTAAAAGGCACTCTGGTGGACTTTAATGAAATCGAGCACTTTCTCGATGACCTCGAGGGTGTGGGGTCTTGGCAACTTGAGTTAAGCAAGGCAAACAACGACCCCTTGGACCTAGACGAGCTCACTCTTCGAATCTGCCCCGAGTCAGGATTAGATAACAGGAGCCTGGCCAATGAAATTTGTGAATCCTTCGAGCAAGCCATGGAATTGCGCCCAAACCGCATAAGTTTCGTTACTCCCGAGGAACTTCGCAAAAGACATGGTGTGGGCGATCTGCTGAAAGAGGAAAAAATCGTCGATCGCAGACAAAATGCCGTTCGATCGACACCGATTGAACCACACCTCGTGAAAGCTGACGCATGAAAGAACAAATTCATATTGTGGGCGGAGTCCGAACGCCATTTTGCAAAGCCGGAGGCGACTTGGCTGACAAATCATCGGCGGACTTGGGCGTGGACGCGACAAAGGCTCTTCTGGCCAGGACTCATCTCGATCCTGGGGTCATTGACGAAGTGATTTTCGGTTGCGTGGGACAACCAATTGACAGCTCAAACGTCGCCCGAGTCATTGCCCTTCGGTCCGGTATACCAGAAGAAGTTCCCGCAGTGACCACCCATCGTAATTGCGCATCCGGAATGGAGGCTATCACTCATGCAATTGACCTCGCGAATGCAAGAAGAGGGCAAGTATTCCTTGTCGGAGGAACCGAAAGCATGAGCAATATGCCTCTGCTTTTCAACAGACGGACAGCCGGCAAGTTCGCTCGACTAGCCAAAGCAAAGGGAGTCGGGAGAAAAATTGCTGCCATGGCCAGATTTCGTACATCGGATTTCCGTCCCCAAATAGCATTGAGACTCGGTTTGCATGACCCTACTTGCAACCTAAATATGGGACAAACCGCAGAATTGCTGGCTCGTGAATTCAACGTATCCCGAGAGGAACAAGATCGATTTGCATTACGATCTCATCGCCTGGCAGTAGCTTCAGCGAATCGGTTGGCATCGGAAATCGAGCCTTCCTATGCCAAAGATCAAAAGTCTCGGTTCCAGGTTGTGGACGCTGACGTCGGCCCGCGAGAAAAACAATCGGAGGAAGCTCTCGGTCGCTTGCGTCCGGTATTTGAAAAAGACGGAACAGTCACGCCGGGCAATGCCTCCCAAGTCACAGATGGCGCAGTGACCTTGCTTCTCGCCACCGAGAAAGCGTGCCACAAGCACAACCTAATGTCATTGGGTCGCGTTGTAGGCCATTGCTACGCCGGATGTGAACCAGAACGCATGGGGTTGGGTCCTGTTCACGCGATTGCACGATCTCAGTTGGAATTAGGCCTGAGCCCCGAAGATGCCGACCTAGTGGAAATAAACGAAGCTTTTGCAGCACAAGTGCTGGCAGTTCAAAAGGCCATGGACTCCGCTCGGTTTTGCCGGGAAAGGTTGGATCTCCCTGCTGCCATCGGATCAGTCCCTTCGGAAAAACTAAACGTAAATGGAGGAGCAATTGCCTTGGGGCATCCAGTTGGAGCCAGCGGGGCGCGCCTCGCCCTAACTACCCTCAAGGAACTTCACCGCAGAAAGGCAAAGCGGGGACTTGTTTCCCTATGCGTTGGCGGAGGGCAAGGAGGCGCCCTCTGGCTGGAAGCCGCATGAGGACAAAGGAATAGACATCATGAAAACACCACTACTCAGCCACAGCACGAAGGACGGTTTCCGCATCTGGACATTCGATCAGCCGAGGTCTTCGGCAAACGTACTAGGCCTAAGGGCTTTCGATGCCATGGAACGAGAATTGGAGTTGCTTGAAAGCAAGAAGGTTCCTGCATCAGGCCTACTTATTCGGAGCGCCAAATCAGGAGTATTCCTAGCCGGAGCCGACTTGAAGGAATTGCATGCCTTCAAGACCAAGGATCTCGAAGACATGGTTAAGCGAGGCCAGGCAATGTTCGAGCGATTGGCCTCCCTCCCCTTCCCCACAATTTGCCTGATCGACGGCATCTGTCTCGGAGGAGGATACGAATTAGCCCTCGCCTGTGATTACCGCATCGCATCCAGTAGAAAAAAAACAAAGATAGGGCTATCGGAAGTACAACTCGGATTGCTACCGGCATGGGGCGGGTGTTCTCGTCTCCCGCGACTAATCGGTATCCCCAAAGCAATTTCCGTAATCTCCTCAGGGAAAGCCTTCCCTGCGTCAAAGGCACTTAAGCTGGGGATGATCGATGCTGTAACTCGACCGGAGAAACTGGATCAGGAAGCGAAGAAATTGCTAGCCAAAGGCAAGAAACGAGCATTGCCCAAAGTTCCGCTATGCAGTCGGGGCACGGGTTATTTGATGGCCTTTCTGGCCAAGCGTAAGATTCGAGAGAAAACCTATGGCAATTACCCTGCTCCTCTACGGGCAATCGAGGTGATTTGCAAAGGAGCAGGAGAACCTTTGAAGTTTTCTCTCGACCGAGAGTTAAGAAGCTTTGTGAAATTGGCCGAAACCGAGGTATCGAAGAATCTCGTGAGGATATTCTTCCTTCAGGACCGAGCCAAGAAATCAGCATTGGGACTGGGATCCGCCAAAGTGAAAAAGCCACACGCGGAAACTGTCTTAGTAATTGGAGCAGGGGTAATGGGTGCAGGCATTGCTCACTGGCTGGCTTCACGGGGCAAGCGGGTTCTGCTTCGAGACATCGAACCTGACTTCGTCGCAAAAGGGCTGACTGGCATCCAAAAATTATTCGAAGCAGGCATTCGACGGGGCATCATCTCAGCGCACGAGGCGGGACAAGGGATGGATCGAATAACACCTTGCTCCGCTGAAGTAGACCCAGGTAGTGCAGACTTGGTCATCGAGGCAGTGCCAGAGAAGCTCGACATCAAGCGGAAGGTGCTCGAAGAACTAGAGCCTCATTTGAGCGAGGATTGCTTGCTCGCAACCAACACTTCGGCTTTGTCCATAGACCAATTGGCGAAGGGCCTGATTCGCCCTGACCAATTCGTCGGGCTACACTTCTTCAATCCCGTGCACAGGATGCGACTAATAGAGGTGGTTCGAGGAAAAGGAACCTCCTCTGAAACACTGCGCAGAACGGTCTCGCTCGTTCGCGAAATAGGAAAGTTCCCGGTCCTTGCATGGGATTCTCCCGGCTTTCTAGTAAACAGGGTATTGATGCCGTACCTCGGCGAAGCAATCCATCTTTTCGAAGAAGGTGAAAACATGCGGCGACTCGATGAAGCCATGTTGAAGTTCGGAATGCCGATGGGTCCCTTTCGTTTGCTGGACGAAGTAGGGCTAGATGTCTCACGTCATGTTTCCGAAGACTTGTCCGATCGACTGGCCCATTTCTCGTTCCCCTCAACCATCTTGGAAATATTGGCGCATAACGGTCAACTAGGGCGCAAGGAAGGCAAAGGATTCTATCTCTACGGGAAAAAGGGATCGACTCCGCATCCCAATCCCTTTGCCCGGAGATTGCGTCGACCAGCTCCTCCTCGCAGAAACAATGCTGTTCTCGCTGATCAAATGGCTCTTGTCATGGTGAACGAAGCCGCCCGCATTCTCGAGGAGGGCGTGGTAAACAGCTCTAAGGACATTGATTTCGGCATGATGCTTGGAGCTGGCTGGGCTCCCTTCCGAGGTGGTCCGCTGCGGTACGCCGACCACGAAGGAATCACTCGTGTAGTCCTAAGGCTCGAGAAATTGCATCAAAAGGAAGGGGCACCTTACAGGCCTTGTGACCTCCTCATTGCAATGGCTCGGAAAGCTAAGAAATTCCATCACCTGAACAACTCAAGAAGATACTCCATTCGAACCCGCAAAACAGTCGTTCCTGCAAAATGAAAACCACCCGAACAGCAACCGACAAGGAAACTCGTGTACGTAGTCGCCGGCCAGTTATTCCTTTGGATAAAAATGTTTCGAAAGCCAAACGCGAAGCGATTGAATTGACCGAGGCGGCGAGGGACGCGGCTCCTCCCAGCGAAAGTTTTGCGGGACGAATCTTCCTAGGCCAAATCGACGTATCGGAAGTTCATCCCTTCTCTGGACAAGAACCTGGAGATCGATGTGCAGGCGATGATTTCATTAGGCGGTTGCTGCATTTGCTGGACGAGTTCGTCGACCCCGATGAAATCGACCGCAGCGGGGAAATCCCCGAAGACATCCTGCAACGCCTAGCCACGATCGGAGCGTTCGGAATCAAAATTCCAAAAAAATACGGTGGGCTCGGTCTCTCACAAGCAAACTATTGTCGCGCAGCCACGTTGTTGGGCTCGCGATGCGGAAACCTAACCGCCCTGATCTCCGCTCACCAGTCAATCGGAGCTCCACAACCTCTCATGCAATATGGAACAAAGGAGCAAAAAACACTTTACTTGCCACGACTCGCGGGAGGCGAAATTTCGGCCTTTGCCCTGACCGAAAATGAGGCAGGCTCAGATCCCGCCCGCATGATGACAAAGGCAACACCGGTGGATGGAGGACGCAATTTCATCATTAGCGGAGAAAAGCTCTGGTGCACCAATGGCACCAAGGCCGGCCTCGTGGTAGTCATGGCCAGAACGCCGAATGAAAAAGGCGACTTCTCAAGAAAAAGCATAACCGCATTCCTAGTGGAGACAAAATGGCCGGGAGTTGAAGTCGTGCGACGGTGCCACTTCCTCGGGCTCCGAGCGCTCTACAACGGAGTTCTCCGCTTCAATGACGTCATCGTGCCAAGGGAAAACATTATCCATGCGGAGGGGAAAGGCCTCAAGGTGGCCTTGAGCACACTAAACATCGGTAGGCTCACCTTGCCAGCCGCATGCGTCGGACTTTCCAAAGAATGCCTGAAACTGGCTCGCGAATGGGCTTCCCGACGTGAACAATGGGGAGCACGAATAGGGCGGCACGAAGCCATTTCTCATAAACTAGCAGGCATGGCGGCAGACCTATACGCGATGGAGGCAATGGTCTCCATGACCGCTTCCCTTGTGGATCGAGGTGGCGTAGACTATAGAATCGAAACCGCATTCTGCAAAACATGGGCCACTGAAACAACTTGGCGCATCGTGGATGATCTTCTCCAGATCCGCGGTGGCCGCGGTTATGAAACTGCCGCTTCCCTTATGGCTCGCGGCGAAAAGCCGGTCCCCGTCGAACGTTTTCTGCGCGACTCGAGAATCAATCGAATCTTCGAGGGATCCAGCGAAATCATGCGCCTTATGTTGGCGCGCGAAGCACTGGACCCACACCTGCGATTAGCGGGACCTCTCCTCGACCCCAAAACATCCCTCCTCCACAAGGCCAAAACCGGGTTGCGGGCCGGCCTCTTTTACGCAGGTTGGTACCCACGGCTGTGTTCGCCGTTGCCTGCGATGCTTCCGGCCGGCCTGCACCCGGGACCTAAATCCGCGCTCCAAGTTGCCGCGGTCGCAAGCCGCAAACTAGCGCGGCAATTCGTCCATGCCATGGCTCGACATGGGCCCGCCCTTGATCGTCGTCAATTGCTACTGGGCAGACTCGTTGACATAGGCATGGAAATCTTTGCCCTCTCCTGTTCAGCAATCAAAGCCGAGAACTCTCTCGAAGGAAAAATGAGCAAGGGCGACAGGAAGGATCTGCTTGCCCTGCTCGACTGCGTCAAAAGACGAGCCGAAGTACGAATTGAAAGAAATTTCCGGGCCATCTCCCAGAACGCAGACGCTTCGGAAAATCGTCTCGCCAAAGCACTCCTTGACGATCGATATCGCGACCTCGAGGAAATCAACTGACAAACCTGTTGAACGAAGTCAATTTGGCGGAGCCGAGCGGGTTCGAACCGCCGACCTCGTCATTGCGAACAACGCGCTCTTCCTACTGAGCTAGGGCCCCGTATCAAGGAAGGAAACATGTTTCCGCAAAAGCTTTCAGGCAAGTCGAAAGCTTACTCCAGAGGAAGCTCGTAGCAAACGATCTCACGGTCGCTGCGAGCATAAATTCGGTTGCCGGAAAAGGCAGGATGAGCCCATGTCTTGCCAATGATCTGGGCACGGTCCAACTCGTTGTAGCCGGTGGGCTTGAGTTCGCACAAAACAAGTTCTCCGTTGGCGTTGAGGGCAAGGGCTCGATTGCTTTGGCCGAGCCATGTCAGGCTAGCTTGCGGGTTGCGATCCTTGGGTGTCAGTTGATGATCGTCTCGCCAACGTATCTTGCCTGTTTTCAACTCGAAACAGGTAAGGCCATGACGGCGATCCAACAAGTAACAAAAGCCATCTTTGAAGAGCGGTTGAGACATCAATCCGCAGAGGGCTTCCTCCTCTTCCCAGAGTAAGGTAGCTTCAGTAGGTTTTGCACCAAGTCGAATGGCCTTGGATCCATGCCAATAGCCACAAACCAAAACGATGCCATCACGAAAAATCGGGGTCGCAATGGCCACGCCATATTTCACTTTGTACGGAATCTTCCACAATTCCCTCCCATCTCCCAAAGGCAGGCCAACGACATTTTCGGGGCCCCAGCAAATCATCTCCTTACGTCCATCCCGCTGAATGATAACGGGTGGCCCGTAACCAGCGAGCTCTTCACCCGAACGCCAGACGGTTTTGCCCGTCAAGGGATCTAGCGCGACCACGCAACCGATCGGCCGGGCACCGATCTGATAGAGCACCCTGTTTTCATGAATCAAGGGGGATCCAGCATATCCCCAGAAGGGCCTCTTGGCCTTTTCCTGCTTCGATAAATCCCTGAACCACAGCTTTTTACCAGTTTTCTCATCGAGACAAAAAGCATGGCCCACCGCGCCTAAGCCAAAGACCTTTCCTTTATGCACAGTAACCGCTGCTCGTGGTCCGGTACCGTAGTCCAAGTCACCGTAAACGGCTTCGTAAGAAAAGGTCCAAAGAACCTTTCCTGTCTCGGCCTCAAGGCAAAGAACACGCTCGACTTCTCCGTTCTTTTCCTTGTCCGGTCGATCCATCAGGAAGACCCTTCCCTTGTTCACGGAAACTCCTGAATATCCAGGCTCAACAGGCTTTTTCCACACTCTGCGAAGCCCATTCTCCGGCCATTGCTTGGCTAGTTTCGGAGACTGCCAAGACCCATCTCCACGAATACCACGCCATGTCGGCCAATCCTCAGCCCAAACAATGCCTTGAACTACGAGAACCGCAAGGCAGCCCAATACCTGTTTCATAGTTAAAATAGGTTTTGCGTCACAAAGATATGCTCACGCCTAATCCCGAGGCCGATGCCCTCGAGTTCACGCTCGGGATGGAGAAAATTATCACGATGGCGCGGACTGTTTAACCAGCCATTCACGATCTGCTCAGCTATTTGATCGGCTCGGTACCAACGAAAGACAAGCCGTGACACCTTGCCGTCCTTCACTTCCCTGCGAAAGGAATGATAGCGGCCTACGCGCCCCACGTTTTCGGTCAATCCAGTCACCTGATCTCCGGAAGAAACCCCCTTGCTAGCAGTCCATCCTTGGCGAACGGCTCTGGCAGTGGGATCCTCCCCATCGGGATTGAGATGACTGAAAAAATCTCTCTTCGCCATGTCCTCGCTGTGGGCTCGGGCAATCGTAGCCACTTGGTCATTCCAGGCCAACTGCTTCAAGTTGCGCTTCAAGCGCTCGCGATTAACCACGTTGTGCACCATTTTTTCAATGGCCCTTAAATCAATTTGTGGTGCTGTGGCAAGATGGGCATCGGTCAGGGAAGGGATCTTATCCGTTGCCAATGTGCCCGGTTGGCGACTTAGCCAATTGTCGAGATAGGCTCGATCGACGGCGGAAAAAGCTTCTTTTTTCAGTACGTAAATTCGCCCGCCCATATCCAGTTTTGCATTCACCCCATCGTAATCTCGCAAACGGGCCTTGATGGAACGCCCCTCCAAGTTACGCCAAACACGCAACTCGTTTGCAACGGAAGGCATCCTGCCATTCGAACCCAATCTAATGCTTGTCTGGCCAAGCAAGTCCATTGGAAAACTCGGCAACAAAAGGACCAAAGCCATCAGCAAATTTCTCATGCCTCCAGTTTTCCCTTCGACAAGAACAAGCGCAACTCTTTACCCAACACCGGACCGATTCCGTCCACTGCCAAGAGCTGTTTTTCGGACGCCTTTCGAATCTTTTCGAAGGTTCCGAAGTGACTGATTAAGTTCGCTTTGCGCACCGGCCCTAATCCGGGGAAATCGTCCAGCGCCGATTCGCGAATTTTCCGGCTGCGCCACTCGGCGTTGAATTGGTTGGCAAAACGATGGGATTCGTCCCGCAAACGCTGAAGCAGACGCAAGGCGGGATCACGCCGTGAAAGCACAATGGCTTCTCGCTCGTCGGGAAATTCTATTCGCTCCTCTTTCTTGGCCAAACCAATCAGGGGAGGTGGCTCAATGGAGGCATTCAGGAAAGCCCGCAAGGCAAAGCCAACTTGTCCCTTGCCTCCGTCCACGACAACAAGATCGGGGAAAGCGGCTCCCTCTCGACCGAGACGACGATAACGCCGCCCGACCACTTCCTCCATTGCCCGACAATCGTCATTGCCCACGAAACTTCTTATCTTGTAACGACGATAGTTTGCCTTGTCCGGCAGGCCGTCACAAAAGGACACCATGGAGGCAACCGCAAAGGTGCCAGAGACATGGGATACGTCGAAACATTCGATCACTGCCGGCAAACCGGACAAGCCCAAGGCTTCGCTCAGTCCTTGCAGTGCTTCGGCAGGATCCGCGGAGGCTTTGAGGACATGCCTTTGAAACTTGCGGGTGGGCGCAATGGTTTCTCGTAGCGCCCCAACAAGATCACGCAACTCGGCCGCTCGCTCGAACTCGCGTTCCTCGGCGCAAAGAGCCATTTCTTCCTGAAGCTCCTTTAGCCATTCACGAGCTTTCCCATCCAGAAACTGACATGCCTCTTCTACGCGTTCGCGGTATTCATCAGGAGTCACTTCGTTGTGCCCGGCGAAAATTTCGGCGCGAGCATCATCATACAGAGAAAAGCGTCCATCCGAGAGTTTTCGAGGACGGGCATCGTGGAGCAGTATGCCGAAACGTTTGCGCATTTCCAAAAGCGTTTCACGTAACATGCCGGCATGAGCGAATGGTCCAAAATAACGTCCCTGATCATTCTTTCGATTTCTGGTTAACCGGAATCGCGGCAATTGGTTTTGCAAGTCAACGCGAACGAGCAGGAACTGTTTGTCATCCACGAAATCCGTGTTGTACTTCGGCTTGTATTCCTTGATCAATTTGCCTTCCAGCAAAAGCGCCTCGGCCTCGGAACGAACAGTGAGGTGATCCAAGTCCCGGACCATGCTGACCATCGCGGCGATCTTCGGTTGGCTAAGGGCAAAACGACGGGAAGGCTGAAAATAGGTGGTAGCGCGCTTGCGAAGATCCTTGGCCTTTCCAACGTAGATAACTTTACCAAATCGATCCTTCATCAAATAGACGCCGGGAGCGTGGGGCAAAGCCCGCGCTTTTCGCAAGACATCGGAAGAGGGATTTGGCATTTGCAAAAAAATGGGGTATCGTAAACATCGTTCGGTTTTTCACATCAAAGGCAACAAAACGCATGAGTTTCGAAAAAAGGGTCGAGGTCATCGATTTAGGAGACGAGTTGCTCCTAGGTCTGAGAGAGAACAGTCACTTGGTATTCATCGGTGACAAACTAGCTGCCCGTGGGCTCGAAATAGACTATGCTCAAGTCATCAAGGATGATCCCGAGGAAATTCGCCGCGCATTCTCGGAGAGCTGGGAGCGAGCCGACCTAATAATCACCACGGGCGGTCTTGGCCCCACCGTGGACGACCTGACTCGAGAAACTATTGCCGAGGCGCTTGGTTTGCCCTTGGTCTTTGACGAGGAGATCTTGGCTCACGTCCAAGAACGCTTTGCCCGCCGCAACATGGAGATGCCGGAAAACAACAAGAAGCAGTGCTTTGTTCCGGAAGGGGCTGACATTTTAATTAACAGGCTCGGCACGGCACCCGGGCTATTCGTGGAAAAGGAGGGCAAGATCCTAGCCATGCTGCCAGGCCCCCCGCGCGAACTGCACCCCATGTTGGAAAACGAATTGATTCCGCGGCTCGCGGAACGAGGCATCCTTCATGACTCGGAATCATACGTCGGGTTTCGGACCGCCGGAATCGGCGAATCTTCACTGGAAGAAAAATTAGCTACTATCACCAACGAAATCGACGGCTTGCACGTCTCGTTCTGTGCCAACCAAGGCCTCGTGGACGTTCGGTTGAGCTCCGAAGAACACGGGGAATTATCATTCGATCGCCTCAAGGAAATTGGGCACCAATGTCGTGAAATGCTCGGCCATGACTTTGTCAGCTTCGGACACCCCAGCATTGCCCGAGTGGTTTTTCGCACGGTGCGTAGCCTGGAAAAAACATTGGCCGTTGCCGAATCGTGCACCGGTGGGCTCCTCTCCAATGCATTTACGGATATTCCGGGTGTGTCCAAAGTTTTCGCAGGAAGTGTCATTTCCTACCAGAACGACACCAAGATACAGTTGCTCGACGTGCCCGACGCACTCATTCACCAACATGGAGCCGTAAGCGCCGAGACTGCCGTGGCTATGGCCACCGGCGCCGCCGAACGCTTTTCCGCCGACTATACCTTGAGCGTAACCGGATTCGCTGGACCCGACGGTGGCACGAAAAACGATCCCGTCGGCACCATATACATTGGTTATCATTCGCCCGTAGGCGTCTGGTCGCGCAAGGTTGTGTTCCAAGGAGAACGCCGATCCATCCAACGGCGAGCGACAATCGCAGCATTGGATTGGATGCGCCGCAAACTCTTCAAGTACAAGGCGGAGGAAGTTGTGGCCAGTGGCGTGGACAGCGGCGACTAATCTCAATTGCGGACAGCTTTTCCGCCATGAGCGAAAAACCCGATTACCCCGACGCTTTTCATATCGTACTCGGCGACGACGACTACCTCGTGCGCAAAAGCGCCCAAGAAATCTTTGATCGACTTCTCCCCGAATTTCCAGAGGAATTCCAACGAGAAATAATCGACGGGCGGGCCTCTCGCGTGGACGAGGTAAAGTCCGCGGTCGATAAATTTCGTGAGGCCGCTCAAACATTGTCTCTCTTCGGCGACGGCAAACTCATCTGGTTGCGCGACGTCGACTTCCTCGGAGATAATCCCACTGGGCGAGCCGAAGGCACTCAAGATGAAGTCGAGCGTCTGCAGGGACTGATCGAGAAGATCGGGACAGAAGGCATGAAAGTCATTCTGTCGGCCAGTCCCGTCGATCGCCGGCGCAAATTCCCCAAGTGGCTCGCGAAAGCCCCCAACTGCACCGAGGCATATACCAAAAAGGATCGTGGGGCCGCCGTACGCAGAGTAGTGGATGAAACCTGCAAGGAACTCGAGGTCACCATGGAACCTAATGCCATCGAGTTACTGAACGGCCTGATAAACGGGAACGCCCAACTCGCAGTCGAGGAAACTCTCAAACTGGCAACTTTTCTCGGTTCGGATGGGGGAACTATAAATGAAAAACTGGTCACCGAATTGGTGCCATCTTTCGGGGAAGGCGATTTTTTCGAGGCTGCCGAAGCCTTTTCGTCCTTTGACCTCTCCTGGACTTTGGATGCCCTCACACGTCACTTTTTCCATTGGCCGGAAGCCAGACCCTTGTTGTCTAGCCTACAGGGGCGCAACCGGCTCATGATCCAATTGCGGGTACTGCTCGATGCCGGTGAAATTTCCTTGGGCGGTCGCGGAATTTCCAAGGCGGACCTCGACCGAGCCGCCGAGCGACATGCCGAGCGCTTCGGTGATTCAGGCGAAAAAAACGGATTCAACGTGTTCACCCAAAACCCATGGTACTTGGGACGACTAGCGATTGGAGCGCAAAAACCCGCCAAGCTGAGGACCTTGATTGAAGTGCAAACCGAACTCTTTCGCTCGTTCGAGCAACTCATTTCGCGCACCGATGACCACGAGGGAGTAATGAAGGACTTGGCTGTGCGATGCCTTTCCGAAGTGAGCTTTGGCTCATGAAGAAGCCAAGGAGTTTGCGGCGATCTTCATTTTCCCGTTGCCCTGAGCCAACAGCGGCATTACCTCGGTAAACCCATGAAATCTTCCAAATTCTTCGCAATTTCTTTTCTTTTATCATTCGCAGCTTGTCAGCTAAAGGCTCAAAAAGAGGTGACCAATGCCGATTTGCTTCGCAAGCTCGAGGAAATTCAAGGCCAAGTAGAAAGCCTCGAAAAACGTGTCACCTCCTTGGAAGGCAAGGCAAATGCCTCAGCGGTTGCTTTGCCGCAAGGCAAGGAAGACAGGGAAAGCTTTCTAAAGCGCCTGCGCAATGAATTGGGCACTTCCGCCGCCCGTGAAAGTGGTCCATGGGTAAACGCCAAATCATGGGAAAGCATAAAGAAAGGGCTCACTTCGGCGCAAGTGCGGGCCGTGCTAGGCCGTCCCCACAAGCAAAAATTGTCCATCAATCCGCGCATAAGCGACATTTGGATCTACGAAGGAGACCTAAACGCCGACGGGAAAAAAGAGCGAGGCATCGTGAATTTCTCGAATGGCAGGGTTCTTTCGGTCGAGAAGCCCTAATACGAAAGCCCTGGCTTGCCTGGCACGGCAATTGGACCGATTGGGCTCGAAGCCATACTATTTTGTTCAAATTCAGGGCTTTTATTGGCTTGACCTCATAGCCCTGTATGTACATTATTTAATGCGTATGGTTTTGCGGTTGGCTCCGTAAAGCCTGTTTAAGGTACCTAACACAAACTAGATAATACTATGAAAATATATAACAAAATCATCGCACTTGTTGCTGCGCTTGGCCTTGTTGGCGTTTCTTTCGCCCAAGACGAAGCAGCTGGCGGCAATCTCACAGACAATATCAGCATCGCTGGTTTCATTGATGGCTCTTACAGCTCATCCGAAGCTGGTGCTGCACAATCAGATAACATCGGTATAGACGAAGTTGAAATCGACTTTCTTTTCGGTTTCGGCAGCGTTAGTGCTGAAGTACACGTCGATGGCGACGGTATTGGCGACTTCGGTGTGGAACAAGCCTTCGTAACTTATGACGCCGGCAACGGTTTCAGTGTTACTCTTGGTTCTTATGGTTCCGCCCTCGGTCTCGAGCGTGAAGACCCAACCGGTCTCTCCACCGTTAGCCGCGCCTATCAGGACACTTCGCTCAACTTGGGCGACGTTGATACCAGGGGCGCGAACGAAGGTGTTGCCATCAGCTACAGCGCTGACGACTTCAGCATTGCCGTATCGTTCGAAGATTCCGAAAATACAAACATCGATGCTGACAACCTGAACACCGAAGTTTCGATTTCCTACACTGGCATCGAAAATCTCGCAATCGGTGGCGGCTTCTTTACCGGCAACGGTACAGACACCACTGACTACACTAACCTTCATCTTACGTACAATGCTGGTAAGGCTTTGATTGCTGCAGAATGGGTCGAAGAAGACAACGCAGCCGCCAACACCGACGTTGAAGCCATGATGATCTCGGTTGACTACGACGTGAGTGACAAAGTTGGCATCGTTCTTCGCTACAGTGAAGAAGACTCCGATGTCGCTAATCAAGACAACGAGAAGTTCACGATTGCTCCTAACTATTCCATCACGGACAATCTTGGAGCAATCCTTGAGTTCAGCGATGGAGAGCAAGGCACTACTGACGTTGAGTCCGTTGCACTTGAGCTTACACTTACCTTCTAATTTAGTTTAGAAGCTTTTTAAAAAGGGCCGCTCGCAAGGGTGGCCCTTTTTTTATTCTGCAACCAAGAGGCTGTATCATAATCGTTCTTATGAACCAACAGTTTCACCACTTTGGAAAAGATATCAAATGATCAATCTCGACGAATCATACGCCACAGATTCGGGCAAGCCTCTGTTTGAACCAGGGGAGTTGGTAATGCACAAGCATTACGGCTATCGAGGTGTTATCGTTTCGCTGGATCTCTTTTGCAAGGCGAACGAGGAATGGTACCAATCCAACAAAACACAACCGACCAAGAACCAACCATGGTATCATGTCCTTGTCGACCAAGAGGCACACGTCACCTATTCCGCGCAAAGCAATCTGTTAGCTGACGAAACCGCCGAACTAGTCACCCACCCGATGACCAAACTTTTCTTTTCCGGATTCGAGGGAGGACGATACATACGCAACGAAGTGCCATGGAATCCTGGTGAACCACCAGACATGAAACCTCCTCCACCGCCATCTAGCTGAGGCGCCATTCCAGTAAGAAGGCGGCTAGCTAGACTGAGTTTCGAGCAGTTGCTGATACAGTTTTTCTAATTCGGGCATGGCTATTCCCTTCGCTTGGCCACGACGCAGAGGCTCGCCCCAAATGGCTTCCACCTCCAACTCTCGACCGTCCAGAAAGTCGATCAGGCTGGAGGGCTTGTAGGCTCCCATGGGAATGGTGTTCGTGAATTGCTGCTCAAGAAACTCATCTTCTATCTCCACTTCATGCACCCCAGCCGCGAGCTGAATCTCTTCCATCAAGGCACGCGCTCTTTGGGCCAAGGAATTATCCTGAAGAATAAGATCAGTGGTGATTCCACCGGCCGCCACGGTCAACCCATTGAAAGGAACGTTCCAGCAAAGTTTTCGCCATAGGGCCTCGTCAAGCAGTTCGGCCGCCTTGCAGGAAATCCCTGCAGTGGCAAAAGCATCCATCATGGATTGACCTTCAGTTGAAAGGAGACCTCCTTGTTCGCCGAACTGCACGTAGCCGGGAAAATAATTTTCCACTTGCCCGGGCGCCACTCGATTGGAGCAAGTAAAGCAAAGACCTGCTACTACTCGGCGCAGTTGAGGAAAGGCATCCTTCAAGGACTCCACGTTGCCCATGCCGTTTTGCAAAGTGAGGAGAGACGTGCGTTCATCAATCAAGGGTTCCAAGACAGGAATCAGTTTCGTATTCGCCGTGCTCTTGGTCGCCAAGATCACCCAATCGCAAAAACCAATCTCCTTGGTGTCGCGATAGGCGAGAAGAGGGCTCATTCGGAAGCTATCGGGAGGATCTGCCGTAATCGTGACACGAAGCCCCTTTTCCTGGACAGCATCATAGTCAGAGCGAAAATGGAAATGCACTTCCTGCCCAGAACGCGCGAGAAATCCTCCGTAGAAACCACCAATCGCACCAGTTCCCACTAGAGCGACTTTGCCCAGAGAACCCCTTGCTGCGCCACTCATGGCATCACCTACTTCTCAGGTGAAAAAATAGGCGTAGCCATCGTGTTCTCGGCAGACTCCAACTGGTCCGGATAATCGAGGGTGTAGTGCAGCCCTCGGCTTTCCTTTCGACGAAGAGCGCAATCCACGATCAAGTCCGCTACCTGCACCAGGTTGCGCAACTCAAGCAAGGTGACGTCCACCTTGGCATACCAATAGTACTCATTGATTTCACGGGCTAAATTACCTATGCGGGCACGGGCTCTCTCCAAACGCTTGGTCGTTCGCACGATGCCAACGTAGTCCCACAAGGCACGCTTCAGTTCATCAAGATTATGTGTCAGTACCACACGCTCATCGGAATCAGAAAGGTCTCCATCCATCCACTCGGGCAAATCGATTTCTTCCTCATCCACTTTTTCAAGATACTCTAGAGCTGCCACTGCTCCCATGTCAGCCATGACTACGGCTTCAAGCAGGGAATTACTGGCCAAGCGATTTGCCCCGTGCAAGCCGGTGCAGGCAACTTCTCCGCAAGCATATAAGCCCGGCAAGGAAGTGGAGGAATCTATTGCGGTGCGCACGCCTCCGCACAAGTAATGAGCAGCCGGCACCACCGGAATGAAATCCTTGGTGGCATCTATGTCATGTCCCAAGCAAGTATTGTATACGTGAGGGAAGCGTTCCGGGAAATGATCCGCACCCACTGGAGAGGCATCTAGCCAGACATGAGGCGCGCCCGAACGCTTCATTTCCTGGTCGATGGCTCGAGCTACAACGTCACGTGGAGCAAGATCGGCCTGCTCGTGATATTTGTGCATGAAGGTCTCGCCTGATTCGTTGCGCAGTACGGCGCCTTCGCCTCTAACCGCCTCGGTGATCAAAAAGCGGTCATCCGTCTTGGTGTAAAGAGTCGTGGGGTGAAATTGCACGAATTCCATGTTCATCACCTCCACGCCTGCTCGAAACGCCATGGCCACTCCATCACCGGTAGCAATGCTCGGATTAGTGGTGTATTGGTAGACTCGCCCTACCCCGCCTGTTGCCATGACAAGAGAACGGGCCCGAAAAGTTTCCACTTCGCCACTCCTCACGTTCAAGGCATAGAGACCAAGCAGTTGATCATCAGAACCTGCCACTGCAATATCCCGACGACGTAGTTTCGCGGAAGTAATCAGGTCGACCACGAAGTAGTGCTCCAGTACAGTAACGCCTTGCTTGGCTATACCATCGAGCAAAGCCTCCTCGATCGCCTTGCCCGTCACGTCCTTGACATGCAATACTCGTCTCTTGGTGTGACCACCTTCTTTCCCCAAGGAATGGCGCCCATCTTCCAACCGCGTGAAATCCACTCCAAGTTGAATCAATTCATCAATGCGGTCAGGGGCTCCGCTCACAATGGCACGAACTACGTCCTCGTCGCAAAGGCCATCTCCAGCCAAGGTCGTGTCAGTGACATGTCGTTCGAAGTCGTCACGCTCAGAGGTAACGGCGGCAATCCCTCCTTGGGCGTAATTGGTGTTCGATTCCGCCCTATCCTTCTTTGTCAGTATACATACACTTCGCCCAGCTCGAGCTACTTTCAGGGCAAAGGTTAGCCCGGCAATCCCACTGCCAACAACGAGAAAGTCAAATCGCTGTTCCATCATTACCTAGAGCCTTAAAGCGGTTGGTTATCGATCAGCCGAACTGAATCGACCCAAGCAGCTACAACGATCAAATCTCGTCCCGCTTCGATTTCTCGTCGCAAAGGCTTCATTGTCTCGGCATCCACCACCTCTGCATAAATAACTCGTATGCGACGGCCACCAGACAACACGTGAGCAACTTCTGCTCTCACTCGATCAGCGTTGCGAATTCCTTGATCCACCAAATCTTTTCCAGCCGCCAAGGATTGAGACAAGAGCAGCGCATCCTTGCGCTGATCCTCATCCAAGTGAACGTTGCGTGAACTCATGGCCAATCCATCCGGCTCTCTATAGGTCGAACCTTGCAGAATTTCGACAGGCAGGCAGAGGTCTTTTGCCATACGTTTCAGAATCACAACTTGCTGGGCATCTTTTTGCCCGAAGACGGCAATGGCTGGTAGGCACAAGGAGAAAAGTTTTAGGCATACCGTGGTCACTCCTCGAAAATGTGTGGGACGAGACAGACCGCACAGAACCTTTGCCACTTGGGTTTCCTCTACGAAAGTGGAATGGTCAGGAGAGAACATGTCTTCGTTCGCGGGAGCGAAAACCCAATCCACCCCGCGCTCTTCGCAACAGGCAATATCTCTATCCAAATCACGAGGGTACTTCTCGAAATCCTCTCCGGCTCCGAACTGAATGGGATTCACGAAAATGGACACAATAACGCTATCACAGCGCTCGCGAGCGAGATCGATCAAACTCAAGTGCCCTTCATGCAAGTACCCCATGGTGGGAACCAGCGCAGTTGCTTTGCCTTCTGCACGAAGGGCAGAGGCAATCTCTTTCATCTCATCAAGCGACCTAATGACTTGCATGACAGCTTAAATATCGTGTGAAGATAATTAACCGAAAGCGACGGAACGTACAGAAACTAATTTTCAGTATTCAGCGCAAGCTTGGATCAAGACTTCTCGCTTCAATAAGCCTTGGCAAAAACTGCCCGAGGAGAATTCGATTTGCCGGTGAAAAGACAATGCCCGGTCTCCTCGTGGCCAAAAGGCAGGCACCGGACACTAACCTTCAGTTCACGCCTCAATCGCTCCTCGACTTCAGGGTCTCCGCCCCAAAAGGCATAAGCGAATCCACCATGGATTTCCGCATTATCGGAATTCGAGGGGGTAAAGAAATCATGGAAATCCGTCTTTGAATCAATGGTCTGACTATGTTTATCGCGGAAACTGGTGGCACGCTCGAACATGCCTTTCTGGATCTCGTCAAGAATTGCGCAGGCAGTCGACAAGAGTTCCCCTCGACTAATGCCACTGCGCTGCTTGGGCCCTTTGTCTCGACGACCCAAAAAGGCTTGGTCGGATTCGATGTCTCTCGGTCCCACTTCAATTGTAAGTGGCACTCCTTTCTTGATCCATTGCCAAAGCTTTTCGCCACCGCGAAGATCACGGTCGTCCAACTCGACCCGCAAGGGATCATCATGATAGCGCAGTCCAACCAATTCATCGCGTAACTTATTACAATGCTCCAAGATAGCATCCCGGTCGCTCCCTTTGGGTGTCACGGGAAGAATGACTGCATGGGCAGGCGCAATGCGTGGCGGAACCATCAAACCATCGTCATCGCCGTGGCACATGATGACACCGCCTATGAGACGTGTAGACACTCCCCAGGAAGTCGTCCACGCGTGCTCCTTTTTGCCTTCTTTTCCAAGAAATTCGATTCCACTTGCCTTGGAAAAGTTTTGCCCGAGAAAGTGTGAGGTTCCAGCTTGCAAGGCCTTGCGATCCTGCATCATAGCCTCTATGCACAAGGTGCTGACCGCTCCGGGGAAACGTTCGCCTTCTGTCTTTTCTCCACGCAAAACAGGCATAGCGAGGAACTCCTCGGCGAAAGTGGCATACAGATCCAAAATAAGGTTCGTCTCCTCGAGGGCCTCTGCCTCGGTGGCATGAGCTGTATGACCTTCTTGCCAAAGAAACTCGGTTGTTCTGAGAAAAATTCGCGGTCTCATTTCCCAACGGACCACATTTGCCCACTGGTTAATTAATAACGGCAAGTCCCGATAAGACTGAACCCAGCGAGCAAACAATTCACCAATAATTGTTTCTGAAGTGGGGCGCACGATCAGAGGTTCATCCAGTTTTGAAGCAGGCTGAAGAATTCCCTCGTCGTCAGCCTCCAGGCGGGAGTGAGTGACGACGGCGCATTCCTTGGCAAATCCCTCCACGTGCTCCGCTTCGCGCTGCAGGTAACTCATCGGAATAAAGAGCGGGAAATAGGCATTGCGGTGACCAGTGCTCTTAAAACGTGCGTCTAGTTCACGTTGAACGTTCTCCCACAAGGCATACCCCCAAGGCTTGATTACCATGCATCCGCGAACAGGGGAGGACTCCGCTAGATCAGCGGCCTTTATTACTTGCTGATACCACTCCGGGTAATCGGCGCTTCGGGTGGGTACAATGGCTGTCTTTTCCTGATTCATCGGATTTTAGGCACGAAAAGCATTCCAAAAAGAACGCTTATTGCAAGGTGGCAAGCCGATTCGCAAGCAAACTCAATCCGCAAACCCATTGACAACACCTCTTAAGACCACTAACTCAGCGAATCCTTCTCAACATGGCAACTAAACAAGCAGTTCGATCCAATGAGTAATATCCAAGACATCCATTCTCGAGAAATCATCGACTCCCGAGGCAATCCAACTGTTGAGGTCGATATCAAGTTGACTGATGGAACCTTCGGGCGGGCAGCCGTGCCTTCAGGAGCCAGCACAGGTGTAAATGAAGCGTTGGAACTTCGAGATGGCGATAAAAGTCGGTACCTCGGCAAAAGCGTACAAAAGGCGGTTGCCAACGTAAATGGAAAGATAAGGGATGCCTTGATCGGCACAAATGCAACGGATCAATCCGAAGTGGATAACATCATGCTGGAACTCGATGGCACTCCGAACAAATCAGTCCTCGGGGCAAACGCCATCCTCGGAGTATCCCTAGCCACCGCTCAAGCGGCCGCCAAGGCAAGTGGTCTGCCCCTCTATCAATACGTAGGAGGCACTGATGCAAACGTACTACCCGTACCCATGATGAACGTATTGAACGGAGGATCCCACTCGGATGCCCCGATCGACATACAAGAATTCATGATCATGCCAATCGGTGCTCCTTCCTTCAGTGAAGCTTTGCGCATGGGATGCGAAATCTTTCACTCCTTGAAGAAAGTTCTGAGATCCCAAAACCTCTCCACGGCAGTGGGAGACGAAGGAGGCTTTGCTCCTGAGCTAGCAAGCAACGAAGCCGCCCTTGAATCGCTCGCTACCGCTGTGGGTAATGCGGGTTACAAACTCGAGGAAGACATTGTCTTTGCCTTGGACGTTGCATCTTCCGAATTCTTTGATGCCGAGAAAGGCAAATACGTGTTCGGGAAAAGCGATGGCTCGGAACGAGACTCGGATGAAATGGTTGGCTTTTATCAGGATTTGCTGGACAAGTACCCTATCCGCTCCATCGAGGATGGATTTGACGAGAACGATTGGGATGGCTGGAAAAAGTTGACGGATGCCATCGGTGACAAGGTGCAGTTGGTAGGGGACGATCTCTTCGTCACCAACGTCGAGTTCTTGAAGAAAGGAATCGACTTGGGTGTAGCCAACTCAATCCTTGTGAAAGTAAATCAAATCGGAACGCTCACCGAAACATTGGGGGCGGTGAAAATGGCTGAAGAAGCAAATTATACCTCCGTGATATCTCATCGTTCAGGAGAAACGGAAGACGTTACCATTGCAGACCTCTCCGTTGCTACCAATGCGGGACAAATCAAAACAGGGTCTCTTTCTCGTACCGACCGTATCTGCAAATACAACCAACTATTGAGGATCGAAGAAGAATTGGGTGCAAATGCGGTTTACGGAGGGAAATTGTAGAACAGCCAAACAAATACGGGACATTCCTCCCGGCACGCCGATACGGGACTGCACCTACCCGACCTGATTTTGCATTTCCCATAAACCAACCATGAACGGTTGTTTCAAAATTCCTGCCTATCCCCAGGCAATGGAGTCTTGGTGGTGGCAAAGATCGTTGAATAATTGGCCTGAAGTAAGCGAATTGCGGATCATGAATCACATTCGCGATGAAATTGTAGTCCAAAGTGACCGTTTCAACAAAGATCGCATTTTTTCGCCTCAAAGCTACAGCTCGCGGACTCTTTCAATTTTGGCTTATGGCAATTTCTTTTTCCCGCGCACTTGGTTACAGAATACTTTGGTTCTAGCGGAAGCAATCGACCTTCGCGGATGGGAGGCCCCTAAAAAGGGCTCTATCCGCGTTTTGGACTTGGGAGCAGGGTCTGGCCCAGCTGGCCTTGCCGCGTTACGACTTTTGCGCGAACGGGGGATTGCCAATCGAATCGAATTACGGGCCATTGATTATTCAAGCAAAAGCCTTGACCAGCTAAAGAGTATCCATGCTGAAAATGGAAACCTCTGGCCCAATACTTCCTTGAAGACAGAAAGGTTCGATCTGAGAAAGGCCCGGCCAAACACATCTTCGAATTCATATGACTTGGTGTTAATGAGTTCGTCACTGAATGAAATCGCCGAAGGAAAAGATTCCCGTCAAATGGCCACCAGTCTAGCTTGGATAAGTGAAGGCCTGAAACCGGGGGGGTTCCTGATAATTGTGGAACCTGCACTTAAACAGGCTTGTGATCGACTACATGAAGCATCATTGGGTCTGGGGAAAGCTTCCCTTCATCTGCACGGGCCCTATTTCAATGGAGCCCCATGCCCTTTCGTTTTATCGGGAGCTCAGTATCATAGCCATGAAGTACGTCGAAGGAAACCGCCTGCAATCGTTCAAAGGCTAAATCAGCCTCTTGGCCTATCCATAAATGACAATAAGTTCGGATTCATACTTCTTTCACGAAAGAAACCGATTTCCTTTGACCAAGATCCTTCAGTGCTTCGATTAGTTTCACCGGTAATAAAGAAAAAAGGGGTTTATGCTTTCGTGGGGATCGGGGGGGACGCCAAGGAAAGAAATTACGAAATTCAAAACCGAGACTTATCAGCGCCCGAACACCGTGAATTGATCAAGGCACTCGAAAGAGGTGACGTCTTGCGATTAGGCTCTTGGGAAACCTACGAGGAAGGGCGACGGGTTCGTATCCCGCATGCAAGCGCAATCGAAATTCTCTGGAAACCAAAATAAACTAAAATCCGACGGAACCTTTCTTTCCTTGTTTGGCAATTAATTCCTGGCCAAACCAAACGCCCGTGCCGGACTTCATTTCCGTCAGCGTGAGCTGAAAGTAAAAATCTTTTTGTGTTACTTTGGCCACGCGTGAAGTTTCCTCGATGATTTTGCCTGACAGAGTGTAATGAGGCTGAGGGCGCTTGATGGCAGGATCACCGGCTAGCTCGCCATCACGCCTCAAGTCTTGGGCAAAGGTGTCTTGGGCCAATCCGCCTGGCCCTTCGGTGGTGGAAATAACTACCTTACCACTGGAAATCAAATCACGCTTCAAACTTTGCAAAAGAAGATCTGTGTCGAAGTAGCTTTGGGTGTCATTGCGAACGTTGCCAACAAAGAGAACGGCTGGCGTAGTAGGTGCTTTTGCCAGAGCTCCTCGTGAATACAAGTCTTGAAGAAGCTTGGTGACGGCCCGCTGAAAGTCCTGAGAATTAATTTTCTCCAGATTAACCAATCCCTCTTCACTGCCTGGTTCAATATAGCGGGCGTTGTTTGTACCTCCAACTGTCCCCCCGCAGGAAGAAAGAAAGTAGATGCAAGTAAAAGCAAGAATCGTAGATAGGAATGGTTTGGCTTTCATCGGCGGTTGTCTCCTTTTAAGAAATATTAATTCGCCTTGGCGGCTTGTATTTTAATCCTGAAATTCTTTGCGATTGGAGTTGTTGCGACGGATTGCAAAGCAACTGGCTCTCCCGCTCTAACCAACTGGGATTGGAAAAGTTGGGAAGAATCGTTGATCATGATGCCATTAGCATCAAACCATTCCACCTTGTAAAGAATACGGCGGGGCTTGTTGCCAACGTTACGGATATTGAACTGAACCTTAAGCAAATTATCGCTTACGTCGCCTTGCTTAACCCCACTGATAACGATATCCTTAGCCAATCCCTTGGAAACGACAACACGGGTGAGTTGAGGATCTGACCCCTCATCCCTTGGATTCTTTTTCTCAGCGGAAATCACGGGATTTCCGCTACAACCTGAATAAAGACACGGCAACAAAAGAATAAGAGCAATGGGTAATAGGTTTAGTTTTACTGTTTTCATAAAGTTAAAAAGCAAAATTAGAAGTTACTACCATAGGGGTCACCGGTGAGACGTTTCGTATGCATACTACGTTAGTTTTTCCTCCTGAAGCGAGTTTCAATTCCTTAATTAAGTTCCCCCTCTTCGTCCTCAAGGTCAATTTTTTATTAGCCGGTGTAGGAATTCGGCAATAGAGGATCCGCTTCGGCAAAGTGGTCCAAGACCTGAGATCCGACTTCGTCAAGGCATGGGCCAACAAGCCTGAGCCTAGCTGGCCAACAAGCTTGGTAGTCTCGTCCTCTCCTGACAATTGCTTGTTAATGGCATACTGCAGACCTGACTTAGCAAGAGCTCCCAAGATCGCCTTGGTTATGACAACCGGTAGATCTTTCTTGAATTCCTTGGTGATGATCGCATCCAAATCAGCCAGCAAACGCAGATCGGGAGAATTAGCGATGCCTTGGCCGGTGATCTCGACGTTTGGCACAAAGGTGTCATGGTACTTCAACTTAGGAAAAGCAGCTCCTACATAGGGAATTCGAGCGGTTTCATCAAAATAAAGAATTGGGAGATCGATACGGAATTCCTGTCTACTGGCAGCCCGCCCCGTTTCGAAATAAAGGTAAGTCAGGGCCTCGCCTTCTGCTTTACCAGTCATATAGGTTTCTGCCCGAAGGTGATCTTCCTGTATCCATGGATCCTCTGGATAAATGCGGCGAAGTTCTCGCAAAGAAAATTCTGCCTTTTCGAAATCAGAACGATCCTCGCCCGTGGCAAGGAAGTAAAGCGCTTCCAGATGAATCGCCCAAGGGTTAACGTAGTCTGGCAAGGCTTGGTAATAGGCTTTTCTTGATTCCTGATAGAGGGAGCCTATCCCACGAACAAAAGCGGGATCCTGGCGGATTGCCTGCCATTTGACTGTATGCTTTTCAGATTCTACCGATTGTGCCTTCTCGATTCGCTTGCTCCAAATATCCTTGGCATCTTGTAATCGTGCTCGGGTGCGAAAAATCTGGGCGCGGGCTCGACCACTGTCTCCCAATTGAAAATAATTCAAGCTTTGGTAGAGGTTTACCAAAACGCGATCATAGACACGGCTGACATAGGGAGAAGAAGCAGGTGATCCCAAGATGCCTATCACTTCACTCGACAAATTGACCTGTGTCTTGAGATGGACTCCAAAGTACTTTGCGATCTCTTGCTCCGCTTTTTCAAATGCTTGGGCACTTCCGGTTGTATCTAAATTAAGCCGCTTCACGACCCCCTCCTCCAATCTATAGAGCAAGCGGTCTCGACGAGGCGCCTTTTCGGCCAAGGCGCTCATTTCCTGAGAAGCACCTTGGGCATCTCCTATTTTCCAAAGGAAGCGAAATTTCTCCGTGCGATCCACGGAGGTGGAACAACCGCCCAACAGGAAAAAGAAAAGGGAAATTATTCGAGCCAAGACTCGGCAGAGAGGGCTTTTGCCAAAAAAGGTCATCTAGAATTAATCTACTGTGTAGCCACCTTACTCAGCTCCGCCTTAAAGTTCTCTACCTGAAACATCCATAAGAGAACAAGCTATTTACAAGCTATCTTCGGCGCAAACGCAATTCAGTTACCAGCGTAATTATGGCCTGCCTAGGGCTCGATTTCCGAAGCCTCGCTGAAATCTTGAAGGGCCTCTCTTGTTTTCGGGCTTTTCCTCTTTCACCTCATCCTCTTCAGGTTCGTCCTTTTCAATTACCTTAACCTGAAAATTGTCACTGGTCTCAACATCTCCGACCACGGCCCGGAATCGACCTTTGATGCGCCGTGCCTGCATGGCGGCCGCTAATCTCAAACTCCGAGAAAAAGGTACTGGCTCTTCAAATCCGGCAAGCAAGTCAGCAGTCATGAGAATGGTGGAAAGCTCAACGTCCATGGTACGACTGAAGCCTTGCGGTTCAGGTAATGCAAAAACGAGTTCACCCGGCTTGAGCTTCATCTCTTTCTCATTCAAATTCACCATGATGTCGCGTTCGTTGGCAATGAGCTTGAGACCTCCACTGACAGTCACACTGATCAAGATGGTCGATGCCTTGGCAGAACTGCAGTCCACCTCGACCAAAGGGCCCTCGACGCGAAAAGGAGCTACCTGCTTTGGCAAGTGTAGTAAAATCGATCCTTCGTTCAGCCGAACACACCGTTCTCCCACAAAAGTAAAAGCGGATGAATCCACCGAGCGTATCATTCCCCCTCCCTCTGAGGTAATTTCCAGACCTGATTTTCCGCGAATGAAAAAAGTAGTCTTAGCGGGAACATTTCCTCCCACGAGGACTTTACGCCTCTTTCCATCATCACTTTGCCAAACCGTGCCATAGGTTTGAGTGACAAATAGCCCAGGAAGCGCTTTACGGCGAATCGCGTTATCCTCTATATTTTCGATCTGCTCACGATAATTCGCCAAAAGAACCTTGGCTTTGGCGAGGCGAAGCATCGATATCAACAACTCCCTACGCTCTTCATTTCCAGAATTATCAGGCAACTCAACCAAGGCTGCTTCAATCGCAACCACAGTCTCCTTGAAACGTTCTTCCTGATAAAGGCGCACAGCTTCTCTGACGTAAACCTCAGCGGTTTTGGGGTCTTGAGCGGGCGCCTGCGTCAAATGGACGTCACGTGGTGAAGGAAAGCCAAAAAACGAATCACCCGTAGCGGAACTGTAAATGGCACCAGAACAGAAGAGAAGAAGTGCAAGGCAAGCACCCAAGTATGATGGGGACTTTGTCTTGTCTCTTGTTCTCTTGATCTTCCGGGTCGAATACTTCACCCGACTCGATAGTTGAGGTTAGAAGTTGTAGCTAGCGCTAATGGATAGGCCAGCATCGAAATTCTTGTACTCCGTGGCACGTAAACCCAAACTATCCAACGCGTACGAATTGAAGGTCTTCTTGCTGTACATGCCGAAGGCTTGAATTCCGATTGTCTCAGTCAACTGGTAAGTGGCATTTAAGCCATAATTGAGTGTCCAGTCCTGACGCCCCTTGGAAGCAATTGGTTTAGCTGTCTCGTTGGTATAGTACGAGTGACTTAATCCAAAGGAGGGCGAGAGGCTCAATTTCTCGATACCTTCCCAAGGCATCATGTAGTTGACGTTCAAATTGGTTCCCCAGCTATCGGAACCATCCGAAGGAATTAAAAGATCAAGAGCGGGAATATTAACTTCTGCAGTTGCTTTGTTGAAATTGTAGGCAGTGCCCAAATTGATCATCAACATATCAGCGTCACCAAACGGAATCATCTTGGAGAAAGCCAAGGTGGGGGTGTCAGTATAGACAGACACTTTGTCGTTTCTAAAATCAATGGCTCGGCTTTTGCCATAACCGAGGTTCATGCTCCATCCTTCGAATAGCTCTACGTTAAAGCTCAGTGTGGCAGATTGTGAATCAACGTCGAAAAGGCGAAAGTAGTTACCGTAATCCTTTCCCGGATCCGTCCAGATCCTCATATGCATGGCCATAAGCGAAGGAGTTACCAAGCGATCCATCAGAGCTAGTTGCCCCAAGCCAATATTTACGGACAATCCGTTTTCCCACAAGGTAATGTCCTTTTTGGTTGGTACTTTTACCTTTTCCGGATTGGAGGAATAATAGTATCGCGTGCTATAACTAGCGCTGACAGTAATAGCCGAGTCCTTTACTTCGACCAAACGTTGAATACCCAAGCCACCCGAGTCACCTCCAATTGATTCCTTGAGAGTATCTCCTTCGTTTTCCTTCTCGGTCGCTGCATCTTCTGTTGAACTTGCATTTTCTTCGGATGCATTGCTTTCTTCGTCAGAAGCAACCCCATCACCAACTATTGTCAAATTATTGTCACTGGTTGGGGGTTCGCTTTCACTTGCAACGGAGGAGGAATTGTCATCCACCTGCAAGGCCCATCCGAAAAGTGGAAATACAATAAAAGCTATTAATTTCAATGTATTCAAAACAAGAAAGGGTTCAAATGACTATCTCGTTTGGAGTCAAGAACAAGCAAACAAAACAATACGCTTGCAATCACTGAATTTCACAAGGCCAAATGGGGAATGAACCTCACTTGCCCAATATATGTATATTGCCCCCGTGAAGATCGAACGCCGCGCGACTATTCAGCAATTGCTGGTTGTACTGCACGTTGTGGATGAAGTTCACTCGACCCGCTTGCTGATTGTCTGCGCCAAAGGTTGGATATTTGCCGTCAAGTGGTCCATAGAGACTCTTCAAGTAAACATCGGATCCAGCGGGGAAATAAATGTTTCGAAGGTTTATTGTCATGGCCTCCATATGAATTTGCCGCACGGCGCTTGAGAATTGCAATCCATCGATGGCCAACTCGTTGTAAGCCTTGAGATGAATGTCATCCATGCCCGTACCGGCAGTTTTCAATTCAGTATTTGTAATCACCAAGTCCTCTAGACTATCAATGCTGATTTCGGTATCTGCTTCCAAGCTAACGTTTATGATCTCCAGTTTTTCGGCTGATGCCATACCGATAGACTCACCCTCAAACTTGATGGATGTACCTGATGAAATCGTTAGCGAACCCGCGGAAAGGAATCCCAACATACTTTTGGTGCGATCAACCGATCCGCTTGAAACTTTGAATTCAAGGCTGCCCGATACATTCAGGTTGTCGTGGGCAGAAAAAACAAAAAGTTCATTTCCATCCCCATAAACGTTGCCCAACTCGTAAACTCCAGAACTTAAGGTAACGTCGCGACCAGCTACCATATTGAAATTATCATTGGCGGGATCATCAAAAAAGGTATCACTTTCTTCGTAAACTGTGGTGTTGTCTTGATGACTGGATGTAACTTCTTCGTAGTCCGAGCTGACTGCCAAGTAGATGTTTTCAACCGCTACGTAGAAGCTGTTATCAAAGGCAGTGGTTTTGCTTGTAACAGAAGCAGGATCAATCGTACCTCCGGAAAGCGAACGATCTTCCAGAATCGACAATCCGGCAAATTCGGTGGAGAGGTTTGTGGTAGCCGGGGCATCTTGAGGTAATGTAGTGGGTGCCTGGAGGTTTGCGGCACCTGTTTTGATATCCTCCAAGATAATCTTTAGTTCAGCTTCCTGCAGGCCAAGCTTCTGCAATTCCTTTATCAGTTCGGCTTGAACTTTAGCCTCGGCTGCGGCTGCTGTTGCATCGACAGTTGACCCCTCGGCAGGCTTCAGAGCTTCGACCAATGTTGGATTTTCTTCAACTATTCCCACCAGGCTTTTGTCAGCTGCAAACTGATCAACCAAATCCGGGTTATCCAACACAGTATCCATTTTGGTCGAAAGATTTACATTTTCCTCACCTTCGAATTCTTTGGCCAATTCAAGGAACTTATCCGCCTTGTCCGCATTTTGGATTATTTGATCCAATTGAGCGGCCGAATCACCTAGCTTTTCAGTCAGTTGCTTAATTTCCGAAGCTTGATCGGCATTTTTGACAAGAGTTTCCAATTTGGTTTTGTCACCACCTGCGGAATCAAGAATCAATGACAAGTCATTAGCTTCGCTAGCATTTTCAAACACTGAGCTCAATTCCGTAACGGCAATACCAGCCTTATCGGCTTTGGCTACGACGTTGATGAGGCTATCAGCATTTTCAGCATTGGCAGCGAAATCATCCTTTTTCTCGATCAAGGTATTCTTGTTCTTGCGGATGGATTCCAAGGTTTCCGCAGAACTCAATTTCTCCCCGCCGTCATCGGAAGTTGCCTCAAAGACCTTGAAAATCTCTTCGGTGGCGGTTTTCCCAACAGCCTCAGCTACTTCCACTAAAGCCACCACGTCTTCCAAATCCTCGGATCCGAGCTCTGGATTTTTGGTAACTGCAGCAAGAATTTTTTCCGCATCTTCTGCATTTTCTGCATCAATTCCTTTTTCACGGGAAAGCTTCTTCTCGACGTCAACCTCGTTCAAGAGATCGGTGTCTACTTCTGCTGGTGGTGCTTCAGGCGGAGCTTCAGGAGCAGGTTCTGAAGGAGCTTCAGGCTCTGGTGTCGGTTCAGGCTCCGGTGTCGGTTCAGGCTCCGGTGTCGGTTCAGGCTCCGGTGTCGGCTCGGGCTCGGGTTCTGGTGTCGGCTCGGGCTCGGGTTCG